>NZ_CP093443.1:2079833-2773111 GCF_026168515.1 Brevibacterium spongiae | reverse complement strand
CCCCGCAGATCGTAGGGGGAAGCCTCCATATCGAGGGTGCGGATGTCGAGCGCCAGATCGAAGCAGTCGACGACGAGGTCCGAATCAGCGATCGGTGAGATCTTCATCGCCCACTTGTACAGATCCATCCCCGCATGCAGACAGCCCGGCTGCTCATTGGCGATCATGCCCTCCCTGCTCGGCTGCAGAGTATTGAGCGGGCGGGCAGGTTCGGTGAAGAAGCGGAACGCATCATGGTGCGAACACTGGATCCGGTGGCCTTCGACGACGGCATCGGTCTCGGCGGGGCTGAGGCGCAGCGGCACCTGCTGATGCCGGCGCTGCTCGTCGGTGAGCTGGTAGACCATCGCCCATTCGTGGATGCCGAAGCACCCGAAATTCGCCTCCCGATCAAGCGTCGATGACAGCAGGGAGGCGATGAACTTCGCCCCATCCCCACGGTCGGTCCGCCAAGCCTCGAGATCCACCTCGGCGAAGTTCCGGGCCTCGTCGATGCGATACCAACGACGATCGAAATACCGGTGATCGGCCGCCTCGGCGAGTTCGACGCGCACGCCCGGACCGGGATGCCATTTCTTCAGCTGCCCGACCTTGAACGGGTAGTAGGTGAAGAGGAAATCCTCGACCGGATGGGTCTCCTGCCGCATCCGGCGGGCGATGTGCGCATCCGTGCGCTCGGCGATCCGATGCTCGTGCTGATCACGCAACGGCCGCCAGACCGAAGCAGGCACGACACCATCACCGAGGTGGCCCGACCGAGGGTCGGCACGCTCGGTCTCCGCCGTGTACGGGGCGGGAGCGGTGGAGGAGGGTGCGGATGTCACCGCATCATTGTCCCAGACCGCGGATGTGCTCGCATTCTTCCCGCCGGTGACGCCGGACGGATCACCGCCCGGACCGTTTCGTGCCCTTCGCGGCGGGTGCGGTCAGAGGATCCTCCGGCCACGGATGCTTCGGGTAGCGACCCCGGTTTTCGGCTCTGACATGGGCGTACGCATTCGCCCAGAACGATGCGAGGTCTCCGGTCACCGCCAACGGCCGCCGGGCGGGGGAGAGCAGATGCATCGTCACCGGCACCCGGCCGTCGCAGATGCGGGGGACATCGGTCCACCCGAAGCACTCCTGGAGCTTGACCGCGAGGATCGGGCTCGGGAGCTGGGTCGGCTGAGGTACAGTTTCGTCGTCCGCACTCGACCCGGCGCGGTCGGGATCCGGGTAGTCCAGGCGGATACGTGACCCGCTGGGCACCTCGAGATGGGTCGGCGCGAGTTCGTCGAGGCGGGCCGCCTCGGGCCAGGGCAGCAGAGTTCGCAGAGCGGAGACGAGATCCACCTTGCCGGGATCGGCGCCCCGCGCAATCCGATCAAGCGCCTCCGGGCACCACTGATCGAGAGTGTCCGACAAATGCCCCCAGGTCACGTCCGGCCACGGCGGACCGAACACAGTGCGCAGCAGTCCCATCCTGGCGCGCAGCGATTCGAAGGCCTCCGACGGGCGCAGCACCTCGCGGGCTCCGCGCTCGCGCACCGAATCGGCGATGGCGCGGCGCGCCAGCTCGGAGCTCGCCTGGATCGGGGTGGCCGAGAGCTCGATTCCGCCGAGGCGGCTGCGCCGAACCGCACGCACCTTCCCACCTGCGAAGGTGGCCGTCTCCTCCGTATGCAGCAGACCGGCACCGGCGAGTTCAGCGGTGTCCTCATCGATCGGCACCGCGGAGCGGATGATAGCGCGCGATCCGGCCAGCCCCACCTCGGCGATCGCCAGCCATCGGCTGCCCTGCAGAGACGAATCGCGCGGCAGGCTGGCCGCGGTGCCCGAGGCCAGCAGGTACTCGGAGTCCGAGGCGCTGCGCAAACGCGCGATCTGCAGAGGATAGGACAGGGCGGTGACGAGACCGAGATCGTCGGGGCCGAGAGCGGGGCGGGCCTCGGACTGGGCGGCCGACGAGGCAGTCGGCGAGGCGGTCGCCGGAGCGCTGTGACGGGACGCGGTGGACACGTCGCCGCTTTCTCCACCGCTGGACGACGCGAATTCGTGTGCGATCGCAGCGAAGCGCTTCCGATCCTGGACGAAGCGCGCATCCTTGCTGCGGCGCAGCTGCCGCAGCAGGGCGACGAGATCGGCGCCGGGCGACCGCTGATCGGATTCGATGACGGCGATGGCCTCGGCCGCGAGTTCGGGGGAGAGCAGCGCCGCCCCGTCGAGGAGACCCCGTGCCGACCACACCGAGGCAGGAATCGCGGCGATCGCCCGCCCGGTCTCGGTCACACGCAGGGCAGAGATCGGGAGGCCGGGGGCCGCCGCGCCGTCGCGCTCACCGGCGTCGGAGTCGCGCTCGCCGGCGTCGTCGATTGGGCCGCGCTCGCCGTCCGAACCGTCAGAGTTGCCGGGTACTTCGACGGCACCGATCGCCGTGAGATTGTCGACCGCCTGCCGCGTCGGCCGCTCCGGCAGCGGTTCGGGCAGCAGCGACTCATCCCCGCCCCAGACAGCCAGGGCCAGCACCGCTGAAGTGAGGTCGGAGGTCGCGATCTCGGGCGGAGTGTGCTCGGGCAGGCTCGCCCAATCGGCTTCGGACATGCAGCGATACGCCACACCGGGCCCCTGCCTCGCCGCACGACCGGAGCGCTGCGTGCCAGAGGCTTTCGATTCGCGCATCGTCACCAGCCCCGACATGCGCCGCCGTGTATCCAACCGCGGTCCACGAGCGAGCCCGGAGTCGACGACGATGCGCACCCCCGGCACCGTCAGCGCCGACTCGGCCACCGAGGTCGAAACGATCGCCCGACGGGCCGCGCCCACTTCGGCCGGGCGGAGGATCGCATCCTGTTCCCTCGCCGGAGTCCGGCCCGTCAGCGTATGCACCTCGACCGCCGAGGCGGTCCCCGAACTGCCACCCGTGCCTGCGGGACCGCCGGCACCTGACCCCACGCGCCGCCGCACCCGGGCAGCCACCTCGTCGACCTCCCGGGCGCCCGGGGCGAAGACGAGCACATCACCGGATGCGTTCTCACTCAGTGCCCGCACCGTCGTCGCCGCCACATGATCGAGGAAATCCCAGGTGACACCCCTGACATCGAGGGGACGCTCCTTCGCCGGCGCCCACCGGATGTCCAAGGGGTGCGCATCCGCGGCCACCGACAGCAGCGTCGCCGGTGCCTGCTCACCCTCACCGAGGCGCTGCGCCCACAGCCTGGCATCGAGGGTCGCCGACATAACGACGACGGAGAGGTCCTCGCGCAGATCCGCCAACTCCCGACACATCGCGAACGTGAGATCCGTATCCAGCTGCCGCTCGTGCACCTCATCGAGGATCACTCCGGACACCCCGGAAAGCTCCGGATCGCGCAGCAGCCTGGCCATGAGCACGCCGGTGGTGACGAACTCGATGCGCGTGCTCGTCGAGGTCCGCGCTTCCCCGCGGACCGTGAACCCCACCACCTCGCCGAGGCGGGTCCCCGTCAACGCAGCCAGTCGCCTGGCCGCGGCGCGGGCCGCCATCCGCCGCGGCTGGGTGACGATGATCCGGCCCGGTGCCGTGCCTACGACGCCGGTCGAGCTGTCGGGATCGGCTGTGCCACACGATCCGGCAGCGCCGGTTGAACCGGGGGAGAACTTCGCCAGGTGTTCGGCGATCATCGGCGGCACCACGGTGGTCTTACCGGTGCCGGGAGGAGCCTCGACGACCAACCTCGGGGCGGGGCCCACCTCGGCGAGGTTCAGCTCATCGATGAGCTGGGCGGCGGGCAGGCCGGCGCCGATGCGGGCGAGATCGAAGGTGTGCGGGAGGAGCGGATGGGGCATGGCACCAGTCTCTCAGCCCGGGGACGGCACTCGTGCATGCGCCGCCGTGCAGCGCTCACGCGCTCCCGAGTCGGACCCCACGTCGCACCGGCGCGCGGAAGCGGCTCGTCACTGACTAGACTGGGGCACATGCGTATCGCCAGATTTGTGCATCAGGACGAACCCAAATACGGAGTGGTCGAGGGAGAGGTGCCGCCGATCACCGACGGCAGGTGGGACACCTCAGGACTCGAACTCGCCGTCCTCGACTCAGACCCGTTCTTCTCACCGGCCCAATCGACGGGGGAGAGGCTGAAGCTCGACGATGTGCGTCTGGTCAGCCCCATCCTGCCGCGGTCGAAGGTCATCGGCGTCGGCCGCAACTTCGCCGACCATGCCGCCGAACTCGGCAACGAAGTGCCCGTCTCGCCGCTGACGTTCTTCAAACCCAACACCGCGGTCATCGGCCCCGGCGACCCCATCCGACTGCCCGCCATCAGCGAATACGTGAGCTACGAGGCCGAACTCGCCGTCATCATCGGCCGCGTGGCCAAAGGTGTGAAGGCCGAGAACGCCTTCGACCACGTCCTCGGCTACACCGCGGGCAACGACGTCACCCTGCGTGACATCCAGAAAGCCGACAAGCAGTGGTCGCGCGCGAAGGGCTTCGACACCTCCTGCCCGCTGGGCCCGTGGATCGAAACCGAACTCGACGTCGACGACCTGAACATCCGTTCCTGGGTCGACGGGGACCTCAAGCAGGACGGCACGACCGCCGACTTCATCTTCGACATCCCGACCCTCATCGAGCACCTGTCCGAGACGATCACCCTGCTGCCCGGCGACGTCATCCTCACCGGCACCCCGGCGGGCGTCGGCCAGATCGTGTCCGGCAACCGCGTCGACATCGCCATCGAGGGGCTCGGCGTGCTGTCGAACCCCGTCATGGACGCCTGAGCAGGCGCCCAGCCACACCAGCGCGACAGCGCCCAGCCACACCAGCGCCACCGCGCACCGACTCGCACACCACAGACTCACACCCGAGAAGATCACACAAAGGACAATCGTGAGCGTCACAGTTCGTTTCTGCCCATCACCCACCGGCACCCCGCACGTCGGCATGGTCCGCACGGCCCTGTTCAACTGGGCCTATGCCAAGCACACCGGCGGCAAGTTCGTCTTCCGCATCGAGGACACCGACGCAGCCCGCGACTCCGAGGAGAGCTTCGGCCAAGTCGTCGAGGCCCTCAAATGGCTGGGCCTGGATTGGGACGAAGGCATCGAGGTCGGCGGCGACAACGGCCCCTACCGCCAGTCCCAGCGCGGTGAGATCTACGCCGAGGTCATCGAGAAGCTCAAAGCCGGCGGCCACATCTACGAGTCGTACTCGACGAACGAAGAGGTCGAAGCTCGGCACAAGGCAGCAGGCCGCGACCCCAAGCTCGGCTACGACGGTTACGACCGCGACCTGACCGAGGACCAGAAGGCCGCCTTCCGCGCCGAAGGCCGCGAACCCGTGTGGCGAGTCCGCATGCCCGATGAGGACATCACCTTCACCGACCTCGTCCGCGGCGACATCACCTTCAAGGCCGGCACCGTGCCCGACTTCGTCGTCGTCCGCGCCAACGGACAGCCGCTGTACACCCTGGTCAACCCCGTCGATGATGCGCTCATGGGCATCACCCATGTGCTCCGCGGCGAGGACATCCTGTCCTCGACACCACGCCAGATCGCCCTGTACGAGCACCTCAAAGCCATCGGAATCGCCGAGGCGACACCTGAGTTCGGCCACCTGCCCTACGTCATGGGCGAGGGCAACAAGAAGCTGTCGAAGCGCGACCCAGAATCGAACCTGTTCCTCCACCGCGAGAACGGCTTCATCCCCGAGGGACTCATCAACTACCTCGCCCTGCTCGGCTGGTCCATCGGACCCGACCGCGACGTCTTCAGCGTCAAGGAGTTCACCGAGGCATTCGACATCCACGATGTCCTGCCCAACCCGGCCCGGTTCGACGTGAAGAAGGCCACCGCCATCAACGCCGACCACATCCGCCTCCTCGAAGTGGATGACTTCCGTGATCGTCTGGTGCCCTATCTCCAGGCCGCCGAGGTGCTTCCCGAGTCCCCGTCGGAGGAGCAGCTGGCGATCCTCGACCAGGCGGCACCGCTCGTGCAGACTCGGATGAAGCTGCTCGGGGAGGCCCCTGACCTGCTCGCGTTCCTCTTCACCCCTGACGCCGACCTGACAATGGCCGAGGACGGGCTGAAGACGCTCAAGGACTCCGCCCCCGAGGTGCTCGCCGCCTCCATCGAGGTCCTCGAAGGACTCGAGGAGTGGACGACCGCGAAGCTCGAAGAGGTGCTCTCGGCGAAGCTCGTCGACGAGATGGAGATCAAACCGCGCCTGGCCTACGGTCCGCTGCGCGTGGCCGTGTCCGGCCGCAAGGTCTCCCCGCCGCTGTTCGAGTCCATGGAGATCCTCGGCAAGGACTCCTCACTCTCCCGCCTCAAGGCGCTCGCGGCGCAGCTGTGACCATGGTCGAGCAGAAGAACTGGACCCGTGGGGGACTGCACTTCCGTGACGTGACGGTTACCGTGCCCTTCGACCATTTCGGACGGTCGGGGGATGCCGCCTCGGCGGGGGTGAGACTGCCCGAGACGTTGAGCGTGTTCGCACGGATCATCGCCACCGAGGAGGCGAGCACCAAGCCCTACCTCGTGTACCTGCAGGGCGGGCCCGGGGTCGAGGCACCACGCCCGGTGACGCCGGTGAGCCCCGGCAGCTGGGTGGCCCGCGCGCTCGAGGAGTTCCAGGTCGTCATGCTCGACCAGCGTGGGACGGGGCGGTCGAACCCGATCGGCTCCGTCGACGGGGACATCACCGGATTGGAGACGGTCGGTGAGGATCCGGCCGCGATCGCCGAGGCGCTCTCCTTCTTCCGCGCCGATTCGATCGTCGAGGACGCGGAGATCCTGCGCGGCCACCTCGGCGCGGATACCTGGTCCCTGCTGGGGCAGTCCTTCGGCGGATTCACGACTCTGCGGTACATCTCCGCTCATGCGAACGCGCTTCACGAGGTGTACTTCACCGGCGGGCTGCCGGCCATCGGTCTCGACCCGGCGGAAGTCTACGGGCGGACCTGGGAAGGCATGATCGGCAAGTCCGAACAGCACTACCGGGCGTTCCCCGGCGACCGGGAGAAGATGCGCAGGCTCAGCGATCTCGCATCGTTGGGTGAGGGCATCGCCTTGCCTGGGGGAGCGCGGGCGACGCGGGAGCGGATCCGGCTGCTCGGGCACTTCCTCGGTGCCTCCGACGGGCCGGAGAAGCTTCACTACCTGCTTGACCTCGATCCCGCCTCGGCGGCGTTCCGGCACGATCTGGCTGCGTCGCTGCCGTTCTCGGGGCGCAATCCGCTCTACGCGGTCATTCACGAATCCTGCTGGGCTGACGGAACGGTGACGAACTGGGCGGCGAGGCGGGCGATGCCCGATGCCGTCCGTGAGGATCCGACCCTGCTGGCCGGTGAGCATGCCGGGCCCGAATCTCTGCACGAGGATCCGGAGCTCGCCCCCTTCGCCGAGGTGGCTGAACTCGTTGCCGCACGCCGGTGGCCCGCTCTCTACGACGTCGATGCGCTGCGGGCCGCCTCGGTGCGAGGTGCTGCGGCGGTGTACTTCGACGATGCGTACGTGCCGGTGGAGTACTCGCTGGCCACGGCCGAGCACCTGTCCGGGGTGAAGCCGTGGGTGACGAACGAATACGAACACAACGGTCTGCGCGCCGACGGCTATCGGGTTCTCGACCGGCTCATCGGCCTCGCCCGCGGGTAAGGCTCGCGCCCGTCGGCTCAGGCGGACCGAGCCTGTCGGTGGGCCGGGTGCGGGGAACCTGCTGTGTTAAGAAGGTCACACCGAAAAGGAGCCTCTCGGATTTGTCGTGAGGCAGGGTGCTTGTGTAGAGTTATATCTCGTTGCTCAGGGAAAATCTCCACGGGGATGACCTTGAAAAACATTGGGCTATGGTGTAATTGGCAGCACGAGTGATTCTGGTTCATTTAGTCTAGGTTCAAGTCCTGGTAGCCCAGCGGACACAGTCCGGAGTTCTCCAGGAGTGTTGTTCTAGCCCCCGTCGTCTAGTGGCCTAGGACGCCGCCCTCTCAAGGCGGTAACGGCAGTTCGAATCTGCTCGGGGGTACGGTTGAGCCCCACATCGATGCGTCGGTGAGGGGCTCACTCTAATTCACAGGCTGTGCTTCGCAGAGCTGCGTTTGTGGTCACTCCGCCGAGGCGAATCGGGAGTACAGGCCCAGCGCCCTCGGCGGAGTGACCACAAACGCGGTGCGCGGGTCAGCGGGAGACGGAATCAGCGATGCGCTTCGTGTGCTCAGCCGTCTTGATGTTGGACACGATGAGTTCGAGCACGAGCCGGACGCCGATGACCCACAGTGCCGGAATGATCCAACCGAAGATGATCGAGAGGATCAACGGCAGCACGCTGAAGCTCGGTCCGTCGCTGAAGTAGCTCGCAGCCGAGCCGGCGGCGATTCCCGCGCTGATGCCGGCGATGATGGTGCCGATGTAGGACAGCGCCGCGACGACGATCGCGATGATGTAGATGAAGCCGGCCCACTTCACTGCGATGAAGTTGTCGAAGCGGATGTCGAACAGCGATTTGAAGAAGCCGGGCTGACCCGATGCCTGCTGCGGGGCCTGACCGTAGGCGGGCTGACCGTAAGAGGGCTGAGCATACGTCGGCTGCCCGTAGCCGTGCTGTTCTGCTCCCTGCTGATACGCCCCCGGCTGTGTATAGGCGCCCTGATGGTAGGCGTCGGGCTGAGAGTAGGCACCCTGCTGATAGGCCTGCGCCTGGTAGCCGCTGGGATCATAGGTTCCCTGCTGAAAGCCGGGCTGCGAGTCGTGGCCGGCCTGCGAGTGCTGGCTGGACTGCAGGTTCTGGCCGTCTCGTGGATCCTGACTGGCCTGCGGGTCCTGTCCCTGTTCGTCCGATCCGGCGTTCGGACGATCGGGAGTCTGCTCAGTCGGAGTCGGCTGGTCGTTATTCGGATCGTTCGGGTTCTGTGGAGTCGACATGCTCGTCCCTTTCGCGAATGGAATGCGTCCCGTCCGGAATGCAGTCCCTGGCTGTCTGCTTGTAGTTGCAACCTATCAGGGTGCCCTTTCACGCGGCACGACGTTCGTCATACCGGCAGACCCGCGGGCGCAGGGAGCCACAGGCAAGCAGGCACCGGCCGTCGTGTGGGCCGGCAGGCGAAGGGACGGCGAGACTCAGTCTCCGCGCGCCCCAGAAGGCCCTGCTGCTTCTGCACACGATTCGGCCGACTCCGCAGAAGACTCAGCACCTTCGCGTGCGCACTCTCCGCTCGACAACAGCGACAGGCTCCACTCGACAGCGAGGTCCTGACCGGGCTCGACAACGTCGAAGTCCTCGCCGGCGGTCCCGGCGGCAAAGGCGTTGGGCGGACACGTCATCGGCTCGATCGCGATCGCCTGTCTGGACAGATCGTCACCGAGGCCGTCGCCCGTGCACACCTGCCAGGTGCGGAAACCAGGTCCCATCCCGACGACGATCTCACGATCGTCGACTCCCTTGAGCCGAGCCCGCGACCACCCGTCACTCCCGCGCCGAGGCGAACCGAAGGCATCATCGAGCACCGCACCGCCGATCGTGCGAATCGCTCGGAAGTCCTTGCAGACGATGCACGCCGACTCCTCGGCCGCATGGTCGGCCGGGATCACCGTGCCGTCATCGAACGGGCGGACACCGCGGGGGATGAGGCGGTCATCGGGCTGGAACCAGGTGGTGGCGGGGACGAGCAGCTGAGCCTCGTCGACGAGGATGCCCGTGGGGATGCCTGTGGAACTGCCAGCGGAAGTGCCGGTGGAAGAGCCGCTGGGTCTGCCGGCTGCGGCTCCAGCCGCGGTGCCGGGGGACAGCCACGGATGGAAGCCGAAGCCGAACGGGGCCGAATCGGTCCCGAGATTCCGGGCACGGGCGCGGATGCTCAGCGCCGCCTCGGCGAGCTCATAGTCGATCGACAGGGCGAAGGTGAACGGATATCCCTCGCTCGGTCGCAGAGAGAATTCGAGGCTCACCGCGCACTCCGTCCGTTTCGCCACAGTCCATTCGACACCGGCGACGAGACCGTGCAGGGCGGTCTGGCGTTCGGGTTCGGTGATCGGCAGCTGATGGCTTCGCCCGCCGAAATCGAAGCGGCCGTCGGCGATCCGGTTCGGCCACGGGGCGAGCACAGCGCCGTCGAACGCTCCCATCGGCACGACGACCGGGCGCTCGCCGACGGCGAAGCTGAGCAGGGACGCACCGATGGGGGAGATGACCGCAGTGGACTCGTCGCGGGCGAGTTCGATATCGGCGGTCATGGATCTCCGGGGTCGGCGGCGGGAGGAATCGTTGCCGATATTCTACGCCGACGGCGCACACAACGGCGGCCTGATGTTAGCATTATGATCGAAAATGATAACTTTTGGGAGGTCTGATGTCAGCGTCGCATCGCCGGACGAAACTGTCCGATGGTCGTGAGGCCCTGTTCTTCCAGGACCCCGACTCACCAGCACCGACGATCGACGCGGACCCCCGGCCTCGGGAAGTCCGACCCGCCAGCGGCACTGTGCGCTTCGACGTGCTCACCGGGGAATGGGTGGCCGTGGCCACGCACCGACAGTCGCGCACCCACCTGCCGGCCGCCGCCGACTGCCCGCTGTGCCCGTCGACGCCCGATCGACCCACCGAAGTCCCCGCCGCTGATTTCGACGTCGTCGTCTTCGAGAACCGCTTCCCCTCGCTGGGACCCGACCTCGGTGACGTCCCGTCGCCTGCGTCCGTCGACGCTTCCCTCGCCGAGGCGGCCGCGCCGACGAATTCCACCACCGCCGAGGCAGCCGCTGCCACGGTCGAATCCGTGACCTCTGCGCTGTCGGCTCCCGGCCACGGCCGCTGCGAAGTCGTCGTGTTCTCCTCCGAGCACGACGGGTCCTTCGCCGAGCTCGGCGATGTGCGCGCCCGCACCGTCATCGATGCGTGGGCACATCGCACCGCCGAACTGCAGGCACTGCCGGGCATCGAGCAGGTCTTCGTCTTCGAGAACCGCGGCGAGGAGATCGGGGTGACGATGAATCACCCGCACGGTCAGATCTATGCTTACCCGTATGTCACACCGCACACGGCGATCACCTCGGCCAGGGCGAAGCAGCACCTGCGCGCGACCGGACGGCCGCTGATGGGCGACGTGCTGGCCTTCGAACGCGGTTCGGGGGAGCGGATGGTCCTCGAATCCGAGCACTTCTCCGCCTTCGTGCCCTTCGCCGCCCGGTGGCCGATCGAAGTCCACATCGTCCCTCACCGACAGGTGGGCGGCCTCGACGAACTCAGTGACGCCGAGCGAGACGATCTGGCCCGCACCTATCCCGAGGTGCTGCGACGCATCGACGGACTCTATCCGACCCCCACCCCCTATATCGCGGCCTGGCACCAGGCACCGGTTCACAGCGAGGACCGGTCGGCCGAATGGCTCCATCTTGAGATCACGAGCCCGCGCAGAGCTGAGAACAAGCTGAAGTTCCTCGCCGGATCCGAAGCAGCCATGGGCGCCTTCGTCGGCGACGTCTCCGCCGAGGAGACCGCCGCCCGGCTGCGCGCGGTGAGCGTGGCCAGAGGTGAGGCGCACGCGTCTGGTTCGGCGGACTCGACGAGCGAAGGAGGCGACCGATGAACCGGGCCGGACCGACCGCCGCGAGTCTCGCGGCCGAATTCACCACACTGTTCGGCTATCAGCCACTCGGCTGCTACCGGGCGCCCGGACGCGTCAACCTCATCGGTGAGCACACCGACTACAACAACGGATTCGTCCTGCCCATCGCCATCGACCGGGCCGTGCACGTCGCCATCGGACGCCGCCCCGAACGATCCGAAGCCCAGAGCGCCGAAGATGTCCACGGCACAGCGGAGCCGCCTCTGCGAGCAGAGAGCATCCGGATCATCTCCGACCATCGCGACGATTCTGGCCTGCGGCTGTCCGGCCAGTTCACGGCCGAGGAGCTCGCGCCGGGAGTGCTGCGCGGCTGGCTCAGCCATCCCGCAGGAGTCGTCGACGAGATCGCGAAGACCACGGGCACGGTCGTCGAAGGCTTCGACCTCTACATCGAATCGACCGTACCCGTCGGTGCCGGACTCTCGTCTTCTCACGCCCTCGAAGTGGCCGTGCTCATCGCACTCGACGAGGTCTGCGGGCTCGGGCTCAGCGATGCGGAGAAGGTGCTGCTCACCCAGCGGGCTGAGAACGACTTCGTCGGTGCTCCGACCGGAATCGTCGACCAGGCCGCCTCCATCATGACCGAGGACGGGCACGCGCTCTTCCTCGACTGCCGTGATCTCAGCACCCGCCAGATCCCCTTCGATCTCGACGCCGAGGGGCTGAAGCTGCTCGTCATCGATACGCGAGTCTCGCACTCCCACAGCGAAAGCGGATACGGAGTCCGCAGGCGGACCTGCGAAGACGTCGCCGCGCTCTTCGGCGCCGAGAGCCTGCGCGAAGTCGACGAGGCTGCAGATCTGAGCGACCTGACCGACGAGCAGCAGAAGCGGGTGCGGCACGTGTTCAGCGAGAACGCCCGCGTGCATGCCACTGTCGATCTGCTCGACGGGGCGAGCGACAGCGGGTCCGGCGACAGCGCAGACGGTGTGAAGGGAACCGCAGCAGGGAACGGGATCCGAGGCATCGGCGAACTCCTGCTCGCCTCCCACACCTCGCTGTCGAAGGACTATGAGGTGTCGTGCGTCGAGCTCGATGCCGCGGTCGCAGCGGCGATGGATGCCGGTGCGATCGGAGCGCGGATGATCGGCGGCGGTTTCGGAGGATCGGCGATCGCGCTCGTCGACGCTGATGCCGTCGACGACATCAGTGCTGCCGTGACCGAGGCGTTCGCGGAACGCGGCTACCGAGCACCTGACATCTTCGCCGTCAGCGCGGGTCCGGGAGCTGGACGACTCGCCTGACCTCCGCTGTCGACTGACTCCACCGTCGAATGACCCCACTATCGACTGACCTCACCCTTGACCGGTCGCACCTATCGGTTCATTATTGAAATCACGGTTCTGATTATGAACTGATACCGATGGGGAGGCCGGGATGGAAACCCGTGAGGTCAATGGAGTCGTGCTCGGCATCGAGGCCTTCGGCACGGATTCGACACCACCGGTCCTCTGCCTCGGCGGACCGACGATGCTGTCCTGGCCGGACGCGCTGTGCGAATCGCTGGCAGATCGAGGGCGATACGTCGTGCGCTGCGATCTCCGTGATGCCGGTGCCTCGACCAGAGGCGACCTCGAAGCCCCCGCATACACGCTGCGAGACCTCGCCGCCGATGCCGCCGCTCTGGCGGACACCCTCGGCAGCGGGCCCGTGCACCTGGCGGGCATCGGCATCAGCGGGATGGTCGCTCAGGTCGCGGCCCTCGACCACCCAGAAGCGTTCGCCGCTCTCACCCTCATCGGTTCACGACCCGTCGCCCCCGGACCGGTCGACGAGGATCTGCCCGACCACGACGCGACGGCGATGAAACGGCTCTTCTCCCGGCCCGAGCCGGACTGGACGGACCCCGCCGCGGTCGGAGAATACGCCGCCGAGGCGGCGCGCATCCTCGGCGACGATCCTGAGGAGGCTCGGGGGAGAGCTCAGCGGATCTGGGACCGGACGGACAGCTCCGATCCGGCCGCTCACCTCGCCGACCAGGTGGGAATGGTGTTCTCTCGGCTCGACTGCAGGCCCCGGTGGCGGGAGAGGCTGCCGGAGCTGACGCTGCCGACACTCATCGTCCACGGTCGGCTGGCCCCGTTCTTCCCCGTGGGAAACGGCGAAGCGCTCGCCCGCGATATTCGGACTGCCCGACTGCTCGTGCTCGACGACGCCGCACGTGACATTCCGCAGTCCGCGATCACCGAGGTGGCTGCGGCGATGGCAGGGCTCTGACCGTCGACATCGGCCGACCGATCTGTGAACCGCGGTGTCAGTCGCTGCCCGGAGCCGCCTCGGTGCCGGTGACGTCATCCGGGTCGTCGATGATCTTCAGCGGTCGCAGCTTGGCCCAGGCAAGGAAGAGCAGCGCGGCGATGATGAGGCCGATGCCGGTCCACAGGTTCGCATCGATGCCGCCGGTGCGCTCCGCCTCGTCGGGGGTGAAGGCGAAGATCCCGGCGAGGGTGAGGATGATGCCGAAGACACCCAGCAGCACTCCGATGAAATTGCGGATGTCGAAGGCGCCCGCGGTCTTGGTCAGTTCGTGTGATTTGCTCATGGTCTGCTCCTTCACCCGAAGGTCACGTTGAGGATGATGACGAGGACGAGTGCGACTCCCGCGACGGGAACCGGACGCTTCCACACCGGCGGCTTCGGTTCGCTGAAGTCCTCGAAGTCGGCTTTCGGGGTCTCCGAGTAGACGAGCCCGCGCAGCTCAGCTGGCGGCTTCGGTGAGGTGAAGTAGGTGACGATCACCGAGAGCACGATGTCGACGACGAACGCGGTGCTCGCGGCGAGGAAGGCCGCACCCTGACCGGGCAGGTCGAAGACCCCCGTCTCGCTGAGGATGAAGACGGCGACAGCCGAGAGCGTACCGCCGACGAGGCCGACCCAACCGGCCGTCGCAGTCATCCGTTTCCAGAACATGCCGAGGATGAACGTTGCGAACAGCGGTGCGTTGAAGAAGCCGAACAGCGTCTGCAGGTAGTCCATGAGGTTGGAGAAGTTGCCGGCGATGAGGGCGGTGAAGATCGCGACGATGCAGGCGCCGATCGTGGCGAATCGGCCGACCTTGAGGTAGTAGTCGTCCTCGCGGTCCTTGACCACGTACTGCTGCCACAGGTCGTAGCTGAAGACCGTGTTGAACGCGGAGATGTTCGCGGCCATCCCCGCCATGAATGCGGCGAGCAGACCGGCGATCGCGATGCCCAGCAGACCGTTCGGCAGGACCTCGCGCATGAGCAGCAGGAGCGCATCGTTGTACGTCACGCCGGTCTGAGCCTGTGCGGTCGCCTCGTCGACGGAGGCGGAGATCTGCTTGAACTCCGTGAGCTGGTTGACGAGCACCGCAGCGATCATGCCGGGGATGACGACGATGAAGGGGATGAGCATCTTCGGGAACGCGCCGAGGATCGGGGTCAGTCGAGCGGCGTTGATGCTCTTCGACGCCATCGCCCGCTGGACCTCGACGAAGTTCGTCGTCCAGTAGCCGAAGGAGAGCACGAAGCCGAGGCCGAAGACGATGCCGACGACCGAGAGCACGGGGTTGTCGAATCCGGAGAGCTGCTCACCCGGCCAGCTGCTCAGCTGTTCGGCTCCGAGCATTCCGTCGTTGCTCACCCGGTCCACGAGGCCGTCCCAGCCGCCGACGCGGTTGAGGCCGATGAGCGTCAGCGGCAGGAGCGCTGCGACGATGACGAAGAACTGGAGCACTTCGTTGTAGATCGCGGCGGTGAGGCCACCGAGCGTGATGTAGGACAGGACGATCACGGCGGCGACGACGAGGGCGATCCACAGCGGCCAGCCGAGGAGGCGGTTGACGATCGTGCCGAGCAGGAAGAGGTTGACGCCGGCGATGAGGATCTGCGCGACCGCGAACGACAGCGCATTGACCAGGTGGGCGCCGGTGCCGAAGCGTTTGCGCATGAACTCCGGCACGGATCTGACCTTGGATCCGTAGTAGAAGGGCATCATGACGACACCGAGGAAGAGCATCGCCGGGACTGCGCCGATCCAGAAATAGTGCATCGTCGGCATGCCGTACTGGGCACCCGTTGCGGACATGCCCATGATCTCCACGGCGCCGAGGTTGGCCGAGACGAAGGCGAGAGCCGTGACCCAGGCCGGAAGGCTCCGCCCGGAGAGGAGGAACTCGATGCTCGAGGAGATCCCGCGTTTGGCGAACCAGCCGATCCCGAGGACGAAGACGAAGTAGATCGCTATCAGCAGATAGTCGATCCACTGTGCATCTAAGCGGATTGCTTCCAAGGTTCCTCCAACGGCGTCGGTGAATGGCATTCTGTGGGCTGGGCCACCTAAGCACGACACTTTAGAGGATTGTGAGCCTGATCGCTAGTGATCGAACCTGAACTGTTTTGATCGTTTGTCCGGAGGGTGCTTCGGGGAGTGGTCTGCGGGCGGTCGAAAGTCACACCGCTTCGACGTCGACGCCCGCCTTCTGCAGGGCCCCGACCTCGGCTTTGTCACTCTTCGCATCCGTGATGAGGTGGTCGATCTCGTCGGTCGGGACCGTGAGCACGGACGAGCGGATTCCGACCTTCGTGTGATCGACGAGCGCGATGACCCGTCCCGCGCCTGTGGCCATGGCGCGATCTGTGTCGGCGACCGGGAAGGCGGGGGTCGAGAGGCCGAAGTCCGCGGCCAGGCCGTTGCCGGAGAGGAAGACGGTGTCGGCGCGCAGCCCGAGCAGCTGGGAGACCGTCCCACCGCCGACGAAGGCACGGATGGAATGTCGCAGCATTCCGCCGACGACGATGACCTCATTGTCGGGGGAGGAGACCATGGCCTCGGCGACGAGCAGCGAATTCGTGACCACGCGCAGGCCCGAGAACCGCGTGAGCTCCTTGGCCAGCAGCTCGGTCGTCGTGCCCGGCCCCAGCGCCACGACATCCCCGTTGCGCACACGGGCGGCCGCGGCACGTGCGATCGCCGTCTTCTCCGCCAGCGCCTGCTCGAGCTTCTCCGCATAGCTCGACTCCCGTGCGCTCGAGGCCAGCACGGCACCGCCGTGTGTGCGGATGAGTCGCCCCTCCTCGGCGAGCTGATCGAGGTCGCGGCGAATCGTCACGGCCGAGGTGTCGAGCTTCTCGGACAGGGCAGTGATGGAGACGGCGCCGTCTCTCTCGATCGTTTCGACGATGATATTGCGTCTCTGGGCGGCGATCATGGGGCCATAGTACAGACTGCGGGCCCGGGGAAGAGTTCCCCCGGGCCCGCATAGCGTCGGTCGAGACGAGATCATGCCTGTCGAGTCAGTTCATCACCCGCGCACGAGAGCTTCGGTCAGAGTCCGGGCGGCATCGATGACGGACTTCGCGTGCAGACGACCCGGCTGCCGGGTGAGCCGGTCGACGGGTCCGGAGATCGAGACGGCCGCAACCACGCGATTGCTCGGCCCGCGCACAGGGGCCGACACCGAGGCGACGCCTCGTTCACGTTCGGCGATCGACTGCGCCCATCCTCGGCGACGGACTCCGGAGAGCATCGTCGCGGAGAACCGGGCCCCGCGCAGTCCGGTATGCAGACGGTCGGGCTCCTCCCAGGCCAGCAGCACCTGAGCGGCGGAGCCGGCCCGCATGCTCAGGGTTGCTCCGATCGGCACGGAGTCGCGCAGGCCCACGGGGCGTTCGGCGGCGGCCACGCACAGGCGCAGATCCCCCTGGCGGCGGAAGAGCTGAGCGGATTCACCGGTCTGATCGCGCAGCGCTCCGAGCACCGGGCCGGCGGCGGCCAGCAGGCGATCCTCACCGGCAGCCGAGGACAGCTCGGCCAGGCGCGGTCCGAGGACGAAGCGTCCCTGCAGATCACGGCCGACGATGCGGTGGAATTCAAGGGCAACAGCCAGGCGGTGGGCAGTGGGGCGTGCCAGTCCGGTCAGCGTCACCAATTCGGCGAGAGAGGCGGGTCCGGCCTCAAGTGCGGAGAGAACCATTGCGGCCTTGTCGATGACCCCGACGCCGCTACCATTGCTTGTCATAGACACCATTGTGCGCGTCTCAGTGGGCGAGATGCAAGTTCGCATTGCGATACGGGCGAGTAGATTTCGATTACGCACTCACTCCAGTGCAGACAACCCAGTTCGTCGACGCGTCGAACCTCGTCGCGTCAGCTCTACATCGGATGCAGGGAACCCCTGCATCGGCGGGAGGAACCATGCCACGCACATTGGCCGAGAAGGTCTGGGCCGATCACGTCGTCTCACTTGGTGTTGACGGTGCGCCGGACCTCATCTACATCGACCTCCACCTCGTCCACGAGGTGACGAGCCCGCAGGCCTTCGACGGACTCCGACTCGCCGGGCGTCCAGTGCGCCGCCCCGACCTCACCATCGCCACCGAGGACCACAACACCCCGACCTGGGACATCGACAAGCCGATCGCCGAACCCACCTCGGCCACGCAGATCAACACCCTGCGCAAGAACGCCGAAGAGTTCGGGATCCGTCTGCACAGCCTCGGCGACGCCGATCAGGGCATCGTCCACGTCGTGGGACCGCAGCTGGGCCTGACCCAGCCGGGCACCACCGTCGTCTGCGGCGACTCGCACACCTCCACCCACGGCGCCTTCGGAGCGCTCGCCTTCGGCATCGGCACCTCCGAGGTCGAACACGTGCTCGCAACCCAGACGCTGAGCCTCAAGCCCTTCAAGACGATGTCCATCACCGTCGACGGCGACCTGCCCGAAGGGTCGAGCGCGAAGGACATCATCCTCGCCATCATCGCGAAGATCGGCACCGGCGGGGGACAGGGCTACGTGCTCGAATACCGCGGCTCCGCAATCCGTCAGCTGTCGATGGAAGCGCGCATGACGATCTGCAATATGTCGATCGAAGCCGGCGCCCGCGCCGGAATGGTCGCCCCCGATGAGACGACGTTCGACTACGTCAAGGGCCGCCCGCACGCGCCCGAAGGCGAAGACTGGGACGCCGCGGTCGAGTACTGGAAGACCCTCTACACGGACGAAGGCGCGGAATTCGACGCCGAGGTCGTCCTCAACGCCGAAGACATCGAACCCTTCGTCACCTGGGGCACGAACCCCGGCCAGGGTCTGCCGCTGTCGGCCAGCGTGCCCAGCCCCGATGACTTCACCGATGAGAACGACAAGGCCGCCGCGGCCAACGCCCTGGCCTATATGGGACTGACGCCGGGTACGCCGCTGCGCGAGATCGAGGTTGACACCGTCTTCCTCGGCTCGTGCACGAACTCCCGGATCGAGGACCTGCGCGCCGCCGCCGACGTCGTCCGTGGTCGGAAGAAGGCCGAGAACGTCCGCTTCATGGTCGTTCCCGGCTCCGCGAAGGTCCGCCTCCAGGCCGAAGAAGAGGGTCTTGACACGATCTTCAAGGACTTCGGCGGCGAATGGCGCTTCGCCGGCTGCTCGATGTGCTTGGGCATGAACCCCGACCAGCTCGCCGAAGGCGAACGCTGCGCCTCGACCTCGAACCGCAACTTCGAAGGCCGTCAGGGCAAGGGCGGACGCACCCACCTCGTCTCACCGCTGGTCGCCGCCGCCACCGCGGTGCGCGGAACCCTGTCCTCACCCGGCGACGTCGCCGACCTGCCGCGAGACGCCGAACCCGTGGAATGGGCCGATGAACGACTCAGCCTCAACCTGACCCCGATCTCGGCGAACGACTGACGAAGGAAGACGAGCCATGGAAGCTTTCAGCACCCACACCGGCATCGGCGTCCCTCTGCGCCGATCTAACATCGACACCGACCAGATCATCCCGGCGAAGTTCCTCAAACGGGTCACCCGCACCGGCTTCGAGGATGCCCTGTTCTACCGGTGGCGGACCAACGACGACTTCGTCCTCAACGACCCCGACTACTCGGCCGGCTCCGTCCTCGTCGCCGGACCCGACTTCGGCACCGGCTCGTCGCGCGAACACGCCGTCTGGGCGCTCAAGGACTACGGCTTCCGCGTCGTCCTGTCCTCGCGCTTCGGCGACATCTTCCGCGGCAACTCCGGCAAGGAGGGCCTGCTGGCCGCTCAGCTCGAGCAGCACGACATCGAGCTGATCTGGAAGATCCTCGAAAACCAGCCGGGCACCTCCATCACCGTCGACCTGAACGAGAAGACCGTGACCTGTGACTCGGTCACCGTCCCGTTCCAGATCGACGACTACACGCGGTGGCGCCTGCTCGAAGGCCACGACGACATCAGCCTCACCCTGGCCAAAGAGGACGACATCGTCGCCTACGAATCCTCCCGGTTCGCATTCAAACCGACGACCCTGCCCGCAAAGGTCTGACCCTCGCCGAGGCGGTCGACCGCAGCCATCGGAGACTCGCCGAGGCGGTCGACCGTCATGGTCGGCCGTGAAGGTGGGGACCGCCTCGGCGAATCGGCGGTCGGCTTCCGCCTGCGATAGTCTAGGACCGTGCCCCGACCACCGTCCGGGCACCGTCTCCGGGTGTCGCTGTGCCCGGATCCGATCACCGGAATCAGGGAGGAACATGCTCGAAGTACGTGGGGGAAACCCGCTGGACGGCACCGTCAGAGTCCGCGGCGCCAAGAACCTGGTGCCCAAGGCGATGGTCGCCTCCCTGCTGGGAGAGACCCCATCCGTGCTCCGGGGCGTGCCGCAGATCCGGGACGTCGAGATCGTCACCGGACTCCTCGAACTCCACGGGGTGCGCGTGAGCTCCGCCCCCGACGGCGACCAGCCCGATGGTGAGCTCCACCTCGACCCCGCCGATGTCGCGCAGGGCTCGATCGTCGACATCGACGCCCACGCCGGCTCCTCCCGCATTCCGATCCTCTTCTGCGGACCCCTCCTGCACAGCCTCGGACAGGCCTTCATCCCCGACCTCGGCGGCTGCCACATCGGGGACCGGCCCATCAACTTCCACCTCGACGTGCTGCGCAAGTTCGGTGCCGAGGTCGACAAGACCCCCGGCGGCATCATGCTCAAGGCCACCAGCCGCCTGCAGGGCACGAAGGTGAAACTGCCCTACCCCTCGGTCGGAGCCACCGAACAGGTGCTGCTCACGGCAGTGCGCGCCGAAGGCGTGACCGAGCTGCGCGGCGCCGCGATCGAACCCGAGATCATGGACCTCATCGCGCTGCTGCAGAAGATGGGCGCGATCATCACCGTCGACACGGACCGGGTCGTGCGCATCGAAGGCGTCGACTCCCTGCGCGGCTTCATCCACCGCGCCCTGCCCGACCGCAACGAGACCGCCTCATGGGCGTCGGCGGCACTGGCGACCGGAGGAGACATCTTCGTCGCCGGCGCCAGCCAGCCCGAACTCATCACCTTCCTCAACATCTTCCGCAAGATCGGCGGAGAGTTCGATGTCCAGGAGACAGGCATCCGATTCCGCCATCCCGGCGGCAAACTGCGCTCCTTCGCCCTTGAGACCGACGTCCACCCCGGCTTCATGACCGACTGGCAGCAGCCTCTCGTCGTCGCCATGACCCAGGCCGAAGGACTGTCGATCATCCACGAGACCGTGTACGAGAACCGCTTCGGCTTCACCGACGCACTGCGCGCCATGGGCGCCCAGATCCAGCTCTACCGCGAATGCCTCGGCGGCACACCCTGCCGCTTCGGCCGCCGCAACTACAAGCACTCGGCAGTGATCTCCGGGCCCACCGGACTCAAGGGCACCCGGATCGACGTGCCGGATCTGCGCGGCGGCTTCAGCCACCTCATCGCAGCCCTGGCCGCCCAGGGCACGAGCGAGGTCCACGGCATCGAACTCATCAACCGCGGATACGAGAACTTCCTCGACAAGCTCACCGGCCTCGGCGCCGAGGTGTCCGCATGAGCGCGGTCACCGAATCGGATTCGGGCGATCACGACCTCGTCTCCTTCGACCCCGCCTCGGTGCGTGCGCAGAACCGCGCGGGCACCGTCGCCGCGACTGCCGCCTTCGGGCTCATGCGCACGGCCACGAAGATGAGCGTGCGCGGGACCGAGCACCTGCCGGCGAAGGGCACCGGGATCATCATCGCGGCCTACCATTCGAACCACCTCGACCCGATCCTCGTCGGGCTGGCGCTGAAGCGCAACGGTCGGATGCCGCACTTCCTCGCGAAGTCCTCACTGTTCTCCGGTGTGCTCGGCCGCATCCTCAAGACCATCGGCCAGATCCCCGTGCTGCGTGCCTCGGCCTCGGCCGGGGACTCGCTCGAATACGCGAAGGACGCCCTGGCCCACGGCCAGACCGTCGTCATCTACCCCGAGGGCACGCTGACGAAGGACCCGGAGCTGTGGCCCCAGCATTTCAAGACCGGCACCGCCCGGCTGGCCCTGGAGACCGGGGCCCCGATCATCCCCGTCGCCCACTGGGGGCTGGACACTGTGTTCCCGCGCGGGCAGAAGAAGCTGCGCTTCAGACCCTTCAGCCATGACTCGATCGTCGTCTTCGGCCCGCCCGTGGACTACTCGGACCTGTGGGATCACAGGACTGAGAAGGCGACGATGGGCAGACTGTCCCAACGGCTGAAGAATACGATCGCACGGATGGTCTCGGAGCTGTCCCGACGTGAGCTGCCGGGCCGATTCGAAGAGAAGGAGACGGGCGAATGAGTGTGGACAAGATCACGGTCCTCGGAGCCGGATCGTGGGGGACGACTTACGCCTCGGTCATCGCCGATGCCGGATTCCCCGTCACCCTGTGGGCCCGCCGGCCCGAGGTCGCCGAGGAGATCAACACCTCCCACACCAACGACCGCTACCTCGGTGACCGTGTCCTGCCCGAACGGCTGAGCGCAACCGCCGACGACATCGCGGCCGTCACCGACGCCGAGGTCATCGTCCTCGCCGT
This sequence comes from Brevibacterium spongiae, assembly GCF_026168515.1. NCBI lineage: Bacteria > Bacillati > Actinomycetota > Actinomycetes > Micrococcales > Brevibacteriaceae > Brevibacterium > Brevibacterium spongiae. The sequence continues at coordinate 2,750,757 of NZ_CP093443.1, read as the reverse complement.
GCCCGCCCAGACCCTGCGGACCAACCTCTCCCGGTGGAAGCCGCACCTGCGCCCCGGAGTCATCCTCGTGAGCCTGATGAAGGGCATCGAGGTCGACACCGGCAAACGCATGTCCGAGGTCATCGCCGAGGTCGCCGAGGTGGAACCGAACCAGATCGCCGTCGTCTCCGGCCCGAACCTCGCCCGTGAGATCGCCGACCGGCAGCCGACCGCCACCGTCGTGGCCTCGGCCGATATCGCCACCGCCGAGGTGGTCGCGGAGATCAGCGCGAACGCGTACTTCCGCCCGTACACGAACACCGACGTCGTCGGCGTCGAGATCGGCGGTGCGATCAAGAACATCATCGCCCTGTCCGTCGGCATCGCCGACGGCCAGAAGCTCGGGGACAACTCGAAGGCCTCGATCATCACCCGCGGCCTCGCCGAGACCTCCCGGCTGGCCGCAGCCATGGGCGCCGAGGCGCACACCCTGTCCGGTCTCGCCGGACTCGGCGACCTCGTCGCCACCTGCGCCTCACCCTTGTCGCGCAATCGCACCTTCGGGCGCCACCTCGGTGAGGGGATGAGCCTCGACGACGTCATCGCCCACACCTCGCAGACGGCCGAAGGCGTGAAGTCGGCGCCCGCGGTGCTGGCGCTGGGACGCAGGCACGGGGTCGACCTGCCCATCACCGAGGCGGTGTGCGCGGTGCTCGCGGACAGACTGCGGGTTGACGAACTCGCCGGTTTGCTGTTGTCTCGGAAACGTAAGCACGAAGGACCCCCGGCCTAAGGAGCACAATGAGCGCCAACTCACCGTTCTACAACCTTCCCGAACTCCCGACCTTCACGCTGACCAGCACCGACATCGAAGACGGTGGGGTGCTCACCGGTCCGCAGCTCTCCGGCGCCATGGGCGTGGACGGCGGCGAGGACGTCTCCCCGCAGCTGTCCTGGTCCGGTTTCCCCGAGGAGACCAAGGCCTTCGCCGTGACCTGCTTCGACCCCGATGCCCCGACCGGATCGGGTTTCTGGCACTGGGTCGTCACCGACCTCGACGCCTCGGTCACCAGCCTCGACGCCAATGCCGGCGACCCGAGCGCGAACCTGCTGCCTGCGGGTGCTGTGACCCTGCGCAACGACGCCGGGGAGCCCCGCTTCGTCGGTGCCGCACCACCGGAGGGACACGGCCCGCACCGCTACTTCTTCATCGTCACCGCCTTGGCCGAACCGCTGGGCATCGACGACTCCGCCTCGCCCGCCTTCGCCGGTTTCAATATGTTCTTCAAGGGCATCGCACGGGCGTGGCTGGAATGCACGTTCGAGCTCAAGTGAGCTAGAGTCTTTCAGTCCGCGCACGCCCCACGTCGTGCGCACCCCGTGTTCGATCCCCGTGCGCGGGAGCTCCGCACAGCAAGGAACCTCATGGCAGACAACGATCACCGGCCCCTCGTCGCAGTTCTCTTCGGCGGCCGTTCGAGCGAACATTCCGTCAGCTGCGTCACCGCGGCCGGAGTGATCGGTGCCATCGACACGGAAGCCTTCGACGTCCTGCCGATCGGCATCACGAAGACCGGTGTGTGGCGGATCGTCGACGACTGGGCGAGCATGCGCTTCGACCCGCAGGCAATGCCCGAGGTCACCGACAACGGCACCGAGGTGATCCCGCCGCTCTCAGCCGACGGGGCTCCGCTGCTGGCCCGCGACGCGGAAGGACACTATTCCGAACTGGGCGCGGTCGACGTGTTCTTCCCGGTCCTGCACGGACGCTTCGGTGAGGACGGAACCCTGCAGGGCCTGTTCGAACTCAGCGACACCGCGTTCGTCGGCTCCGGAGTGTTCTCATCCGCGGCGAGCATGGACAAGCACTATACGAAGTCGCTCATGGCCCAGGCCGGGATCCCCACCTGCCCGTGGGAGCTCGTCACCGAGACGATGTGGGAGACCGACCGCAGTGACGTCGAGAGCCGTGTGGCCGGTCTCGGCCTGCCCGTGTTCGTCAAACCCGCCCGCGCGGGTTCGTCCATGGGCGTGAGCCGAGTCGCCGAGGCGGCCGACCTCGCAGCCGCTCTGACCGGCGCATTCGAACACGACTCCAAGGTCATCGTCGAACCCGAGGTCAGCGGCCGTGAGGTCGAATGCGCTGTGCTCGGTTCGCTCTATGACACGGAGCTGCGTGTCTCCTCACCGGGCGAGATCAGCGTCACCGGGGACCATTCCTTCTACGACTTCGACGCGAAGTACCTCGACCTCGCCGATGCCGAGGTGACCTGCCCTGCCGAGCTCGACGAGCAGGTGACGGCTCGCGTGCAGGAACTGGCCGCCTCGGTGTTCCGGCTCTTCGACTGCACCGGTCTGGCCCGCGTCGACACCTTCGTCACGGACACCGGCGAGGTCGTCATCAACGAACTCAACACGCTGCCCGGATTCACCCCCACCTCGGCGTACCCCTATATGTGGGCGCAGTCAGGTGTCGAATACTCCGAGCTCATCAGCGAACTCATCTCCATCGCCCTGGTCGATCACGCCCGCGGGAAGTGAGCGCGGGCAGCGGCGGCGCGCAGCGGTGACGTCGGCGGGTGAGCTCTAGCCGGCGATGTCCTCGGCGCCGACGCATTCGGCCTCGGGCGGGAACTTCGACAGGGTCGGCGAGATCGCAGCGAGCACATCATTGCCGGACTGCGCCTTGCGGTTGACGAGGACTTCGACGGCAGGTGTGCGCCCGTAGCTTGTGAACTTCCACGTCGAATCGTCGTCTTCTGCCGGCTTCGAGATCCAATCGACCCCGCTCACGCTCACACACTGATCAGTCGTGGGACCGGGCGGTGTGACTCCGCAGCGCAGCACTGCGACATTGGGATCTCCCCACGCCTTCGTCCCCTGCGAGGAGGTCGTGCGCGACTTCTCACCGGCGATCTCATCGGGCAGGGTGAGCAGGATATCGGCACATTTCGGATTCGCAGCGTCCTTGGCCGGTTCGACTATGACGGTTCGCGAGCACCCGGTCAATGCGACCCCGGCGAGCACAGTGGCCACAGCGACGACGGTGAGAGAACGACGACGGTGCGCAGGCCGGGCATTACGGCGCGTCGAAGCAGGGCGAGATCTCATAGGACTACCGTATCTCCCGATAACCTGGAGCCATGACCCGACTGTCCGAACTTGGCGAATCACACATCATCTCCCGCGTGCTCACCGGCAACCCCACCAGCGGGAACGTGATCGTCGGGCCCGGAGACGATGCTGCAGTGACCGCCCCGAACGGTCGGCTCGTCTCCACAGCGGACATGCTCGTGGAGAACGAGGACTTCACCCGCGACTGGTTGGACTGGGAACTGCTCGGCCGCAAGGCCGCGGCCCAGAACCTCGCCGATGTGTGCGCCATGGGCGCCCTCCCGCACGGGCTGCTCGTGTCCCTGGCAGTGCCCGCTGACACCGACATCGCGTCCGTCGAGGCCCTGTACTCCGGGCTGATCGCCGAGGCGGAGCGTGCAGGGGACGAGCTCGAGTGCACTGTGCCGATCATCGGCGGCGACCTGTCATCGGCGGGACTCATCGTCGTCGCGATCACCGCGCTCGGGACCGTGGGGGAGACGTCCGCGATCCTCCGCTCCGGGGCTCAGCCGGGCGACTCGCTCTACCTGGCAGGAACGGTGGGGCGGGCCGCCGCGGGACTCGACCTGCTCTTCGCCGGGCTCCGGCCGGGCACGGCACCACCCGAACTCTCGGCCCTCATCACCACCCAACTGGCCCCACGACCGGACTACGGCGCACTGCTCACACTGGGGGCCGCCTCGGCGATGATCGATGTCTCCGACGGACTGAGCACGGATCTGGCCCGCATCGCCGCCGCCTCCGGGGTCGGCATCGACCTCGACAGAGCCCTGCTGCAGGAGCTCATCGACCCCCTGCTGCCTGCCGCCGAGTACGTCATCGCCGCGCGGGCAGACGGTGCGGAAGTGGCGCCTGGCCCCACTGTGACAGCAGACGAACTGGCCCAGTCCTGGGTGCTCGACGGGGGAGAGGACCACGGCTTCGCCGCGTCGGCGCTGTCGAGTCAGTGCCCTGGAGTAGGCTGGCGGAGAATCGGAGAGATCCGCACCGGAGACGACGTCAGCCTCGACGGCACACCCGTGCCGACGAGCGGTTTCAGCCATTTCGGGAAGTGACATGAGCAACGCCATCAGCCTCAACGGTCGCCTGGCCGCCCGCTGGGCCCGTCGTGCTGTCGATCGGCTGCGCAAGGAGCGCAACGAGATCGACGAACTCAACGTCTTCCCCGTCCCCGACGGCGACACCGGCACGAACATGTACCACACGCTGCGCTCGGCCTACCTCGCCGTCGAGGAGCTCACCGGACCCGTCACCCTCCCGCACGTCGTCGCAGCATTGGCCGCCGGTGCCGGGCGAGGAGCGCGCGGCAACTCCGGGCTCATCCTCGCCGTCGCACTCCAAGGTGTGGCCGATGCTCTGGCCGAGGTCACGGTCGCCACCGCCGACGCGATGGCCGCCGCGCTGGAGACCGCCTCCGACCGGGCCCGGGCCGCCGTCGCCCGCCCCGTCGACGGCACGATGCTCACCGTGCTCGACGCCATGGCCACCGAAGCCCGCGAGCATGCCGATGCCGGAGCCGACCTCGTCACCGTCATCGCGGCCGTGCGGGAACGCTCGCGCTCGGCTCTGCGCGAGACCACCGGTCAGCTCACCGTGCTGCGCGAAGCCGAAGTCGTCGACGCCGGCTCGACCGGAATCGTCGAACTCTTCGACCTCCTCTACGCGACAGTGTCCGGCCGCACCCCACAGGATTCGATGCTCACCGAGGTGGCCCGCGCCCCGAAGATCATCCACGAGGCCACGGCCGAGGAGCTCGAGATCGTCGCGATCCTCGCAAGCGAGCCACCGGCCGATCTCGCGGACGAACTCGACCGCCTCGGCGGGAGCTCGATCGTCGTCAACGCACTCAAGGTCCACGTCCACGTCGCCGACGAAACGACCGCCGCCACCGTCATCGACCACCTCGGCGGGTACGGGATCGCCCGCCTGGACATGGAGGATCTGCGGCTGCACGAGGAAGAAGGCGAGACGAAGCTCATCGCCCTCGTCCAGGGCACTGGGCTGCTCATGCACACAGCCCTCAACGGGGCCACGGCGCTGACTCCGGCCGTCGGCGAGCTGCGGGAGTCGATGGCGGAGATCATCGCCGTCGAGGAGCGGCCGGTCATCGTCATCCCCAGCTCCACCTCGGCGCTCAAAGCACTGACAGGACTCAGCGCGCAGATCGTGCGCTCACGCAATGTCGCCACCCTGCTCTCGGCTCTGGCCGTCTACGATCCCTTCGCCCCGGCCGAGGAGATCTTCGCCGATATGACCGAGGCTGCGGCCGGGACCCGGGTCGGCACGATCCTCTCGGCCGAACAGCTCGCCGCGAACCCGCCGACCGGGGTGCTGCCGGTCGTCGCCGAGGCGACCGACGGTCCTGCCGGGCGGCCGGGGGACGACCATGCCGAGCGTTCCGTCGCGGCTGCCCACCCGGCACAGTTCTACCGGGTGTTCATCGAGGGCAAGGCGAAGACGCAGAGCACGGAGCTGTCCACCCTGGCCGTCAAACTCGCCGACCGTCTGCTCGGCGCCGGGGGAGAGCTGCTCACCGTCGTCCACGGCCCCGACTGCGCCCCCGAGGTGCTCGACCACCTGCGGGACTGGATCCAGAAATCCCACGACAACGTCCACTTCCAGGACATCGACGCCAGGGACTCCGGGGTGCTCGTGATCATGGGGGTCGAATGACGACCCGGCTCGAGGACAACTTCCGGCCGAGCGATCGGAAGAACCTCGCCACGCGCGGGGTGCACTCTGTGACCGATCTGTTCCGGTTCTTCCCCCGGCGCTACCTCGTGCCGGGGGAGCGGACCGAACTCGGTGCGCTGCCGCTGGGGGAGACCGCGATCATCCAGGCCGAGGTGATCACGGTGAGCACCCGGCGGATGAAGCAGCGCCGCGGCACCATCACCGAGGTCGTCGTCCACGACGGCCGGCAGTCGATGAAGATCGCCTTCTTCAACCAGCCCTGGCTGGAGAAGGCTCTGAGCCCCGGGCTGACCGTCGTCTTCGGAGGCAAGGTCGAATCGTACCGGGGGCAGCTGACGCTGGCTTCTCCGGTGTGGCTCAACCGCACCGAGGATGATCACGATTGGACGCCCGATGACCTCGACTCCCCGTTCCCCATCTACCCGGCGGTGAAGAAGATCGCGCAGTCGCGGCTGTGGAGTGCGATCAAGACGCTGCTCAGCGTGGCCGGACCCGAAGAGTTCGCCGACCCGCTGCCGAAGGGCCTGCGGGACAAGCACGACCTGCCCGATCTGCGCACCGCACTCGAGGACATGCACAAGCCGCGGAGGATCGAGGACGTCGAACGCGCCCGCCTGCGCTGGAAGTGGGAAGAGGCCCTGGCCCTGCAGACCGAGTTCGCCTCCCGGAAGGCCTCCTTCGCCGCCGTTCAGGCGACACCGCTGCTCACCCGGGGTCCGAAGAGCCGCCGCTTCGACGAGTCCATGCCCTTCACTCTCACCCCCTCCCAGGTGAGGGTCGGCGAGGAGATCGCAGAGGACATGGGCCGCGACCAGCCGATGCACCGCCTCCTGCACGGCGATGTCGGCTCCGGCAAGACCCTCGTGGCGCTGCGGGCCATGCTCACCGCCGTCGATTCCGGCGCTCAGGCCGCCATGCTCGCCCCCACCGAGGTGCTCGCGACTCAGCATTTCCACTCCATCCAGAGCCTCCTCGGCGAGCAGATGGCACTGTCACCGCTGCTGTCCGAGGACGATCAGGTGACGGTGGCGCTCATGACCGGGTCGATGGCGGCCCGCGAACGGCGCGAACTCGCCCTCGACCTGGCCACCGGAACCATCGACATCGTCGTCGGCACGCATGCGCTGCTGTCGGAATCGACGATGTTCGAGAGCCTCGGACTCATCGTCGTCGACGAACAGCACCGCTTCGGCGTCGAACAGCGTGAGGCGATGCGTGCGAAGGGCGGAGTGACCACCCCGCACACGCTCGTGATGTCGGCGACCCCGATTCCGCGCACCGTCGCGATGACCGTCTTCGCCGACCTCGACGTCTCGACGCTGACCGAGATGCCCGCCGGGCCGAAGGACATCGCCACTCACGTCGTGCCGATCGTCGACCAACCGAACTGGTTCGCCCGGGCCCGGGCACTCATGCGGGAGACCATCGAGGCGGGACGCGGGGTCTTCGTCGTCTTCCCCCGCATCGAACCCACCGATATCGAGGACCCGGAGACCGGCGCCGTGATCGGGCAGAAGCAGGGAATCGAAGACCTCAGCCGCAAGCTCGAGGACACCCCCGAGCTGAAGGGGGCGAGGTTCGGTCTGCTGCACGGGCGGATGTCGACGGGCGAGAAGGACAGGGTGCTCAAGGACTTCCGCGACGGCGACATCGACATCCTCGTGTCCACGACGGTCATCGAGGTCGGCGTCGACGTGCCACGGGCGACGATGATGGTCATCGCCGAGGCCGAGAACTTCGGAGTCGCTCAGCTCCACCAGCTGCGCGGACGCGTCGGACGTGACGGCAGTGCGGCCATGTGCTTCATGCTCACCGAACTGAGTGAGACGGATGAGAGCTACGCACGCCTGCAGGCGGTGGCCGAGACCCTCGACGGTTTCGCCCTGGCCGAGTACGATCTGGACTCCCGCGGTGAAGGCGATGTCCTCAGCGCCTCCCAGTGGGGCGGTTCATCGCTGCGGCACCTGTCGATCCTCCGCGACTCCGAGATCGTGGCCGAGGCGAAGACGGTCGCCGAGCAGATCGTCGAGGTCGACCCCACACTCGAGGCGGTGCCGGCGCTGAAGGCCTTCATCCGTCGTGTTCTGCCCGAAGACGACGCACACTTCATCGAAGCAGGCTGAGGAGGCAGGTATGAGAATCATCGCCGGAGCGCACAAGGGCGCCAGGCTGTCCTCCCCGTCGGGGGCGAACACCCGTCCCACGGCCGACCGGGTCAAGGAATCCCTGTTCTCCATGCTCGACGGGTACGGAGTGCTGCAGGCAGCGAACGTCCTCGACCTCTTCGCCGGCTCCGGTGGGCTCGGCTTCGAAGCGATGTCGAGGGGTGCCGCGCAGGTCGACTTCGTCGATTCGTCGCTGGCGTCGCTGCGCACCCTGCAGGCCAATGCGGACAAGCTCGGCCTCGACCATTCCGCGAAGGTCCATGCCGGTGACGTGCTCCACTTTCTGGCGGGACTGCCGGGACCGGATGACCCCGAGGCACGGACCTTCGACCTCGTGTTCATGGACCCGCCGTACCCGCTCGGCGAGGACGCGGTCACGCAGATCCTCGGACGTCTGGCCGCCCACCTGGACATGGAGTCGATCGTCATCGTCGAACGTGCCGCGCGCTCACCGGAGCCTGCGATGCCCGACGGGCTGGAGGTATTCCGCTCGAAGACCTTCGGCGAGACCGCTGTGCACTTCGTCCAGCTGGTCGGGGAGGGTTGAGCCTCAGAGCACGCTGGAGAGGAACGAGCGGGTGCGTTCGTGCTGCGGGTTGTTGAAGATCTGATCCGGCGGACCCTCCTCGAGGACCTGACCGCCGTCGAACATCATCACCCGGTGTGAGACGTCGCGAGCGAACTGCATCTCGTGGGTGACCAGCAGCATCGTGATGTCCGTGGTCTCAGCGATATCGCGGAGCACGCCGAGCACGTCGCCGACGAGTTCCGGGTCGAGCGCCGAGGTCACCTCGTCGAGGAGGAGGATCTCCGGGCTCATCGCCAGCGCGCGGGCGATCGCCACACGCTGCTGCTGACCGCCGGAGAGCCGAGTCGGGTGCGCATCGGCCTTGTCCGAGAGCCCGACGCGTTCGAGCAGTTCCTTGGCTTCCCTGCTCGCCTCGTCCTTGGATTTGCCGAGCACATGCACAGGGGCTTCGATGATGTTCTCGAGCACCGTCATGTTCGGGAACAGGTTGAACTGCTGGAAGACCATGCCGATGCGTGTGGTCATCGCTCGTGTCCGCTTCTTCGGCATCTCGACGCGTTTGCCGTCGCGTTCTTCGAACGTCAGCGGCTTGCCGTCGATGAAGATATAGCCGTCGGTGAGGTCCTCGAGCGTCATCACCAGGCGCAGGATCGTCGTCTTGCCCGAACCGCTGGGTCCGATGAGGGTGACACGTTCGCCGGGCGCGACCGTGAAGTTGAGGTCCTTGAGCACGGTCGTGGGTCCGAAGCTCTTCTCCACGTCCTTGAACTCGATCGCCGGCGTGGCCGATGCAGAGGGTGCTGGCCCCGTCGCCGAGGCAGAGGGTGCGGTTGGGGTGTTCTCAGTAGCGGGCAAGGCGTCGATCCAATCTCTGAATGAGCAGTGAGGTCGGGTAGCTGGCGGCGAGGAAGATGATGCCGGCCAGGGTGAAGGCTTCCGTGTAGGCGAAGGTCGATCCGCCGAACTCCTTGGCGGCCGTGACGAGTTCGACGACGGAGATCGCGAACAGGAACGGAGTGTCCTTGAACATCGCGACCGCGTAGTTGCCCAACGACGGGATCGTCGCCCGCAGCGCCTGCGGCAGGACGATCGCGGTAAAGGTGCGCACCGGCGGCAGCGACAGCGCCGTGGCCGCCTCGAACTGTCCCGGCGGCACCGAGTCGATGCCGGCCCGGTAGCTTTCTGACATGTACGTCGAATAGTGGATGCCGATGACGATGAAGCCGACGACGAGAGCCGGCACATCGACGAGTCCCGGAATGTCCGAGAACGCGTAGTAGACGAACAGCAGCTGCACGACCAGCGGGGTGTTGCGGATGAACGCGACGATGAGGCGGACGAGCCAATTGATCCAGCGCGGCAGGCCGCGGATCGCCACGGCGAGGATGAGCCCGAGGATCGCGGCGATGATGGTGCCGACGACGGTGGCGATGAGTGTGTTGACGAAGCCGCGGAGCAGGATGGGGAGAGCATCAGCGGCGAATTCCCAATTCCAGTTCACAGCTGATCCCTCGTCCCTGCGCCGAATCCGCCATTGGTGCCGTTCGCAGCGGCGCCCTCTGACTTCAGGCGGTCCTTGCGCACGGCATCTGCACGGGCGGCCCGGCGGGCCTCACGGCGGTCGGTGCGCGAGTTCGGGCGTCTGCGGCCCAGTGCGGCGGTTGCTCTGCGTTCGAGGAAGTTCATGAACTCCTGGAGCAGCCAGGCGAGAACGAAGTAGATGAGGAGACCGATCGCGTAGGCGAACATCGTGTCACCGGTCGACTGACGCAGCTGCTCGGTCTTGTCGGTGAGGTCGGAGAGCGTGATGAAGGAGACGACCGCTGTGCCCTTGAGGAGCTGGATGAGCAGGGTCGCGATCGACGGGATCATGAGCGCCCACGCCTGCGGGAAGATCACGCGGATCATCCGGCGGGTGGGGGAGAGGCTGAGCGCGATCGCGGCCTCCCACTGACCCGGGGCGACAGTTTTGATCGAGGAGCGGACCACCTCGGCGGAATAGGCTCCGTAGTTGAGTGCCAGGGCACCGATGCCGCAGGCCATGGGATCGAGATCGGCGCCGAGGAGCGGAAGCACGTAGAACAGCCAGAACAGCTGCACGAGCAGAGAAGTGCCGCGGAAGAATTCGACGATGATCCGGGCAGGGATGCGCAGCCACGCGCTCGGCGAGGTCATCGTCAGCCCGAGGACGAGCGCGATGAGCACGGCCCCGATGCTGCCGAGGACGGTGAGGATGATGGTTGTCTGAACTCCCTCCCACAGCTGTGGGAGGAAGTTCAGCAACGTTGAGAAGTTGTCGTTCATGGTGCTGGGGGACGTGCCGACTCAGGAGTCAGCGGTGGGAAGTTCGCCCTTGCACAGCTGATCGGTTGTGATCGAGCCGTCTGGACGCTCTTCCTTCGTGAATCCGTAGTCACCGACGGCGTCGAGGTAGGACTTCTCATCGGAGACGATCTTCTCCAGGCCCTTGTTCCATTCGTCGCGCAGTTCCTTGTCATCGGTGCGGAAGACTGTGGCACCGGCACCGACCTGTGGGACGCCGTCGATCTCCTGGACGAAGGAATCGCTGACCTCGACACCGGCATCGGCGTTGTTCTTCGCCATCCAGTTCAGTGAGATGGCGGTGAGGGCGAAGACGTCGGCGCGACCGGTCGTCACGGCATCCATGCCGTCCTGCGGGGTGCCGACCTGCTGGGTCTTGATGCCGAGGTCCTTGGCGTAGTCGGACTCGATGGCGCCGGTCATGGTGGCGAGTTTGACGCCCTTCTTCTTGACGTCTTCGAGGTTCTTCATCCCGTCCTGCTTGCCCTCCTTCGTCATCAGGGCAGTGGTGTACATGAACTCGGGATCGCCGAAGGACGCCTGTTCGCAGCGATCGGGCAGGATCGACATGCCGGCCGAGATCGCGTCGAAGCGATCGGCGTTGAGGCCGGGGATGAGTGAACCGAATTCGGTGTTGACACCTTCGACGTCCTCGACGCCGAGCTCCTTGAACACGGCCTTCGCCAGAGAGACTGATGCTCCCTGGAGCTCTCCGCCCTCTTCGAAGCTGTACGGGGCTTCGCCGGCGAAGCCGATGGTGATCTTTCCGTCGTCGATGGCCTTCTGCAGAGTCGACTTCTCTTCGCCTCCGCCGCAGGCGCCGAGAGAGAGCGTCAGCGCGAGGATCGATGTCGCGGCGGCCAGTCCTTTGAGTTTCATGTGCTGTTCCTTCCTTGAACGTCGACACATCATCGTGACGTGCGTCTCTTGGACAGTATTCAATACCGATGTTGTCGGAATGTCACACTGTCTGACAACGTTATATGATCGTAATCGTGACGAATCCTCCGACTTCCGAGCTGCCGGTGCTGCGCAAGGTGATCCGATCCTCGACGATCGACCTCATCGCCGACCAGCTGCGCAACGCCATATACAGCGGCTCGCTGGAGCCCGGACAGTCGATCAACGAGGTGCGCACGGCCGAGCTCCTCGTCGTTTCCCGGCCCTCCCTGCGCGAGGCTCTGCAGCGCCTCATCAGCGAAGGCGTGATGACCCACGCGCCGGGTCGCGGGGTGCATGTGAGACGGATGCGCGTGGCCGATATCGACGACGTCTACGCCGTCCGTGAGGCCATCGAGTCCCAGGCGGTCAAGCTCGTCATCCGCGGTGGGCGTCCGACGTCGCGGATCACTCGCGCGCTCAGAGAGCTGGAGCACGCGATCGAGGAGAACGTCGCGCGGACGATCGGCGATGCCGACCTGTCGTTCCACCACGCGCTCGTGGCATGCTCGGGATCGGACCGACTGACCGACCTGATGAAGGTCTCGATGGTGCACACGCGTCTGCTGTCCCTGTCCGATAAGCGCGGGTATGAAGTCCGCTGCGATGTCCTCGACAGCCACCGGGAGCTCGCCGAGGCGGTCACCGCCGGTGACGAGCCCCGATCCCTCGCCGTCGTCGCCCGGATCATGGCCGAGGCGACGTCACGACTGCACGGTCCCGACGCCGAAGGCCAGGCCGTGGTGGTCAGAGGACAGGACGAGGACGCACCCGCCGACGACCAGTGGCTGCGACTGCGGGAGAACATGCCGTAGTGAACGTGCGGGAGCCCTGGCTGCGGCGAAATAGGGCACGGCCACCCGTGCAGTAACGTGGAAGCAAGGGTCATTGCGTCGTCCCGGATGGAGGTGCCATCGTGTCCGAGCAATCGAGCTCGAGCTTCTGGTCCTTCGCCAAGGAATCCTGGCTGGTCACTGTCGCCGGGATTGTGATCGGGTTCTTGGCCTCTTGCATGGTCATGGCCGCCTGGGGAGTCATCGTTGCCTGGTTCGGGTTCATCTACCTCATCGCTTTCACCCTGGCACTGCTCGTTCTGTTGGTTGTGCCGATGAAGAGCTTCGGCGAGCTGTGGGGGATGCGGCGGTTCTGGTGGTTCGTGGCTGCGAGCGTGATCGCGGTGGTGCTTACTCTGATCTATTCGGCGGTGAACGGTGCGCTGTTCAGCGGAACTCCGACCCGTGTGGTCATCGAAATCCAGTTCTTCCACTCGGCGATCTTCTTCGTAGTCTCTGTTCTCGTCGCGGCCGTCCACCGGTCGCTGCAGGCGCGGAAGGCCGCGCACACAGACCGCTCACGCCACGAACCCTCATCCTCGTGAGACCGTCCGGGATACGATGAGTCCATGAAGGTCGTCTGCCCCGGTTCCTATGACCCGATCACCATGGGTCATCTCGATATCATCGCCCGCAGCTCCCGGATGTTCGAGGAGGTGGTTGTGGCCGTCGTGCACAATCCTTCGAAGTCCGGTCGCTTCGATCCGGAGATCCGTGCGGACCTCATCCGCCGGTCCCTGGCCGACGACGAACGCACCCGGAATGCGGAGAACGTGAGCATCGACCTCGTCTCCGGGGGCCTCCTCGTCGACTACTGCTCCAGAATCGGCGCACCCGCCGTGGTCAAGGGACTGCGCTCAGGCACTGACTTCGCCTACGAACTGCCGATGGCGCTGATGAACAAGCACCTGACGGAGCTCGAAACGATCTTCGTCCCCGGCGATCCGAAGTTCGAACACGTCTCCTCCTCCCTCATCAAGGAAGTCCACGGAGGCGGCGGGGACATCGAAGGCCTCGTCCCCACCTCGGTGCTGGCGGCTCTGCGCGGCGATGGCGCCGGCGACAACGGTGCCACCGGCGACGGCGCTCGCTGAGGGATGAGCGCAGCCGCATCACCAGCCAACCGGGCCTGGTTCCCGGGCCTCGTCCTCCACACCGTCATCGCCCACGCGACCTACAACGGTGTGCGCGTCCTCATCTCCTACCGGACCCTCGAACTCGGCGGATCGGGAGTCGTCCTCGGTCTGATGACCGCCGTGTACTCCCTCGTCCCACTGCTCACCGCACTCTTCATCGGCCGCCTCGTCGACCGGGGCTACGCCACAGCGGTGCTGTGGGTCGGCACCGTCCTGTCGATCCTGCCCGTCGCGCTCGCGGCCGCAGCCCCCAACCTCGGCGTGCTCCTCATCGCCACGATGAGCCTGGGCTTCGGCCAGCTGCTCACCACTGTCGCCTCCCAGGCGCTCATCCCGCAGAGCTTCAAGGCCTCGCAGCTGACCGCGAAATTCGGGCATCTCACGCTCGGGGTCTCGATCGGTCAGACCATCGGTCTGCCCCTGGCCGGCATGGTCGCCGACGCCACCTCGGGGCAGGCGCACATCACGAACGCCCTGTGGTTCATGACCGCACTGTCCGCGCTCACCCTCATCGCGGCCGTCATCGTGATGCTCCGCGGACGCACCCCGCACGTCTCCCGCGCCGAGGCGGCCGAAGGCGCCATCGCCCCGTGGACGCTGCTGTCGCTGCGGGGAATGAAGCCGGCGATCTTCGCGTCCATGGCCACTCTCGCAGCCGTCGACCTCATGACCGCGTACCTGCCGCTCATCGGGCAGCAGAACGGTCTGTCGGTGACGATGGTGACCTGGCTGCTGGCGGCGCGCACGCTGGCCTCGGTGATCTCCCGCCTCTTCATCGGGTCCCTGACCCGGAAGTGGAAGAACCTCTCTCTGCTGTGGACCGCCTCGGCGGCCGCCGGAGTGTGCGTCGCCCTCATCCCCGTGCTCAGCCAACCGTGGACGCTGGCGGTCCTGCTCACCATCGCGGGCTTCTGTTTCGGGCTGACCCAACCGCTGACGATGACCTGGGTGTCGACGCTCTCGGACCCGGCGAACCGGGCCGCGGTGCTCTCGATCCGCCTGGCCGGCAACCGACTCAGCCAGGTCGCGATCCCCTCAGCCGCCTCGGCGCTGACCGTCATCGCCGGTTCCGGGATCGTCTTCACCATCTCCGGGGCGCTCCTCCTCCTGGCCGGCGGCGTCACCTGGCGCAATCAGCACGAGCGATGGTGAAGGGCGGGAGGACACCCCGCTCTGCGTCGAACACTCGGCGTCGTCCGGGACGGCGGGGATCGGGGAACCGGGCGGCCGCCTCGGCGAGGGTGAGCAGGAACACCCGGCGAGCATCACGGACCCGATTGGTAATGACCGACCAAGATGATTAGAATGGTGAGTCGCGTGTGAACGCAGGAGCGACATCCTCAAACGCACCAGGAGGACGGGGCATGAAGAACAGATCTGAATTCGTCTATGATCTCAGATCCATGGGACTGCTCGGTCATCCGGGTGAGTGGGAACGGGTGAACACCACCTTGTCTGCTCCAGCGGATCTCAAGATCGAAGTGATCGGGGTTGCGGAAGGTTCACCACTGACGCTCGAGCTGATGTTCGAGAGTGTGTCGGAGGGAATCTACGTGTCGGGCACAGTCTCGGCTACGGCCCGCGGCGAAGACGCAAGGACACTCGAGCCCATCGAGCTGCCGATAGATGTCGACATCCAGGAGATGTACGTCTATGAGCAGGCCGAAGGCGACGAGGACTCCTACGTCATCGACCGGGATCAGCTCGACCTCGAGCCCGCGATCAGAGACGCCGTCGTAATGGCTCTGCCGTTCAATCCCTCACGGGATGAGAGCGACGAGTTCAGCTACACCCTGGGGGAGGACCTCGAGGTGGACGCGGACGAATCCGAATCGCCGTTCGCATCATTGAAGAATCTGTTGGAAGAGAAGAAAGAGAGCTAGACGTGGCTGTTCCGAAGCGTAAATTGTCGCGCAGCAACACCCGCCACCGTCGTTCGCAGTGGAAGGCCAAGGCTCCGAACTTGGTCAAGACTGTGGAGAACGGTCGCGTTGTGTACTCGCGTCCCCACCAGGCCAAGGTCGTCGAAGACGCAGCCGGCACCCCGCTGTACCTCGAGTACAAGGGCCGCAAGGTCGCTGACGTCTGAGACTGTGGACACTGACACCACAGCAGCACTGAAGAAGAGTCTCGGGATCGATATTGATCCCGAGACTTTTCGTCTCGCGCTCACACATCGTTCCTTCGCCTTCGAAGCCGGTGGCATCCCCACCAACGAGCGCCTCGAGTTCCTCGGCGACTCCGTGCTCGGTCTCGTGGCCACCGAGTCGCTGTTCTACGACAACCCGGACCTGCCCGAGGGGCAGCTGGCGAAGATGCGCTCGGCCGTGGTCAACACGCGCGCCCTGGCATCGATCGCCCGCCGACACGGGATCGGCGAACACATCCTGCTCGGTAAGGGTGAGGAGCTGACCGGAGGTCGGAACAAGGACTCGATCCTCGCCGACACCGTCGAAGCGCTCATCGGCGCCACCTTCGTCTCCCGCGGACGCGAGGTCGCCTTCGCCTTCGTCCACCGCCTCATCGACGGCATGCTCGACGACGCGGTCAACCTCGGTGCCGGCATGGACTTCAAAACCACCCTGCAGGAAGCCGCAGCCGACCTCGGCCTCGGTGCCGTGAGCTACGAGATCACCTCGGCTGGTCCCGACCATGCGATGGTCTTCACTGCCACCGCTCTGCTCGGTGAGAACAGCTGGGGCTCGGGCGACGGATCCTCGAAGAAGGCCGCCGAAGCCGCCGCCGCGGAGGTCGCCGTGAAAGCCATCCGCACCGTCTACCCGGACTACCAGCGCTGAGCTTCCCCGTGCTGCTGGGTTCTGCGCTTTCGGACGGGGCGATGTCCTGATGCCTGAGCTTCCCGAGGTCGAAAGCGTCCGCCGCGGCGTCGACGAATGGACGGCCGGAACGATCATCACCGGCGCCGAGGTGGCCGACCCCCGAATCCTGGGCACGACGTCCCAGCGGCGCATCGATCCCTCCGCGGTGGACGGGTTCCTCACCGCTGTCAGCGGGCAGCGGATCGTCCACGCCGAGCGGCGTGGGAAGTTCATGTGGCTGAGCCTGGGGGAGGGCGTCGGCTCTCCTGCCGGGCAGACTAGCGTGAATGCCGGGCGGGCTGGCGATCCGGCGCCCCAACCTGAACTCGGCATCCTCGTCCACCTCGGGATGAGCGGGCAGCTGCGCATCCACTCACCGGGCGAGGAAATCCACCGGCACACTCGTGCTGTCCTGCACCTCGACAGCGATCGGGAACTGCGCTTCGTCGATCAGCGGATCTTCGGCCATATCGGCGTCCAACCCCTGGTGCACGGGTACGGACGGCTCGTGCCCGCCTCGGCGATCCACATCGCACCGGACCCGCTCGAGCCCGCGTTCGACCCCGAACGGGTCGTCGGGGAGCTTGTGAAGAAGCGCACCGCGATCAAGGCCGCACTGCTCGACCAGACGCTCATCAGCGGAATCGGGAACATCTACGCAGATGAGGCCCTGTTCCGGGCGGGAGTCCACCCTCTGGCAACGCCTGCGCGGACGAGGAAGAGCCGCCTCGTTGCGGTCCTCGAATCCGCGACGAAGGTGATGAGCGACGCTCTGGCCGTGGGCGGAACGAGCTTCGACGCCCTCTACGTCAACGTCAACGGCGAATCCGGATACTTCGACCGCGCACTGCTCGTCTACGGCCGCGGCGGCCAGGAATGCGTGCGCTGCGGGACCGAGATCGCGAAGATCACCGTCGGCGGCCGCGGCACCCACTTCTGCCCCGTCTGCCAGAAGCCCCCGCGATACCGCTAGGGGCGGTGGCGCGCCGGTAGGTCGCCGACCCGCGACGCACTGCGGGGCCCCGCGAGCATCCCGCACCGCTGCTCGCAGTTCCTACCTGCAGCCTCACTTCCTACCATTGCCAGAGCATCCGTCACCGTCGGCTCCATTGCGCACCGGTCCACCGCGCCGAAGTGCCGCTGAGGGTGAGGGATGCTTCCGAGCGTGGCTGGTGGACAGCTCAAAACGGAGGGTAGACACTGGCTCTGTGAGTAGACTCGGCAATGAGACGCCAGCTCGGTGCTCATTCGGAGAGGAACGAACATGTTCGAGGTTCCGACGTTCATCGGTGCGATCGTGCTGCTGCTCGTCAGGGCACTGCTGACCGTGGCCTTCGTTCGCGAATTCTTGGTCAAAGCCAAGGACATTCCGCGGTTCGCCAAGGCGGATGGTCTCAACGTCCCGACCGCGTGGTTCGTCGCCGTCGCTGAACTCGCTGCGGCAGTGTCGTTCGCGACCGGAGTTCTCGCTCAGTGGGCAGGCATCGGCGTCATCGTGCTCATGCTCATCACCACGTGTCTGCACGTGTTCAAATGGCACTCGAAGTATTGGGCGTCAGCGGGAGGCCCCGAATACGACCTGCTCCTGCTGGTGCTGTCTGCGGTGATCGTCGCTTTCGGGACCGGACCGATCGCGGTTCCGACTCTGTTCGGGATGTGAAGCAGAAGTCCCGTACGCCGGTGGTCACCGACGGCGAGCAGAATGGGCTGAGTTCGTATTCAGGCTCAGTGTCTTCAGGAGACTCTGTTGCCGGGAGGAGTTTGCGAGATACGCTTTGTGGCCGTCGATGAGGGCCCTTTGCGCCTCGGTGTGGTCAGGCGGGGAGAGAATGTTCGCGGGGTTCGTCGGGGAGATCCAGAGAGCCTCGACCTCGATGATGCGGCCGTCTCGAAGCCTCGCAGCTGCCGCCAGACGCGGTCGCAAACCCGACGCGGGAATGAGGATGCGGTCGAGATCCCGCCACGCGATGCGACGAGCGCGGCCGGTGAAACCGCACCAGACGAACTCGTCGGGAGTGATTTCCAACCGGGCTCGTGAGCCCATGTGGAAGTTCACCCACGCGCCGATCAGCAGGATGACCGGGCCGAAGAGGAAAAAGAGGGCCACGGGATCGCCGACGATGGCAATGACGATCAGGGTGATGAACACGAGCCCTGCCATGACCACGAGCATCCAGCCGATGAATTTCGAGATGTTCCCCTCGCGTCTGATGACCGTGTTCATCGGTTCAGGCTCCGCCTTTCGCTCGAGTCAATTCGGACACCCTCCGCTGTCGCTGTCGTCACGATTCGACATCCTATCCGTTTCGGGGCGAATTCACCGACGGGGAGCTGCTTGTCGGAGCCGGAGCCGGGGCCGAAGCAGGGGCCAGAATTCGAGCGTTGTAGACCGGAGTATCGAGCACCGCAGCCGTCACGTCCTACAGCTGCGGCAGCATCAGTCACCGCTGCGGGCAAATCGCATCGTTGCAACGGACTGAATTGGCGCTAACGGTGAGGGATGCCGCGGGGGCTTCGGCGGGAAGACGACGGCGGCTCGGATGCACCTGAGTGCATCCGAGCCGCCGTCTGACTGCGCGGAGAGTGACTGCTTCGCGTCAGCTCTTGCCCTTGGGCTTCTTTTCGCTGCCTGCTGACTGTTCCGAGGTCGAATCCGAGCTGAGGACCGTGGTCTTCGAGGACTTCGCGCCCTTCTCGTCGTCGGCGTACTCGCTGACCTCGTCCGCCGGCAGTTCGGACGTCTCGAGACCGAAGACCGAACCGTCGTACTCGTCGATGGCCGTGGCCACCGACTGCTCGAGGACATGGTTGGCCAGCTGACCCTGGATGATCAGCGGATCCCTGGACAGGTCCTTCCACACCGCCACGCACAGCAGCAGCATGACGATGACGAACGGCAAGGCGGAGACGATCGTGATGTTCTTCAACCCGTCGAGCGCCTCGGCGGGATCGGAACCACCCGCCAAGAGCATCACAGCGGCCACAGCACCGGTGGCGATACCCCAGAAGAGGACGAGACCCTTGCCGGGCTCTTCCTTGCCGTTGGCCGACAGGGTGCCCATGACGATCGAAGCCGAGTCCGCACCCGTGACGAAGAAGATCGCGATGAGGACGACCGTGACGATCATGAGGATGATCGCGATGAGGTTCGGCAACGGCAGAGCGCCGAGGAGGTCGAACAGGATCGTGTCCATGTTGATGTCCGGCTCGCCGTCGACCATCTTGGCCAGGGCCTTGACCGTGCCCTCGCCGCGTTCTGCGCGCTCCTGGATGCCGATGGCACCGCCGCCGAAGATCGCGAACCAGATCGTCGAGACGACGGAGGGAACGATGAGGACGCCGGTGACGAACTGACGCACAGTGCGTCCACGCGAGATGCGGGCGATGAAGAGGCCGACGAACGGCGACCATGAGACCCACCAGGCCCAGTAGAAGACAGTCCACGACGACAGCCACTCATTGACGCCCTGCCCGTCAGCCGCGGTACGCGACGCCATCTGCGGGAGATCCTCGATGAAGGAGCCGATCGAGGACGGGATGACGTTGAGGATGAACAGGGTCGGACCGCCGATGAAGACGATGAGCGCGACGATGACCGCGAGGATCATATTGATGTTCGACAGCCACTGGATGCCCTTCTCGACACCGGACACGGCCGAGGCGACGAAGGCAGCGGTGAGGATCGCGATGATGATGACGAGCACCGGTGAGGAGACATCGGACATGATGCCCGCCGACTCGATGCCGCCGCCGATCTGGATCGCGCCCAGACCCAGCGAGCAGGCGGAGCCGAACAGGGTCGCGAGGATCGCGAGGATGTTGATGACCTTGCCGCCGATCCCGTTGACGGCACGCTCGCCGAACAGCGGGGTGAACATCGACGAGAACAGCTGCGAGCGTCCCAGACGGAACGAACCGTAGGCGACGCCGAGTCCGACGATGGCATACATCGCCCAGGGGTAGAGCGTCCAGTGGAAGAGCGTCGTGCCCATCGAGGTGCCCATCGCCTCAGCGGTCGAGCCGTCCACGGAGTTCGGGGGAGGCGACATGTAGAAGAACAGCGGCTCGCCGACGGCCGAGAACACCAGGCCGATGCCCATGCCCGTGGCGAACATCATGGCGATCCACGACGAGGTCTTGAACTGCGGCTTCTCATCGTCGCGGCCCAGCGGGATGCGACCGAACTTGGACATAGCGACGATGATGACGAAGATCGTGAAGATCGTCGCGGCGATGACGAAGAGCCAACCGAAGTTGTCCATCACGCCGGTCAGCAGGGTGCCGGCGACGGTTCCGAGGCTGTCGGGGGCGACGAAGCCCCAGACGACGAAAGCCACGGCGAGGATGCCGGCGGCGAAGAAGACGATCTTGTCGAGCCCCTGGCGCCGCAGCGGCTTCTGCTTCGTCGTCGGATTCTTCAGGTGCTCGATGAGCTCCTGTGTTTTGCTGTGTTCACTGCTCATGCTCAATCGGGCCGATCGGATGCGGGCCCCTCGATGCTGCAGAGGAGGGCAGGCATTCCCTTCGGCATTCCTTCCTTGACTGGACGGCATCGGACTGGCTCCGAAACGATCCGAGCAGAGTGCACCCGATCGCCTCTCACATGATCTTTGCAGACAATGAGCGAACTGTGGAGTGTTTTCGTCTCCTCGGACCATTTTCGGTCGCCTTCACTGCGCTTCACCGCCACAAACCCGCGGTGAAAAGTCAGAGGCCCCGTCGCGCACGACGGGGCCCCTTCCAGCTCCCCCGGCTGGGCTCGAACCAGCGACCCTTCGATTAACAGTCGAATGCTCTGCCAACTGAGCTACGGAGGAAAACGGCGCAGTCGCCTACGCACGAGGAGAAACTCTACCAAAAGATTCAGGATCTTGCCGCCTGCCCGGATATGCTGGTGCCCAATATGCATCTCAAAAGCCTGACACTGCGGGGATTCAAGTCCTTTGCCTCGGCAACGACTCTCAGATTCGAGCCGGGCATCACGTGCGTCGTCGGTCCCAACGGCTCAGGCAAATCCAATGTCGTCGACGCCCTGTCCTGGGTGATGGGCGAACAGGGTGCGAAGAACCTGCGCGGCGGGAAGATGGACGACGTGATCTTCGCCGGCACCTCGAAGCGCCAGGCTCTGGGCCGCGCCGAGGTGACTCTGACCATCGACAACACCGACGGAGCCATCCCCGTCGACTACACCGAGGTGACGATCTCGCGGACCCTGTTCCGCACCGGCGGATCCGAATACGCCGTCAACGGGGCCCCCGCCCGACTGCTCGACATCCAAGAGCTCCTCAACGACTCCGGCCTGGGCAAAGAGATGCACGTCATCGTCGGCCAAGGCCGCCTCGACGCGATCCTCCACGCCGACCCACTGGAGCGTCGCAGCTTCATCGAAGAAGCCGCCGGAGTCCTCAAACACCGGCGCCGCAAAGACAAAGCGGTCCGCAAACTCACCGGCCTGCAGACGAACCTCGACCGCCTCACCGACCTGCGCACTGAACTCAACCGTCAGCTCGGACCCCTGGGCAGACAGGCCGAAGCCGCGGCGAAGGCCGCCACCGTCCAAGCCACTCTGCGCGACGCCACCGCCCGCCTGCTCGCCGATGACGCGGTGCGCATGCAGTCCTCACTGGCGACGACGAGCGAAGGCGAGGACCACAGCGACCGCATCACCGAACTCGACCGGCTCCGCACCACCACCGAGGCGCGCCTGAGCGAGATCGAAACCCGCCTGTCCGGCCTCGACGCAGAACTCGAGGCGCAGCGGACCGCGGAGTCGAAGACCCAGACGCAGATCGTGCGCGCCCAGGGCCTGAGCCAGCGCGCCGAGGACAAACGCTCCCACCTGCTCTCGGAGGTTGCGAGCCTGGGCCGCCGCGAATCCAAATCGCCCGATGAGCTGCGCGCCCAAGCCGCTCGGTTCAAGGACGAACTCACCGACGCCGAGGCGGCAGTGACCGAGACGAACACCGCGCTCGAAGCCACTCAGCAGCGCAAGGAAGAACTCACCCAGGCCCTGCGCACCGCCGAAGACGAGGTCAAAGCCGCCCAGATCGCCATCACCGAGGCCGTGAAGAACAGATCCGCCCTGCAGTCGAAGCAGACCCATGCCGAAGAGCGCATCACCGACCTGGGCGCCCGCATCACCGCGAACAGGTCCGAGATCGATGCCGTCACAGCCCGCATCGCCGAACGCAGCGCCGAACTCGAGACCGCCGAGACCGGGGTCGAAGACGTCGAAGCGGGAGAGACCGAACTCGACACCGCCTACGAAAAGGCGGTGGAGACCCAGGAAGCACTCGAGTCCGAACGCACCGAACTGCAGGAACAGCAGGCGCAGGTCGCCTCCGAACTGTCCTCGGCCAAGGCCCGTGCCGAAGCGCTGGCACTGGGCACCGCGCTCGAAGCCGACCTCGAAGACATCGTCAACTCGAACCTCCCCGGCGTCGGTCCCGCAGTGACCGAGCGACTGAGCGTGACCACCGGCTTCGAAATGGCCGCTGCCGCCGCACTGTCGACCACGGTCTCCGGAGTCATCGTCGACGACGGTGAGGCCGCACTGGCAGTGCTCGACCACCTCGGCGAAGACACGAACGTGTCCCTGACGATCCCGACCGGCACCGAGGCGGCCGCCGGCAAGGGCGGCAACGGACGAACCGACCTCGCCCCGCTGCCGACACCGGCGAGCCTGATCGGCACCCCGACCGAGGACACCGCGGCGACAGAGCAATCCGTGAAAGAGGACGAACTGCGGTGGCTGAGCGAACTCGTCACCAGCGACATGCCTGAGCTGCGCGCCCTGCTGGCAGCCGCCCTGCACGGTGTCGTCTGCGTCCCCGATGCGCGCACCGGCGTCGCCCTGACGCGCACCCGCCCCGAACTCACCGCGGTCACCGTCGACGGGGAGGTGCTCTCGGCCACGCGCATCAGCCGAGCCCGCACCGCCTCGGGCACCCGGCTGGCCTCCCAGACCGCGCTCGAGGACACCCGCACCTCGATCACCGCGCTCGAAGACCGGACGGAGACGCTCAAGGCTGCGCTCGCCGACATCGAACCGCGCCTGGCCGCAGCCCGGCAGGAATCGGCGGCAGCGCTCGACGCCCTCCACTCCTCGGATGCGAAGATCATGGCCGCGGCCGAGGAGGTCTCGCGCATCACCGGCGAGATCGGCGTCGCCCGCACCCGCCTGCAGAGGGCCGAAGAGAACGAGACGGAACTGAACTCCCGCCTCGAAGCCGCCCGACGCGACGTCGAGACCGCACAGGCGGCGCTGGCCGGAGCCGCCGAGGTCGACGAAGTCGTCGACACCTCCCGGCGGGACGAACTGAGCACTCAGGTGTCGCAGTCGTCCGAGGACCTCGTCGAGGCGCGGATCAACCACCGCTCGGCTGCCGATCGGGTCCGGTTCTTAAGCGACCGGGTCGACTCTCTGCTGCGGGCGGCCAAGGCCGAAGAGGCGGCGCGGGAGCAGACGCAGCGCACGATCGCGAAGAAGAAGCGCGCGGCCGCCTCGGCGCAGCTCATCGCTGAGACCGCGGCCGAAGCCGCGGAACTCGCGCAGGCAACGGTGGACGAACTCGGTGAGGCGATCCAGGTCCTCGTCGACGAACGCGGCGGTCTCCGCGAAGAGAAGGGCCGCCTCGGCGAGGAACTGGGCACCACCAGAACCCAGCTGCAGAAGCTCAAAGACGCCGCCGCCGAGGCGGAGCTGGCCAAGGAACGGTACCGACTCAGGCTCGAGGAGATCGCGCACCGGGCGGAGGAGGAGACGGGCCTGGGCATCGACCGGCTCATCGACGAATTCGGACCCCACCTGCCCGTTCCCTCGTTCGAAGAGGGCACCGAGGATCGACCGTATGTGCGGACCGAGGTCGAGAAACGGCAGAAGCAGGCGGCGGCCTCGCTCAAACGCATCGGCACGGTCAACCCGCTCGCACTCGAGGAATACGAGGCGCTGAAGGAGCGGCACCAGTTCCTCGAGAAGCAGATCGCGGACATCGAAGCCTCGCGCAAGGACCTCATGCAGCTCGTCGAGGAAGTCGACAAGCATGTCGAACGCGTCTTCGCCGAGGCGTATGCGGACACCGCGCGGGAGTTCGAGGACATCTTCTCCCGGCTCTTCCCCGGCGGTGAGGGAGCGCTGAGCCTGACCGACCCGAACGATATGCTCACCACCGGCGTCGACGTCCACGCCCGGCCGGCAGGCAAGAAGGTCAAGCGGCTGTCCCTGCTCTCCGGCGGGGAGCGGTCGCTGGTGGCGGTGGCCATGCTGGTGGCGATCTTCAAAGCCCGGCCCAGCCCGTTCTACGTCATGGACGAGGTCGAGGCCGCACTCGACGATCTCAACCTCTCGCGCCTGCTCACCGTGTTCGAGGAGCTGCAGGACTCCTCGCAGCTCATCGTCATCACCCACCAGAAGCGGACGATGGAGATCGCCGATGCGCTCTACGGTGTGACGATGCACGGCGACGGAGTGTCGAAAGTCATATCGCAGCGCATCCCGTGAGTCCCACCAGCCGACTTGTCGCCGATGCCCAGGACAGTCCCAGGGAATTCTCCAAGTGGCATGCGGGCCCGGAACACAAATGTCGTCGCCCGGGACTATAGACTTGGGCCGAGACACAGGTATTCGAAGAACGTGAGGAGCGGGACGTCCATGGCCGAGGCTGCTGTACTGCGAGGTGGCTCTAGGGCATGAATTCCGTACTTGTCGTCATCGTGGGACTCGCGATCTCCTTCGCTCTGGCGCTCGTCGTCGTCCTCCTCGTCGCTCTGCCCGGCCTGCGCGCCGAGGGCCGACTGAGGTACTCCTCCGAAGTGCAGCGATTCCGGCTGCCCGCCGAATGGACCGGCTACGACGACGAAGTCCACGAATTCTTCGGCCACGACGACGGCACGTCGCACCTGGCCACCCGGGAGCAGGCGGCGGTCACCGCGATCCGCGACCACTCGTATGTGCTCAGACCGCAGCCGCGCCGTCACGCAGCCCCCTCGCTCATCACGGTGCGTCCGCGCACCCGCCATTGGAAGATCCCGGAATCGGGAACCGGGTGGAGGACCACCGCCGGACTGCTCTTCGGCAGCCGCGGTTCCTGACCGCACCGACTGATTCCGGTGTGGGAAACCACTGACAGACATCCCCGGACGAATCCGGGAACTCGAGCGCCGACGGCCCGACCGCAGGCTCTCAAAGGAGGACGGAAGAACAATGGATCAGCCGATCATCTTGCTCATCGTCGCAGCCATCGTCTTCATTCTCGTCGTGGCGCTGGGCATCTCCCTGCGCGTCAGCGGCAAGAAGCGAGGGCTGCCCGAAGAGCGCAGCATCGATGCCGACGTCACCGGTGAGATCAGTGCCGATGAGGTCGCCGAGGCGGTCGCGAAGGAGAAGGCGCAAGCGCGCGGTTCGGAGGTTCCCACAGAACCGGCCAGCCGGCTGGTGCGCCTGCGCGAACGGCTCGCGAAATCGAACTCCGGGCTCGGTCGCGGACTGCTCAACCTCCTCTCACGCGACAACCTCGACGAATCCGCGTGGGAGGAGATCGAAGACACCCTCATCCTCGCTGACGTGGGAGTCGAGCCGACGACCGAACTCGTCGACCGCCTGCGCGAACGCGTCAAGGTCCTCGGCACCAGGGATCCCGAAGAGGTGCGGGGGCTGCTGCGTGAGGAGCTCATCGCACTCGTCGACCCGACCATGGACCGGTCCCTGGCCGATCAGGGCACGAACGGCGATCCGGCGGTCATCCTCGTCGTCGGTGTCAACGGTGCGGGCAAGACGACGACCGTGGGCAAGATCGCCCGCGTGCTCGTCGCCGAGGACCGGACGGTGCTGCTCGGCGCCGCGGACACCTTCCGCGCCGCCGCCGCCGAACAGCTGTCCACGTGGGGTGAACGCGTCGGCGTGGAGACAGTGCGCAAGGAAGAGGGCGCCGATCCCGCCTCGGTGGCGTATTCGGCAGTGGAGAAGGGCCAGACCGACGGAACCGACGTCGTCCTCATCGATACTGCCGGGCGTCTCCAGAACAAGCGCGGACTCATGGACGAACTCGGCAAGGTCAAGCGTGTGGCCACCCGCCCGCTGGGGGAGGGCCACGAGATCGACGAGGTCCTGCTCGTCCTCGATGCGACCACCGGGCAGAACGGCATGCAGCAGGCGAAGGTCTTCGCCGAGGCGGTCGACGTCACCGGCATCGTGCTCACAAAGCTCGACGGCACGGCCAAGGGCGGCATCGTCGTGGCAGTCCAGCGTGAGCTGGGCGTCCCGGTCAAACTCATCGGGCTGGGCGAGGGTGCCGACGACCTTGCTCCGTTCACTGCCGAAGGATTCGTCGACGCGCTGCTCGACTGACCGGACGCTGGCTGCCTGAACTGGCAGGCCGTCTGGCTGGCGGCGCGGACTGTCTGCGCTGATTTCGCCGGGTCTCACCCCGTATTCGCGGGGTGAGACCCGGCTTGTCATATTGCGGAAACATAGTCGACTCACCACTGTGACATGCGTCATGGAGACTGTGTCTGCCCGGTTCGCTTCGGAACCGGCGGATACAGCCGATACAGATAAGAGACGACATGGAACTCGATGCAGTGAATGTGTGGATGATGGTCGCCGCGGGGTTGGTTCTGCTCATGACCCCCGGGGTGGCGTTCTTCTACGGAGGAATGACGCGGATCACCTCAGCCATCAACATGATGATGATGGTCTTCTCCGCGATGGCCGTCGGCGGACTCGTCTGGGTCCTCTACGGCTACGGGCTGAGCTCCGGTGATTCGATCGCCGGAATCGTCGGCAACCCGCTGTCCCAGCTGGGACTCACCGGTGCAGTGGCGGATGACCCTGCCTCGCTGATCTCGATCGGCTACGGCTCGACCTTCGCGATGATCGCGATCGCCCTCATCGCCGGAGCCGTCGCCGACCGTGCTAAGTTCTCCACCTGGCTGGTTTTCTCCGCCGCGTGGGTGACCCTCGTGTACTGCCCGCTGGCGTTCATGGTCTGGGGCGACGGACTGCTCAGCGAATCGGGTGCGATCGGCAGCCTGTTCGGACCCGCCATCGACTTCGCCGGAGGCACGGTCGTGCACATCAACGCCGGCATCTCCGCCCTCGTGCTCGTGGTGGTCATGGGACGCCGTGCCCGCTTCTCGACCCCGCACAAGCCGCACAACATCCCGATCACCGTGCTCGGAGCCGCGCTGCTGTGGTTCGGCTGGTTCGGATTCAACGGCGGAGCCGCCTCGACGATCGAACAGGGCGGGCTCATCTGGATCAACACCCTGGCTGCCCCGGCCGCGGGCATGATCACCTGGATCATGATCGAACGCCTGCGGGCCTCCAGGCCATCCAGCATCGGCAGCGTCTCGGGAGCGATCGCCGGCCTCGTCGCGATCACCCCGGCGTGTGCGAACGTCGACCCCTACGCTGCCGTGCTCATCGGCATCGCGGCAGGAGCGGGCGCGATCTTCGCCGTCGAAGCGAAGAACCGACTGCGCTACGACGATGCGCTCGATGTCGTGGCCGTCCACCTCGTCGCGGGCATCATCGGCACCGTGATGATCGGGTTCTTCGCCTTCCCGCACGACGACGGACCTGCTGGCCTGTTCTACGGCGGCGGCTTCGAACTCCTCATCGCACAGGTGCTGGCCTGCCTCGTGGCCATCGTCTTCGCCGGTCTCGTGACACTCGCGATCTCCCTGGTGCTGCGGTCGACGATGGGTCTGCGGATAGACCCGCGGGAAGAGCTCGAGGGAATCGACGCCTTCGAGCACGCGGAGCAGGCTTACTCGTTCCGGTGAGCGCCTCAGCACCCGCCACAGCACGCGGCGGAGCATCCGCCACAGTACGCGCCGGAGCATCTGTCACCGCTAGCGACATCTCCTCCAGGTAGTGCGGCATCCGTCACCGTCAGCGCCGATTCGCCCCGTTGCACCGGGTGGATATGCCGCGAACGGTGACGGATGCTCGATGCAGCGGCGGCGAACGGGACGGCGAGGGTTCACGGGGCATTGTCAGCGGCCACGGTTTCAGCCGGACCCGGGTGAGTTGCTAGGCTTAAGAGTCGACCAAATCATCGTGAAGAAGGCTTGTACGTGTTTAACTCTCTGTCCGACAGGCTCACCGCGACTTTCAAGAATCTGCGCGGGAAGGGCCGGCTGTCCGAAGCCGACGTCGATGCCACCATTCGTGAGATCAGACGTGCCCTGCTCGACGCCGACGTCGCCCTGCCTGTCGTGCGTGCCTTCACCGGCCGGATCCGTGAGCGCGCCCTGTCCGAGGAAGTCTCGGGCGCACTCAATCCCGGCCAGCAGGTCGTCAAGATCGTCAACGACGAACTCGTCGGCATCCTCGGCGGCGAGACTCGCAGGCTCAACTTCGCCAAGCGCCCGCCGACGGTCATCATGCTTGCCGGCCTCCAGGGTGCCGGTAAGACCACGCTGGCGGGAAAGCTCGCGTACTGGCTGAAGTCCGAAGGCCACCGCCCGATGCTCGTCGCCGCCGACCTGCAGCGACCCAACGCGGTCAACCAGCTCCAGATCGTCGGCGAACGTGCCGGTGCCGTCGTCTACGCCCCGGAGCCGGGCAACGGCGTCGGCGACCCGATCCAGGTCGCCACCGACTCGATCGAGGTCGCGAAGTCCAAACTCCACGACGTCGTCATCGTCGATACCGCCGGTCGTCTCGGCATCGACGAAGAGCTCATGCAGCAGGCCGCGGACATCCGCACCGCGGTCACCCCCGACGAGGTCCTCTTCGTCATCGATGCGATGATCGGCCAGGACGCGGTGAAGACCGCCGAGGCGTTCCTCGAAGGCGTCGACTTCACCGGTGTCGTGCTCTCGAAGCTCGACGGCGACTCCCGCGGCGGTGCCGCACTGTCGGTCGCCGAGGTGACCGGAAAGCCGATCATGTTCGCCTCGACAGGCGAATCGATGAAGGACTTCGAGCAGTTCCACCCGGACCGGATGGCCGACCGGATCCTCGACATGGGCGACATCATGACGCTCATCGAACAGGCCGAGAAGAACTTCGACGAAAAAGAGACCGAAAAGCTCAAGAAGAAGGTCGAAGCCGGCGAGGACTTCGACCTCAACGACTTCCTCACACAGATGTCGGGCCTGAAGAAGATGGGGTCGATGAAGAAGATGCTGGGCATGATGCCCGGCATGAGCCAGTACAAGGAACAGCTGGCGAACTTCGACGAACGTGAGGTCGACCGGGTCGAAGCCATTGTGAGATCGATGACACCACAGGAGCGGACGAACCCGAAGATCCTCAACGGCTCTCGCCGTGCCCGCATCGCCAAGGGCGCCGGCACCACCGTCACCGCCGTCAACCAGCTCATGGAGCGCTTCACCCAGGCGCAGAAGATGATGCGCCAGATGACCCGCGGCGGAGGAATGCCCGGAATGCCCGGCGGCGGGGGAATGCCCCAGATGCCCGGAATGGGCGGAATGCCCGGTGGTGCCGGAAGCCGCAAGAAGAAAGCGGTGGGGAAGAAGAAGGGCCGCAAGGGCGGTCAGTCCGGCAACCCTGCCAAGCGTGCCCAAGAGGCCCAGGAGCTGGCCGATAAGAAGGCAGGCAAGACCAAGGATCCGGTCGGTTCGGCCTTCGGCGGAGTCGATCTGGGCGCGGACGAGGAATTCGATCCCTCGAACCTGCCCAAGGGCTTCGGCGGAATCTTCCCGGGTGGCAAGAAGTAGAGCCTTCTGGCACAATTGGCTCTTGTACTTTTGCTCTCGGTCCGGGCCCTCTCATCCGCGCCGGAGTGATCGTCCCAGCCGCGGCTTCCAGCAGGTCAACCCCACGATTCTTCTGGATCAGCTGTGCACACAGAACACAAAAGGAGACACCACTAAAGTGGCAGTCAAAATTCGTCTGACCCGCATGGGCAAGATCCGTGCACCCTTCTACCGCGTCGTCGTCGCTGACTCGAAGACCCGCCGTGACGGCAAGGCCATCGAGCAGATCGGCATCTACCACCCGACCCGCGAGCCCTCGGTCATCGAGATCGATTCGGAGCGCGCTCAGTACTGGCTCGGTGTCGGTGCTCAGCCGAGCGAGCAGGTCAAGGCTCTGCTCAAGCTCACCGGCGACTGGCAGAAGTTCACCGGCGAGGGCGAAGCGGTCAACACCGTCAAGCCGCAGCCGGAGAAGGAAGCCTACGTGGCTCCCAACGCCGAATCGGTGATCAAGGAAGCCATCACGCAGAAGGGCGGCAAGTCCGCTGACGCTGCTGAGGCTCCGGCCGAGGAAGCAGCACCTGAGGCCGCTGAAGAAAGCGCTGAAGCCTGAGATGTTGGCTGATTCGCTCGAGCACTTGGTCCGCGGCATCGTCGATCATCCCGACGACGTGTCCGTTCGCTCGCGTTCATCGCACCGCGGCACGACCCTCGAGGTCCGGGTCAACCCCGAAGACCTCGGTCGGGTCATCGGCCGTGCAGGCAGGACCGCCAAGGCCCTGCGCACCGTGATGAACTCACTGGCCGGCCGTGAGTCGGTGCGAGTGGACCTCATCGAGGCGTAACACCACCTTCCCGAGAGGGGATGCCAGCGCATATGCGCAGGCATCCCCTCTCGTGCATTCACCCTGCTGTCGCCGACTACACTGGTGGGTGCACACGACCGCAATCTTCGAGGAGCAGAATGGACACGGTGATCGCCCGCCTGGGCAAGCCGCACGGGATCAAAGGCGAGTTCACCGTCGAGGTGCGCACCGACCGCCCCGAGGAACGGCTCACCCCCGGAACGAGCTTCGCCACCGATCCGGACATCGGAACGCTGACGCTGAAGTCGGCGAGGTGGCACCGCGACCGCCTGCTCCTGACCTTCGACGAAGTCCCCGACCGGAACCGCGCCGAAGAGATCCGCAACACCCTCATCCTCGCCGAGGCGGACGAAGACGAGGACGATGACGACGCCTGGTACCTCGATGACCTCATCGGGCTGCAGGTCTATGAGAACGACGCACTCGTCGGAGAGATCGTCGACGTCACGAACGGCGCCGCCCAGGATCTGCTCCACATGAAGCACACCGCCGGCCACGTCGTGCTCATTCCGTTCGTCACCGCGATCGTGCCCGACGTCGACATCGAGTCCGGCCGCGTCAACGTCACCCCGCCCGCCGGTCTCTTCGACGCCGAATGAGCGAGCCGCACCCGATGACCGACCACGACACCACCGGTGAGGACGGCGCCCCCACCGAGGCGGTGCGCCCGGACGCCGCGAACGCCGACGTCACCGGCGCCGAGGCGGTTGGTCCGGCGATGACGATCGACGTCGTGTCGATCTTCCCCGAGTACCTCGCCGGGCTGCAGCTCTCGCTCATCGGCAAGGCCGTCGACCGTGGGCAACTCGCCCTCAACGTCCGCGACCTGCGCGATTTCACCTTCGACCGGCACAACACCGTCGACGACTCTCCCTACGGCGGGGGAGCGGGCATGGTCATGAAGGCCGAACCCTGGGCGCTCGCGCTCGAAGAGATCCTCGCCAGCAGGCCAGGGGACGTCCAGGCCGCGCAGCCATCGGGTGGTGCGCAGCCCACGGATGGTGCGCAGCTCATTGCTGGTGCGAAGCCCACGGGTGGTGCGAAGCCCACGCTCATCGTCCCGAGCCCTGCAGGGGAGGTGTTCGACCAGCGCATCGCCGAGGATCTCGCCTCCAGACAGCACCTCGTCTTCGCCTGCGGACGCTACGAAGGCATCGACCAGCGAGTCATCGACTGGGCCGGTGAGCACTTCGAACTGCGCCCCATGAGCATCGGCGACTACGTTCTCAACGGTGGGGAGGTCGCGTCGATGGTGATGATCGAAGCGATCAGTCGGCTCATCCCCGGAGTCATCGGCAATCCTGAGTCTCTGACCGAGGAGAGCCACGAAGACGGTCTGCTCGAATACCCGATCTATACGAAGCCCGCAAGCTGGCGGGGGCGGGACGTGCCGGAGATCCTGCTCAGCGGCAACCATGCCGCGATCGCCCGGTGGCGGCGTGATCGACGGTTGGAGCGAACGGCGGAGGTCAGACCCGATCTGCTCGCCCGTCTCTCCGATCTGAGCCGAGACGATCAGGCCGCTTTGGAACGGTTTGAGTCTGAGCGCGGAACCGTGACAGAATAGAGCGTCGCGTTTGTTGGCCCTCACCTGCTTCAGGGGGATGTGGGCCCACAGTGATCCGCCGCATCGAGTCGGCGGGTCGACGGGGAGTGATCCCGACAGACGATTCAATCACCGGTTCACCGGTCCGATATGCGTGTCCTCGACCTGGAGCAGAGGCCACAGGAGAAACCACAATGCAGAAGCTCGATGTTGTAGATGCAGCCTCGCTGAAGTCCGACGTGCCTGAATTCCGCGCCGGCGACACCCTCAACGTTCACGTCAAGGTGATCGAGGGCTCGCGTTCGCGTATCCAGGTGTTCAAGGGCATCGTCATCCGTCGCCAGGGCGACGGAGTCCGCGAGACCTTCACCGTTCGTAAGATCAGCTTCGGCGTCGGAGTGGAGCGTACCTTCCCGGTGCACTCGCCCAACGTCGACAAGATCGAGGTCCTCGCTCGCGGTGATGTCCGCCGTGCGAAGCTCTACTACCTGCGCGAACTGCGCGGCAAGGCTGCTCGCATCCGCGAAAAGGCCTGATTTGCCCGGCACTGTGGGAGATGATCACACCGTGCCGAACAGACATGAAGACGCGACCTTCGGGTCGCGTCTTCTGTATTCGGCACGGTTCTGGAAGACGGTCGCGGCCATCGCCGTGATCATCGTCATCCTCGGCGGGTCCGTGCGCGGATTCGTCATCCAGCGCTTCACCATCCCCAGCGCATCGATGGAGCCGACGCTGAAGATCGACGACTCGATCACCGTATGGCGGCCCGATGCGCTGCGGTCCGACATCCAACGCGGCGACATCGTCGTCTTCGACGGTCGCGGCTCCTTCGTCGACGATGCGCTGCCGACCCCGCTGCAGAAGATCGGCTCCTGGGTCGGTCTCGGCCCCCGCGACGTCTACTACGTCAAACGCGTCATCGCGGTCGGCGGTGACACCCTGCAGTGCTGCGACGCCGAGGGCCGCCTGCTGCTCAACGGCGAACCTCTGCGTGAGGACTATGCCCCCACCCCCGCCTCGGCAGTGGAATTCTCCGTCGAAGTCCCTGCCGACACGATGTGGGTGATGGGCGACAACCGGAACGACTCGGCGGACTCGCGATCACTGCTCGGCCGCCCCGGCGGGGGATTCATCCCCACCGACCGGGTCATCGGACCCGTCATCGGCCACGGCTCCTCGATCGACTGAGACTGCGTGCAGGCGAGGCTCACATCGCTGCTGAGGATCCGGTCAGGTTCGTGCTGGTACGCTCAATTCAGTCCCAGCGGAACCCGTGGCCGAATGTGAAAGCGAACGAATGACCAGCGACTCTCAAGCTTCCCCGCCCCCCGCCTCGAAACGGTTCATGCGCGGGCTGTTGGAGACCGTGGCGATCATCGTCATCGCCCTGCTCATCTCCACGGCGCTGAAGACGTGGGTCGTCCGCTCGTTCTACATTCCCTCGGAATCCATGATGACCACGCTGCAGGTCGATGACCGGGTCCTGGTCAACCAGCTCGCCCCGCGCTTCGGTCCGGCCAATCGCGGAGATATCGTCGTCTTCGACGATCCCGACCACTGGCTCTCGGCCGCCGACACCGTCGAATACACGCCCAACCCGATCCTCGAGTTCATCGGACTCGCCCCCTCGGACGCGGGAAACCAGCTGATCAAACGCGTCATCGGCGTCGGCGGAGACACCATCGAATGCTGTGACGCCGAGGGGCGTCTGATGGTCAATGGGGAACCGATCGACGAGACCTACCTCGATGAGGGCACGGCGCCGTCCGAGGTCGACTTCAAGGTCACCGTGCCTGAAGGGCGCTACTGGGTGATGGGCGACAACCGGGGCAACTCCGCCGACTCGCGCTACCACATGGACACCGAACCCTTCGTGGCCGAAGAGGACATGGTCGGCACCGTATTCCTCATCAACTGGCCGTTCAAGCACTTCAGCTGGGTGTCGAACCCGGAGGACGTGTTCGCCGACGTCCCCGATTCGCAGGGAATCACCGGGAACTGATGGCAGCTCGCGGACTGACCGACCTCAGCGTCGAAAGCGGATTGCTGAGCGAGGGCTTCGACTTCGTCATCGGCGTCGATGAGGTGGGACGCGGCGCCCTGGCCGGACCGGTCAGCGTCGGTGTCGCGCTGTTCGACCTGCGGGTCCTCACCAGCGCCGAGGTGCCCGCCGGCATCCATGATTCCAAACAGCTCAGTGCTCGGTCCCGGCAGGACGCCACCGACAGAGTGCGATCATGGGCGGCCGCCGCGGCAGTGGGATCGACGAGCCCGGCCGAACTCGACGAGATCGGCATGACCATGGCGCTCAACCTCGCCGGGCGCAGGGCGTTCCTGTCGATGCTGGAGGAGTGGGCGGGTGTGTTTCCCGCCCGGACGATGATCCTCCTCGACGGCCGCCACGATTGGCTCTCGGCCCCACTCACCCTCGACTGCCTGGGGATATTCGGCGACTGCGCCGATCTCGAACTGCCTCCGGTGCGCACAGTGATCAAGGGCGACGGCTCCGTGCCTGCCATCGCCGCAGCCAGCATCGTGGCGAAAGTGACTCGCGACGAGACGATGGTCGCCCTCGCCGCAGACCATCCGCACTATGGTTGGGAATCAAACGTGGGATACGGAACGGCGACGCACCGACAGGGCATCGTCGACGTCGGTCCCAGCATCCATCACCGCAGGAGCTTCCGCTTGCACGCGGATTCAGAAGGGAGGGCCAGAGATGAGCGCCGATGATCTGGACGACTATGAGGCTCAGCTCGAGCTCCAGCTGTACAAGGAATACCGTGACGTCGTCGGCCTCTTCGCCTATGTCGTCGAGACCGAACGCCGCTTCTATCTCGCCAACCACGTCGACCTCAAGGCACACAACGATGCCGGCGACGTGTACTTCGAACTCACCCTGCGTGATGCGTGGGTGTGGGACAGCTACCGTTCGGCCCGCTTCATCAAGACCGTGCACGTGCTGACCTTCAAAGACGTCAACATCGAGGAGATCTCGAAATCCGATCTCGAACCCCCGACGTCGATCCGGGGCTGAGCCGCGAGCGCTGACGGTGATTGCGCGGGCAGCGTCGACTGTGCGTCCGTGGGCGCCGACTCACACACCAGATGCAGTGGATGTGGCGCTGACTCAGCCATGATTCGGCTGTGGACGGTCGAACCCCTTCCACAGGTTCATTCCGGGCTCTTCCCTGCTCTCCTGCCGCCATGGTCAGCTGGCCGACATGGGACAGACACGGACAACCGGCAGCAAGCGCACCGTGAGAGGCATGCGCAAACAGGCTCTGGGCGACAGGGGAGAAGACCTCGCTGCGGCCTACCTCGAACAGGCAGGGCTGCGCATCCTCGAACGGAACTTCCGCGCTCCTCGCGGCGAACTCGATATCATCGCCCGAGACGGTGACATCGCCGTGTTCGTCGAGGTCAAGACCCGCCGTACGGCCGCGCTCGGATCACCGCTCGAAGCCATCACACCGACGAAGCTCGCCCGCATCCGCACCCTGGCCGGAATCTGGCTGCGTGGCCAGAACGAATACTTTCCGGCCACCCGCATCGACGCTCTCGGCATCATCATCGAACCGAGAATCCAATACTTCCACTGCCCGAACGTCCAGGTCGACTCATGAGCGACGAGGCTGCCGCAGCCGCACCAGAGGAGTCGGACTGCGCGGGTTCGGGTGACTCGGTTTCGGACTATGTGGGTCCGGAACTCGGGCTATCTGAATCGGCCGGTGCGGAGACCGCTTCTCACGTGATCGGGCGGGCCTCGGCGGTGGCTCTCTGGGGACTGAGCGGAAAGGTCGTATCGATCGAGGCAGGCGTCAGCGCCGGCCTGCCCGGCATCGACATCGTGGGGCTGCCCGACGTCTCCGTGAGCGAATCCCGCAAACGCCTGCGTTCGGCTCTGGCCTACCTCGGCACTCCCGTGGCCAGCCAGCACCTGACGATCAATCTCACTCCCGGCACCGTGCCGAAAGTCGGCACCGGATTCGACCTCGGCATCGCCGTCGCCGTGCTGAAAGCCTTGGGAAAGATCTCCTCCGAGGACACCGGTGATGTCATCCATTGCGGTGAGATCGGTCTCGACGGTCGGATCCGCCCCGTCACCGGAGTGCTGCCGTGCCTGCACTCCGGTGTGCAGGCAGGATTCGAACGGTTCGTCGTTCCTGTCGGAAACGCTGCTGAAGCCGGCTTGGTCGGGCGTGCTCGTGTTCTGTCGGTGGCGTCCCTCGCCGATGTCGTCAACGCCTACGGCGGATCGATGGCGGTACCGCCGCTGCCCCCTGTCCTCGACATGGACAGGCCCGTGTCCATCGCACCAGATCTCCATGATCTTGCTGAGGTCCAAGGCCAGGCCGAAGGTCGCTTCGGACTCGAAGTCGCAGCCGCCGGGGGACACAACCTGCTCATGCGCGGCACACCCGGAGCCGGCAAGACGCTGCTCGCCCAATGCCTGCCCGGCATTCTGCCTCCGCTCGATGACGATGAAGCCGTCGAAGTCGCCACTGTCCGATCCCTGCGCGGTGAACTCGACGGCAGCGACGGACTCGACCACCGGCCCCCGTTCGAAGCTCCCCATCACCGCAGCACCGTCTCGGCGCTCATCGGGGGACGCAGGCCGGGAACGGTCGGTGTCTTGAGCCGCGCCCACCGCGGGGTGCTGTTCATGGACGAAGCTCCCGAGTTCTCCCGTGACGTCCTCGAAGCGCTGCGGCAGCCGATGGAATCCCGTCGTGTCCACATCCACCGGGCGTGGGGATCCATGGTGCTGCCGGCAGCCTTCCAGCTCATCATGGCCGCGAACCCGTGCCCCTGTGGTGTCGGAATGGTCGGGTCCGGCGCCGACTGCCGGTGCACGCCGATGGACAAACGCCGCTATCGCAACAGACTCTCCGGTCCGCTGCTCGACCGCGTCGACCTACAGCTCGAGCTCTTCCCCGTCTCACCGGCGGACCTGCGCCTCGGGGGCGGTCAGGAGACGAGCCGGACCGTGGCCGCGCGCGTGGGGGAGGCCCGCCGACGTCAGGCCGAGCGCTTTGCCGACTGCACGTGGCGGCTCAACGCCGAAGCCCCCGGCCCGTGGCTGCGTGAGCACTTCGCACTGACACCGACAGCGCTGT
Source organism: Brevibacterium spongiae (assembly GCF_026168515.1). Classification (NCBI taxonomy): domain Bacteria; kingdom Bacillati; phylum Actinomycetota; class Actinomycetes; order Micrococcales; family Brevibacteriaceae; genus Brevibacterium; species Brevibacterium spongiae. The sequence continues at coordinate 2,713,024 of NZ_CP093443.1, read as the reverse complement.
CCGACCTCGACCGGGCACTGGACACCGGACGGATCACGATGCGCGGATATGACCGGGTGCTGCGGGTCGCGACCACTCTGGCCGACCTCGCAGGAAAGTCGGCACCTGACCCCGATACGTTGAGAACGGCGCTCGCCCTGAGGACACAGGAATCATGACCGTGCAGACGACTGATGAGATCCGCGCGGCCATCGCCGCCCTGCTGCGCATCGGCGAACCGGGAGACGGCCTGCTCAGGCGGCTTGTCGACGACATCGGACCGGTGGCCACGCGAGCGATCCTCACTGCAGTCGGCCGTGGCGAGACGACCGCGGACGAGGCCATGGCGGGGCTGAGCTCCACCGGCGCCGAGGCGGCCACCCACGGGCAGATGCACGACGCCATCGAACGGTGGGCAGTCCGGGCAGGAGACGATGATGCCGCCGATGACGGTCGCGACCTTGAGAACATCGCCCGACTCGGGGGCAGGCTCGTCATCCCCGGTGACGAGGAATGGCCGACCCTGCTCGAGGACCTTGGTCCCGCTTCACCACTGGGACTCTGGGTGAGGGGCGCCGCCGGCCTCAACGTCGTCCTCTCCCGCACCGTCGCCGTCGTCGGAGCCCGGGCGGCCAGCAGCTACGGCACCAAATGTGCATCCGACCTCGCATGGGATCTCGCGGCACGCGGCATCACCGTCGTCTCCGGGGGAGCGTTCGGCATCGACGCCGCCGCACATCGCGCGGCCATCGCCCGCGAAGCACCGACGGTCGCATTCATGGCCGGGGGAGTCGACCGCTTCTATCCGGCGGCGAACGCCGAGCTGTTCGAGCAGATCCTCGCCACCGGTGCGATCGTGTCCGAGACCGCCCCGGGAATGACCCCGATGCGCCACCGGTTCCTGCTGCGCAATCGGCTCATCGCCGCCTCGGCGCAGGTGAGCGTCATCGTCGAAGCCGGATGGCGCAGCGGTGCACTGAACACCGCCAGGCATGCTCTCGAACTCTCCCGCCAGGTCGCAGCGTTCCCCGGATCCGTGTATTCGGCGTCCTCGACCGGTGCTCACCGACTCGTACGCGAACATGAGGCTGAACTCGTCACCTGCAGCGATGATGTCATCGCGCTCATGGACGACGAGGCACCGGCACTCTTCGACGCCGCCGGAGACGCCCTGACGGGGTCCGATGCCGACAGCAGTGGGGAGCGTGGTTCTGCTGCACGGCCCGACCCCTTGGAAGGTCTCGATGAGCGGGAGAAGATCTGCCTCAACGCGCTGACCACATCGAAACCCCTCGACGTCGGCACGATCGCCTCCCGGGCGGGACTGACGATCGCAGATGCGCTCAACGCCCTGACCGCCCTCGACCTCGCGGGTGTGGCCGAACGACGTGACACGGGGTGGATGAAGCTTCGCACACCGCACCGTACTCGTGGGTAGAGCGTCGCGGATCTGCTGGTTCGCGTATCCTGAGGGCTGTGAGCACACCGTCGACCGTCGCCGAGGTGGTAGCAGGCTATGCCGACCACCTGAGATCCCGCGACGTCTCCGAGCACACAGCTCGCGCCTATGTCTCCGACGTCGCCGACTTCCTCGACCACGCGGTCCACTCGATGAAGATCCGTCGCGGGTCCAAGGGCGACACGGCCTCCGATTCGCAGGGGCACCAGAGGCAGCGGATCGACCTGACCTCCATCGAACTCGACGACCTGCGGTCGTGGCTGATCGCTCTCGACGATGCCGGTGCAGCGAAGTCGACGGTGGCGCGCAAGATCGCCGCTGTCCGGTCCTTCTTCTCATTTGGAGTCAACAACCTGGGACTGCCCAACAACCCTGCGGCACGGCTGCGGACACCGAAGAAGGACTCCCGCCTGCCCACCGTGCTCAAACCCCAACAGGCCGCCGCGCTCATCTCCGCCGCCGAAGATGCTGCCACCGACGATGCTGCTGACGAGCCTGTGGGCACGGTTGACAACGATCCGCTTGAGGCAGCCAAACGCCTCCGCGATGCCGCGATCCTCGAAATGCTCTACGCCACCGCGGTGCGCGTCTCCGAGCTCACCGGACTCGACCGCGCTGATGTCGACCATCGCAAAGCGATGATCACCGTGCTCGGCAAGGGCAACAAGGAACGCCGAGTGCCGTTCGGCGCACCGGCCCAGACGGCGCTCAACGACTGGCTTGCCGCCCGTGACCTCTTCGCCGGCCCCAACAGCGCAGACGCACTGTTCCTCGGGGTCCGCGGAGGACGGATAGGAGCTCGCCAGGTCCGCGAGCTCGTCCATCGCTACGGCTCCACCGACCCGAGCGCACCGGACATCGGACCCCACGGGCTGCGGCACTCGGCTGCCACACACATGCTCGACCGCGGCGCCGACCTCAGACAGATCCAGGAGCTGCTCGGCCATTCGACGATGAGCAGCACCCAGATCTACACCCACGTCTCGATGCAGCGTCTGCAGGAGACCTACCGCAGGGCCCACCCTCGCGCCTGAGCGCACCGGCGGAATGCGGTGACACCATCGCGGAACGCGTGAGTGCACCGGCCATTTCTATCGGCGGTTCTATCTGCGGAACTCCCAGTGCCAGGCCTCGGGCAGCGACCCTGACTGCCTCGCCCACCCGGGATGGATCCACCCGAACTTCGGACCATTGGCCCGCATCCACTGATGCTGAGCAGTGCCGAAGGAATTGATGCCGCTGCCGAGGTCGACCGCCAGCGCCCATCCATGGTTCGACGTGCCCGGAGTCGCCGCCATCCGCCCTTTGCGCTTCTTGAGGATCACCTGCGTGGCATAGTCACGGTAGGCATCGGTGACGGAGATCGGGGACCCGAACCGCGCTTCGAACGCCTGCGACATCCGATCGAAGGCAGCCTGCGCATCACAGCGCAGCATCTGACCGGGAGCCGACTTCAACTGACACATCGCGGAGGCTGGGATCCTGCCGTTGCTGTGCCCACCCCAGGCTCCCGCTCCCGACGTCGCGGAACCCCCGCCTCCTCCTTTCGGCTCTTCGGCGGGCTTCCGCGACAGTGGCAGCAGCAGCGACTGCTCCTGCCCGAAGAGCTCGCCCGGATCGATATAGCGCTTGTCGGAGTCGGCCGGCCACGCACCGATATGCAGACTGGACCGTTCACAGTGGCCCCCGGCGCCGACTGTGCCGATGCGCTCGCCGGCCGAGAATGTCTCACCCTTCTTCAGGGATGTCGTCGCCGGTTGGAACGAGAGCACATGCCCGGAGTCGGTGAGCACGCTGAGAGTCGCGGTGCCGGCAACCGTGCCTGCGAAACGGACCTCACCTGCCGTAGGCGCTCGCAGCGGCTCGCCTTCCTCGGCAAGAACATCGATTCCACGGTGCCCTTTCAGCCAGGGCTTGTCCGGAGGGTCGAATGCCGTGATGATCTCCATCGCCGGCACTGGGGTGACCCAATTCTTCGGCGCGGTCGTCGACGCAGCACCGGCGGCGCTCGCCTCCGGGGCGGCGCCCCCGAACACGAGCGCCACTGCGAGAACCGCAGCAGAGAACAGGTGGAACCGGCCTTGCGCAAAGAGATCCATAGGTGCATGGAAACCGGTGCCTCACCGCGGTGTCACCCCTCACGATCACTCCTGTGGACGAACCCTCTGCCTCCACAGGCCGCCGATGTTCGAGTCGCCAGTCAGTCCACAGGAGACGGTGGTTGAGTGGTCCGCAACCACAACGGTCCGACGCCACACGCCCGACCCGAGCCATCGGCACCACCGATCTCCGCACCCGTCCGTCCACACCGGGCGACGCCCGAGTCGGCGGGGCGAGACCGGGCGGGTGGGCCGCCTCGGCGAAGGGAGGTCCCCGATTGGAAATGGCTTGCCCAACCGAGCTAGACTGAGGCCAGCAGAAGCGTGTCTTCTGACTACGCGTATTCGAATTCTTCTCCTTCCCATGGTGCAGGCAGCCATCAGGTGTGCCTGTGGGGCGGATGAACCGGATACCAGGAATCAACCGAAAATGTCATCGACGTTCACCGTCGGTCGGATCGAAGCGAGCCCATACGGGCCCGAATCGGCGAAGATCGACGCGCGCGTGACGTAAAAGCACCCTGCGGTGCACAGAAAGGAGGGCGTCGGCATGGCCGTCGTCACCATCCGCCAGCTGCTCGACAGCGGCGTTCACTTTGGACACCAGACCCGTCGTTGGAACCCGAAGATGAAGCGCTTCATCTTCACCGAGCGCAACGGCATCTACATCATCGACCTGCAGAAGTCGCTGGGCTACATCGACAACGCCTTCGAATTCATCAAGGAAACCGTCTCGCACGGCGGTTCGATCCTGTTCGTCGGCACCAAGAAGCAGGCCCAGGAATCCATCGCCGAACAGGCGAAGCGCGTGGGTCAGCCCTTCGTCAACCAGCGTTGGCTCGGCGGTATGCTCACGAACTTCCAGACCATCTCGATGCGTCTGCGCCGCCTCAAGGAACTCGAAGAGATCGACTTCGACGACGTTGCAGGTTCCTCGCACACCAAGAAGGAACTGCTCATCCTGCGCCGCGAGAAGGACAAGCTCGAGAAGACCCTCGGCGGTATCCGCGACATGCAGCGCACCCCGTCGGCCGTCTGGATCGTCGACACCAAGAAGGAACACCTCGCCGTCGACGAAGCCAAGAAGCTGGGCATCCCGGTCATCGGCATCCTCGACACCAACTGCGATCCCGACGACGTCACCTACCCGATCCCGGGCAACGATGACGCCATCCGCTCGGTCTCGCTGCTGACCCGCGTGGTCGCCGACGCCGTGGCCGAGGGCCTCATCGCCCGCCACTCCTCGGACGAGCAGTCCGGTGAGAAGAACGTCTCCGCCGTCGAGCCCATGCCCGAATGGGAGCGCGAGCTGCTCGAAGGCAAGACCGACGAGAAGCCCGCCGAGGCTGCTACCGAGTCCGCTGAAGCCGCTCCGGCCGCCGAGGAAGCTCCGGCCGCCGAAGCTGAGACCGCTGCTGAGGAAGCTCCCGCCGCTGAGGCCGAGACTGCCGAAGCCGCTCCGGCTGCTGAAGCTGCCGACTCCACCGAGTCGACCGAGTCCTGATTTCCTTTAACTCCACCACCCTGAGGAGAAAGAATGGCAAACTACACTGCCGCTGACATCAAGGCACTGCGCGAGAAGACCGGCGCCGGAATGATGGACGTCAAGAAGGCTCTTGACGAGTCCGACGGTGACCAGGCCAAGGCCATGGAAGCTCTTCGCGTGAAGGGCCTCAAGGGCGCCACCAAGCGCGAAGGCCGCTCCACCTCCGACGGCCTCGTCGCCTCCCACGTGGACGGCGGCGTCGGCACCATGATCGAACTCAACTCGGAGACCGACTTCGTCGCGAAGTCCGAGCCGTTCATCAAGCTCGCCGACCAGGTCCTCGAACTGGCCGTGGCGAACAAGGCCGATTCGGCCGAGGCTCTGCTCGCCGCTGAAACCGACGGCAAGCCCGTCTCCCAGTTCATCACCGAGTCGGGTGCCACCCTGGGCGAGAAGGTCGACCTGCGCCGCGTGGGTCGCATCGAAGGCGCCAAGGTCGCGTCCTACCTGCACCGCACCAACAAGGACCTGCCCCCGCAGGTCGGTGTGCTGCTGGCCTTCGAAGGTGACGACGAGACCGTGGCACACGATGTCGCAGTGCACATCGCCGCCATGAGCCCGAAGTACTTCTCCCGCGAAGACGTTCCCGCCGATCTCGTCGAGAACGAGCGTCGCATCGCCGAAGACACCGCGAAGAACGAAGGCAAGCCCGAACAGGCTCTGCCGAAGATCGTCGAGGGTCGCGTCAACGGCTTCTTCAAGGAGAACTGCCTGCTCGACCAGGGATTCGCCAAGGATCCCAAGCAGTCCGTGGCCAAGGTGCTCGAGGCTGCCGGCGTCAAGGCCACCGGCTTCCTGCGCTACCGCGTCGGAGCCTGAAACACCACTGACCGCTGAACAGACGCAGAGTCTGCTCGGCAGGTTCGCTCGGTGAGTGAGAACTCACCTGCGAGACGGGGTCGGACCGATCGGTCCGACCCCGTTTTTCGCTAGACTGGCCCAGACGATTCACCCGACAGACAATCCATCCGGGCACCGATCTGCCCGCACGGAAGAAGGACTCCATGACAAGCACCCCGGTTCACGAATCTGCTCACGCCAGCCGTCCCGTCCGCACACATCGCCGCCGTGTCCTGCTCAAGCTCTCCGGTGAGGTCTTCGGCGGCGGACGGATCGGCGTCGACCCGGATGTCGTGGCCGCAGTCGCCCGCGAAGTCGCCCCCACCGCCGAAGAGGTCGAAGTCAGCATCGTCGTCGGCGGCGGCAACTTCTTCCGCGGAGCCGAACTGTCCCAGCGCGGCATGGACCGCACCCGCGCCGATTACATGGGCATGCTCGGCACCGTGATGAACTGCCTGGCCCTGCAGGACTTCCTCGAGCAGACCGGAGTCGACACCAGGGTGCAGACCGCGATCCCGATGTCCCAGGTCGCCGAATCCTACATTCCCCGCCGCGCCATGCGGCACATGGAGAAGAACCGCGTCGTCATCTTCGGCGCCGGAGCCGGACTGCCGTACTTCTCCACCGACACCGTCGCCGCGCAGCGTGCGCTGGAGGTCCACGCCGACGAGGTGCTCATCGCGAAGAACGGCGTCGACGGCGTCTACACTGCAGACCCGAAGGTCGACCCGAACGCCGAGAAGCTCTCCGAGATCACCTACCAGGAAGCCCTGCAGCGCGGCCTCAAGGTCGTCGACGCCACCGCCTTCAGCCTGTGCATGGACAACAAGCTGCCGATGCACGTGTTCGGCATGGAAGGCGAGGGCAACCTGCGCAAAGCCATCATGGGTGAGAAGATCGGCACCGTCGTCCACTGAGACCCGCCCAGACACAGGCGGCTGTACCGACTCGCATCCACGCAGGTGAGGACACCCCTGTGAGGATTCGGTGCGGCATTTTTCAGTGATGACCCATAGAATGAACTCAAAGCTTACAGAGATGGAAAGAGTGAACCGTGATTGAAGAGACACTGGCCGAAGCCAGAGAGAAGATGGACAAAGCCGTCGAATTCACGCAGGACGACTTCGCGTCGATCCGCACTGGCCGCGCCAACCCCGCACTGTTCGCCGACATCGAGATCGACTACTACGGTGCCCCGACTCCGCTGCAGCAGCTCGCATCGTTCCAGACCCCCGAGGCGCGCACGATCCTCGTGACTCCCTACGACAAGGGCACGCTCGGCGACATCGAGAACGCTCTGCGCAACTCCGACATCGGAGCGAACCCGGCCAATGACGGAAACGTCATCCGCGTCGTCCTCCCGGAACTCACCGAGGAGCGCCGCAAGGAATACGTCAAGATCGTCAAGGGCAAGGCCGAAGACGGCAAGGTCTCCATCCGCAACATCCGTCGTCATGCCAAGGACGTCCTCGAACGCATCAAGAAGGACGGGGACGCCGGCGAGGACGAAGTCACCCGCGGAATCTCCGAACTCGACGACCTGACGAAGAGCAAGGTCGAGAACATCGATCAGCTGCTCTCGAAGAAGGAAGCCGAGCTCCTCGAGGTCTGATGATCTCCGTGACCGGGTCCGACAGCCCAGCCGCAGGTCCGGCTCCCTTCGAGGAGCCGGACCCGTCACGCGATGCCGCGTCGGCTGAGACGCCGTTCCCCAGGCGACGGGATCTGCGCAATTCGGACAAGGTGTATTCGCCCGACGATCCGGACTTCAATCCCACCCCCGAGGTGGACGCCGCGTCCGAGGAACCCGAGCCCAAGGACTACGGTCGCGCCGGTCGCAACCTTCCAGCCGCCATCGGCATGGGGCTGCTCATCGGCGGCGTCGTGCTCGCCTCGCTCATCTTCCTGCCGATCTCATTCCTCTTCATCATCCTCGTCGGCATCGTCGCGGCGATGTGGGAACTGGCGAACGCGCTCTCGCGTTCCGGGTCGCTCGTCTCCCGTGTGCCCACGATGGTCTCCGCAGCCTGCATGGTGGTGGCGACGTTCGTCGGCGGTCGTGAGGCCCTGTGGGTGACCTTCGCCGCCAGCGCCGGTGCGATCATGCTGTTCACGATGGTCGAGCGCCGGAAGAACCCGGTCAAAGACGTCTCGCTCTCGCTCTTCGCGCTCACCTACGTCGGCCTCATGGCCTGCTTCATCGTCTTCCTGCTCACTCAGCAGGATGGCAACTTCTACGTCATCATCTTCCTCGCCTCCGTCGTCGCCTCCGATACAGGCGGCTACGTCTTCGGTGTGCTGTGGGGCAAGCACCCCATCGCTCCCCGGATCTCGCCGAAGAAGTCCTGGGAGGGCTACCTCGGGTCCACGATCTTCGCTGCGATCGTCGCGACCATCCTCGCCGTCACCGTCGTCGACGCCCCCTTCTGGACCGGCCTGGTCATCGGCGCAGTCATCCCCGCCTTCGCCACCCTCGGCGACTTCAGCGAATCGATGATCAAACGCGATCTCGAACTCAAGGACATGGGCACTCTGCTGCCCGGCCACGGCGGTGTGATGGACCGACTCGACTCGATCCTGCCCACGGCCCCGGTCGCCCTCGTCCTGTTCATGGTGCTGCCCGGCTACCTCTGATCCGCCCTCGCCGGCGACGTGGCCGCTCACACACGACAGCCTCTGCACCGACATGAGACAATGGGGGCGTGAGTACTCCAGCAGGCAGAAGGCAGACCAGGCCCGTCGTCGAACACGCCGACGGCACGACATCGAAGACCCCGATGCGCGATGGCCGTCCCCTCCTCAACTTCAAGTCCGCCCGAGTCAAGCAGCCACCTCAGCACTTGGCCGATATGAGCATGGACGAACGCACCGCTGCGGTCACGGAGATGGGTCTGCCGGCCTTCCGCGCCAAGCAGATCTCGACTCACTACTTCAGCCACTACGTCACCGACACCGAAGCGATGACGGACCTGCCCAAGGACAAGCGGGCGGAGATCCAGGAACGGTTCTTCCCGCATCTGCTCACCGAGGTTCGTCGTCTGCGCACGGAGAACGGCGACACCATCAAGTTCCTGTGGCGTCTCTTCGACGGAGCCCTCGTCGAATCCGTGCTCATGCGCTACCGCAACCGAGTCACACTGTGCGTGTCCAGCCAGTGCGGCTGCGGCATGAACTGCCCGTTCTGCGCGACCGGACAGCAGGGTCTGACCCGCAACATGTCCACGGCCGAGATCGTCGAACAGGTCATCCGCGCCAACCAGGTCATCGCCGCCGGCGAACTCGCCGCGGCCCCCAAGTCGGATATGCCCGGTGCCGGCGAAACCGCGCTCGGTGCGGAATCCGACGATGAGGACGACCTGTCAGGGGAGTCCGCGTTCGACGGAAACGGCGAAGCCGCCTCGGCGAGCGGACCCGAAAGGGTCTCGAACATCGTCTTCATGGGCATGGGCGAACCCCTGGCCAACTACAAGCGCGTGATGAACGCGGTGCGTCGATTCGTCGGCCCCGCCCCCGAAGGACTGGGCATGTCGGCCCGCCGGATCACGATCTCCACGGTCGGGCTGGTGCCGGGCATCAACAAACTCGCCGCCGAAGACATCCCCGTCACCTTCGCGCTCAGCCTCCACGCACCCGATGACGAGCTGCGCGATGAGATGATCCCGGTCAACACCCGGTGGAAGGCCGATGAGGCCATCGACGCCGCCTATAACTACTATCAGGTCACGGGTCGGCGCGTGAGCATCGAATACGCGCTCATCAAGGACATGAACGATCACGTCTGGCGTGCCGAGCTGCTGGCGAAGAAACTCAACGCGCGCGGTCGCGGCTGGGTCCACGTCAACCCGATCCCGCTCAACCCGACCCCCGGCTCGGTGTGGACGGCCTCGGAGCCGGAGGTCGCCGACGAATTCGTCCGCCGCCTGCTCGATCACGGCATCCCGACGACGATCCGCGACACCCGCGGCTCCGACATCGACGGTGCCTGCGGCCAGCTCGCAGCCGCCGACTGACAGGTCCACGGCCGGGATCAACCGGCCTCGAGGACGCATTTTCGGTGCTGTCCATCTATCATGGTGGAAACACGACAGCCACTCGCTTCTGGAGGAGACATGGCGGACACGACTTTCCCTCGAATGTCCGGTTGGAAGAACGGATACGACCCCAAGCAGGTCGACAGCTTCTTCAAGCGTGCACGTGAGTCCTTCGAGCGGCCGACCCCACAGCCCGGCGACCTCGATTCGCGGGCGGTGCGCACCGTCGGTTTCGATCTCGTCCGCAAGGGCTACCACGTTGCCGTCGTCGACGCCGCGCTCGACCGCCTCGAAGACGCGTTCGCCAAGCAGGCCCGGGACCGCCTCATCGCACAGTCCGGTCAGGACGCCTGGGTCTCGGAACTCACCCGCGTCGCCGCGTCCCTGCGGGGACGCCTCGTCCGTGAGGCCGGGCAGCGCTTCGACAATCCGCCTCCCGGCGTCATCGGCTACGACATCGACCAGGTCGATGACATGTGCGACAAGGTCAATTCCTACTTCACGCAGGGCGTGGCGATGAGCGTCGACCAGGTCCGCCGCGTGCTGTTCAAGACCGCGAAGGGCAAGAAGGCCTACAACGAGGACCAGGTCGATGCGTTCATCGACCGCGTCGTCGAAGTGATGGCCTCCGTTGACTGATTTCCACTACTTCTCCGTCCCCACGAAGGCGGATCCCGGCACGCTCAACCCCGTCTACGAGATCCTCGACTTCCCGATCGCGATGGGCCAGGCCGACGACATCGTCCTCACCGGCCCCGCACCGGAGAAACCCCTCGTCGACGGACGCGAAGTCACCGATCCGCGCCTGATCAAGGCACTGTCGGTGCCCGTCGAACTCGACCGCGCCGAGGTGCTCGACCGCAGTGCGAAGCTCGCCGGAGTGCTGCGTGCTATGGGAGTGATCGCCGAATCCGGTGCCGTGCTCACCTTCGCCGAGGATGTCCCGCCGTTGGCGCGGTCGCTCGGTGTCCTCGCTGCCGCACGCGTCGGCCTGACCGTCGACCTGCGTTCCGGTGGCGGTTCGGGTGCGGTTGCGGCTGCCGTTGGAGGTTCCTCCTCGTCGGCCGAACAGATCGTGCTGTGCGCCATCGACGCCGAACCTGTCGAACCGGGACGCGCATCGGTGCGGGTCACCCGTTCGCGGTTCGAAGGAGTCGGAGTGAAGATCGGGTCCGAGACCGCGAACCTCGATCAGGCGATGCGCGACTCCCGCGTCGAATTCGCCGCCGTCGTCCCGCTGGCACCTGACCACACACTGCTGCTCACCGACTCCGGCGAGATCGACGCCGAATCGAGCCTCGAGTGGCTGCGCAGCGAGGTCCTCTCTGCCTCCTGAGGAGCAGACGTCTGGGGGCTTCGACGCCGATGGTGGTGTCGACGTTCCGGCTTCTGCGGATCTGCGGTCTGCTGAGACGGTGTCTACTCTGCGCGCAGCTGGCTGTGTCTTCGCCGAAGACGAAGCGGCGATCCTCATCGAGGCGGCGGCCGGACCTGATGACGACGACTTTGAGCCGCAACTCGATGAGCTGGTGGCCCGCCGCGTTGCCGGTGAACCCCTCGAGCAGATCGTCGGCTGGGTCGATTTCTCCGGGATGCGTTTGAGTGTCCGGCCGGGAGTGTTCGTGCCACGGCAGAGAACGGCTCTGCTCGCCGCGCATGTGGTGTCCGCGGCCCGGCGGATGATGGACTCACGACGGAAAGGAACAGAGGCAGACGCTGACGTCGCTGCCGTGCGACCTGTTGTGCTCGAAGCATTCTGTGGGGTCGGGCCGGTCGCCTCGGCGGTGGCGGGCAAGGTGCCGGGAGTCGATCTTCACCTCGGTGATGCGCAGGCGGAGGCCGTGCGGTGCGCTGTGGAGAATGTCGAACGCTGCCTCCAGTCGGGGGACTCCGCACAGGTGGGGAGGTCCGCACAGGTGGGGGAGTCCGGCACCACCGTGACGGGGCATGCCCTCGACTGCCTGAAGGGACTGTCCGACACACTGCGGCGGGCTATCTCTGTCATCGCGGCCGTGCCGCCGTACGTTCCTGAAACGGCAGCCGATTTTCTGCCGCATGAGGCCCTCGACTTCGAACCGAGCAGCGCACTGTTCGGCGGACATGACGGACTTGACTTCGTCCGCCGACTCATCACGGAGTCGCTCGCTTGGTTGGCCCCTGCCGGTGTGCTGCTCATCGAGCTCGGGCTGGGCCAGGCTGCAGGGGCCACCGCGTACGCAGCCGAGCGGGGGCTGGAAGCCCAGAGCCATTACGGCGAAGATGAGCAGACCGTGGTCCTCGAACTGCGTCGTCGAAACTGACAACGGCCGGCTGAAATCGAGTGATTTCAGCCGGCCAGTCGGTGAGTGGTCAGCCCCACTCAGTTCGCGAAGGCGTTGATCCCGGTCATCGCACGGCCCAGGGTCAGCTGATGCACTTCGTGCGTGCCTTCGTAGGTGAGCACGGTCTCGAGGTTGACCGCGTGACGCAGCGGCGGGTACTCGCTCGTGATGCCCGAGCCGCCGAACAGCGCACGCAGGTCACGGCAGACATTCATCGCGGTGTCGACGTTGACCATCTTGCCCAGGCTGATCTGCTCCGGACGCACACCCTTCTCCGAGTCCTTGATCTTGCCCAGGTGAGCGGCGAGCAGAGTGATCTGCGAGTACTGGCCGAAGGCCTTCGCGAGTTTCTGCTGAGTGATCTGGAACGATGCCAGCGGGCGATCGAACTGGACGCGGGTGCCGGTGTACTCCAGAGCGGAGAGCAGCGCATCGCGGGCGGCACCGGTGACACCGAAGACGATGCCGTAGCGGGCCTCGGACAGGCAGGACAGGGGGCCCTTGAGTCCCTTGGCCTTCGGCAGCATGGCATCCTCTGGCAGGCGGACGTTGTCGAGGACGATCTCACCGGTGATCGACGCACGCAGCGAGATCTTGCGGTGGATCTCCGGAGTCTGCACACCCTCGGTGTTCGAGGGGACGACGAAGCCGCGGACGACGTTCTTGCCCTTGTCGTCGACCTCTTCGGTCTTGGCCCACACGACCATGACGTCGGAGACAGGGGAGTTCGTGATCCACATCTTCGCGCCGTTGAGGATCCAGTCGGATCCGTCCTTCTTCGCGGTCGTCTTCATGCCCGACGGGTCGGAGCCGACATCGGGTTCGGTCAGACCGAAGCAGCCGATGGCCTTGCCGGCGGCCATCTTCGGCAGCCATTCTTCCTTCTGCGCTTCCGATCCCCAGTGGTGGATGGCGAACATCGCCAGCGAACCCTGCACAGACACGAGCGAACGCAGACCGGAGTCGATGGCCTCGAGCTCACGGCAGGCCAGTCCGTACTGAGTTGCGGTCGATCCGCCGCAGCCGTAGCCGTCGAGGTGCATGCCCAGCAGACCGAGCTCGCCGAGTCCTTCGGCCAGCTCGCGGGCGGGGATGGTGGCGTCGAGGAAGTAGTCGCCGATCTTCTCACGGACGTTCTCGTCCAGCCACTTCTTCACAATCGACGCGAATTCGAGGTCATCGGCTTCGAAGACCGAATCCAGTCCAAGAATATCGTCAGGGCTCAGCGTTGTGCTCATATCCATCTCTTTCGCCATTGATTCTTTATCATTCACAGTTTTACCGGAACTCCGACGATGAGCGGTGTCCCGAAGCACTACAGATCGACGCGTTCGGCGGGGCGACACTCCGGTTCGTGTCGAGTCATTTCCCAGAGAACTTTGGCATCATCGGTTGGCGTGAGTAAACGTGGTTTCATTGTAGTCGGCTCAACCGGTTCGGTCGGCACCCAGGCCCTTGATGTCCTCGCCGAACACCGGGACGAGCATCGGATCGTGGGCCTTGCCGCCGGGTCCCAACTCGACCTGTTGCTCGACCAGGCGCTGACGTTCTGCGTTCCCGTCATCGGGCTCACCACCCCGCCGGCCGGGGGAGAGACCGAGGTTCGGCAGCGGCTGACCCAGTTGGCCGCCGAGCGGGGGATCGCCGATCCCGTCGAAGCCATCCACCTCGGTGACACCGCCGCCGAGGCGGTCGCGGGCTTGGACGCGGACATGGTCCTCAACGCGATCACCGGTGCCGCCGGCCTCGGCGCAACCCTGGCCGCTCTCGACCGCGGCACGGATGTGGCCCTGGCGAACAAGGAATCGCTCATCATCGGCGGATCCATTGTGCTCGACGCCGCTCGTGCCTCCGGCGCACGACTCGTACCGGTCGACAGCGAGCACTCCGCCATCGCCCAGGCGCTGCGCGCCGGCACGCACGGAGAAGTCAGCAAACTCATCATCACCGCCTCGGGCGGGCCCTTCCGCGGCATGACCCGTGATGCCCTGCGTCGGGTCACTCCCGCTCAGGCGCTCAACCATCCCACCTGGTCGATGGGGTCGATGATCACCATCAACTCCGCAACGCTGGTCAACAAGGGCCTCGAGGTCATCGAGGCCCACCTGCTCTTCGACATCGACTTCGACCACATCGAGGTCGTCGTCCACCCGCAGTCGCACATCCATTCGATGGTCGAGTTCAGTGATGCCTCGACGATCGCGCAGATCTCACCACCGGACATGCGCCTGCCGATCTCCTATGCTCTGGGCACGCAGGATGACGGGACGACGAAGCGTCTGACCTCAGGTGCCGTGGCCAACAACTGGGGCCAACCCATGCACTGGTCGTTCGAACCCGTCAACCATCTCGCCTTCCCGGCCCTCGGCCTGGCCATCGAAGCCGGGCGGAAGGCCCGCAGCTTCCCGGCCGTGCTCAATGCCGCCAACGAGGTGCTCGTGGCCGCGTTCATCGCCGGCGACATCCCCTTCACGGGAATCGACAAGGGACTGGCCCGAGCGCTGTCGGCTCATCAGCCGGCCGCCGAACACACCGTGGACACGGTGCTCGCCGCCGATGCGTGGGCGCGCGAATTCGCCGCCGCCGATGCCGCGGAACAGAAGGCCGCCCAGAATTCCGGACAGAAGAGGGGCCGCGCATGACCGTTGTCCTCTACATCATCGGGATCATCCTCTTCCTCATCGGCATCTCGATCTCCATCGGCCTCCACGAGCTCGGCCATCTCACCCCGGCGAAGAAGTTCGGTGTCAAGGTCACCCACTACATGGTCGGCTTCGGACCCACCCTCTTCTCCTTCCGCCGCGGGGAGACCGAGTACGGGGTCAAGGCGTTCCCGCTCGGCGGGTTCATCGCGATGCCCGGCATGTATCCGCCGGAGGAGGCGACGACGAAGCGCGTCGAGAAGGTCGGAGCCGCAGCGAACGATTCCGGCAGTCTCGACGGAACGGCGGGCCGCCTCGGTGAGGGTGAGCCTGACGCGGACGGCGGCGTCGACGGCACGGCGGGCCGCCTCGGCGAGGGTGAGAGCGCTGCTCCGCGCCGATCGCGGGGCAGGCAGCGCAAGGGTCGCCTGTTCGAGAACACGATGGCCGATGCCCGGGAGTTCTCGAATCAGGAGATCGAACCGGGGGAGGAGCACCGGACGTTCTACGCGCTCAGCGTGCCCAAGCGCCTCGTCGTCATGTTCGCCGGGCCCTTCGTCAATCTCATCCTCGGCATCCTCATCATGGCGATCTCACTGCTTGGCATCGGCGTGACGACACCGACGACGACCGTGCAGACCGTCGTCGAATGCGCCGTGCCCGCCTCCGAGGCGCAGCAGCGTCCTGCTTCGGAGCAGAACACGTGCCGCGACGACGATCAGCTCACCCCCGCCTGGGAGGCGGGAATCAAACCCGGCGACGAGATCACCGCGATCGCCGGCGTCGAGACGAAGGACTGGGACCGGCTGTCCGCGGTCATCAAGGACCATGCGGGTGAGCGGGTCGAGGTCGACTTCATCCGCGACGGCAAGGCCGAATCCGTGACAGTGCCGATCATCTCCAGCGAACGGCAGAAGTTCGACGAGAACGGCAAGGCGCTGATGAATGCCGACGGCACACCGCAGACCGAGAGCCAGGGGTTCCTCGGCATCGGACCCGTGCAGGAACGCCAGCCCCTGCCGATCGGCGAATTCCCCGGAGCCGTCTGGGATCAGGTGAGCGGCGTCTTCCATGCGATCATCACCCTGCCGGTCAAACTCGTCGACATCGGCGAGGTCGCCGTCGGCACGAAGGACCGCGACGCGGAAGGCCTCGTCGGCATGGTCGGCGTCGGCCGCATCGCCGGCGAGATCGTGTCCACCGACAAGATCGACGTCCTCGACAAGGCGCAGATGGGGCTGGGCATGCTCGGCTCGCTCAACATCTTCCTCTTCGCGTTCAATATGATCCCGCTGCTGCCGCTCGACGGCGGGCACATCGCCGTCGGACTCTACGAAGGCGCGCGTCGCCGCATCAACCGGTGGCGCGGACGCGGACTCATCGGCCCCTTCGACACGGCGAAGCTGCTGCCGCTGACGTACGTGTGCATCGGGCTGATGCTGTGCATGACGGCGCTGCTCGTCTACGTCGACCTCGTCAAACCCATCACGCTCGACGCGATCTTCAACTCCGGCGGGTAGGTGCGCGGGCCGGTCAGGGCCGGCCAGGTTCGCGGACCGAGGTTCGCGGGCCGATGCGCGGTTCGGGGATGTTCAGTCGCTGAGGCTGATCGTCTGCACCTCGCCGAGGTGGTTGAGCGCAACCGTGATCGTGGCCTTCGCGTCGCCGGCAGACGTGGACTCCGCGTCGCCTGAACCTGGCACCGTCGCCTCCGCCATGTCCGAGCCGACTGTGAGCTTTCCGCGCAGCGGGGAGACCATGGTCAGGTCCGCCTCGGTGAGCGGGGCCGTGACCTCGTGTGCCGCCCGCCACCGGGCGAAGCGCTCACGCCGTTCGTTCCGGGGTTCGTCGAGGTCCATGTTCATCGAGAAGATCTCATCGGCGGTCTCGTCGTCGAAGTCGGTGACGAGGTTCGCTGCGGCCAGGACCGTATCGATCTGGGCCTGCTGCGCGGCAAAGCGGGGCACCGGCGCCGAGGTGGTCGTCCGGCTGAGATCGACATCGTTGCGTCCCGTGGCTGCCGCCCATCCGATATCGAGTGCGTCCTGCACCAGGCGCTGCGCCGGATAGTACGTGGTGTTGCCGAGGACGACGATGCTCAGTCCCAGTTCGGGGAACCAGCGCATATGGGAGCCGTACCCGGGGTAGCCGCCGGAATGGCAGACCACGCGCCCGAACCGGGTGTCCAGGCGCGTCTCGAGACCGAAACCGTAGCTGAGCGCCTCAGCATGGTGGGCCGAGGTCTGGATCTCCATGGACCGGTGGGTCTGCTGGTTGTCGGCCAGGATCCGCGACCACGAGCCGGGAGCATAGGTGTCGAAATGGTCGAGGGCATCGAGGTGCGTGTTCATCCAGGTGCCGATGTCTCGGACCGTGGAGATCACCCCACCGATGGGGGAGAAGACCCCGGGCCCGGTGAGTTCGGCCGGATGCAGCCCGCCGTCGAGGTCGACGCGGCAGCCCGGTGCCAGGTCGGGGAAGTCGGCGTGGTCGAAACCGGTGCGCGTGAGTTCGAGGGGTTCGAGGATCTCCGTGGTCACGATCTCGATGAACGAGCGGCCGGTGACCGCCTCGGCGACCATGCCGAGCACCGCATACCCGAGGTTCGAATACTCGTACCCGGTGTCTGCGGGCGCCGTGGCGATGGCGCCGCGGCGCAGCCAGGCGGTGAGCTCGTCCGGAGTCATCGCCTCCATCCGGTCCGCCCACGGGTCATCCTTCGTGAACCCGGTGCCCATGGTCAGCGCCTGCCGGCATGTGCGATCAGCGATCGCGGTGTCGGCGAGTTCGGGCACAAGACGCCCGAACGGCATGTCGAGGTCGAGGCCGTTCGCGGCGAGGAACCCGATGGCGGCGGCAGTGAACGATTTCGTCATCGACGCGATCCGGTACGGAACATCGGCATTCACGGCTCGCGCGGGGCCACCTCGGCGAAAGATTCCCCAGGCCAGGGACCCACCCTTCTCGGCCAGGGAATTCGCTTCCGCATCCAGGGCCGCAGTCATCGCATCGATGTCGGGGAATGCGCCTTCGCTCACGGGTCCGCTCCTTCTCACAGTCGGCAGGTCACCTTCACACTACCGGTCAGATGCGGGCTCGAGGGGCAGGGCGGGCCCGACGGCGACGGCCCCGACGGACAGGGCGGACAGGAATCGGGGACGGAACACGCAGCCAGGACCCACCGCTGAGGACCTACAATGGTCGTGGTTTGCACAATCCGGCCGCAACGAAGGGCCACCTCGGCGTCGGCAGGATCATCGTGGCTGGTCACCAGCCCGAATGAAGGGATCGTCTCAGTGACAGCAGTCAACCTCGGAATGCCCGCCCCACCTCCTCCCGTGCTTGCGCCCCGGCGGAAGACCCGGCAGATCGGGGTCGGCAAGGTCGGGGTCGGCTCCGAATCTCCGGTCAGCGTGCAGTCGATGACGACGACACCGACGACCGACATCAACGCGACCCTGCAGCAGATCGCCGAGCTCACCGCCAGCGGCTGCGATATCGTGCGCGTCGCCTGCCCGACGGCCGACGATGCCGCAGCCCTGCCGATCATCGCCGGCAAGTCCCAGATCCCCGTTATCGCCGATATCCACTTCCAACCCAAATACGTCTTCGCCGCGATCGATGCCGGGTGTGCGGGAGTCCGCGTCAACCCGGGCAACATCCGCAAGTTCGACGATCAGGTGCGGGAGATCTCGAAGGCCGCCGCCGAGGCGGGAGTGTCCATCCGCATCGGCGTCAACGCCGGCTCCCTGGACAAGCGGCTGATGGAGAAGTACGGCAAAGCCACCCCGGAAGCGCTCGTCGAATCCGCGCTGTGGGAGGCCTCCCTGTTCGAAGAGCACGGGTTCTACGACTTCAAGATCTCCGTCAAACACCACGACCCCGTGATCATGGTCCGCGCCTATGAGCTGCTCGCCGAACGCGGCGACTGGCCGCTGCATTTGGGCGTCACCGAGGCGGGGCCCGCCTTCCAGGGCACGATCAAATCCGCGACCGCCTTCGGCCATCTGCTCGCCGAGGGCATCGGCGATACGATCCGGGTGTCCCTGTCCGCGCCTCCCGCCGAGGAGGTCAAGGTGGGCAACCAGATCCTCGAATCGCTCAACCTCAAGCCCCGCAAGCTCGAGATCGTCTCCTGCCCGTCGTGCGGGCGCGCACAGGTCGACGTGTACACCCTCGCCGACGAGGTCACCGCAGGGTTGGAGGGCATGGAGGTGCCGCTGCGGGTCGCGGTCATGGGCTGCGTGGTCAACGGTCCCGGTGAAGCCCGGGATGCCGACCTCGGCGTGGCCAGCGGCAACGGCAAGGGACAGATCTTCGTCAAGGGCGAGGTGATCAAGACGGTGCCCGAATCCGAGATCGTCGAGACCCTCATCGCCGAGGCGAACCGCATCGCCGAGGATGCCGAGAACGGATCGGACGGAGCCTCAGGGACTGTGTCGGGGCCGCCTGAGGTCGTCATCGGGTGAGTGCGATACCTTGAGACGTACGAGTTCATCGTCCGGGTCTCCACCGTGTGAAGGGTGAGACCACGGACAGCGTCAGGGAAGAGTGCACGGTCAGATGGTGCTGAGAATCGCGCGACTGGAACATCAGCATACGCAGTGGCTGACGGACCTGCTTGCGCGCAGACCCTGTGAGAACGTCTACCTCATCTCCCTGCTCGAGGTCACCGGAACCGCACGCCTGGGCTCACCGGCCGGGACTCTCTACGGGATCTTCGACGGCGACCGACCCGTCGCCGCCTACTGGGTGGGCGGGAACATCATCCCGGTCGCCGCAACACCGGCGACGAACGAAATCCTTGCCCGCAAACTCAATGCCGACGGCCGTGTCTCGTGTTCGCTCATCGGGGACCGGGCCGTCATCCTCGACCTCAACAGTCGCCTCAACTGGGGGCAGCCACTCGGGATGAGGGACCGTCAGCCGCTGCTGGCGATCAGTTCGGATCCGCTCGTGGCCCCGGACGAACACGTTCACCGGGTGACCCTCGATGACCTCGGGGCGGTGTTTCCGGCCAGTGTGGACATGTTCACCAAGGAGGTCGGGTTCTCTCCCATCGAGGACGGCACCGCCAGCTACCTGTCTCGGGTGCGCGGGATCATCCGCGGCAAGAACTGCTACGCCAGGATCTCGGCGACGCTGCCCGGCGGTGCCGCAGTGCCGAGGTGGCCGGCCACGGAACAGGACGAGCAGGTGCTGTTCAAGGCCGATATCGGCATTCGCGCCCGCCGCATCGTCCAGGTACAGGGAGTGTGGGTCCACCCCGAGGTGCGCAACCAGGGACTCGGCGCCGCCGGAATGGCCGCCGTCGTCAAACGCACCCGCGACAAGGGCCACTCCACCGTGAGCCTCTATGCCAATGACTACAACGAGACGGCGCTGCGGATGTACGCCCGCGTCGGCTTCGAACAGGTCGGAACCTTCGCCACCGTCATGTACTGAGGTTGGGCCGAGTATCAGTCGCGGCGGTTGCGTGACTGGGGTTTGGCCAGATCGCCGAGGAACTTCTCCATCTCCCGACGGTCCTTCTTCGTCGGACGGCCCAGCCCCTTGTCGCGCCTCGGCACGAACCCGCGCAGCGCCGGATCCGGTGGGGGAGTGAGATCCTCGTAGCACTGCACGGCGATGGAGGCCTGCATCCTCGTGGGGATGAAGCCGGTGATCTTCCAGATGAACTCGGAACCGGCCTTGCGCACCCGCACCTCCTGGCCGATCGTCACCTTCTGCGCGGCCTTGACCCGCTGCCCGTCGACCTGCACATGCCCGCCGCGGCACGCCTGCGTGGCCAGGTTGCGGGTCTTGAACATCCGGGTCGTCCACAGCCACACATCGACGCGCATGTGTTTGCCGGCGTCTCGGTTGATCTCGGTCATCTCATCACCCTCATCACCGTGCTCATCACTGCGGGCCTTCGGGCGCCTGGATGCGGGAGTCGGCGCGCAGGGCCAGCTCGGACCGGCGCGTGAACGTCTGCGCGGGGCGGCCCCGTCCCTGGGTCACCGCCTGCCCGGTGGGATCGAGCAGCGGCAGCATGGTGCGGCGGAACGTATCGGCCTGCAGGCTCTCCCCGGCGACGACCTCGTGGAGTTCGCGCAGCTGACGCAGGGAGAACTCGGTCTCGAGCAGACCGAAGGGGTCCGGGGTGCGTTCGTGCAGCGCCCGCAGCCGGTGGACGGCGACGCGGACGATCTCCCGATGCTCCTCACTGAGCTCATGGACCTCGTGCACGGGCACGAGCTTGCGATGATGGGCGGGGGAGTCCGCGTAATCGGAATCCCGGGCGGAGGATGAGACGTCGTCGGCTTCCTCGGCGGGGGAAGCGTCATCGGTGAGGGACGCGTCCTTGGTGGGGGAGGCATCCTCGGTGAGGCCGACGTCGGCGGCCGAGAGCACATCGAGGTGGGCCACGGAGATCACCCACCCGCGATCGTCACGGTCGGGCTGGTCGAAGACATGCAGCTGCACCGGGGCCCGGTCGACGAGCCGAGCCTTCTCCCGCAGGCACCGGGCGACCGCCTCGGCGAGGCGTTCCTGCGGACGCAGAATCGACCCGGGCAGCTGCCATACCCCGTCTCCGGGATGGGTCATGAGAACATGCAGACCGCGGCCGGGCACGGGGCAGAGGACCGCGGTGTCGACCGCGACCGAGGGCCGCGGGAACTGCGTGAGTTGGCTCGGATCAGGCATGCTCTTCGTATCGTTCTGGCTGGACTTCTGACTGGTGGTCTGGCTGGTGTTCTGGCTCTGTTTCGGTGGCGTCTGTGCTGGTGGAGGGCGAGGATCCCAGGGGACCCGCGCGGTGCTGGACGTGTGTGGCGCAGGCACCAGTCTAATTCTCTTCCGCCGGGTGACGAATCCAGGTCCGCACCGATTCCCTGACCCTCGCCCGCGTGCGATAGTGTTCGAGCAGAGTCCTGACAAGTTGAGGAGAAACACCCATGGCCCTGCGCATGTCGTCCCTGTTCGTGCGAACCCAGAAGGAGGACCCGGTCGGCGCCGAGGTGGCCAGCCACAAACTGCTGCACCGCGCCGGCTACATCCGCCGGTCCGCCCCGGGGATCTACACGTGGCTGCCGCTGGGCCTGGCCGTGCTCGGCAAGATCGAGGCCATCGTGCGCGAGGAGATGGCTCTCGCCGGCTCCCAGGAAGTGCACTTCCCCGGCCTGCTGCCCGCCGATCCGTACAAGACCTCCGGCCGGTGGGAGGCCTTCGGACCCGACCTCTTCCACCTCAAGGACCGCCGCGAGAACGACTACATCCTCGCGCCCACCCACGAAGAGGTCTTCACCCTCCTGGTCAAGGACCTCTACTCCTCGTACAAGGACCTGCCGCTGTCGATCTACCAGATCCAGACGAAGTACCGCGACGAGGCTCGCCCCCGCGCCGGACTGCTGCGCGGACGCGAATTCATCATGAAGGACGCCTACTCCTTCGACGTCGACGATGCGGGACTCGACGCCTCCTATGAGGCCATGCGCGTGGCTTACCTGCGTGCCTTCGCCCGCCTCGGTCTGCCCTGCCTGCCGGTCAAGGCCACCCCCGGTGCGATGGGCGGATCCGGCACCGAAGAGTTCATCTACCCCTCCGAGGTCGGCGAGGACACCTTCGTGCGCTCGCCGGGCGGATACGCCGCGAACGTCGAGGCCGTGACATCGATCGTGCCCGAGGCGATCCCGTACTCGGCCTCCCCGGCCGCCCACGTCGAGGACACCCCCGACACCCCGACCATCGACACCCTCGTCGCCGCTGCGAACGCCGCGCACCCCCGTGAGGACCGGGAGTGGACGGCTGCGGACACCCTGAAGAACGTCGTCTGCGCCGTCACCCACCCCGACGGCACCCGCGAGATCATCGTCATCGGACTGCCCGGCGACCGCGAAGTCGACCTCGACCGGGCCGCCGGCACCGGGATGCTCGGCGACGGCGAGGTCGACCTCGAAGCCGCCACCGCTGAGGATCTCGCCGCTCACCCGGAACTCGTCAAGGGCTACATCGGACCCGGCAACTCGCTCGACGCGCCGGTTCTCGGCCTCGAAGCGCCGTCGAAGATCCGCTACCTCCTCGACCCCCGCGTCGTCGACGGCTCCCGGTGGATCACCGGCGCGAACGAACCCGGCCGCCACGTCTTCGACCTCGTCGCCGGACGTGACTTCGCGGCCGACGGCACGATCGAGGCCGCCCAGGTCGTCCTCGGCGATCCCGCTCCGGACGGTTCGGGACCGCTGGAACTCGCCCGCGG
Organism: Brevibacterium spongiae; assembly: GCF_026168515.1. Lineage (NCBI taxonomy): Bacteria > Bacillati > Actinomycetota > Actinomycetes > Micrococcales > Brevibacteriaceae > Brevibacterium > Brevibacterium spongiae. The sequence goes on along the minus strand of NZ_CP093443.1, from coordinate 2,689,865 downwards.
CGTCGAGATCGGTCAGATCTTCAAGCTCGGCCGCAAGTACGCCGAGGCACTCGACCTCAAGGTGCTCGACCAGAACGGCAAGACCGCGACCGTGACCATGGGCTCCTACGGGCTCGGCGTCACCCGCGTCATGGCCTGCATCGCCGAGGAGTACCACTCGGAGAACGGGCTGCTGTGGCCGCAGCACCTGGCCCCGGCCGACGTCCACATCGTCGTCGCCGGCAAGGGCGAGGAGATCGCCGAGGCGGCCGAGACCATGACCGCTGAACTCGAGGCCGAGGGCATCAGCGTCCTCCTTGACGATCGGAACAAGGTCTCCCCGGGCTTCAAGTTCGCCGACGCCGAACTCATCGGCATCCCCACCGTCATCGTCGTCGGCCGTGGACTCGCCGACGGAGTCGTCGAGGTCCGTGACCGTCTGGCCGATGCCAAGAGCGACGTCCCCGTCGCCGAGGTGGTCCCTTCCACCGTGGCCCGCGTCCGTGAGGCGTATGCGAAGGCGAACGCCGCAGCCGATGCGGCTGTGGCAGCCGACGGCGCGGACTCCGGCGCTGCCGCTGCGAACGTCTGAGCCACCTCGGTGTTCGAAGCACTCACCGGCGGCATCGATGTCACCGTGTCCATGGTCCTGTGGCTGCTGGCCGCGGGAGTCCTGGCCGGCTGGATCGATGCCGTCGTCGGCGGGGGCGGGCTGATCCAGCTGCCCGCGCTGCTGCTCGTGCCGGGCATGACCCCGGTGCAGGCGGTCGCGACGAACAAGATCGGATCGATCGCGGGAACGACCGCCTCGGCGATCACCTACCTGCGCAAGATCACCCCGGACAGGTCGGCGACGATCCCGGCGGCCGCCTCGGCGTTCCTCGGTGCGGTCATCGGGGCGAAGCTCGCGACCCTCGTGCCCAGTGAGGCCTTCACCCCGATCATCCTGCTCGCGCTCATCGGAGTCGGCATCTTCACCGTCCTCAACCCCAGCCTCGGCGCGGATGCCACGCTGCGGTTCGGGGAGTCATCGAAGCGCCACCATGCGCTGTCATGGCTCATCGGCCTCGTCATCGGCGTCTACGACGGGGTGCTCGGACCGGGCACCGGATCGTTCCTCGTCATCGCGTTCGTCTCGCTCATCGGGTTCTCGTTCCTGCAGGCCTCGGCCACGGCGAAGGTCATCAACTGGGCGACGAACTTCGGAGCCTTGGTCTACTTCGTCCCCGACGGGCAGGTCGTGTGGCTGCTGGGCATGGTCGTGGCGGTCGGCAACGTCGCCGGCGGCATCTTCGGAGCCCGCACCGCGCTGGCGAAGGGTTCGGGATTCGTCCGCGTCATCTTCGTCGTCGTGGTCTCGGCGATGATCCTCAAACTGGGCTACGACGTGATCTCCAGCCTCATCCACTGACACTTGCTACCCGACGGGTCCCCAACAACCCGGCGCCACCACGCTGGGGGTCCGTCAGGTAGCAATAACTAGCCGATGGGTTTGAGGGCGTGGGCGTTGACTCCGGCGACGTCGGCACCCGACAGCGCGCGGGCCACCCACAGGGACCTTGCCGCATCGGCCAGCCCCGACGTCGACCCGCCGGTCGCCGACCGCAGATACCAGAACATGTTCGTGATCTCCCGCGCCACCGTCGCACCCATCCCGTACTGCGGGTCGATGCCCGCGCACAGGGCCAGATCAGTGGCGAAGCCGCGCAGCCAGGCCGCCTGCGCCTGCGGATGATCCGAGGGGATCTCCGCCAGTCGATTCCACAGCACCGGAGCCAAGGTGTAGGCGGTCGGCCCGGCCAACGGCTGCGGGTCGATGGCCTTCCAGGTCGAAATGCCCGTGGGATCCGGGTTGCCGGCGAGGATGTTGTAGTAGTGCAGGTCGGCGTGGATGAGCCAGTTCTCGTCTGAGGCGGCCAGAGTCTGCATCCAGTTGCGGGCGAACGACAGCAGCAGCGAGTCATGCGGGCCTGCCTCCGACCAGCCGTTGAGCAGGCCGGCATCGGCTTCGAAGCTGTTCAGCCACCCGGCGACGACGTCTTGGACGCGCAGGAACTCCGCACTCGCGGGAATCTCCAGGGACCGCTGCAGGGCACCCCAGACGGGCGGCACATCGGCCAGGGGCAGCACCGAGAGATTGTCCTTCGTGCGCAGCCGCTCCTGCAGTGTCACCCGGAAGCTGCGATCATCGCGGATGACCCGGACGGCACCGTGCCCGTTCCACATCTTCAGCGCCCGCAGCACCTGCGCATGCGCGGCCGTATGCGCCGAGGTCGGCGCGGCGAAGCGCAGCACACCCTGATAGTTCTCCTGCGTGAGCACCGGAATGACCAGTGATTCGCAGCCGGCCCACGGGGACCCGGGCACCTCGTCGAAGCGCAGCTTCCACCGGTCGAGGAGCTCATTGGCCATGAAATCCAGTGCCGCGACCCAGGCATCGGTGCGATATTCGCCGATGATGTCGCGCGTGGCCCGGTAGAGAACCGGTGGAACCTTCACTTCGTCGCCTCCGCCTGTCCGGAATCGTCATAGGTGAACCGCAGCGGCTGCGGGGCTGCGAAGCCCGAACGCGCCCGCGCCGATTCCCACAACCGCAGGATCGCCGCAGGTTCCCCGTCCAGCCACGGCAGCACCGAGGCGGCCACGCCGTCCTCGAGATTGAGCGCGAGTTCCTTCGCCGAGGCGGCATCGACCGGTGTGGGATCGAGCTTCCATGCCGAGGCGTTCGGATCCGCTCCGTCCTCGCCGAGGAGTTCGAGCATCTCCCCGGACAGTGATCCCAGGGATTCGATCCGGTCCAGCGCTCGCGTGCGTTCGGGGGACTTCGTCTCGAAGTTCACGGCGAGACGCTCATAGCCGTAGGCCGCCGCCCGGGACTGGTTGAGGATCGCGTTGAACATGGCCTGGCGATCCTGCGTCCCGTCGTCCGAGCCGTCGCCGTCGGAGCTGTCCGAGCCGCCGGAACTGTCTTTGGACGAGTTGTCGGCACCGGCCATGTCCTCACGGCCGGTGCGGATGAGGTCATCAGCGGTGGTGATGAGCTCGGGCTTCTTCGTCCCCGCGGTCAGCGTCAGCCCCACTGCCACATCGGACAGCACCGGGATGAGACCCGAACCGAGCTGGGGCGCAGCCTCGAACACGGCCTTGAGCACCACCTCGGCGGCCTCGACGAACGTCCGCTCCTCCGCGGTCGGGGGAGGTTCGGTGGCGAACTCGGCCGGCGGTGCCCAGACCGGGCCGATCGCCGCCGTGAAATCAGCAAGGTCCTCACCAGCCGTCGCAGGGTCACCGGAACCGGGGGAGGTGGCGTCGAGGATGCGTGCGATGCGATTGCGCAGCTGCTGCGTGGAATCGAGGGTGGGAATGTCCGGATCGGAATCGATGCGCAGCCCACAGGCGGTCAGCAGCCCCAGACTGACCCCGCCGACGCCGGCGGTCAACAGGACGCGGCGACTGACGGGAAAACGCATACGGCAATCCTATCGGATGCTGTCCCGCCTGCACGGACGCTCAACCCGCGGCCCGGATGCTTAACGTCGGGCGATGGTGTCGCTTAGGGTGGGGTGAAACGGTCGCCCGGGCACCTGCACGGACCACCGCACCCACCTCAGCCGCCTCGGCGAGGGGGCCGCCCAGCGAAGAGGAGGAGATATGGACGAGGACGTCGATCGGATCAAGGGTCTGCTCGCCCCGCCCCTGCAAGCGGCGGGATACCACCTGGAGAACGTCAAGGCCGTCGCCGCAGGGCCCCGCCGGACCCTGACAGTCGTCGTCGATCTCGACGAATCGAGCACCGATCCGATGTCGATGGAGAAGATCGCGGAATCGACGAAGATCGTCGGAGACGCCCTCGACGAGGTCGAGATCTTCCGGGACAAGCCCTACCAGCTCGAGGTCACCAGCCCCGGCGCCACCCGGAAGCTCGAGACCCCGCGCCACTTCCGGCGGGTGATCGGTCGACGGTTGGAGATCACAACGAAGAAGGACACGTTCAAACTCGACCTCGCCGAGGTGGGGGAGACGTCGATCACGGGAACGAACCCTCAGAGCAGGGAAATCACGCAGGTGCCGCTCGACGATATCCGCAAGGCGCAGGTGGAGCTGAAGTTCCGCTGAGGTGAAGCTCACGTCCCGCGAACGCCGTCGGTGAGGCATCGCGGGCCGACAGTGAGGCATCGCCGGCCGATCGTGGGGAATCACTGACAGAATGCGGGCTGGGACTGGGATAGACTGTTACGCCTGCATAAGTGAACACAGACAATTCAATGCTCGAATGAGCCGGAGAGGACATAGGCATATGGACATCGATCTCAATGTTCTGCGCATGATCGAACGAGAGCGGGAGATTCCGCTCGGCACCCTCATCGAACTCATCGAACAGGCACTCTTCCTCGCCTACCAGAAGACCGAGGGCGCCTGGCCCGACGCCCGCGCCGAACTCGACACCTCCACCGGCGAAGTGCGCATCCTCGCAGTCGAATTCGACAACGACGACAATCCGATCGGCGAATTCGACGACACTCCCACCGGCTTCGGCCGCATCGCCGCCCAGACCGCCCGACAGGTCATCCATCAGCGCCTGCGCGATGTCGAGGACGAAACCCTGCTGGGCGCGTTCAAGGGCCGTGAGGGCGAGATCGCCTCGGGCACCATCCAGCAGGGCAGGGACCCGCAGATGGTCCAGGTCGACCTCGGCGATGTCGAGGCCGTCCTGCCCCCGCACGAACAGGTCCCCGGCGAGGAGTACACCCACGGCACCCGCCTGCGTGTCTACATCGCCGATGTCCACAAGGGGCAGAAGGGCACCTCCGTCACCGTCTCCCGCACCCACCCGAACCTCGTGCGCCGCCTCTTCGCCCACGAAGCCCCGGAGATCGCCGACGGCACCGTCGAGATCGTGTCCCTGGCCCGCGAGGCCGGCCACCGCTCGAAGCTCGCTGTCCGCGCCACGAAGCCCGGAGTCAACGCGAAGGGCTCCTGCATCGGCGAGCTCGGCTCTCGGGTGCGCGCGGTGATGAACGAACTCGGCCAGGAGAAGATCGACATCGTCGACTACTCCGACGATCCGGCGAAATTCATCGCCCACGCCCTGTCGCCGGCGAAGACGAAGCGCGTGGAGATCCTCGACGCCGCAGCGCAGGAGTCCCGCGCGGTCGTGCCGACCGATCAGCTCTCCCTGGCCATCGGCAAGGAAGGGCAGAACGCCCGTCTGGCCGCGAAGCTCACCGGCTGGAAGATCGACATCGTCGCAGGCGACTGACTCGTATCGTCGAGGGCGACTGATGCACATCGTCGCAGGCGAGTAGCCCGACGCAGTGATTCTCACCACTGGCCCCCTGGCGCGCGTCGGGGTGCTGGTGCTGTAGAATCATTCATTGTGAATGTTGGCGATGGACCCGTAAGGACGTGCATCGCCTGTCGGCAGAAGGCCGATCGGAGCGAGCTGACACGGTTCGTGTTCCGCCCCGATCAGCACCCCGCCATCGTCCACGACGTGTCAGCGACACTGCCAGGACGCGGCGCCTGGGTGCACCCTGTTGAGAAGTGCCTGGCCAAGGCGCGGACCGCTGCCCCCTTCGCTCGAGCGTTTCGAACGAAGATCACCGCCTCGGACCTCCCGAGGCAGGACACCGAACCCAAAGAGAACGGGTAAGCCGAATGGATGACAAGTTGTGAGTGTCGCACGATGACACCCAAACGGAATTCGAGAGAGCAGTGAAATGAGTACTGCTCTTCATTGATGAGGTTCTTTCCTGACCGGGAAAGAACCCGGACAGGAGAACTGTGGCAAAGCCCCGTGTCCATGAGCTCGCAAAAGAGCTCGGCACAACAAGTAAGAACGTCCTCGAGAAGCTCCAGGACATGGGCGAATTCGTTCGCTCCGCTTCCTCGACGCTCGAAGCGCCCGTCGTGCGCCGAGTGAGGGAAGCTTTCGCCGATTCCGCACCTTCTTCCGGCGAGAAGTCCGCCGGCGGTGCCGCGAAGAAGTCCGCAGCCAAGCCTGCGGCGAAGCCCGGAGCCCCGAAGCCCGGTGCGAAGCCCGCACCCAAACCCGCCGCGAAGTCGACGCCCAAGTCGAGCCCGGCGAAGCCCGAAACCCCGGCGAAGTCTGCTACCCCGGCGAAGACCGAACCCGCCGAGGCGGTCGCCTCCTCAGCGAAGTCGGCTCCCAAGCCGGGCGCCAAGCCCGCAGCATCGGCTGCCCCCAAGGCCGAGGCTCCCGCCGAAGCCCCTGCTGAGGCACCTGCTGCCGAAGCGGAGTCCGCAGGCACTTCCGCTTCCAAGCCCGGAGCTCCGAAGCCGGCCGCTGCACCCAAGCCGGGTGCACCGAAGCCCGGAGCTCCCAAGCCCGGCGGTGCCGCCAAGCCCGGTGCCCCGAAGCCCGGTGGACGTTCGGCCCGCCCCGGCAACAACCCCTTTGCTCCCTCGCAGGGAATGCCGAAGCCCGGTCGCGGTCCCAAGCCCGGCGGTCGTTCCGGCGGCCAGGGTGGTCAGGGCGGCCAGGGCGGACGCCCCGGCAACAACCCGTTCGCTCCTTCGCAGGGAATGCCGAAGCCCGGTCAGAAGCCGCGCGGCACCGGTGAGGAGTCCTCGGGCGGTCCTCGTCCGGCACCGCGTCCGGGCGCACCTCGCCCGAACCCGTCGATGCTGAAGAACTCGGCCCTGAACAAGCCCGCTCCCGGCCGTGGTCGCGGCGGCGGACGCGGAAACGCTCCCGGCGGAGCACCCGGTGCACCGGGCGCTGCTCCCGGCGGCCCGCGTCGTGGTCCCGGCGGCGGTCCCGGCGGTCGCGGTTCAGGTCGCGGTCGCGGAAGCACGCAGGGCGCATTCGGCCGCGGCGGCGGTCCCCGTCAGAAGGGACGCAAGTCGAAGCGGGCGAAGCGCGCAGAGCTCGAGCAGATGCAGGCTCCGTCGGTCGGCGGCGTCAGCGTTCCGCGCGGAGACGGCAATACGCCGCTGCGCCTGCGTCGCGGCTCCTCGCTGGCAGACTTCGCCGAGAAGATCAACACGGATCCGACGAACCTCGTGACCGTGCTCTTCCACCTCGGTGAGATGGCGACGATCACGCAGTCCCTCGACGAGGCGACCTTCGAGGTCCTCGGTGAGGAGCTCGGCTACAAGATCGAGATCGTCTCACCCGAAGACGAAGACCGTGAGCTGCTCGAGACCTTCGACATCGACCTCGACGCCGAAGCCGCCGAGGAAGACGACGAAGACCTGCAGGCTCGTCCGCCGGTCGTCACCGTCATGGGTCACGTCGACCACGGTAAGACCAAGCTGCTCGACGCCATCCGCTCGGCGAACGTCGCCTCTCGCGAGGCCGGCGGCATCACCCAGCACATCGGCGCCTACCAGGCCGAAGTCGAACACGAAGGCCAGGATCGCAAGATCACCTTCCTCGATACCCCGGGTCACGAGGCGTTCACCGCCATGCGTGCCCGCGGTGCGAAGTCGACGGACCTCGCGATCCTCGTGGTCGCCGCCGATGACGGTGTCATGCCGCAGACCATCGAAGCTCTCAACCACGCCCAGGCGGCCGATGTGCCGATCGTCGTGGCTGTGAACAAGATCGATAAGGACGGGGCGAACCCGGCCAAGGTCATGCAGCAGCTGACCGAATACAACCTCGTGGCCGAAGAGTACGGCGGCGAGACCATGTTCGTGCCGATCTCCGCGCTCAAGCGCGAGGGCATCGACCAGCTGCTCGAATCCGTGCTGCTGACCACGGACGCCGCGCTCGACCTGCGGGCCAACCCCGACAAGTCCGCTCGCGGCATCGCGATCGAAGCCAAGCTCGACAAGGGCCGCGGCGCCGTCGCGACCGTGCTCGTCGAGTCCGGCACCCTGCGTCAGGGCGACGCGATCGTCTGCGGCACCGCCTACGGACGTGTGCGTGCGATGTTCGATGAGAACGGCGCCCTCGTCGAGGAGGCTGGTCCCTCGCGTCCGGTCCAGGTGCTTGGTCTGTCGTCCGTGCCGCGTGCCGGTGATTCGTTCATCTCCACCGATGACGATCGCACGGCCCGTCAGATCGCTGAGAAGCGCGACGCCATCGAGCGCAACGCCGCTCAGGCCCGCGGTCGCAAGCGCATCAGCCTCGAGGACTTCACGAAGGCTCTGGCTGAGGGCAAGGTCGACATGCTCAACCTCATCCTCAAGGGCGACGTCTCCGGTGCTGTCGAAGCACTCGAGGATTCGCTGCTCAAGATCGATGTGGGCGACGACGTCGACCTGCGGATCATCCACCGCGGCGTCGGTGCGATCACCGAGAACGACATCAACCTGGCCACGGTCGACAACGCGATCGTCCTCGGCTTCAACGTCCGTCCGGAAGCGAAGGCTCGCGACCTGGCCGACCGCGAAGGCGTCGATGTCCGCTACTACTCGGTCATCTACCAGGCGATCGACGATATCGAGTCCTCGCTCAAGGGCATGCTCAAGCCCGAGTACGAAGAGGTCCAGACCGGTACCGCCGAGATCCGCGAGGTCTTCCGGTCCTCGAAGTTCGGCAACATCGCCGGTTCGATCGTCCGCGATGGACACATCAAGAGGAACTCGACCGCACGCGTCACCCGCGATGGAGTCGTCGTCGGCAACAACGTCAGCATCGAGTCGCTGCGCCGGTTCAAGGACGATGCCACCGAGGTCCGCGAGGGCTACGAGTGCGGTATCGGCCTCGGCAAGTTCAACGACCTGCGCGTCGGAGACATCATCGAGACCTTCGAGATGCAGGAGAAGCCGCGCGACTGAGACAGTCGCAGGCTTTCGACGTGAGTCGGATTCGTCGGCTCCGGTCGGACCCCGGTACAGGGGACCGGCCGGAGCCGGTTCGATTCCACGTCTAAAATAGGGCCAGAAGAGAAGCTTCGGCCCCGAACCAGAAGGACAGCACCATGGCAGACCCCACCAGGGCTCGCAAGATCGCCGACCAGATCAAGGTCATCGTCGCCAGCACGATCGAGCGTCGGCTCAAGGATCCGCGCCTCGGCTTCGTCACCGTCACGGATGTCCGGGTGACCGGAGATCTGCAGCACGCCGACATCTTCTACACCGTCTACGGCGATGACCAGGACCTCATCGGCACCGGCAAAGCGCTGGAATCCGCGAAGGGATTCATCCGCTCCGAGGTCGGCAAGGGCCTGACGATCCGGCTGACACCGAGTCTCGAATTCATCGCCGACGCCGTCCCCGAGGCGGCCGCACGACTCGACGGACTGCTCGCTCAGGCTGCCGCCGACGATGCGCGTGTGGCCGGTCTGGCCAAGGACGCACAGCACGCGGGTGAGGCCGATCCGTACAAGAAGAGCGAGACCCCTGACGACGAGTGACCCTGGACTTCGTCACGATGGTCTTCGTCACGAATTCAGAAAAACTTCTCGTAACAGTTTTGTTATCTTTCCGAGATGTCGTAGACTTTTTCCGGTAACGAAACGATTACGACTCTGTTAAGGGAATTCTGCATTGGGTAAGCACTCTTCACCGAAGCCGTCGTTCGCGAAGCAGCTCGTCCGGGATCTGACTCCCGGCAAGCGCCCCGCGGGCCGACGCGCAGCGACCTCGCCGTCGACGGCGACCTCTGTGCTGGCGACCGTCAAGCAGCGTCCCGTCGTTGCCGCCATCGCCGTTCCGGCGGCAGCGACCGCGGCCGTGGTCGGTTCGACCGTCGTGATGGGTCCGCCGGAATCCGGCACCGTCACCAGCGAAGCCGCGAGCACCACTCCTGAGCAAGCGACCCCGTCGTCGGTGAGCCAGGACGAGATCGACGCGCAGCGGGAGAAGGCCGGCGAAGAGTACCTCGAGAAGGTCAAGGACGACCCGAAGTACAAGAACAAGTCGTCGAAGACCACGCTTGAGGTCAAGGCTCCGCCGAAGCCCAAGCCCACCGCCGAATCCTCGGCCGAGAGCAGCGAGGACTCGTCCTCGGGTTCGTCGGACGAGAAGTCCTCGGATGACTCGTCCTCGAAGGACGAAGGCGCCTCGAGCGACACCTCCGCACCGCCGTGCAGCGTGTCGTCGTCGATCGAATCCGGTCTGCTGCCGAACGCCGTCAACGGCTACCGTGCCGTGTGCGCGAAGTTCCCCGAAGTCAAGACCTTCGGCGGACGCCGCCCCGGCACCGGTTCCGATCACAACACCGGTGAAGCCATCGACATTATGATCAACCGTGCGACCGGCGACCGCATTGCCGAGTACCTCATCAAGAACCAGGGCAGCCTCAACGTCAAGTACGTCATCTGGCAGCAGCGCATCTGGATGCCCGGTCAGGGCTGGAAGAGCATGGAGGATCGCGGAGACGCGACGGCGAATCACATGGATCATGTGCACGCCTCCTTCAACTGATCCCTGCCTTCGTGAGTGATTCTTCCCCGCAGGGCATCCTCGTCTGCGACAAGTCGCAGGGTCTGAGCTCCCACGGCGTGGTCTCACGCATCCGCCGCTGGTTCGGCACCAAGAAGGTCGGCCACGCCGGAACGCTCGATCCCATGGCCACGGGAGTGCTGGTGCTCGGCCTCGGCCGCGGTACCAAGCTGCTCACCTACATCACCGGGGTCTCGAAGACGTACTTCGCGACGATTCGTCTGGGCTCGTCGACCCCGACCGATGATGCTGACTCCGAACCCGATCGCTTCGCGGATCCGGCCGATCTCTCCGGCGTGGGCGCCGCCGCCATCGAAGCCGCAGTGGCCAAGCTGCGCGGTTCCATCGACCAGGTGCCCAGTGCCGTCTCGGCGATCAAGGTCGACGGCAAGCGCTCGTATGCGCGCGTGCGCGCAGGCGAGAACGTCGAACTGAAGGCCCGCCGCGTCGAGGTCTCGGCGTTCGAGATCATTGACATCCGCTTCGCCGCAGACGAAGGCTTCATCGACGTCGATGTCGAAGTCGACTGCTCCTCGGGCACCTACGTGCGGGCACTCGCCCGCGACATCGGCACCGACCTCGGCGTGTTCGGTCATCTCACGGCGCTGCGCCGCACCCGAGTCGGCGCCTTCGACATCGACCAGGCCGTGACCCTGCCCGAGGATCTCGACGTCGCCGCACCGGAACTCATCACCTTGGCCGAGGCGGCCCGCACCCTGCTGGCCGTCGTCACCGTCACCCGCGACCAGGCCACCGCCCTCATGCAGGGCAAGACCGTCGAGGCCGATGACTGGTCCGCCGGTATCGGCTCGGAGGACGTGACCGGCAGGGAAGTCGCCGTGGTCTGGGAGAACGAACTCGTCTCCGTGGCCGAGGTGCGATCCGGCGGCGGCCTCAAGTCTGTCACGGCTTTCGCCATCGACCTCGCATAAACAATCTGTTTCGTTGTAATTGACAAATACAATCAAAACACTTGTATTGCAGTCTGCGATCTGCTGTACTGGTCCCATGTTCGTCTTGACCATCGACCAGCAGGATTCGCGCACGAGCAACGATGCCGTGCCCGAGGCCCTCGCTGTTCTGTCATCCATCCCGACGCTCGTGCCCTTCGCCCGGACGATCGGCGATGAGGTCCAGGGCGTCCTCGATGATGCGCATGCCGTCGCCGAGGCGGTGCGCCGGCTCGCGGTCGAGGCCGGGTGGCACATCGGCATCGGCATCGGCGCCGTCGACGAACCGCTGCCCGAATCGACGACCGAGGGTCGCGGCCCCGCCTTCTACGCCGCCCGCCAGGCCGTGGAAGCCGCAAAGACCGCTCCCGCCAACCTCATCGTACGCTCTGACCCGAGCGCCGGGCAGAGTGCGGCGTCGGAGGCTGCCGTCAACCCGGGGTCGGTTGACCCAAGCGCCGAACAGAGCACCGCACCGGACGCTCACCGTCGTCTCGCCGAGGCGAGTCTGCGCCTGCTCGTGAGCACGCTGGCAGAGCTGCGCGTCCACTCCCGCGGCTACGTCAACTACCGTCTCGACCACCCCGAGGCGACCCAGAACGAGATCGCTGCCCGCTTCGACGTCTCCCAGCAGGCAGTGTCCCGGGTGCTCGCTCCCGGCATCGCCGAGATCGTCGCCGGCGCCGAGGATCTCGCCCGCCATCACCTCGGGCTGGCAGAAGGAGCAGACAATGTGGACTGACGTGCTCATCGCCGTCGCAGCGGCCGTCGTCGCAGCACTCATCGGCTGGCCGCTCGTGCCTGCTTTCCTGCGGCTGACCCATGCGGGCCCCGGAAGCAAACCCGAGCGCACCGGGGCCGAAGACGTCGAGGTCCTGCGCGGGGGAATGTGGATCGGCATCGTCGAACGCGCCCTCATCGCCGGAGCGATCGTCCTCGGTCGTCCCGAACTCATGGCCGTGGTCATCGCGGTCAAGGGGCTCGGCCGGTTCGCCGAGATCAAATCCTCTGCAGCGGCGGGGGAGCGGTTCATCATCGGCACCTTCGTCTCCATCGCCTTCGCCTCCCTCATCGGGATCATCGGGTGGGCGATCATCACCTGAGATCGGGGTGGACCGCCTCGGCGAGGTGCGGGTTAGGAGGCGCGAGGTCTCTGCGATAATCTGAATCGGTGCACGGAAGGAGCGAACGTCTGGTGGAGCTGTATCACGGACTCGATGAGGTCGAGGTCGACGCTGTCGGCACCGTCGTCACCCTCGGCAACTTCGACGGCGTGCACCGCGGACACCAGACCGTCCTGACGACCGTCGCCGAACTCGCCCGCCAGAACGGGCTGCGCTCGATCGCGATGACCTTCGACCCGCATCCGCGCACCGTCCACCGCCCCGCGGAACCGACCGTGATGATCACCTCCACCCGGCAGCGCGCCGACCTCATCGCGGCCACCGGCATCGATGCGCTGCTCATCCAGCCCTACGACCTCGACTTCGCCGCTCAGACGGCCGAGGAATTCGTGCGCACCTACTTCGTCGAAGCCCTGGCCGCGAAGATCGTCGTCGTCGGCGACGACGTCCGCTTCGGCCGTGACAACGAAGGCACCATCGACACGCTGCGCCGCCTCGGCGAGGTCTACGGCTTCCGGACCGAGACGATCGACGAAGTCGGCCGCGGAGGACGGTATTCGTCCTCGCGCATCCGCGAACAGCTCACGGCAGGCGACGTCGCCGAGGTGGCCGATCAGCTTGGCCGCTACCATGCCCTCCACGGCACTGTCGTCCACGGCGACGCCCGCGGACGCGACCTCGGATTCCCGACGGCGAACCTCTCCGAGAACCCCGAAGGGCTCGTCCCCGCCGACGGCGTCTACGCCGGCTGGGCGACGTTCTCCGGCGAGGGCCAGCCGTACCCGGCGGCGATCTCCGTGGGCACGAACCCGACATTCAAAGGCAGCGAACGCCGCGTCGAAGCCCATGTGCTCGATAAGGAATTCGGCGCATTCGACGTCTACGACCGTGAGATGACTCTCGAATTCGTCGCCCGCATCCGCGGCCAGGTCGCGTTCACCGGGATGGACGACCTCATCGTGCAGATGCATGAGGACATCGCCGATGTGCGCGAGGTCCTGCACACCTGATAAGCTGATCTCTGCCGTTTTCACCGGCCGCGGTCCCATAGTGCGAAGACTTCAGGTCTTCGCGCCGCGCAACGATACGAAGGAGAACTCCATGGCTCTCGATACCGCTGTGAAGCAAGAGATCATCAAGGAATATGCAACTCATGAGGGCGACACCGGTTCTCCCGAGGTTCAGGTTGCACTGCTGACCCGCCGGATCACCGATCTGACCGAACACTTCAAGGATCACAAGCACGACCACCACTCGCGTCGTGGCCTGCTGCTCCTCGTCGGCCAGCGTCGCCGCATGCTCAAGTACCTGCAGAAGGTCGACATCGAGCGTTACCGTTCGCTCATCAAGCGCCTCGGCCTGCGCCGCTGATCCAGCCCTGCTGATCGGCTTACGCTGATTCGACCGCATCGAATCGCTTCGACCGCGTCGGATCTGCTCGGAAGCGTCCCACCACTCGGTGGGGCGCTTTCGTGCTTCTGCGGTAGACTCATGCGTGGACGCACATGCCATGGACGTTTCGGTCTTCGGTAGTGGCCTCCGGAGGATTGTGCGCTGACACCGGCTTGCAGAGGCAAGCGGCTGGCAGCTCCGGTTCCGTGGGCCCCGATCGATGACCGGCGTGGATCCATGCATCGTCCACAGCCAATATCCCGCCGGAAGGGCGCGGGGCCTCGCGCTGCGCAATGCAGAGCGATGCCTCCTGGCGTCGAGGGACCTTCCTCGAGCGCTGCAGGCCTTGCGAGAGCCGCCGCGCACCGGCACAACAGAGGAGACTACGTGGGACTCAACCCTGAATCCGCCGTTGCCCATATCGACAACGGCAGCTTCGGCAAACACACCATTCGCTTCGAAACCGGACGACTTGCCCAGCAGGCCGCCGGATCCGCCGTCGCCTACCTCGACGACGACACCATGCTGTTCTCGGCCACCTCGGCCGGAAAGAACCCCCGTGAGGGCTTCGACTTCTTCCCCCTGACCGTCGACGTCGAAGAGCGCATGTACGCCGCCGGCCGCATCCCCGGCTCGTTCTTCCGCCGTGAGGGACGCCCCTCGACCGACGCGATCCTCACCTGCCGCCTCATCGACCGCCCGCTGCGCCCGTCCTTCGTCAAGGGCCTGCGCAACGAGGTCCAGGTCGTCGTCACCGTGATGTCGGTCAACCCCGACCACATCTACGACGCCCTGGCCATCAACGCCGCCTCGATGTCGACCCAGCTCTCGGGTCTGCCGTTCTCCGGCCCCATCGGCGGTGTGCGCATCGCGCTCATCGACGGTCAGTGGGTCGCCTTCCCGAACCACTCACAGCTCGCTGACGCCGTGTTCAACATGGTTGTCGCCGGTCGCGTGGTCGGTGACGACGTCGCCATCATGATGGTCGAGGCCGAAGCCACCGACAACGCCATCGACAAGATCAAGACCGGCGCTGCGGCCCCCACCGAGGAGGTCGTGTCCGAAGGTCTCGAAGCTGCGAAGCCGTTCATCGCCGAGCTCTGCCGTGCGCAGTCCGAACTCGCCGATCGCGCCGCGAAGCCGACCGTCGAATTCCCCGTCTTCCGCGACTACGAGGACGACGTCTACGAGGCCGTGAAGGAACTCGCCGAAGCGAAGCAGACCGAGAACTTCCAGATCGCCGACAAGCAGGAGCGCGAAGCCGCAGGTGCCGCCCTCCTCGACGAGCTCTTCGAGAAGCTCGGGGAGCGCTTCGAAGGCCGTGAGAAGGAGATCGCGAACGCGCTCAACGCGCTGACCAAGCAGGTCGTGCGCAAGCGCATCCTCACCGAACAGATCCGCATCGACGGTCGCGGTCTCAAGGACATCCGTCCGCTCACCGCCGAGACCAACGTCATCCCGCGCGTGCACGGTTCGGCCATCTTCGAACGCGGCGAAACCCAGATCCTGGGTGTCACCACGCTGAATATGCTCAAGCTCGAGCAGACCATCGACTCGCTCTCACCCGAGACGTCGAAGCGCTACATGCACCACTACAACTTCCCGCCCTATTCGGTCGGTGAGACCGGTCGTGTGGGCAGCCCGAAGCGCCGCGAGATCGGCCACGGCGCACTGGCCGAACGTGCCCTCGTGCCCGTTCTGCCCAAGCGCGAGGACTTCCCGTACGCGATCCGTGAGGTCTCCGAGGCCCTCGGTTCGAACGGTTCGACCTCGATGGGCTCGGTCTGCGCCTCGACGCTGGCCATGCTCTCGGCCGGTGTGCCGCTGCAGGCGCCCGTCGCCGGCATCGCCATGGGTCTCGTCTCCGACGTCATCTCCACCGACCAGGGCGAGCAGACCGCATACGCGGCTCTGACCGACATCCTCGGTGCCGAAGATGCCTTCGGCGATATGGACTTCAAGGTCGCCGGTACGCGTGACTTCATCACCGCGATCCAGCTCGACACCAAGCTCGACGGCCTCCCCGCCTCGGTGCTCGGTGCCGCACTCAAGCAGGCCCGCGAAGCACGCATGGTCATCCTCGACGTCATCGCCGAGGCCATCGATGCCCCGGCCGAGATGGCTCCGACGGCTCCGCGGATCATCTCCGTGAACATCCCCGTCGACAAGATCGGTGAGGTCATCGGGCCCAAGGGCAAGATGATCAACCAGATCCAGGAGGACACGGGCGCGGATATCAGCATCGAAGACGACGGAACCGTCCTCATCGGTGCCACCGACGGACCGGCCGCCGAGGCCGCCCGCTCGATGATCAACGCGATCGCGAACCCGCAGGTCCCCGAGGTCGGCGAACGCTACCTGGGCACCGTCGTGAAGACGATGAGCTTCGGCGCCTTCGTCTCCCTGACCCCGGGCAAGGACGGTCTGCTGCACATCTCCGAGCTGCGCAAGCTCAATGACGGCAAGCGTGTCGAGGACGTCGAGGACGTCGTCGGCGTGGGCCAGAAGGTCCAGGTCGAGATCACGAAGATCGATGACCGCGGCAAGCTCTCGCTGGCCCCGGTCACCGATGAAGACGAGAAGTCGGACGACGAGGGATCAGACAACTGATACTGAATAGTTCACACACCGGGGAGGGCAGCCGAATCGATCGGTCTGTCCTCCCCGGTGGTTTGACGCTGACCACCGAATTCATGCCGGGCCTGGCCTCGGAGACGATCGGGATCTGGGTCGCTGCCGGGTCCCGCGACGAATCCGCCGAGACCGCAGGCTCGACGCACTTCCTCGAGCACATGCTGTTCAAGGGCACAGGCACCCGAGATGCGAAGTCGATTGCCGCGGCCTTCGACCGCACGGGCGGGGACTCGAACGCGATCACCGCGAAGGAGCTCACCTGCTACTACTCCCGGTGTCTGGTGACCGATCTGCCGGACATCACCGGGCTGCTCGTCGACATGGTCTCGAACTCCCAGCTCGATGTCGAGGAGTTCGAACGCGAGCGCGGCGTCATCATCGAAGAGCTCGCGATGTCGGCCGATGACCCCGGCGATGTGCTCTTCGACGACTTCGATGCGCTCGTCTTCGGGCAGCACTCGCTGGCACGGCCGGTGGGAGCCACGAAGGACCAGATCCGGGTGCTCGGCCATCACACGGTCATCGACCACTACCAGTCGACATATATTCCGCCGCGGCTGGTCATCGCTGCCGCAGGTGGGGCGACTCATGAAGAAGTGCTCGCGATGGTCGAGGAGGCCCTCGCCGAGGCGGGGCTCGGGTCCCGTGCCGACGTCTGGTCGGGCGCCGGGAACAGTGTTCACGGTCCGGGCCCGGTGGGCACGGGCGACTCGAACGACGGAGCCGCCTCGGTGGCGAAAGGCTCGCACCTGGCTGGGGCCGCACGTGTGCGTCCGGACTTCCAGGCGGGCGTCTCACACACCGTCAAGGACATCGAGCAGCTGGGCATTCTGCTCGGCTGCGAAGGCCTGCCAGAAGGGGACGATGACCGGTTCATCTACTCGGTCATGCTCACCATGCTCGGCGGCGGAATGTCGTCGCGGCTGTTCCAGAGCGTGCGTGAGGAACGGGGACTGGCCTATGCGGTCAACTGCGTGGCCAGCCAATTCACGGATACCGGCACCTTCGGCATCTACGCCGGCTGCACGGCGGAGAATGCTCAGGCAGTAGTCGATCTGGCGCTGGAGGAGTGGGCCCGGTTGGCGCAGGAGACCCCGAGCCAGTTCGAACTCGATGAGATCGTGTCTCAGTTGGCGGGGTCGATGGTGCTCGGGCTCGAATCCTCGGCAGCGCGCATGAATCGTCTCGCCCGGTCGGAGATCTTCGGTCTGCCGCTCGAATCGCCGATGGACCTCATCGACCGCGTCCGTTCGGTCACGGCTGAGGAGGTCAGTGCGATGGCCGGCCGTCTGCTCGAGCGTCCCAAGGCTCTGGCCATGGTCGGACCGGCCGCCGAGATCGTCCTGCCCTGAGTTCTCCTCGTCATGCCGGGGCTGTGTCCCGGGGCGTGGGATGCTGGAGGACAGGGCGCTGAAGGGAGGCTGGGGAGATGGCACGAAAGAATGCAGCCGTGCGTCGGGAGGAGATCCTGGCGGCGACGGTCGAGGAGATCGACGCATCCGGACTGCGGGCCCTGCGCGTCTCCGACGTCGCGGCACGGCTGGGCTTGAGCGCCAGCCTCGTCATCTACCACTTCGAGACGAAGGAAGCCCTCGTCTCCGCGGCCTTCGACTATGCGGGACGTCAGGACATCGAGCATTCCCGTGAGATCGCTGCAGGGCGGGTACGGAACAGTGCTGCGGAACGGGCGTGGGACGGTGCAGCCGGTATGGACGGGGCGTCACCACTGTCACCTGCACGCAATCGCCTGCGGGACGTCGTCGGCTGGTACATGCCCAGCGGGTCCTCGCGCAGTTGGAAGATCTGGATCGACGCATGGTCGGCCGGTCTCTTCGATGAGGCCGTTTCGTCGACCTACGCCGCGCTCGACCGCGAATGGAAGTCCGTGCTGCGCGGACTCATGGACGAAGCGATCGCGGCAGGGGAGTGCCGGACCCCGACCGGCGGCACCGAGGCGTGCGCGACTCGGATCCTCGCCTACCTCGACGGTCTGGCGATCCAAGTGATGGTCAACCCTTCCGCGGTCGACACTGCCGTGCTCGCGACCTGGGTCGACGACTTTCTCAGCCACGAACTCGGGTGAGGGCTCTGCCAGGACTGCCTTTCGGGCGTCAAGGTGGATTCTCCGGGCCTCGGTGACCTGGGGCAGCGCGTGCCCTTGACGCGGTGTCCCGGCCCCGTCAGACTGGAAGCACACCGTTACTGAACCACGATTCAGTAAAGGACGAATGCTCCGCCTCAACGCCCCTCCTGGAGGCCCCATGTTCATGGACATCACGTGGCAGGACCCTGTCACCGGCGCACACGGCTATGTCGTCATCGACACCCTCGTGCGCGGCACGGCCTCCGGCGGACTGCGCATGCGCAAAGGCTGCACCCTCGAGGAGGTACGCGGACTCGCCCAGGGCATGACCCGCAAGGAAGCCATCCACCTCCGCGACGGCCGGGCCTACGTACCCGTCGGCGGCGCCAAGGGCGGCATCGACTTCGATCCCCGCGCACCCGGCGCGAAAGACGTCCTCGAACGCTTCCTCGTCGCGGTCAACCCGATCATGCACGCCTACTGGGCTCTCGGCGAAGACCTCGGCGTCCGCCAGGACGACATCGACGAAATCCTCGCCCGCCGCGAACTCGGCTCCGGACTCTCCGCCGTGGCGAAACTCGTCGATGACTCGGACGCCGTCGAAACCCGCGCGCAAACCGCGTTCTCCACCATCGTCGACGGAATCGCCCAGGACGAACTCGTCGGCGGACTCGGCGTGGCCACCTCGGTGATCGCCGCCCTCGACGCCGGCGGACGCAAGCCCAGCGAATCCACCGCCGTCATCCAAGGCTTCGGGTCCATGGGCGGAGCCACCGCCCGCTACCTCGCCGAGGCGGGACTGCGCATCGTCGGCATCGCCGATGCCGACGGGTTCGTGACCAACCCCGACGGACTCGACGTCGAAACCCTGCTCGCCACCCGCGACCCCTTCGGCGGAATCGACCGCTCCTCGCTGCGACCGGACGACCACGTTGGTGACCGCGACGATTGGCTGGCAGCCGACGCCGATGTCCTCGTCCCCGCCGCCGTCAGCTACGCGATCACTCCGGACAATTGCGACCGCGTCCAAGCCTCACTCATCGTCGAGGCAGCGAACATGCCCGTCCTGCCTGCCGCCGAAGAGACGCTGCGCTCCCGCGGGGTCACAGTGGTCCCGGACTTCCTCGCGAACTCGGCAACGAACGCCTGGTGGTGGTGGGTGACCTTCGGCGACGTCGACGGCAGCTGGGAGGACAGCCGGACCATCGTCACCACGACCCTTCGCGAACTCACCGCCGAGGTGCTCGCCACCGCGCGCGATGACGGCATCAGCCCACGTGCGGCCGCCCAGGCGAAGGTCGATGAGAACCTCGCCCGACTTTCCGACCTCGCTGCAGATCCCGCCTCGGCGCCGGAAAGCTAGCGACATGGATGCGTTCTTCGATCCCGGCAGCGTGGCCGTCCTCGGAGCATCGAACGATTCCAGCAAATGGGGCTTCTGGCTCGCCGCCGGAGCCCTGCGCGGAGCCGAGCGCCGCCGCGTCTATCTCATCAACTCACGTGCCGCCTCGATCCAAGGCCAACCGACGTTCACGCATCTGCGCGAACTGCCCGAGGTGCCCGAACTCCTCGTCATCTCCGTGCCCGGCCCCACGGTGGCAGGCGTCGTCGCCGAGGCGCTCGATCTCGGGGTGCGTGCCTTCCTCATCATCTCCGCCCGCGTCCCCGATGCGCCGGATCTGGCCGCCGCCATCCGGTCCGCCGGGGGACGCCTCATCGGCCCGAACTCGCTGGGCCTCGTCGACTCAAGCAATGAGCTGCTCCTGGCGTGGGGCAATTTCACGCCCGGGACCCTCGCGGTGGTCACGCAGAGCGGTCAGCTCGGCACTGAGATCGCGACGCTGTCGGCGCGCAGCGGACTGGGCATCTCCCGTTTCGCCTCGATCGGCGGCCAGTCCGATGTCCGCGCCGCCGAGGTGCTCTCCACCCTCGTCGACGATCCTGCCACCACTCAGGTCGCCCTCTACCTCGAATCGTTCACCGGCGGCACCGCCCTCGTCACCGCGCTCAAGGCCCTGCGCGCGGCCGGGAAGCCGACGATGATCCTCACCACCGGCGCCTCCTCTGCCGGGGCCCGACTCGCCAAGTCGCACACGGGTTCGCTGACCTCGACGATGGACACCGTCGACGCTGCCTGCCGCGCCGCCGGAGCCATTCGGCTCAACACTCCTGGTCAGCTCGTCGAACTCGCCGACTTCTTCGCCACAGGTTGGCTGCCTGCAGGCCATCGCGTCGCCGTGCTCTCCGACTCCGGCGGACAAGGGGCGATCGCCGCCGACACAGCCGAGAACTGGGGCCTCGGCGTGCCCGAACTCAGCCAGGACACCGGCCGACGCATGAGCGAACTGCTGCCAGAAGCTGACCACATCGACAATCCCATCGACCTCGACGGGGCAGGGGAGAAGAACCTCGACACCTACGCCGATGTCACCGAGGCGCTGCTGGCCGACCCCGCCATCGACGCCGTGATCCTCTCCGGATATTTCGGGTGCTATGGCCAAGACATCCCCGAACTCGGTGCGGCCGAGCTGGCCGTCGTCGAACGTCTCGGACAGGTCGTCGGGGAGGCGAAGAAGCCCGTCATCGTCCACTCCATGAGCGCGGACTCGCAGGCCGTGACCCGACTGTGGGAACTCGGCATCCCTGCCTACACCTCGATCGAAGCCGCCATGCGCGTGCTCGCCCACTCCGGCTTCTACGCCGCCCACTCCGGTCGGCTCACCGACACCCAGGATCTCACCGGTCCAGTGACCCCGTGGGGGACCGGCTACGCGGCCGCCCGCGACGTCGTCTCCCGGGCCGGTGTGCCCGTTCCCGCCGCGGTGAGCCTGGGGAAGGGACGCGAACCCGCCGAGGCGGTCCCGGACTCCGGACTCAAGCCCCCGTTCGCGCTCAAGGCCGGATGGCCGGCGCACAAGACCGAGGTCGGGGGCATTGTCCTGGGGTTGAACGATCTCGCCGCGGTCGACACTGCCTATGCGGACATGGTCGGCCGCCTCGGCGAGGGTGAATACATTCTTGAGGAGATGGACACACGCGATCATGTCGTCGAGATCCTCGTCGGTGGGCGGCAGGATGAGAACTTCGGACCGGTGGTCATGGTGGCGGCCGGCGGCACGGAGACCGAGCTCTTCGCCGATACCTGGCTCGAACTCGCGCCCGTGACCCATGTCGAAGCTCTCGACATGATCGCGCGACTGAGCTGCGCGCGGCTGCTCACCGGGTGGCGCGGTCGGCCAGCCGCGGACGTCGACGGACTCGCCGAGGTCATCGTCGCAGTATCGCGACTGGTGGCGGCGAACAACGATATCGCCGAGATCGAGATCAACCCGGTGCGTGTCGCTCCTGGTGGGGCGGTTGCCGTCGACGCGCTCGTCGTGACCGGCGAGAACGTGAAGAGCGCAGAATGAGAAGTGAGGAATGAGAATGGAACCAACGACCGTCACCGGCGGTGCCCACCTGGCCCGCGGGCTCAAGGCCGAGGGGATCACCCGCGTCTTCGGGATCCCCGGCACCCACAATCTCGAGATCTTCGCGCAGCTGTCGGCTCAGGGAATCGACATCGTCTCGCCCCGCCACGAACAGGGTGCCGGCTATATGGCCGATGGTGCCGCCCGCGTCACCGGCGAGGTGCAGGTGATCGTCACGACCACGGGACCGGCCGCGCTCAACGCACTGACCGCGCTGCTGCAGTCGTTCACCGACTCGGTGCCCGTCCTCCTCATCACCCCCGGCATGCCGCTGACCCATCCAGGCCGCGGCAACGGACTCCTCCACGAAGTCCGCAACCAGTCCGCCGCGCTGTCCGCGGTGCTCACCGAAGTCATGCGGGTCACCAGTCCCGGTGAGGTATCCCTGGCCGTCGGGCAGACCCTGTCTGCCATGCGTTCGGGCAGGAAGAGACCGGCCGCGATCGAGATCCCCCTCGACCTCATTGAAACCGAGGGTCCTGGCCGGCTGCACCCGTCCGTGACCCGGGCCCTGCCCGGTCCGGTCACCGAGCAGATCGACAGCGCCGCCGAGGCGATCGCCGCCTCCCAGCGTCCGCTCATCATCGCCGGGGCCGGGGCGCTCGGTGCGGGTGCCGCGGGTGTCGGCCACGGCGCGGGGGACGCGGGTGGTGCAGGGGAGGAGATCACAGCTCTGGCGGAGACGCTCGGGGCCGGGATCGTCCTGTCCTCGAACGCGAAGGGACTCGTCGATGACCGAGCCGAGACCACCATCGGAGCGATCGGAGTCCTCGAACTCCTCCCCGAACTCACCGGTGATGCCGATACGGTCATCGCGATCGGCACGGAACTCGCGCCCAGCGACTTCTGGCCCGAACCGCTGCCCCTGCCTGAGACCGTCGTGCGCATCGACATCGACGAGGTGCAGATGCTCACGAACGCGACAGTGACCCACCCGATCCTCGCCGACGCGCAGGCCGCGACTGCGGAGCTGAACGAACGAGTGACTGCGATGGGGGCGCAGTCTGCGACTGCCGCCGCACGGGACTGGACGGCGGGCTGGAAGTCAAGGGCCGCCTCGGCGGGGGAATCCGATGGTCGGCCCTGGGCCGAGCTCACCGACGCACTCACCGCCTTCGGGGACTCGGCGGAGACGCCGCTCATCGTCGCCGCGGACTCGACGATGGCCTGCTACTACGGTGTGCAGACCGGGTGGAAGGCGCGCCCCGGAGACCGGTTCCTCTACCCGGCCGGGGCGGGAACCCTCGGGTACGGGCTGCCCGCCGGAATCGGAGCGAAACTCGCATCACCGCAGGCCAGGGTGGTTGCTGTCGAAGGTGACGGCGGGTCGATGTTCACCATCGCCGAACTTGCCGCGGCCGTGCAGGCGGGCGTGCGGATGACGCTCATCATCGTCGACAACGGCGGGTACGGCGAGATCCGCAATGAGATGGAAGACCGCGGGGACACTCCCTCGGGCGTGAAGCTCACCGGCCCGGACTTCCCGGCACTCGCACGCGCGATGGGTGCCCGCGGGGTCCACGTCGATGGTCGGGACGCGCTGCTGGAGGCACTGAATGAGGCGGAGGCAGGGGAGGGGCCGACGCTCATCCACATCGTCGAGGACTCGCGAGCCGGAGCGGACATGCTTCGCGGCTGAGGATCGCCAATCGTCGGTCGGGCGCAAAGGCGCGCCCGACCTCCACACGAATCAGAGTCCGGGCTCTGTACCCATCAAAGGAGATCATCATGAACTACACACCGTGGCCGCTGTCGGACGAGCAGCACGACATCCTCGACCTCGTGCGCGGATTCGCAGCAAGCACGATCCGGCCCAATGGTCGCCGCGTCGACGAAGCCGACACCGAATCTCCCGTCGGCATCTTCAGGGCCGCCGCGAAGCTCGGGATCACGGACTTCATGATCCCCGAGGAATTCGGCGGCGGAGGATTCACCGACGTCTTCACCCAGTGTCTCGTCCAGGAGCAGCTGTGCTTCGGCGACCCCGGAATCGGAAACTTCGTGTGCTCGAACGGCTTCTTCGCCGACCCGATTCTCGCGCTCGGCACTGATGAGCAGAAAGAGGAATGGCTGCGCCCGCTCACCGGTGCCGACCCGAAGATCACTGCTTTGGCGACGACGGAACCGGGATCAGGATCGGACTCGGCGTCGATCATCACACGGGCGGACCCTGTCGAGGGCGGTTACGTCCTCAACGGGCAGAAGGCGTGGATCTCCAACGCCGGGCTCGCGGACTTCTACGTCGTCTTCGCCAAGACCGACCCGACTCAGCGCTCCCGCGGAATCAGCGCCTTCCTGCTGCCGCGGGACACCGAGGGGATGGAATTCGGGGCGCCGATGAAGAAGATGGGCCAGCGGGCGATCGTGTGTCGGGAGATTTTCTTCTCCGACGCGTTCGTGCCGGTCTCGGGCCGCCTCGGCGAGGAGGGGCAGGGTTTCTACGGACTCATGCGCACCTTCGACGTCTCTCGTGTCGTACTCGGGGCGGCGTCACTGGGCACGGCACGGGCGGCATTCGAATATGCGCGCGACTATGCGCGGGAGCGGACCCAGTTCGGGACGACGATCATCGACCATCAGGCAGTGGCCTTCCGCCTGGCCGATATGGCCTCGCGCATCGATGCTGCCTGGCTGCAGGTGCTCAACGCCGCGCGGATGCTCGACGCCGGGGATGCCGTTGACCGGCAGACGATGACGTCGACGGCGGCGATGGCGAAGCTGACCGCCTCGGAGACGGCGATGTTCTGCACGTGGGCTGCGGTGCAGACCTTGGGCGGGTGGGGATATTCGCGCGAGCATCCGGTCGAGCAGTGGATGCGCGATGCCAAACTCGAGGAGATCGAGGAAGGCACCTCGGACATCATGCGCCTGCTCATCTCCCGCAACCTCGGATGAGCACACGTTTCGGTCTTTTCGGTGGACGAGCTCGGGAGGTTCGGCGAACGAGCGCGGGGCGGTCTGATGGGATGACCGGAAAGGTTCGGACAAAAGGGAATAGGACTTGCGGACCCCTTGTTGTTCGAGATGAGACCCTGGGATAGGGTCGAAATGAAGCCACCGATGTGGTGGTCATCAAATCTGATCAGGAGGAATCTCATGGCTGAGCAGTACACACTTCCGGAACTGCCCTACGACTACTCCGCTCTTGAGCCGCATATCTCGGCTCGCATCATGGAGCTGCACCACGACAAGCACCACGCCACCTACGTCAAGGGCGCCAACACCGCCGTTGAGCAGCTGGCCGAAGCCCGCGAGTCCGGCAACCTCGCCAATGTGCCGAAGCTGACCCGCGACCTCGCGTTCAACCTCGGCGGACACGTCAACCACTCGATCTTCTGGAACAACATGTCCCCGGACGGTGGAGACAAGCCGGTCGGTGAACTCGCCGCTGCCATCGATGACCAGTTCGGTTCCTTCGACAAGTTCCGCGAGCACTTCACCACCGCAGCCACCACGATCCAGGGCTCCGGCTGGGCCGTCCTCGTCTACGACCAGCTCGGCGGAAACCTCTTCATCGAGCAGCTCAAGGACCAGCAGTCCGACATCCAGCTCGGCGGCACCCCGGTTCTGCAGCTCGACATGTGGGAGCACGCCTTCTACCTCGACTACCAGAACGTCAAGCCCGACTACGTCAAGGCTTGGTGGAACATCGTCAACTGGGCAGACGCCGGCGCACGCTTCGACCGCGCAGTCGCTCAGACGAAGGGCCTCCTCCTCGGCTGACCCCTCCTTATTGCTACCCGACGGCGCCCCAGCAACGTCTCGCCAGGTTGCTGGGGCGCCGTCAGGTGTTTTGGGGCGCGACCGCAGCACAGACGGTGCACGGTCGTGGATCGAAACCATCACCGTCGCCGAGGCGGAGGGCAAGGTCTGCGCCTTCGCCATCGTTGATGAGTCAGGCGGACCGCGTCTCCCGCTCCGAGCTACCTGACGGCGCCCCAGCGTGGTGGCGCCAGGGTGTTGGGGCGCCGTGAGGTAGCAAATGGGGTGTTCGGTGGGTGACTGGATGTGAAGAGACCTGCTGGGGGTCGCTAGACTGGCCTGCGGAGAGCTGAGATCATCACACCTCGCAGGGATCAGCACACTAGGAGTCACAGACATATGAGCATTCGCGTAGCCGTCATCGGAGCCAAGGGCCGGATGGGGTCCCACGCCGTCGAAGCGATCAACGACGCCGAGGGACTCGAACTCGTCGCGGCACTCGGCAGCAGTGATTCCCTCGAGACCCTGCTGGAGAAGAACATCGACGTCGCCGTCGAACTCACCGTGCCGAAGTCCACCGAAGACAACGTCACCTTCCTCGTCGAGAACGACATCGACACCGTCGTCGGCACCACCGGCTGGGACAACGACCGCCTGGCTCGCCTCGAAGCCACTCTCAAGGACTACCCGAAGACCGCGGTCCTCATCGCCCCGAACTTCTCGATCGGCGCAGTCCTGGCGATGCGCTTCGCCGAACTCGCAGCCCCCTACTTCGACTCCGCCGAGGTCGTCGAGACCCACCACACCCGCAAACTCGACGCCCCGTCCGGCACCGCGAACCACACGGCCCTGCGCATCGCCGCAGCCCGCAACTCAGCCGGACTGCCCGCCGTTCCCGACTCGACGGAATCCGATCCGCTCGGTGCCCGCGGCGCCGTCATCGACGGCATCCACGTCCACGCGATCCGCCAACAGGGCATGAACGCCCACGAGGAGATCCACTTCGGCTCCGACGGCGAAGCCCTGACCATCCGCACCGACTCGCACTCCACCTCGGCGTTCATGCCGGGAATCGTCACCGCGGTGCGCTCGATCGCCGACTGCACGGGGCTCATCCACGGCCTCGAGAACATGCTCGACCTCTGATGTCGAAGGCTAAGATCGGGGCGATCA
The DNA here is from genome assembly GCF_026168515.1 of Brevibacterium spongiae. NCBI lineage: Bacteria > Bacillati > Actinomycetota > Actinomycetes > Micrococcales > Brevibacteriaceae > Brevibacterium > Brevibacterium spongiae. The sequence continues at coordinate 2,662,999 of NZ_CP093443.1, read as the reverse complement.
TCGTCTCCGTCGTCCTCATCTTCTACTTCGTCCTCATGGGGCAGCGGGCATGGATCCTCGTCCGCGAACCCGACCTGATCCCCAAGATCATGGGCATCGCCCTGTTCGTGCTGCCGATCATCGGCGCATGGACGCTCATCGTCGAACTCAGCTTCGGGGCTCGGACGGAGAAGCTCGCACGCATCCTCGGCGAAGAAGGCGGACTGCCCGTCGACGATCTGCCCAGGACCCCCGGCGGGAAGATCATCCGTGAAGCCGCTGACAAGGAATTTGTGAAGTACGAGGCCGAAGCCGAGGCCGCGCCCGAGGACTGGCGGTCCTGGTTCCGCCTCTCATGCGCCTACGATGCCAGCGGAGACCGCAAACGCGCCCGCGCCACGATGCGCAAATCGATCAGCCTCTTCCGCGAAGGTCAGACGCAGGGCGCCTGAACGCGTTCACGCGGAGTCCGGCCGAACTCACGTTGAGACGGGCCGAACTCACACGGAATCGTCGCCCCGCCTCGGCGAGGGTGAGCGCGTGGACGAAGGTGAGCGCGACGTCGAACGGATGATGGCCGCGATCCCACCTTCCAAGGGCCCGCGCGGGCTGACGAACAGTTTCCACAGCAGCGGCACGAGTACGAAGATGAGCGCGTGTACGAGAAATTCGGTGGACTGTTCGGCCACGGTTCCAGCACCGTCCCTCGGATCCCCGACCAGGGCCGGCCGGGTGATCTCGAGCAGCACGACGTGCGCGGCGTAGACGCTCAGCGGCATCGATCCCGGTGCCGACAGCGGCGCGAGCAGCCACGAACGACGACCCAGCAGCGTGGCCACGGCCTGGCATGCGGCAATCGCCATCACCGCGGTTCCTCCGGTGGAGAGCAGATCGAACGGCGTCCCCGAATGCGGTCCCGCGATCGCCAACCACCACCACGAGGTCGCCGGGCTCACCCCATAGCTGCCGGTGAACAGGGCCGCGGTGAGATCGATGCCCCACATCTGCGAATCCTGCACGAGCGCGGCATCCCCACCGAAGACGTTGAGCAGCAGCCATGAGCCGCCGCGACCGACGACGAAGAGTCCGAGCCCGAAGGTGAACAGGCCGAGCAGATGCTTGCCGATGTCGACCTTCACCACGGCCATGCCCAGCAGAATATAGGACATCCACTGCAGCACCGGGTAATAGCCGGTGAGGAAGAGGTCCGTGAGCATCGTGGCAGGGGTCGCGAAGTCGAAGAAGCCCATCGGCAGGTAGTTCGGCTCGAGGAGGAACGTCGACCGCGCCCACATCGACACCACGGGGGAGACCAGCATCCACAGCCCGGCGATGACGAAGAGCGCAGGCGCCCGCAGCCGCAGGAAGAACAGGGCGAGGGCGAACATGATCCCGTAGTTGACGAGGATGACCGCCAAGAGGCTGGAGACCGATCCGAGGCACAGACCGATGAACACGATCGCCGCCGCCCGGATGAGCACGCTCGGCGCCGCATCGCGCAGCCGTCCGTACGCCGCCAGCCGGGAGTGAGTGGACAGCACCAGCGAACAGCCGGCGAGGACCGCGAACAGCGCCGAGGCGCGACCCGCGAAGACCGCCGCCCACGTCGGCATCCCCGCATCGTCGGCGAGTGCGAAGATATGCGTGACCATCATCGCCAGCAGGGCGATCACACGGGCGACATCGAGTCCGATGAGCCGCCCGGCAGGGCTGAATCGGTCGAACACCGTCGCCGAGGTGGCCGTGGAGTTCGCGTCGTACGCTCGGTGGGAGTCCGCCGGGTGAGAGCTCATAGAACGATTCTCACACGACTTCACTTCCGCCCGCCCGAACGGGTACGCCGCCGGGGTATCTTTATGCCGTGACCTTCAACCCGAACGCCGACATCAGCGGCAACAGGACGAGCAAACGCGGCCGCAACACCGCGATCGTCGGCGGTGGCGGCGTGGGCATCATCGGTCTGCTCGTCTTCCTCATCGGACCTCTGCTCGGAGTCGACGTCACCGGGCTGATGGGCGGCATCACCCCGGACGGCGGCGGCAGCCAGAACCAGTCGAGCGGGACGAGCATGTCCCAGTGCGATACCGGTCAGGACGCGAACGAGAACATGGACTGCCGCATGGCCGGTGCGCAGGTCGTACTCGACGACTACTGGGCGCAGAAGGTCGACGGCTACCAGCCGCCGGAGATGACGATCGTCGACGGGCAGACCTCGACGGCGTGCGGCACCGCCTCGAACCAGGTCGGTCCCTTCTACTGCCCGTCCGACCAGGGCGTCTACATCGATCCGAGCTTCTTCGACCTCATGCGCCAGCAGTTCGGTGCCTCGGCCGAGGAACTCGCACAGCTCTACATCGTCGGTCATGAGTGGGGCCATCACATCCAGAACATCACCGGAGTCATGCGCGAACACCCCAACGACGGCACCGGGGCGGACAGCAACAGCGTGCGCACCGAACTCCAAGCCGACTGCTATGCCGGCGCATGGCTGGGCGACGTCACGACCCTCACCGATGACAACGGCACCCCGTACCTCGAAGAGCCCACCCAGGAACAGCTCGATGACGCCCTCAACGCGGCCTTCGTCGTCGGCGACGATCACATCCAGGAGCAGTCCGGGTTCTCCAACCCCGAATCCTTCACCCACGGATCGAGCAAGCAGCGCCAGAAATGGTTCACCTCCGGCTACAACGAAGGTTTGAACAGCTGCGACACGTTCGCAGTCTCCGGCGACCAGCTCTGAGTCCGCCCCTTGCCCCAGTTAGTCATACGGTGATATGAATAACGGAGTCAGCAGTACCCCGAGTGATCAAGGACGATCATGTCTCAGCTGTTCCCGCACCTCTTCGAACCCATCACCTTAGGCTCCACGCTGATTCGCAACCGCATCGTCTCCTCCGGTCATGACACGGTCCTCGACGATCACGGCCACATCGGCGACGACCTCGTCGCCTACCACGAAGCCCGCGCTGCCGGTGGTGCCGGACTCATCGTCCTCCAGGTCTCCGGCGTCCACGAATCCGCCCGCTACACCAGCCACGTCCTCATGGCCACCGACGACTCCTCCGTTCCCGGGTATGAGGCCGTCGCCGAGGCGGTCCACCGTCACGGGGCGACGATCTTTGCGCAGCTCTTCCACCCGGGCCGCGAAGTCATGGACGGCGAGCACGGCATGGCACCGCGGGCCAAGGCCCCGAGCGACGAACCGCAAGAACGCTTCAAGGTCGTCCCGGAAACGCTGACCACTGCCGAGATCAAGGACATCATCGCCGGCTACGGGCATGCGGCGAAGCGGATCACCGATTCCGGCATCGACGGCGTCGAGATCGTCGCCAGCCACGGCTACCTGCCCATCCAGTTCTTCAACTCCACCGTCAACACCCGCACCGACGAGTACGGCGGCAGCCCCGAAAACCGTCGCCGGTTCCTCGCCGAGGTGGCCCAAACCGTCCGCACAGCCATCGGCCCTGACATCGTGGTGGGCGTGCGGATCTCCGGTGAGGAGAAGACCGAGGACGGTCTCGTCGCCACCGAGATCCTCGATCTCATCGAACACCTCGACTCCCTCGAGGCGAGTGGTGTCGACTGCCTCGACTATTTCTCCATCACCGCCGGAGACTCCTCGACCCTTCAGGGCGCAGTCCACATCGTGCCGTCTATGCAGATCGACCCCGGCTACGCGACGAACCTGTCCGAACAGGTTAAGAAGATCACCGACAAGACCGTCATGGTCGCCGGACGCATCAACCAGCCCCATGAGGCCGAGGCCGCCATCGCCGAGGGCCGCACCGATATGGCGATCATGACCCGCGCCATGATCTGCGACCCCGAGATCGCGAACAAATCCCACGCCGACAAGGTTGACGAGATCCGCGCCTGCATCGGCTGCAACCAAGCCTGCATCGGCCACTTCCAACAGGGCGTGCCGATCTCGTGCATCCAGTACCCCGAATCCGGGCGAGAGCTCACCTTCCTGCCCCGGCCACGGGTGCGCGCCCGACGAAAAGTCCTCGTCATCGGCGGGGGACCGGCCGGACTCAAAGCCGCCGCAGTCGCCGCCGAACAGGGCGATGACGTCGTGCTGTGTGAGAAGGAGCCCCACCTCGGCGGGGCTGTGCTGCTGGCTCAGGAACTGCCGTACCAGACCGAATTCGGGGGAGCCGCGACGAATCTGATCGCCGAGGCGACCCGAGCAGGAGTCGATATCCGCAGGTCCGCACCGGCCACCCAAGACCTCGTCGACGCCATCGACCCCGACCATGTCATCGTCGCCACCGGTGCGATCCAGCGCATGCCGGGACTGGAGATCGCCGATGATGCGCTCGTTCTCGGAGCCCGCGACTATCTGCGGGAGAGCCTGGACCTGCCGGCCGGGCGTGTCCTCGTCACGGACTGGAAGGGCGACTGGATCGGACTCGGCATCGCCCTGCGCCTGGCCGAAGCCGGCCGCCAGGTGAGCCTGGCGACGGCCGCGAACTTCGCCGGTGCCGCCATCCAGCAGTACACACGGACTCTGCTCGTCTCGCAGGCGCTGCGCATGGGACGTATCAATTTCATCAATGACGCCCGCCTCGTCGGCGTCGATTCGGACACCGGGTACCTGCAGTCCACACTGTGCGAAGTCGTCCACGAGGTCGAGGGAGTCGCCGCGACGATCGTCTCCGCGGCCCCGCGATCGGTCACTCCCGACCTCGTCTTCGGGACCGCCTCGGTGACGGTGATCGGGGACGCGCTGGCTCCGCGCACCGTCGAGGAAGCCGTGTTCGAAGGCCTCACCGCGGCCACCGCGGTGGCCACGGGGGAACGGGGCGGCGGTCAGCCGACAGGGGAGCAGGCCGTGGGAGAACGGGAGGTCCGCGCATGAGCCCGCGTCCGGCTCAGCCGCCCGAGCAGGCCGAGGCGAAGAAGTTCGCGATCATTCAAGCGACCCTGGATGCCATCGTCGCGAAAGGTCCTGCCGCCGTCCGGCTCGGGGATGTGGCGAAAGCGGTCGGGATGTCGATCGGCACTGTCCAGTACTACTTCGAGTCGCGGGACGAACTGCTCGCCCAGTCGTTCTCCTTCCACACCGCGACGGTGCTGCTGCACCTCGAGGAGATGGCGAAACCCGGGGCTGACCTGCGGCGATCGTCGGCTCGCTCTCGTCTGGACAACGCGTTCGCCGCGGTCCACGGGGTGGGCATGCACGAACAGCGATCTCGGATCTGGATCGAACTCGTCACCGCCGCCCGGACAGATGACGGCCTGCAGAACTGCGTCGATGCCGTATTCGCCGGATGGCGGAAGCTGTTTCGCACGATCGTCGACTATGGGCTGGAAAGGTACGAATTCTCACTCTTCGACCTCACCGCCGCCGAAGTGGTCGACACGTTCATCGCCATCATCGACGGCTTCGACCTCGCCACGGTCGCTGGCCACGGACCGCAGCCGGAGACGATGACGCGGATCCTCAGCGAAACCGCCGACCGCCTGCTCGATGGCTGAGAGGACGAACACCGAAATGAATGAAGACGTGCTCAGCTCCGCGCGGATTGCACGTGCCGGACTCGACGATTGGCGCCAGCTGGCCGGACCCATTCGCGCACGCTTCCTCACCGCGAACTTCGCGCAGGCACACGAATTCGCGGGAGCCGTCGGAGCGGCCGCAGAATCGGCGGGGCTCGCACCCGAGATCACCCTGACCGCCTCGAATGTCATCGTCACCGTGAGCAGCGCTGACGAGCGAGGGGTCACCGCAGCTGACGTCGACCTCGCGCGCACCATCAGCGAACTCGCCGCAGAGGCGGGACTGCAGGCCGCACCCGCGAGCCTGCAGCAGGCGGAATTCGCTCTCGACACCGCCTCGAGCGCTCGGATCGCAGGGTTCTATGCAGCCGTCCTCGACGCAGAATCCGACGCGACCCACTCAAACGGCGGCCTCATCGACCCGACCGGGCAGGTGAACACAGGGCTGTGGTGGCAAGAGCCGCGGACGAACAGCCGCTTCCCACTGCCCGAACCCGAGACCCCGCAACGCTGGCACCTCGACGTCTGGGTCGGACACGACGAAGCGCAGAATCGCATCGCCTCCGCTCTCGCCGCCGGCGGGCGCCTGGTCAGCGATGCGGCGGCACCGTCGTACTGGGTGCTCGAGGATCCCGACGGCAATCGGGTCTGCCTCTGCGCACCGATGGTCGAGTGAGGTTTCACAGCCGCGCGATCGTCTCCACGTCCTCTTCGAATTCCCGGGCCGTCTCTTCGGACACCGTCGCGCGCGTCGCCCGCAGCGCCTCGAGGTAGTCGTCAGTGGAGAGCACCTCCGTGCGCGAAGCGATGTCGACCTGCTGCTGACGCAGCGATGACGCCAACGCCTCCTGCGAAGCGCGTCTGGCCGCATACTCGATATCGGCCGGGGTCAGCCCGTCGCTGGCATTCACGAGCACCGCGAGATCGACCCCGGAGACCGTGTGCTCGGGAATGTAGCGCGACCAGATCGCCTCCCTGGCCGTGGCATCAGGCAGACCGATGGGAATGACATAGTCGAAGCGCCCATGCCGCAGGAACGCCGCATCGAGGGCGCGGACGAAATTCGTCGCACAGATGAGCAGCCTGCCTTCCCGGTCCCGGAACTCCGCGACCTGCTTGAGCAGCTCGTTCGTCACTCCCTGCGTCGGCGAGGGCGGCTCACCTCCGCGCTTCGACGCGATCTCCTCGACCTCATCGATGAAGACCACAGCATGCTCGAGCTCGTTGATCTGCTCGAACGTCGACCTCAGCCCTGCCGCCACACCACCGGGCTCACCGGACAGCCGCGAGGGGAAGACCTCGACGAACGGCCAGTCCAGACGGGAGGCAACCGCCTTCGCAAACGTCGTCTTCCCTGTCCCCGGTGGACCGAAGAGCATCACCGCCCGAGGCGGGACGACCCCGAAATGATCCGCCAGATCCGGTTCGGCCAAGGGCACGACGAGGCGGTCCTCGAGCATGTCCTTCTCCTCCTGCATCCCGCTCACCCCGTCCCACAGGTGACGGGGCAGGATCCGTCCGCCCACCGTCTTGAGGCGGTCGAGTTCCCGACGTTGGACGGGCAGGTGCCGCTCGACGTACTTCAGCCCGGACCGGGCTTCGAAGCCATTGGCCACCAGGCCGTCGCAGGCCGACGTTCCAGCGGGCACGAGCATCGACAGCTTGCCCAAGCCCAGCGGCATGAGACGGCGTTCGAGCGCATCGAGCAGCCCCGCCTCGGCGCGGGTGCCCTGCTCCGGATCGGTGCGGACGGATTCGAGGACATGGAAGAACACGAGAATCCCCTGTCCGTGGGCGGCACGACCCACGGCGGCGCCGACGATCTCCTCATCGCGGACGGCGATGACAGCCTGATTGCGCTGGCAGGCGGCGAGCACCTCGGAGAGCGGATAGAGCAGCGGCGCGGGTGAGGCGGCCGCCCCTGGGAGGGCAACCTCGGTGAGCGTTGCCGCGGAGGAGGCGGCCGCCTCGGGGAGGCCGGAACCGGGATCCGCAGATTCGGCTGCGGCTGCCTCGAACAGACAGATGATTCCGTCGAGATCGTCATCATGGAAATCGCGGATGCGGGTGCGGGTCATCGAAAACTCCTTTGTTTCGGTGGCGGGCAGGGCTACAGAGTAGACGATCGAAGCGAATCCGCTGTGATCTGTCTCTCAGGACGGCCGCATATGCGCCGCAGTCGAGGCGAATGACACCCGCAACGCGGGAGGTCCACTGCACTCGTGAGACGACGTGGGCGGTATCCTGGGACCATGGCGATTCTCGGTGACCAGGCAGCAGCGACTGCCATTGACGCATTCGGTACTGTCGGCACGGCAATGGTGACCCCATTCAAGCGCGACGGAAGCATCGACTATGCGGCCGTGGAGAAGGTGGCGAACCACCTCGTCGAGCTCGGCAACGACATGCTCGTCGTCTCCGGCACCACCGGCGAATCACCGACGACGACCGACGATGAGAAGGTCGAACTGCTGCGCGTCGTGCGCGGAGTCATCGGCAAGCGGGCGAAGATCATCGCCGGCACCGGCAACAACGTCACCGCCCACACCATCGAACTCTCCAGGCGTTCGGCCGATGCGGGAGCCGACGGCATCCTCATCGTCACCCCCTACTACTCGAAGCCGACGCAGCCCGCGATCGAGGCGCATATGCGCGCGGCCGCGGACTCCACCGACCTGCCGGTGATGCTCTACGACATCCCCGGACGCGCCGGCGCCCCGATCATCACGGACACGCTGCTGCGGCTCTCGGACCATCCGAACATCCTCGCGGTCAAGGACGCCAAGGGCGACCTCTTCGCCTCCTCGTTCGTGATGAACAACTCCTCGCTGGTCTACTACTCCGGTGAGGACGCGCTCAACCTGCCGCTGCTGTCCCTCGGTGCGCTCGGACTCGTGTCCGTGGCCGGGCACGTGTGCTCCGACCGCTTCGCGACCATGGTGGCCGCAGTGGCGAACAACGATCTCAATACCGCACGCATCCTCTCCCGCGAGACCGCGGACGTCGTGGATGCGCTCATGAACCACATGCCGGGCGTGATCTCGGCAAAGGCCGCCTTGCAGGCCCAAGGAATACTCGACAACCGCGATGTGCGGATGCCGCTGCTCCCAGCAGATGAGGACCAGCTGGCGTTCGTCACCGCCCAATTGACCAGGAGTGGTTACCTCAGTGAATAATGCATTGACCCAAGAACTGTCCCGCCCGCCGAGGATGGACAAAGAAGCCGTCCGCATCGTCGCACTCGGCGGACTCGGCGAGGTCGGACGCAACATGACCGTGTTCGAATACCACGGCAAACTCCTCATCGTCGACTGCGGCGTGCTCTTCCCCGAAGAGGACCAGCCCGGCGTCGACCTCATCCTCCCCGATTTCTCCTACCTCGACGACCGCCTCGACGACATCGTCGGCCTCGTCCTCACTCACGGACACGAGGACCACATCGGCGCCGTGCCCTACCTGCTGCGACGCAAGGGCGACATCCCGATCCTCGGCTCGAAGCTGACGATCGCCCTCATCGAAGCCAAGCTCAAGGAACACCGGATCAAGCCGATCACCCGCGTGGTGGCCGAAGACGATCTCGACCAGCTCGGCCCCTTCGACCTCGAGTTCGTCGCCGTCAACCACTCGATCCCCGACGCACTGGCCGTGTTCATCCGCACCGGCGCCGGCAACATCCTCCATACCGGCGACTTCAAGATGGACCAGCTGCCGCTCGACGGCCGCATCACCGACCTGCGCGCCTTCGCCCGCCTCGGTGAAGAAGGCGTCGACCTGTTCATGACGGACTCGACGAACGCCGAGGTCCCCGGCTTCACCGCGCTGGAGAAGGACATCGGGCCCGTGCTCGAGAACCTCTTCGGCACCGCCGAGCGCCGCATCATCGTCGCTTCCTTCTCCTCCCACGTCCACCGCGTGCAGCAGGTGCTCAACGCCGCGACCGCCCACGGCCGCAAGGTCGCCCTCGTCGGCCGCTCCATGGTCCGCAACATGAAGATCGCCGAAGACCTCGGCTACCTCAACGTGCCGGCCGGAACCCTCATCGACATCAAGAAGGTCGACGACTACCCGGAGGACCAGATCGTCCTCATGTGCACCGGGTCCCAGGGCGAGCCGATGGCCGCCCTGTCCCGCATGGCCAACCGCAGCCACCGCGTCGACGTGGGCGACGGCGACACCGTCATCCTCGCCTCCTCGCTCATCCCCGGCAATGAGAACTCCGTGTTCAAGGTCATCAACGGCCTCATGAAGCTCGGTGCCCGCGTGATCTCGAAAGCCGATGCGAAGATCCACGTGTCCGGCCACGCCTCCGGCGGCGAGCTGCTCTACTGCTACAACATCGTCAAGCCCCGCGGCGTCATGCCCGTCCACGGCGAATGGCGCCACCTGCTGGCCAACGCCCGCCATGCCGAGGCGACCGGGGTCGACCCGAACAACATCGTCCTCGCCGACGACGGCTGGGTCGTCGACCTCAAGGACGGCCACGCCGAGGTCGTCGGAGCCGTCGACTGCAACTACGTCTTCGTCGACGGTTCGTCGGTCGGTGAGATCACCGAGGCGGACCTCAAGGACCGACTCGTCCTGTCCGGTGAGGGCTTCGTGACGATCTTCATGGCCGTGAACTCGCAGACGAAGTCGCTCATCGCCGGACCCGAGATCCACGCCCGCGGTGTGGCCGAATCCGATGATGTCTTCGACTCGATCGTCCCGAAGGTCCAGAAAGCCGTCGAGGATGCTCTGCGCGACGGCACGACCGACCAGTACCAGCTGCAGCAGGTCGTGCGCCGCACCGTCGGCCGCTGGGTGTCCTCGAAGCTGCGCCGCAAGCCGATGATCGTCCCCATGGTCGTCATCGTCTGAGGTAGCTTCGCCTGCGGCTGCTATCAGCTCGGTGAACCGACAAAAACTTGGTCCATGTGCCAAGCCAGTGTCGGTTCACCGAGCTGTTGCCATTCACAGGCTTCGGCGGAGGCGTCAGGCGCGGGTGGTGGCCTCCGGTTCGTCATCGTCGACTGCGGAGTCGGTGCCGGGAGCTGTGCGTCCGCCGGCCGAGGCAGGATCGGCAGAGCCGTCTCCTCGGGCCACCCCATCGCCAGCACCATCCGACAAGCCCGGCAGGGGTTTGCCGGGGGAGCGCCGGGCGAGGATGACGACGACGGCGAGACCGACGATGAGTGCCGTGAGGACGACTGTGCCGGCGTTGAAGCCCAGTCCGTTGAGGCCGATGAATGCCATGGCACCGGCTGCCAGCGAATAGACGAGCATCGGGATCGACGTGCGGCGGATGAGCTCACCCTCTCGACCCACGAGCCCCACAGTCGCCGAGGCGGCCACGACATTGTGCACCGCGACCATATTGCCCGCGGCACCGCCCACGGCCTGCGCCGCCACAACCGTCTCCGGGCTGCCCGCACCGATCGCGACACCGGTCGAGAACTGGAACTGCGAGAACATGATGTTCGAGACAGTGTTCGATCCCGCGACGAATGCGCCCAGGGCACCGACGAATGGGGCGAGCAGCGGCCAACCCTCTCCTACAGTGGAGGCGGCCGCCTCGGCGAGGGTGACCGGCATCGAATCGAGGCCGGCTCCGTTGTAGTCGGCACCGGAGTTGATGAACACCCGCACCAGCGGCAGCGAACACAGCAGCGCCACGGCTGCGCTGGCGATCTGCGATCCAGCGATCTGCCAGGATCCGGCGATCTGCTTCTTCGTCATCCGGTGGATGAAATAGGTCAGTCCGCAGGCGAGGACGAAGATCGCTCCCGGCGACCACAGCAGGTCCATGTTCTGATTGATCGGCGTGCCGAAGATGCCCTCGATCTTGATCACCGCGGGACCGTTGAGGAACTCCTTGATGGCGGGCACGTTGCGGGTGATGAGCAGTAGTGCGACGACGATGAGGTAGGGCGACCATGCGCGGACCAGCGACATCTTCTTCTGGATCTGCGCCTTCTCCCGGTTCGGGTCGACGGTGCCCATCCAGAACGCCGGCCACTTCTCACGCGGGGCGAAGTCCCATGTCTTCTTCGGCATGAGGAAGCCCATCCGCGAGGTGGTCACGACGATCGCCAGTCCGATGAGGCCGCCGAGCAGTGATGGGAACTCGGGTCCGAGCAGGTTCGCGACGATGAGGTAGGGTACGACCATCGCCAGCGCCGAATAGATCGCGAAGGGGGCGACGGCCAGTCCGTCGGCGAAACGACGATTGGCACCGAAGAACCCGGTCATCAGACAGGCCAGCAGCAGCGGGATGAAGATCCCGCAGATCGCGTGGATGAGCGCGACCTGCGTGGCGGTGTGGGCGACGAACTCGGCCTGACTGAGGCCGAGCTGCCCGGCTCGTTCGGCGACGTCGGCCGACATCGATCCATCCTCCTGCGACAGTCCCGAGCCGATGCCCAGCACCATCGGGGTGCCCACTGCGCCGAAGCTCACCGGTGTCGACTGGATGATGAGGCCCGCGAGCACCGCAGCGATGGCGGGGAAGCCCAGGGCCAGCATGAGCGGGGCGACGACGGCCGCCGGTGTCCCGAAGCCGGCCGCACCCTCGATGAAGGAGCCGAAGAGCCACGCGACGATGATGACCTGCACGCGCCGGTCCGGTGAGATGGCGATGAAGCCGGAGCGGATCGTCTCGATCGCGCCCGACCGGGTGATCGTGGCCAGCAGCAGAAGTGCGCCGAAGACGATCCACAGCAGACCGATCGCCACGAGGATGCCCTGGACGACCGACGCTCCGATCGTCACCCACTCGATCTTCCACGCGAAGTTCGCCACCAGCGCGGCGGCGATGAGTCCGACCGGCATCGCATATTTGGCCGGCCAGCGGAACCCGATGAGGAGGATCCCCGCAAGAAGGATGGGGGACAGGGCCAGAAGAGCTGCAACAGCGAGGTTGTCCATCGCCAGTCCGATCCGCGGCACCTTTGCCGCATTGATCCAAGGACGTCACCTGCGGCGGCGATGAACCTCACCGACCGAGAACTTCGGGTGGTCGATGACGGTCAGCCGCCTCGGCGAGTCCACGAAAGTTGTTCCTCAGATCATCCTCTCCAGCCTGCGACGATGAGTCAATGAACACACCGTCTCGAATCCGGGATAGGGTTTGACGAGACGTGCATCACCTCCTATTCTTTCGTTGTGTGAACATAAATTTTCACGATGTGGAAGTTTCGCAGGCTAAACCCCGTTGACCAGCGAAAACGACGCACCTGCTGGTGCGGACAAGAACGCAGCACCTGTGTGCTGACTAAGGAGAACCATCGATGACCGCTCATATCGAAAACCTGGACATCCCCGCCGGGATGGAGATCACCGGTGAGCTGCCGGACGGGGCTGAGAAGGTCCTCACCCCGAAGGCGCTGGAGCTCATCGTCGACCTGCACCGGAAGTTCAACGGCGAGCGGCTCGGCCGTCTCGAGGCCCGCAAGGAACGTCAGGCCGAGATCGCCGCAGGCAAGGACCTCGACTTCCTCGCAGAGACCGCCGAGATCCGCAACGATCCCTCCTGGCAGGTCGCACCCCCGGCACCGGGACTCGAGGACCGCCGCGTCGAGGTCACCGGCCCCACCTACAAGAAGATGACGATCAACGCGCTCAACTCCGGAGCGAAGGTGTGGCTGGCCGACCAGGAAGACGCGAACACCCCGCAGTGGGACTCGGTCATCCAGGGACAGATCAACCTGCTCGACTCCCTCAACCGCGAAATCGACTTCACCTCGCCCGAGGGCAAGGAATACAAGCTCGCCCCCGATGACGAGCTGCCCACGATCGTCGTGCGCCCCCGCGGCTGGCACATGCCGGAGAAGCACATCCGCATCGACGGTGAGGAGACCTCCGGCTCGCTCGTCGACTTCGCTCTCTACTTCGCCACCGCCGGTCAGGTCCAGATCGAGAAGGGCCGCGGCCCCTACTTCTACCTCGCGAAGATGGAATCCCACCTCGAGGCGCGCCTGTGGAACCAGGTCTTCGAACACGCTGAAGACGCCTTCGGCCTGTCCCGCGGCACCATCCGCGCCACAGTGCTCATCGAGACCTACCCCGCGGCGTTCGAGATGGAGGAGATCCTCTACGAACTGCGCGAACACTCCGCCGGCCTCAACGCCGGTCGCTGGGACTACATCTTCTCCGTGATCAAGTACTACCGCTCCCGCGGCTCCGAGTTCCTGCTCCCGGACCGTTCGGACGTGACGATGACGGTGCCGTTCATGAACGCCTACACCGAGCTGCTCGCCCGCACCTGCCACAAGCGCGGAGCCCACGCGATCGGCGGCATGTCAGCGTTCGTGCCCTCGAAGGACGAAGCCGCGAACAAGGCCGCCTTCGACAAGGTGCGCGAAGACAAGTCCCGCGAGGCCGGCAAGGGCTTCGACGGCTCCTGGGTCGCCCACCCCGGCATGGTCTCCCTGTGCAAGGAGGTCTTCACCGAGACCCTCGGCGACAAGCCGAACCAGATCGACAACAAGCGCGAAGACGTCAACGTCACCGCAGCCGATCTCCTCGACGTGAAGTCGACCCCGGGGTCGATGACCGAGGCGGGCCTGCGCACCAACGTGTCCGTGGGCATCCAGTACCTGCGCGCCTGGCTCGAAGGCAACGGCGCGGTCGCCATCAACGGACTCATGGAGGACGCCGCGACCGCGGAGATCTCCCGCTCCCAGGTATGGCAGTGGCTCGACGCCGGCATCACCCTCGACTCCGGTGAGAAGGTCACGAAGGACCTCGTCGAGCGCATCGTCGCCGAGGAGGTCGCCAAGCTGCCCGGTGACGACGCCGGTTGGAAGGACGCGACCGACACCTTCGTCTCGGTCGCGATCGCTCCCGACTACGTCGACTTCCTCACCCTGCCGGCCTACGCCCGCATGCCGTGATCGGCCCGCCGGTCCGCTCGAGACGCGGTGCCCGACCGGTGACCCCGTGACCTCCCCAATCCGAGGAGAACCGGTGTGACCACGCCGAATGCCCCCGAAATCTGTGCCGTGAGCACCGATTTCGGGGGCATTCTTCGCTAAGCTCTGAACACACGCCTCTTTGCCGGTGCGCGGATCGAGGTGCACGTGCACGTGCACGGAACGCCACGCACGTGCTCGGATCGACCTGCTGCCGGGGAGGCACCGATGACGGATGGACACACGGAGGTGGGGATGAGCCGGACCACAGACGAACTGCCCCGTTTGGCCAGCCCCGAGACCATCGCTGAACTCTCGGAGCTCATGGCCCGCGCCCACACCGAACGCCGCACCGTCGCCGTCTTCGGCGGCGGCACCGCCTTCGACGACCATCCGCCGGTTCCCACCCCGGGGCTGCTCATCGACCTCACCGGACTCGCCGAGGTGGCCGAACGTTCCAGCGCTGACCTGAGCATCCGTGCCGGGGCGGGAGCGCGGGTCTCCGCGCTGGACAGGATCGCCGCCCGTACCGGGCACGAGATCCTGCCCGATCTGCCGGCCGACCGCATCGAGGCGGGGTCCAGCCTCGGCGGGATGATCGCCACCGCAGCACTCGGGCCCCGCCACCTCCGCCGTCCGCGCATCGTCGAAACCGTGCTGTCGGTGACCACGGTGGGTGCCGACGGGACCATCGCCCGCACCGCGGACGGTCTCTCGTCTGCCCTGGCGGGCCGGAGCCTGCCGTCCGTGTTGAGCGGATCGTGGGGAACCCGTGCCATCATCGTCGAGGCTGAGATCCGGCTGACACCGCGACCCGCATCTCAGGATTTCGTCTGGATTCCCGGCACCGAGGCGGCCGCGGACCTTCTCATCGCCCGCAGAGGTCCGGATGCGGTCGTCATCGAACGTCCGCCCGGGTCTCCGGCGGCGACGATCGCCCTCGTCGAGGGGGAGTCGGCCGAGGTCGAGGCGGAGATCGGATTCCTCACCGAACAGATCCCCGGCGCGAGGCCATGTGCGCGCCCCGAATGGTGGGCTCGGCGGGCACGAATGCCCGTGACGATCAGCTTGTCCGTGGCTCCGGACTTCCTGCCCGGCCTGCTGGAGACGGTCTCACGCCTCGAGGACGCGATCGGCTATCCGCTGCAGCTGCGGGGGAGTGCGAGCGGACGCTTCGAACTCGGACTCGGCGCCCCGGAGACCGAACCGGGTGTGGCCGCGCGTGTGGTCCTCGAACATCTGAGGTCCTTCGGCCTGCACCGCATCAGCGCCCGACTGCTCCACGCACCCGCGGCGCTGTGGGACGAGCTCGACGCCTGGGGACCGTTGGTGGGCCGTCGGAACCTGCAGGAGACCAAGGACGACCTCGACCCGCACGGTCTGCTCTCACCGGGCCGCGGCCTCGGCGGGATCTGAAGAAGACTCCTACTTCACCTACAGCGTCTCGGTCCCGCGCGCAGTGTCGTTACTTCACCAACAGCACGGGGCACTCGGCTTCGAGGATCACCTGCTGCGCACTCGACCCGAGCAGCAGCTTGACCACGGGGGAGCGGCGCTTGGCGGCCATGACGATGAGCGCCGCGCCGTGTTCCTCGGCCAGAGCCAGGATCTGCTCAGCCAGATCGGGACCGGCACGGTGGACCTCGTACTCAAGCCCCGCCTCGGCGAGGGCGGCACCCAACCGGGTGCACTCGGCCAGGGGAGACGTGGACGGGGCCGTCGTCGTGTCGGTGCCGAACACGACGGCCCGCACCGCCGCGTTCTCACGCCGAGCTGCGGCGATCGCCTGGTCGAGCACGGCCGGGGACGCATCGGTGCGCAGCGCGAGCACCACGGTCGCCGCAGCCGAATCGATGCCGCTCGACGCCGTGACGCGCAGGGACGGGGCTGGGAAGCGGCTCTGCGGAGCCGAATAGAGATGAGTCATCGTCGGCCTCCGCTCAGCCGATTCCGATGACGCCGATGGCGACACCCACGGCGAGCATGACCAAGGCGACGATGAGCGCACGCCACAGCACCTTCTTGTGGTGGTCGCCGAGTTCGACTCCGGACAGGGACACGAGCAGCAGGATCGCGGGCACCAGCGGCGACTGCATGTGCACGGGCTGGCCGGTGATCGAGGCGCGGGCCATGTCGGCTGCGGAGATGCCGAAGTGGGAGGCGGTCTCGGCGAGCACGGGCAGGATGCCGAAGTAGAAGGCGTCGTTGCTCATGAAGAACGTCATCGGGATCGACAGCAGGCCGGTGATGACGGCCATGTAGGGGCCCATCGCGTTCGGGATGACGTCGACGAGCCATTCGGCCATCGCATCGACCATTCCGGTGCCGGACATGATTCCGGTGAGCACGCCGGCGGCCATGACCATGGCGACGACGGAGATGATCGCGGTGGCGTGGGAGGCGAGCTCCTCCTGCTGCTCTTTCATCTTCGGGAAGTTGACCATGAGTGCGATGACCGTGCCGATCATGAACAGGTACGGCAGCGGCAGGATGTCGATGATGAGCAGGACCATCACGGCCACGGTGAGGCCGAGGTTGAACCAGAACAGCTTCGGTCGCAGCGTCGCCCGGTTCGGGTCGAGCGCGGTGTTCGCCAGTCCCGTGCCGGAACCTGACACGGAGTCTGCATCGTTGTCAGAACCGGTCGAACCCGTCGCCGAGGCGGCCGATCCGTGACCGTCATCGTCGCCGGTCGTGGTCGCTCCGTATCCGGAGCCGGTGGCGCCGTGTCCGGGGCCGGTGGCAGTGCTTCCCGTCCGTGCGGATCCGCCTGCGGTGGTCGCGCCGGCGACGGCGCCGACGAGGTCCTTGCGACTCTTCGACCCGTGTCCCTTCGACCCGTGGCCCTTCGATCCGCGGTCCTCGACCCAGGCGACGCCGTTCTTGGCCAGGCGGCGACGCTCGGAGAGGCCGAGCAGGTAGGCGAAGAGGAGGCAGACGAGGAGGCCGGCGATGAGGGAGGGCACCATCGGGGCGAAGATCTCGTTGGCGTCGATCTGCAGCGCCGAGGAGGCGCGTGCGGTCGGTCCGCCCCAGGGGACGATGTTGAGGGTGCCGTTGATGAGGCCGGCCACGCAGGTGAGTACGACCGGGGACATTTCGAGGCGCTGGTAGATCGGCAGCATTGCCGCGGTGACGACGATGAACGTCGTCGATCCGTCACCGTCGAGGGAGACCGCACCGGTGAGCAGGGCAGTGCCGAGGACGACCTTGACCGGGTCGTTGCCGGCGACCTTGAGGATGAACTCGACGAGCTTGTCGAAGAGGCCGACGTCGATCATGATGCCGAAGTAGATGATCGCGAACAGCAGCAGCGCGGCCGTCGACGACATCGAGGCGATCGCATCCATGACCATCTCCCCGATGCCCAGACCGGCCCCGGCGAAGAGGCCGAAGATCGTGGGCACGAGGATGAGGGCGAGGATTGGTGAGAGACGCTTCGTCATGATCAGCGTCATGAAGACGAGGATCATCGCGAAACCGAGAATGACAAGCACGAGCTTCTCCTTCGAAGGCGAATGTGAGGCTCGAAACACCGTAGGGCCCAGATCACGTGCCGCGCGCGTTTGTGTGCACTGATGGCGTTTAGATCATTGACCACCTTTTGCGCATTGCGCTCAAACGCGGCTACGCTTGCCGCGTGCCCCGGCCCCGCCAATCCTTCTCCCGTCGTGTGCTGATCACTCAGCTCGCGCTCGTCGTCGTGATCCTCACGCTGGTCACCGGCGCGTTCGCGTGGATGGGTGCGCGCTCCGTCACCGAGGTGACCGAAACCAAGGCGCTGGCCACTGCCCGCACGCTGGCGATCGATCCGGATGTCCGGGCGGCCGCGACGCAGGCCTCGGCCGAACACGCCGAGAAGCCCGATGCTCAGATCGTGGCAGCGATGCTGGCGATCACCGATGATCTGCGCGACCGGTCGGGCATCACCTTCGCCGTCATCACCGACGACCGGGGAATCCGGCTCACCCACCCGGACCGGTCGAAGATCGGACACAAGGTCTCGACGTCTCCGGATGAGGCGCTGGCCGGACGCGAGAACGTCTCCCACGAATCAGGCACGCTCGGAGAGACCGTGCGGGCGAAGGTGCCGATCTACTCGAGCGAGGACGGATCCACCGTCGTCGGTGAGGTCTCGGTCGGCATCTTCGCTTCGGTGCTCGATGCTGATGTGCGCAGGGAGATGCTGCTGCTGGGCACTGTGGCCGTGCTGGCTCTCGCTCTCGGCGGCGGTGTCTCCTACTGGCTGGGGCGCAGACTGCGGCGGGAGACACTCGGCGTCGGGCCCGAAGAGCTCGCCGAGATGGCCCGCGATCAGGGAGCCGTGCTGCGCGGACTCGATGACGGGGTGCTGGGATTCGGCACCGACGGGAAGCTCACCCTGAGCAATTCGAACGCGAAGGAGCTGCTCGGAACCGCCTCGGCGGGGGATTCCGACGATGACGGGAACCGCGCACTCGCAGGCGACGGCGGCGCCGCCTCGAAGGAGGTCAGCGTCGTACGGAAGGGCAGGGCCGAATCGAAGAGCGGTGCCGCCTCGGCGAGGGACAACGGCGCAGCCGACCTGATCGACGTGCCCGAGGAGATCACCGCGATGATGGCCGAGGCCCCGGCCGAAGGCGCCCTGCGCCGGCGGATCACGATCGGCGAACGCATCCTGCTCGCCACGGCAGTGCGGGTCCAACGCGACGGGGTGTCCGTCGGCGGGGTCGTGACCTTGCGCGACGAGACCCAGATGCTCGCGATGGCTCGCCAGCTGGAATCGGTGACCGCGATGGCTCGGGCGCTGCGCACTCAGCGCCACGAGTTCGCCAACCGGCTGCACACGGTGCTCGGGCTCGTCGATACGGGAGCCACCGACGAGGCGCATACCTATCTGTCCTCGCTGCTGGGCACCGGGCCGATCACCACCCCGGTCCAGGACATCGAGCTCGTCTCCGACCCGTACCTGCGTGCGGTCCTCGAGGCGAAGGGGACGACGGCCGCCGAGGCGGGGGTGACCCTGGCAGTGACCCCGGACTCCCTGGCCATGGGCACCGTCCGCGACCCGGAAGCGGTCACGCTCATCCTCGGCAACCTCATCGACAATGCGGTGCGCGCCGCGGTCGCCGGGCACCGGTATTCGGGCGATGGGGGACATGTCTCTGACGGGGAACGATTCTCTGACGATGTGAGCCGGTTCTCTGACGATAGGGACAGGTTCTCCGCGGGAGGCCGGGTCGAGGTGCAGGTGCTCAGCGCTGGAGCCGAACTGCACGCGGTCGTCACTGACACCGGGGACGGTGTCGATGAGGAGGTGGCGGAGAAGATCTTCGACGAGGGATTCTCCACCGCGCGGGCCGCCTCGGCGCCGGATTTCGGGATCGGACTGACCTCAGGGACCGGCACCGGGGACGGTCACGGACTCGGCATCGGCCTCGCGCTCAGCCGGCGCGTGGCGCAGCAGGGAGGTGGCCGAGTGTGGCTCATCGACGGCCACGACCCGGACCTCGGCGGGGCGAGCTTCGGAATGGTCCTGCCCGAGGCGCTCGACGATTTTTCGCAAGATGAGGAGACATGATGGTCAACGTTCTCGTGCTCGACGACGACTTCTTCGTCGGGCAGATCCACGCCCGCTACGTCGACGAGGTGCCCGGATTCACGGCACTCGAACCCGTGCGCGACCTGGGAACGGCGCGCGAGGTCATCGCCTCCGGCGGTGTGGACCTGCTGCTCGTGGACTATGTGCTGCCCGAGGGCACCGGCGTCGACCTCGTCCGCGAGTCCGATATCGATGCGATCGTGCTCTCGGCGGTCACTGACCCGCAGGTCGTGCGGGCCTCGCTGCGCGCCGGGGCGATGACGTACATCGTCAAACCCTTCGCCGCCGAGGTGCTGCAGAACTTCCTGCGCCGCTACGCCCGGTTCCGGCGGTACTGGGAGAGGGAGAAGGTCGGACAGGCTGACCTCGAACGACAGCTGCGCAACCTCCACGATGCGTCCGCCACAGGCGGGTCCGGGGCGAGCCCGGCAGGTTCTTCGACGACGACGCGGATCCTCGCCGCGCTCGAGGAAGCTCACGGTCCGATGACGGCCCTCGAAGTCGCCGAGGCGGTCGGAGCCTCCCGTGCGACCGCCCAGCGGCATCTGGCGAAGCTCGCCGAGGCCCGCACGATCACGGTTTCCCTGCAGTACGGCAACACGGGCCGCCCCGAGCACCTCTACGCGACCCGCTGAGGCGGGGCACGGGGCGCGGGGCGCGCAGATTCTGCGTTGGACGGACTGATTCTGCGGCGAACGGACGGACTCTGCGGCGAACGGACCGATTCTGCGGCGAACGGACTGATTCTTCCCCGGTCGGCAAGTTAAGTGTGCGCAGATTGCCAAAATGGCGAGGCAAATGTGCACTCTGGACCCACTTAACTCCCTCAGCTCTCCCTCTGCGCCGGGAAACCGTCCTGTCCGGGCCGGCCCAGCCACGCTGATCATTCAGAGCGTTCGTCTCTCATTCTTGATCGGCCGTTTCGCCGCTGCTCAAAAGATCGAGTTCGCGCGGGAGCTTCCGCATCCGCAGCAGCGGAGAGATTAGTACCGGCAATGAGCCGAGCAACGCACAGACCGCGAGGATCCACATCGTCGTCGTCACCCCGAGACGGTCGCCGAGGATTCCGGCGAGGAAGGCGCCCAGCGGCATCGGCCCCCACACAAGGAATCGGATCGAGGCGTTCATCCGCCCGAGCAGCGGCTTCGGGCACAGGCGCTGGCGGAAGCTGACCTGCGCGATGTTGTAGACGACGACCGCCCAGGTGACGAGAAACCAGCCGACGAGAAGCGTGGGAAGCGCGGGCAGGAGCGTTGCGAGCGGAACGCCGAGGAAGCACAGGCCGCTGATCAGCGCGGACACGGCGATGCTCGTTCCCTCACCAAGGGTCTTCTGCACCCAGGCGGCACTGAGCGCACCGAGGATGCCGCCCGCGGAGGCGACGGACATGATGATGCCGAGTTCGACCTGGTGGAGTCCGAGAGTGGTGAGGGCAAACAGCACGAGGAGGGCGAAGACGCCCGAGGAAGCGAAGTTCGTCAGTCCCGTGCAGGCGGTGATGCGGCGCAGCAGGGGGTGACTGAGGACGAAGGCGAGGCCCTCGCGGACCTCGGCGACGAAGCCGGCACGATTCTCGACCGGCTGTGGTTTCTCACGGTGCCGGATGAGCCCGACGAGGATGCTGGACAGTCCCATGCAGATGCTCGTGAGTCCTACAGTGAGCGGCGCGCCGAGAATCGTCACGAGTCCGGAGGCCAAGGTCGGGCCTGCGACTCCGGCGGTCTGCTGGCTGGCTTGGAGTTTGCCGTTGCCGTCGGCGATCGCGTCCCCGTCGACGAGTTCGGGCAGATAGGACTGGTTGGCGATATCGAAGAAGACGGTTACGATGCCGACCCCGGCCGCGACGAGGTATAGCTGAAGCATGCTCAGGGCATCGAGTGCCCAGGCCAGAGGGATGGTCAGCAGAATCGCGGCGCGGATGATGTCGCCGGAGACGATGACGAGCTTCTTCGGCAGGCGATCGACCCAGGCCCCGGCGGGCAGGCTGATGAGCAGGAACGCCGCTGATTCCAGGGCGGCGAGCACTCCCATCTCGAAGGCATCGGCGTGGCGGATATGGACGGCGATGAGGGGGAGTGCGAAGAGGACGAGCTCGGATCCGAAGACGGAGACGGTGTCACCGGCCCAGAGCTTCATGAAGTCACGATGGGTCCACAGCGAGGAGCGTCGGGGTGATTTCTGTGGGTGCGCTGGTTCCTGCTCGCTTGGTGGCAATGGATCGGCTGTGGCCATGGCTCTTCCTCGAGTCGGCAGGCGGACTATGTCAGTGATTGAGAACTCTCAATCAGTAATAGTCCACCACCGATTGAGAGAAGTCAATCACTTGGACGCTTTGATTGACTTCCTTCGATCACTCGCTAGCGTTGAGGCATGAACCCAGAGCCGACCGCGCCTGATCAGGCAGCGAGTCTCGCGGAGAGCCCTATGGGGCCGCGCGGGTCCGAAGCTAGTCGTCCCGCCGCGGCGGCACTCGCCCGCGCGGTTGAACGTCGAGACGCCACCGACGCCGAGGCGAAGGCTCTGGCCTCGAGTGTCCGCATCCGGATCCTACGGCTGTGCCTCGACGATGCCCTCAGCAACAGGGAGATCGCCGAGGCGGCCGGACTGAATCCTGCGACCTCTCTCCATCATGTGCGGATGCTTGCCGACACCGGATTCCTCGAAGCCCAGGAGCCCCGCCGCGGAAAGCGGGGTTCGCGGGAGATCCCGTACTTGGCGACAGGTAAGAGTTGGTTCCTCAACACAGGTGACATGACCGATGAGATGCTCGAGGCCTTCACTGCCGAGTTCACTGCCGCCCCGTACGAAGAACGGACGATGGGTCGGATGGCTGCGATGCTCACCGCCGAGGAGGTCGAGGAGTTCCGGACCCGCATCGACGAGCTGTTCGAAGAGTTTCGGTCGCGGCGGCAGAAGGACGGGGCGACGCAGTGGGGGCTGTTCATTGCCATGCACCCGAGCTCAACCGTGGTCGGCTCTGCTCCAGAACCTGACGACGGCGGTGAGCCTGACGCCCAATGAAGGCGCGAACGACGAGTAAAATGGGTTCAGATTGCCGAAATCGCGAAGAAAATGTGCAATCTGAACCCATTTAACTCACTCAACGTCGCGGAACCTCGATAGTCGCCTCGCCGGGGCTCGGTGGAGCCAGCCCAGCCAGGTCGCCCACCCGTCCCGACGAGGCACCCCACCCCCGACATGGCGCGCCGAAACCTGCGGATTTCCTGGGCAAGAGGCACGAATCGTCCTAAGATGAGAGACATGGCGACCAGAACGACTTCCCCCGCTTCTGGTTCCGGTAAACGCACAGCGCGCAAAAACGCTGGTCGGTCCGGTCAAGCGGGGACCGAAGAACCCGGGACAAACGTTGTCACCGGTGCGTGGAATGGAGTGGCCCACATGGCCGGAAACCGTGCGCGAAAGACCCTCAGCGACGAACCGACCGATCAGTCACCGACGAAGCGGGACGGCACAGCGTTCTTCCTCATCGGGCTTTCGATCATCATCGCCGCTTTCGAGTGGTGGAACATCCCCGGCGCGATCAGCGACGTCGTGCGCTCGATCGTCGAAGGAACCTTCGGCCGAGTGGCCCTGGCACTGCCGATCGTGTTCGTCTGCTATTCGATCCGCCTGTTCCTCCGCGGCGACGACAACCGCGGCAACAATCGGATCCTCATCGGCGGGATCTTCCTGCTGCTGTCCGCCTCGGGCCTGGCCCACATCGCGGCCGGCAACCCCAGCTTCGTCAACACCCGTGAGGCCATGGCCAACGGCGGCGGCGCCCTGGGCTTCGTCATCTCCTCACCCCTGACAACGGCCACCACCGTCTACGTGGCGGTGCCGCTGCTCGTCCTGCTCGGACTCTTCTCCCTGCTCGTCATCACCGCCACCCCGGTCCGCGCGATCCCGAAGCGCCTGACCGACCTCTACTGGCGCCTGACCGGAGGAGCACGCCCAGACTCCGAGGCGGCTGATTCCGAGAAGTCCCAGACCGACCTCGTCGCCGAGAACGGTCGCACCTCGAGCCTCAAACCCGTCATGGGCGCCAAGCGCCGCAGCCGGAAGAAGAAGACCGAGATCCCCGATTCCGACGAATCGGGGACCGATGACGACGCCGTGACGAAGGCCTACGACAAGGCCTACATCCACGAGGATGACGTCAACGACGAAGAGGCCGACACCACGGTCATCGAGACCGAACCGAAGCTCAAGCCCGGCCAGCGTCGCCCGACCAAGGCCGAACGCGAGATGGCCGAGCTCAAGAAGACCATCGGCATGGACGACGACGCCCAGGCGAAGAAGTCCGAGCCCGCTGCCGCCTCGGCGCCGGCGCCGGTTCCCACGACCAACGCTCCCGCGCCGCCGCCCACGGAGCAGCTGCCCGAACGCGTCGAGCAGCTCACCCTGGCCGGTGACGTCACCTACACCCTGCCCGCCTCGGACAACCTCCAGCCCGGACCTCCCGCGAAGGAGCGCTCCGAGGCCAACGACCGCGTCGTCGAAGCCCTGCGCGATGTGCTCGAGCAGTTCAAGATCGACGCTCAGGTCACCGGGTTCTCCCGCGGACCCACGGTCACCCGCTACGAGGTGGAACTGGGTGCCGGTACCAAGGTCGAGAAGGTCACTGCGCTGTCGAAGAACATCGCCTACGCGGTGGCCAGCGCCGATGTCCGCATCCTCTCGCCGATCCCCGGCAAGAAGGCGATCGGCATCGAGATCCCGAACTCCGACCGTGAGAACGTCGCCCTCGGCGATGTGCTGCGCTCGAAGGCCGCCCGCAAGACCGACCACCCGATGGTCATGGGCGTGGGCAAGGACGTCGAAGGCGGATTCGTCGTCGCCGACCTCTCGAAGATGCCCCACCTGCTCGTCGCCGGTGCCACCGGTGCCGGTAAGTCGAGCTTCGTGAACTCGATGATCACCTCGATCATGATGCGCGCCACCCCCGACGAGGTCCGCATGATCCTCGTCGACCCCAAGCGCGTGGAGCTCACGATCTACGAGGGCATCCCGCACCTCATCACCCCGATCATCACGAACCCGAAGAAGGCCGCCGAGGCGCTCGAATGGGTCGTGCGCGAAATGGACGCCCGCTACGACGACCTCGCGAACTACGGATTCAAGCACGTCAAGGAGTTCAACAAGGCCGTCCGGGAAGGCCGGATCCAGCCGCCCGCCGGTTCCGAACGCGTCCTCCAGCCGTACCCGTACCTGCTCGTGGTCGTCGACGAGCTCGCCGACCTCATGATGGTCGCCCCGCGCGACGTCGAGGCCTCGATCCAGCGCATCACCCAGCTGGCCCGTGCCGCCGGCATCCACCTGGTGCTCGCCACCCAGCGACCCAGCGTCGACGTCGTCACCGGCCTCATCAAGGCCAACGTGCCCTCGCGCCTGGCGTTCGCGACCTCGTCGCTGGCCGACTCTCGCGTCGTGCTCGACCAGCCCGGCGCGGAGAAGCTCATCGGCCAGGGTGATGCCCTGTTCCTGCCGATGGGTGCGGCCAAGCCGATGCGTGTCCAGGGCGCCTGGGTCAACGAGTCCGAGATCGAGAAGGTCGTCGAACACGTCAAGGGCCAGCTCAAACCGAACTACCGCGAAGACGTCGCCGTCGAGGCGCCGAAGAAGCAGATCGACGAGGACATCGGAGACGACCTCGAGCTGCTGCTCCAGGCGATCGAACAGGTCGTCACGACGCAGTTCGGTTCGACGTCGATGCTCCAGCGCAAGCTGCGCGTGGGCTTCGCCAAGGCCGGTCGCCTCATGGACCTCATGGAGTCGCGCGGAATCGTCGGCCCCTCCGAAGGGTCGAAGGCCCGCGATGTGCTCGTCCGTCCCGACGACCTGCCGGGCACCCTGGCCATCATCAAGGGGGAGACCCCGCCCGAGGATTCCGGCGGAGCCGCCGCCGATGCCCCGACCGACAACGGTCAGGGCAGCGGTCAGGGACACGGTCAGTCCGGGCACGCCTCGGCGGCCGGGGACTATGACGAGGAGTTCGACGACGACTACGGGCACTCATCCCACGGCTCGGCCCCGTCGTACGGGTCCGGCTCGTCCGACCGCTACGCCCAGGGCGTCGGCCACGCCGAGGACCTCGGCGTCGGCGACGTCGATCCGGAGACCGGACTCGAGGTCGTCGAAGCCAGCGGAGAGGACGCCTGGCAGCTCACCGGCAGGTGAGCATCGAACCCCACCCCTCGCCGAGGCGGCGCACCGATGATTCGGTGCGCCGCCTCGGCGATTGTGGTTGTGTTGGTCTGCCTGGTAGCTACGATGATCTGTCCAGCTCACTCCGATAGGGTGGAGACGTGAACGATCGAGTCGAGGCCGGAGCCTCTCAGCAGCCCGCCGCAGAACCGAGCCCATGGAACGTTCCGAACGCACTCACTGTGCTGCGGATCCTCATGGTGCCCGTCTTCCTTGTCCTCCTCTTGGCCAATGGCGGCGACGATGTGACGACCCGGTGGTGGGCACTCGTCGTGTTCCTGCTGGCGATGCTCACCGACAAGATCGACGGCGATCTGGCACGCAAATACAACCTCGTGACGAACTTCGGCAAGATCGCCGATCCGATCGCCGACAAATCGCTCATGGCCGCCGCCCTCATCGGACTCGCTGTCATCGTCGAACTGCCCTGGTGGGTGCCGGTGATCATCCTCGTGCGCGAACTCGGCATCACCGTGCTCCGGTTCTTCATGATCCGCATCATCGTCATGCCCGCCTCCCGCGGCGGAAAGATCAAGACGGTGCTGCAGACCGTCGCGATCGGACTGTTCCTGCTCCTCTACCCGCTGGCGAACGTGGTGCCGTCCGTCGTCACCTTCATCCTGCTCATCCTCGCCTGGGTCATCATGACCGCGGCCATCGTCGTCACGCTCGTGACCGGAATCGACTACTGCGTGCAGGCGGCGAAGACCTACCGGGAGGCGAAGGCCGGTGGAGGCACTCAGCGTGCCTGAGTCCGAGCTCTTCTCCACGAATCGGAACATCATCACCACCTGCACCCGGCTGGGGCTCTCGCTGGCCTCGGCGGAGTCGCTGACCGGAGGGCGATTCGTCGCCTCGCTCGTCGACGTGCCCGGTGCCTCGGCGGTGGTGCGCGGGGGACTCGTCACCTATGCCACCGACCTGAAATCCAGCCTCGCCGGAGTCGACGCCGACCACCTCGAGGAGACCGGCCCCATCGATCCCGTCGTCGCCGCGCAGATGGCTGTGGGAACAGCAGGCAGATGCGTCGCCGACATCGGGATCTCGTGCACGGGGGTGGCCGGGCCCGACCCGCAGGACGGCAAACCGGTCGGACTCGTCTACACGGCGATTGCCTTCGGCGGCAAGGCCAAGGTGTTCGAACACGAGTTCAGCGGCGACCGGAATGCCATCCGCGCCCAGACCGTTGCGGCGATGGCGGTCAACCTCGACGAATTCGTCACAGAACTCGCCTTCGGTCCGGCCGGCGGACAGGCCGGGGAATAACTTCGTCGCCGGGGAGGTTGACCGAGTGATGACCATCAGACTGAATTTCTCCGAAGCCTTCGAATGGACTGGCAATACCATCCGCTCGGGGCACCAGGTTGGTGCTGTGTCACGGCCAGGTTGTAAGGTTATTGGAACTACCACGACGGGACGCGCTGACAAAGGGAGGGCCGCGTTATGTTACTGAGAGTCGAAATCGGCGACGCGCTACGTTCCGCCCGCCGTCGTCAAGGCCGCACCCTGCGTGACGTCTCCACCGGTGCCAGCGTATCGCTGGGCTACCTCAGCGAGATCGAACGCGGACAGAAGGAAGCCTCCTCGGAGCTGCTGTCGGCCATCTGTGAAGCACTCGACCTGCCGCTGTCGGCACTGCTGTCCGCAGTGTCCGATCGCTTCGCCCTCGAAGAGGGAGTGCAGATTCCCGACACCATTCCGCAGGAACTGTCGGACAAGATCCTCGGGCATCCCGAGGGCTACTCTGCTCCACGCCTGGCCGCTAAGCCCTGATGCGGCATACGCTCTACTGGATCCTCATGAACGAGGAGTTCGGTGAGGCGCGTGCCGCGTCCCTGCACACCGATCTCACCCTGAGCTCGCTCGGCTCCCGCACCGCCGAAGAGGCATTCTCCGCCGGAGTCGAACCCCGCGACATCTGGATCGCTGTATGCGATTCCATGGGCGTGCCCGAATCGCGTCGACTGGGCAAAGAGAAACCTCGAGCGACACCGTTCTGAACGGCCGGAGTCGTCCCTTGCCTAGGCGGCGTTCGCTGCCTGGCGGAGTGGCTTTTGCCCCGGCTGTGCGCCCCTTGCTTCGGCGGCGCGCTCGAATGAAACACGCGACACACCCGAATATATAGAACACCTGTTCCCATGTGGGTTATCCTGGTGAGGAATCACGGGACCTGTGACATCGAGTGGCTGGTTATCCACGGGGGAGATCCTTCCTCTGTCGTTATGTCAGTGCCATCTTCTAGCCTTGGTCTCAAAGGAAAAGCAACGAAGAGGAGACGTCATGGCACGTACACCCAAGAACCTCCAGATCCCTACCGGCGGCGACAAGTCGAAGGCACTCGACGCCGCGCTGGGGCAGATCGATCGCAACTACGGCAAGGGCGCGATCATGCGTCTGGGTGAGGGTGTTCGCGAACCCATCGCCTCCATCCCGACCGGCTCGGTAGCCCTCGACATCGCTCTGGGCATCGGCGGCCTCCCGCGCGGTCGCGTCGTGGAGATCTACGGTCCGGAATCCTCCGGTAAGACGACCGTGGCCCTGCACGCAGTGGCCAACGCGCAGAAGGGCGGCGGCATCGCTGCGTTCATCGATGCCGAGCACGCTCTGGATCCGGAGTATGCGAAGAAGCTCGGCGTCGACACCGACCAGCTGCTCGTCTCGCAGCCGGACACCGGTGAGCAGGCACTCGAGATCGCCGATATGCTCATCCGCTCCGGCGCGCTCGATGTCATCGTCATCGACTCCGTCGCAGCACTCGTGCCCAAGGCTGAAATCGAAGGCGAGATGGGCGACAGCCACGTTGGTCTGCAGGCTCGTCTGATGTCGCAGGCTCTGCGTAAGATCACCGGTGCCCTCGCACAGTCGAAGACCACCGCGATCTTCATCAACCAGCTGCGTGAGAAGGTCGGCGTCTTCTTCGGTTCACCGGAGACCACCTCGGGTGGTAAGGCGCTGAAGTTCTACGCCTCCGTGCGCATCGACGTCCGCCGCATCGAAACCCTCAAGGAGGGCCAGGACGCGGTCGGCAACCGGACCCGGGCGAAGATCGTGAAGAACAAGGTCGCTCCGCCGTTCAAGCAGGCAGAGTTCGACATCCTCTACGGTCACGGCATCTCCCGCGAGGGCAGCCTCATCGATATGGGCGTCGACAACGGCATCATCCGCAAGTCCGGCTCCTGGTTCACATACGACGGTGACCAGCTGGGTCAGGGCAAGGAGAACGTCCGCAACTTCCTCCGCGACAACCCCGGCCTCGCCGAGGAGATCGAGTTGAAGATCAAGCACAAGCTGGGTCTCATCAAGGTCGACGAACCTGAGGAAGGCGCCGAGGCTGTCGAAGAGGCACAGACGGATGACGTCGAAGTCTCCTGACACCCCGACGTCTGACGTCGAGTCCTCCGCACCGGCCGAACGGGTCGGTGCGGGGGAGTCAGGTCAGGCCGGAACCGGTCAGGCTGGATCCGGTCAGGCCGAAACCCTCACGCAGCTGCGCAGCGCGATCTCGGAGATCGATCAGCGCCATGCCGAGGGTGAAGCCGGCTTCTTCGCCGGGCTCTCCGACATCGACGCGGACCCTGCACCGCGGAAGTCGTCGCGGAAATCTTCACAGAAGTCTTCGCAGACATCGCCGCGCACGAAGAAGAGAACAGCGGGTCGCAAGCGTCAGCAGAGCGATCCGGACAGCGGGTGGGTCGAAGGCGGCACCGAGGCGCTTCCCGACTTCGTCGACGCCCCCGATTTTGCTCAGGCACCCGGTTTCGCGCAGGCACCGGATTTCGTCGACGGCGCTGACGACGACGGCCCGCCTGATTTTGCTGCCGGTCCAGGGCTGAGCTTCGACGACGAAGACGATGCCCCCGATTTCGACGCCGACTACGCGCATGCGAAGAAGACGGCCATGAACATGCTCGCCATGCGCGACCACTCCAGCGATGAGCTGCGCAAGAAGCTGCTCAAACGCGACCTCATGCCCGAAGCCGTCGACGTGCTCATCGAGAAGCTGCAGAACTCCAAGCTGCTCAACGACGAAGAGTTCGCCCACCGATTCGTCCGCGCCCAGCGGGAGAACCGGAAGCTCTCCCGCTCCGTGCTCAAACGAGAGCTCAGCAAGAAGGGCATCAGCCCCGAACTCGCCGCTGACGCCGTTGCTGAAGTCGACGGCGAAGAAGAGCTCGCCCGCGAAGTCGCCGCGAAGAAGGCCGCATCGACCAGGCGTCTCGAACACCACGTGCGTGAGCGCCGAATCCTTGGCATGCTCGCCCGCCGCGGCTTCCCCTCAGGGATCTGCATCAAGGTCACCCGCGAGGTCCTCGCCGAAGACTGACCCGGTGCCGCCGAGGACTGACCCGGTGCCGCCGAAGACTGACCCGGTGCCGCCGAAGACTGACCCTGTGCCGGACAACGGCTAGAATGGGTGCGCCATGACTGAACTGATTGAATCCCCGGTGACACCCGAGACCACACCCCGCAGCTACGAGGTGAAGACCTACGGATGTCAGATGAACGTACACGATTCCGAGCGACTCTCCGGACTCCTCGACGACGCCGGCTACGTTCAGGCCAACACCGACGACCAAGCCGATGTCGTCGTCTTCAACACCTGTGCGGTGCGTGAGAACGCCGACAACCGCCTCTACGGCAACCTCGGCCAGCTCGCGAAGGTCAAGGAGAACCACCCCGGCCTGCAGATCGCCGTCGGCGGATGCATGGCGCAGAAGGACCGGGACACCATCGTCAAGAAGGCCCCGTGGGTCGACGTCGTCTTCGGCACCCACAACATGGGCTCCCTGCCGGCGCTGCTCGAACGCGCCCGCCACAACGAAGAAGCCCAGGTCGAGATCCTCGAAAGCCTCGACGTCTTCCCCTCCACTCTGCCCAGCCGCCGCGAATCCCAGCACTCCGGGTGGGTGTCGATCTCGGTCGGCTGCAACAACACCTGCACCTTCTGCATCGTGCCCAGCCTGCGCGGCAAGGAGAAGGACCGCCGCCCCGGCGACATCCTCGCCGAAGTCGAAGCACTCGTCGCCGACGGAGTAGTCGAAGTCACCCTGCTCGGACAGAACGTCAACTCCTACGGCGCGGAATTCCGCGACAAGGGCGCCTTCGCGAAGCTGCTGCGCGCCGTCGGCAACGTCGACGGCATCGAACGCGTCCGCTTCACCAGCCCCCACCCGGCCGCGTTCTCCGACGACGTCATCGAGGCGATGGCCGAGACCCCCACAGTCATGCCCCAGCTGCACATGCCGCTGCAGTCGGGTTCGGACACGATCCTCAAATCGATGCGCCGGTCCTACCGGACGAAGCGATTCATGAACATCCTCGACAGCGTGCGCGAACGCATCCCGAACGCCGCCATCACCACCGACATCATCGTCGGCTTCCCCGGAGAGACCGAAGAGGACTTCCAAGGCACCATGGACATCGTCCGCCGCGCCCGCTTCTCCCAGGCCTTCACCTTCCAATACTCGATCCGCCCGGGCACCCCTGCCGCGACCATGGAGGACCAGATCCCGAAGGACGTCGTCCAGGAACGCTTCGAACGCCTCACGGCACTCCAGGACGAGATCGCCTGGGAGGAGAACACGAACCAGATCGGCCGTGAGGTCGAGGTCCTCGTGACTAAGCTGCCGCACGATGACTCCCCACGCCTGAGCGGCCGCGCTGCCGACAATCGACTCGTCCACGTCGGCATTCCCGACGGCGCCCCGATGCCCCGCCCGGGCGACTTCGTCACCGCCACCGTCACCGAGGCGAAGCCCTACTTCCTGCTCGCCGATTCCGGATACTCGGTGCGCCCGTCCCGCGCCGGCGACGCCTATGACCGTGCACAGGCCGACAGCTGCGGGGCACCCGCACCCGGACAGTCCGGCGGGTCGACGAACCTCGGAATGCCGACCATCCGCCCCCGCGGCTGAGATGGGCCGCTTCGCCATCATTCCGGCAGCACCCGTGCTGCTTGACGACATCGACCGCAGCGAATCCGACCGGATCGGCCGGCTGCGCGCCACGATCCACGGCGTCCTGCGCGCCCAGGATTCGTGGGCGCTGCCGGTCGAGTCTCTGCCGCCCGTGGCCGGACTCGGCGGATGGGGCATCGACCGCGGCCTCGACACCCGCAACGGTCGGCTGCTCGCCGGGACGGACTGGGTTCAGACCGTCGAATCCCTCACGGACACCGAACGCGACCTCGCCGAGGCGGCCGACTCCGCGATCATCGTCGCACTCCTTCACGCTCACGCCGCCGGAGTCACGGTCGGCCCGGTCGGGTCGAGTGCGAACCTGCTGGTGCCCATCGACCTGTCCGGAGCCTCGGCCGCCGACGCCCCATTGGCACCGGTCGATGGAGCCGCAGACTTCGACTCCGAAGTTGTCTCCGCGCTCACCGCCACACCCGGAGACTTCGCCATGGACACGGATGCTCTGCTGAACCTGTGCGCCCGGGCCGAGAGCATGCACGCGAATCTGTCCGTGCTCGCGGCCGGGGTGCGCCTCCTCGTCGACCAGGGTGCACGAATGGGCGGCGTCGAGCTCGACTTCGACGAACGCATCCACGAAGTGCGGTCGCTGTGCGGCACCGGATCGTGGACGTGATCGCTCATGCCTGAATCTCGGGACCAGCTGCCGATCATCACCGTCGTCGGTGCCACCGCCACCGGGAAGTCCGATCTTGCCCTGGACCTGGCCGAGCACCTCGGCGGGGAGATCATCAACACGGACTCGATGCAGTTCTACCGAGGAATGGACATCGGCACCGCGAAGCTGCCGGTCGCCGAACGCCGGGGGATTCCCCACCATCTCATCGACATCCTCGACGTGACCGAAGAGGCGAACGTCCAGGACTTCCAGGTGAGTGCACGCACCACGATCGAGCAGGTGCGTAAACGTGGACACCGGCCCATCCTTGTGGGCGGATCCGGTCTCTACGTCCGTGCCGCTGTCGACCATATGGAGTTTCCCGGCACGGACCCGGATGTCCGCGCCCGCCTCGAGGCAGCCGCCGCAGCCGACCGGTGGAGCCTGCACATGAGGCTGCAGGAACTCGACCCGGAGGCAGCGGCGAAGATCACCGTGAACGATCAGCGGCGCATCGCCCGCGCGCTCGAAGTCATCGAGCTCACCGGGCGGCCCTTCAGCGCTCAGCTGCCGGACTATCAGGAGATCGAACCGACGATCCACCTCGGGCTGAGCATGGACCGTCCTGTTCTCCACGACCGCATCGCCACCCGCGTCGAACTCATGTGGGAGCACGGCTGGGTCGACGAAGTGCGGCACCTGCTCGACCACGGCCTGGCCGAAGGAAAGACCGCGTCACGGGCCATCGGGTACGCACAGATCCGCCGGCACCTCGACGGTGAGCTCACCGCCGCCGAGGCGAAGGAAGAGACGACGATCAGGACGCGTCAGTTCGCCCGCCGTCAGGACACCTGGTTCCGCCGTGATCCGCGCATCCGCTGGATCGATGGCAGCGCCGCCGACGCGGGGGCGAATCTGGCCGCCGCGCTCGAGATCCTCGCCGAGTCCTGAACAGCTCCCGGCGGTCAGCTCCGGGACCGCAGACTCCTGACCGGAGACTGTATCCGGTCACGGACGCCCACCGATAGGATGGTGTCATGAGCACTCCGGATACCCCGTTCGCCGCCTGGACCGATGCCGCCTTCCTCAAAGGACACGGCACGCAGAATGACTTCGTCCTCATCTCCGACGACGACAGCGAACTCGAGATGCACCCGGAGACCGTGGCCACCTTGGCCGATCGGCGGGCCGGGCTCGGCGCCGACGGCATCATCCGCATCGTCCGCTCGGCCGCCAGCGGCATCCCGGGAGCCGCCGAACAGGCCGAAGCCGGAGCCGAATGGTTCATGGACTACTACAACAACGACGGCAGCCTGTCCGAGATGTGCGGCAACGGTGTGCGCGTCTTCGCTCACGCCCTCGTGACCAGCGGTCGCGTCCCGGCAGACGCCCGCGACATCCTCGTCGGCACCCGCGACGGCATCAAAACCGTGCGCACCACCCTCAACCCGGCACTCGGCGTGCAGACCGGCGATGACGTTGTCGGCACCGGCACCTCCGGACCAGGATCGGCCAGCGACGCCTGGTACACGATCGACATGGGCGAATGGTCGCTCGACCCGTCGAGTTCGGTGCTCGTCGACACCGGCGGCATCGAAGTGGCCCGTCCCGGACTGCGCGTGGCCACCGGCAACCCGCACACGGTCGTCGCACTGGCCGAACACTCCGAGCTCGACGCCGCCGATCTGCGCGACGCCCCTGTCCTCGACCCGGTGCCCCCACAGGGCTCGAACGTCGAATTCATCGTCATGGAACCCGCCCGCTCCGATGTGGCCGGGGGAGAGGGTGCCCTGCGCATGCGCGTCTTCGAACGCGGAGTCGGTGAGACCCGCTCCTGCGGCACCGGAGCCTGTGCCGCCGCCATCGCCGCCCACCACTGGGCAGGCGAGAAGTCACCGCTGCAGTGGCGGGTCGATGTTCCCGGAGGTCAGCTGCGCATCGAAATCGACCCGAACCCTGAGGACACCAGCGGACGCGTCAGCCTCGCCGGACCAGCGGTCCTCGTCGCCAGCGGCACCATCAGCTGACGTTGAGGCGAACCGGGAACGCGGTTCGCTCGCGAATCTGAGCCCCACCTCGGCGAGGGAAAGTCTGTCGAACCCGCTTCAGCCGCGGTGGACGGTGAGGACGCGGAATCCCTTCGACGAACCCGTGCGCTCGATGGTGAACCCGTCGCCGAGCATCTGGGCGATCCACTTCTGCAGTGAATCGGCGCCGAGATTCTTCGACACGACCAGGTCGGCGCGACCGCCCGGTGCCAGACGCGGCAGCCACGTCTCCAGCAGCTCGTGCAGCGCCTCCTTGCCGATACGGATCGGAGGATTGGACCGGATGGCAGCGAATTCCAGGTCAGCGGGGATCTCATCGGCGGTGACGGGACGGATCGAATCGAGTCCGAGCCGGCGCGCATTCGCCGCGGTCGTCTCCAGGGACCGGGAGTTCACGTCGAGAGCCCACACGGACACGTCCACCTCGGCGCCCTTGGCCTCCAACGCCGTGTGCAGGGCGATCGGCCCCCACCCGCAGCCGAGGTCGAGGACATTACCGGCCGGCGGCTGAGGCAGATGCCGCAGCAGCACAGCAGTGCCGAGGTCGAGGCGAGTCGGTGAGAACGTGCCTGATACGGTTTCGACGGTGACTTCGTGGCCGCCCAGATCGAGGTGCAGCTCGCGGGTCTTGGCCTCGCTGCTCGGCGATTCGGTGAAATAGTGCTCTGACACCACTTCAGTCTAGACGGCTGTGGGAGAATTGATGGACACCACTGTCGGTGCGATTGGCCACCGCCGGTGCGCAGCATGAAAGCGCCCACACGAACAGTCTCGTGCGGGCGGCAGAGAACAAAGGAATGAATGACGTCTGAAGACAAGGAGCGTCGCAACGCGATGCTCGACCGTGTGCTCTCCCGAGGCGCCCAAGCCCTGGACGACCACAACACCACCCACGAGGACGACCAGTTCGACCTCGCCGAGCGGGCGGCGCTCACCCGTGTGGCCGGACTCTCCACCGAACTCGAAGACATCACCGAGGTCGAATACCGGCAGGTCCGACTCGAACGCGTCGTGCTCGCCGGCATCTGGAACACCACCCAGGCCGAAGCCGAGAACTCGATCCGCGAACTCGCCGCACTGGCCGAGACCGCCGGTTCCGAGGTCCTCGACGCCCTCATCCAACGACGTGACAAACCGGACCCGGGCACCTACCTCGGCAAGGGCAAAGCCGCCGAGCTCGCCGAGGTCGTCGCCGCTGTCGGCGCCGACACCGTGATCATCGACTCCGAACTCGCCCCCAGCCAGAGGCGCGGGCTCGAGGACGTCATCAAGGTCAAGGTCGTCGACCGCGTCGCCCTCATCCTCGACATCTTCGCCCAGCACGCGAAATCCCGCGAAGGCAAGGCCCAGGTCGAACTGGCCCAACTCGAATACCTGCTGCCGCGTCTGCGCGGTTGGGGTGAGTCGTTGTCGAGGCAGGCCGGTGGACGTGTCGCCGGCGGTGCCGGAATCGGCTCCCGCGGCCCCGGTGAGACGAAGATCGAACTCGATCGCCGCCGCATCCGCACCCGCATGTCCAAGCTGCGCCGCGAGATCAACGCCATGGCGCCGTCGCGTGAGACGAAGCGGAAGAACCGCGCCCGCCACCATGTGCCGTCCGTCGCGATCGTCGGATACACGAACGCGGGCAAATCCTCCCTGCTCAACAGGCTCAC
Source organism: Brevibacterium spongiae (assembly GCF_026168515.1). Lineage (NCBI taxonomy): Bacteria > Bacillati > Actinomycetota > Actinomycetes > Micrococcales > Brevibacteriaceae > Brevibacterium > Brevibacterium spongiae. The sequence continues at coordinate 2,626,563 of NZ_CP093443.1, read as the reverse complement.
CGACGCCGAGGTGATGGTGCAGAACGCGCTGTTCGCCACCCTCGACCCGACCGTGCGTCAGGCGAAGACCGCCGACGGCATCACCTTCACCTACACGGACACCGTCGGCTTCGTCCGCAACCTGCCCCACCAGCTCGTCGAAGCCTTCCGCTCGACCCTGGAGGAGGCCGCCGGTTCGGACCTGCTCCTCCACGTCGTCGACGCCTCCCACCCGGACCCGCACGGGCAGATCCACGCGGTCCGCGATGTCCTCAAGGATGTCGAGACCGGGGACATCCCCGAACTCCTCGTGTTCAACAAGTCAGACCTCGCCGAGGAGGCCGTGATCACCGGTCTGCGCGCGGAGTACCCCGACGCGCAGTTCGTCTCCGCCGTGACGAAGGAGGGCATCGACGACCTCGTCGACGCCATCGAATCGAGGCTTCCCGCCCCGGACATCGACATGACGGTGCTCATTCCCTATGACCGCGGTGACCTCGTCTCGAAGATCTACGCCCTGGGCACCGTCGAACACGAATCCCACGGAGTCGAAGGCACGAGCCTGCAGGTGAAGGTGCCCGCTGAAATCGTCGATGAGCTGCGTGAATTCCAGCGTCCGGACCTGGTCATCGACGAGTGAAAGCCGTCGACGACCTCCTCGAATCCGCCGTCGGGGCCATCGGCGGATCGCCGCGTGAAGGTCAGCAGGAGATGGCCCAAGCGGTCGCTTCGGCGGTGGACAAGGGCATCCACCTCCTTGTGCAGGCCGGCACCGGAACGGGAAAGTCCCTGGCCTACCTCGTGCCCGCGGCCGAGTACGTCACCCGCACCGGCGGGAAGGTCGTCGTCTCGACGGCGACCCTGGCTCTGCAGACGCAGATCATCCACCGTGATCTCCCGCGTCTGTTCAAGGCTGTGAAGAAGGACCTCGATCCGCTGCCGCGGGCGGCGCTGCTCAAGGGACGCCGGAACTATGTGTGCAAGCACAAGCTCTCCGGCGGCTACCCCGACGAAGGTGAGGGGATGCTCTTCGACCTCGGTGCCGACGCCGAGGCGGGTCGCAGACCCACCGAACGTTCGGGCCTGGGGGAGGAGATCCAGCGGATCCGCACCTGGGAGAAGACCACCGATACCGGCGACCGCGATGACCTCCTGCCCGGCGTCAGTGACCGCGCCTGGTCACAGGTGTCGGTCAACGCCTTCGACTGCCTCGGCTCGAACTGCCCCCTGTTCACCGAATGCTTCGCCGAGATCGCCCGGAACAAAGCCGCCGAGGCGGACATCGTCGTGACCAACCATGCCCTGCTGGCCATCGATGCCTTCGGCGAATCGAACGTGCTGCCCGAACACGACGTCATCATCATCGACGAGGCCCACGAACTCAAAGACCGGGTGACCAGCGCCCTGTCCGGGCAGATCAATACATCCATGCTCTCGGCCGCGACGAGCTCGGTGCGCAAACATACAACCGTCCAGGACGGCGTCGTGGCTCTCCTCGACTCCGCAGCAGCCGCCCTCGAACGGGCCCAGTCCTCGGTGCCCGAAGGCCTCATCCTCCACATGAGCGAGGCACTCGGCCTGGCATTGGCGCAGATCCGTGACTCCGCGCGGCAGATCATCAACGACATCGGCGGCAAGACCGAAGACGCCGACGCCGGCCGGCAGATGGCCAAGGCCCGCTGTCAGGAGATCTTCGAACTCGCCGAACGCTTCTGCGAGCCGGGCAAGAACGACGTCATCTGGCTGTCACGCTCGACCTTCCGAGAGAAGGAGACGACGAACCTCGTCGTTGCACCCCTGAGCGTAGCCGGAACCATGCGCAATGGGATCTTCGAGGAATCCACCGTCGTGGCCACCTCGGCGACCTTGTCCCTGGGCGGGAACTTCGATGCGGTCGCAGCGTCCTTGGGACTCTTCGGACCCGATGCTCCGAAGTGGGACAGCCTCGACGTCGGCTCACCCTTCGACTATGGGAAGCAGGGCATCCTCTACGTCGCCTCCCACCTGCCCAAGCCCGGACGCAGCGGGCTGAGCGAGGAGGCTCTCACCGAACTCGAGGAACTCGTCAAGGCCTCGAACGGCGGGGCGCTGGGACTCTTCTCCTCCCGCGCGGCGGCGAATGCCGCGGCCGAACACCTGCGGAACAAGGTCGACTTCCCGATCCTTCTCCAAGGCGACGACGGTCTGCCTGCCCTCGTCTCCCAGTTCACCGCCGACGACCAGACGTGCCTCTTCGGCACCATGTCGCTGTGGCAGGGCGTCGACGTGCCGGGCCGGACGAACCGGTTGGTCATCATCGACCGGCTGCCGTTCCCGCGCCCCGACGACCCGCTCATGCAGGCCCGCGCCAGGGACGCCGATCAGCGCGGAGTCAACGGTTTCATGGCCGTGTCCGCCACTCATGCCGCTCTGCGATTGGCACAGGGGGCCGGGCGTCTCATCCGTTCGACCGATGACAGGGGAGTGGTGGCAGTGCTCGACTCACGGCTGCGCTCGGCGCGGTACGCCGGATTCCTCGTCAACTCGATGCCGCGGATGTGGCCGACGACAAACGCTCAGCTCGTCCGCACCAGCCTGGCCCGTCTCGCCGAAACCGATGAGGGCTGACCGAAACCGACGAAGACTGACGACAACGCCCGCGACCGAGATGGTCGCGGGCGTTGTCTGTCGTGGGTGCTTGTGCTCAGCGGCGCAGGGTTCTAATCACAGGCGGCTGGTTGCCGATCAGAGGCGTCGGGTCTCCGATCAGCGGCACAGGCCCTTGATCAGAGGCGGCGGATGACCGCGACGACGAGACCCATGATCTGCGCGTAGGTGCCGTCGATCGGTTCGTAGTTCTCGTTCTGCGGCATCAGCCACTGCTCGCCGGCCTTGCGCTTGAGCGTCTTCACCGTCGCCTCGCCGTCGAGCAGGGCGGCGACGATCTGACCGTTGTCCGCGGTGTGCTGCTTGCGCACGACCACCCAGTCGTCGTGGCAGATGGCGGCTTCGATCATCGAATCACCGACGACCTTGAGCAGGAACATCTCACCCGAGCCGACGACCTGGGTCGGCAGCGAGAAGACGTCGTCGACTTCCTGTTCGGCCAGGATCGGACCACCGGCGGCGATGCGTCCGACGACGGGAACCTGCACAGTGTTGTTGGCAAGCTCCTCGTACTTCGCGCGCTCCGCCTCTTCCTCTTCGAACGGATTGACGACCTCGATGGCGCGCGGGCGCTTCGGGTCGCGACGAACGTAGCCGAGACGTTCGAGTTGGGAGAGCTGGTGGGCGACGCTCGAGAGTGAGGCGAGTCCGGCGGCCTTGCCGATCTCACGCATGCTCGGCGGGTAGCCGTTGGTCACGACGGCACGTTCGATGGTCTCGAGCACGAGACGCTGGCGTGGGGTGAGGCGGAAGTCGCCTTCGCCGGTCGAACCCTCAGGGATCTGGATCTCTTCGTCGTCGCTGCGGGCGGCAGCGATCTCGCTGGCAACATCTTCGTTGCGAGGCCGTCCTCTGCCTCGTTTGTTCTGAACCATTGCTCGTTCCCCTTCGTTCTATTCCCTGCCGCTGATCACCCTGAACTCCGCTGCGGAGAATCTCGTGTCAGTGCCGACTGAGATGGTTCTGACAGACCAATCAACAACGCTGGTTCCCTCTCATTGTCGCATAGATGTTCGAGTTGGACTGGACATTTGTTCGATTGGCATGTTGAATAGAACAGACGTTCTACCGATTACTGGTGGAATCGTACGAATGAAAGAGGTAATGCGATGTCTGCACAGAACACCGGGCTGCGCCTGACCACTCGTGGACGCCAGGCGGTTCGCCTTCTTCGGACCCTGCTCATTGCTCTCGTCGTCATCGGCGGAGCGCTCCTCCTCGCCACCCAGTCGTTCTCGGCCGCGGCGGTCGCCGAACCGGAATCTGACAGCATCGGCATCGACGCCGAGGCGGTCGTCGTCGGTGAGGGCGAGTCCCTGTGGACCGTGGCCTCGAACCTCGGGATCGACCGCGACACCCGCGATGTCGTGGCCGATATCGTCGAGATCAACCATCTGTCGACCCCGACCGTCCACCCCGGCCAGACCCTCGACGTCCCCGTCCGCTGAGGGCCGGCCGGGTTCGGCCGGTCACCCGACGATGAGGTCGCTGGCCACCCCGACGGTGAGGCTGTCGACCATGTGATCGAGGGACTGCCGGATACTCTGCGGTGGGGTGGTCGGAGGCCGTGGCCTGACAGAGCCGCCTCGGTGCGTCTCGCGGCCCGACCCGCCGCCCGGTCAGCTGCCGTGTCTCGGTAGACTGTTCGCGTGGGAAATATCGAATCTCTGCCAGTGCGTTCTGACCTTGCCGGACTCAAGCCCTATGGGGCTCCGCACCTCGACGTGCCGGTCCAGCTCAACGTCAATGAGAACGCCTATCCTCTCCCCGGGGTCGTCGTCGACAGCATGCGCGCTGCCGTCAATGATCACTTCGCCGGACTCAATCGCTATCCGGATCGTGAGTTCACCGCACTGCGCGAACACTTCGTCACCTACCTGAATGGGGTCAACGAACGCGCAGGAGACACCGTCGCGCTCGATCCTTCGATGATCTGGGCGGCGAACGGGTCGAACGAAGTCCTCAGCCACATCGTCCAGGCCTTCGGCGGGCCCGGGCGCACAGTGCTCGGTTTCACCCCTTCGTACTCGATGCACCCGCTCATCACGACGGGCACCGGCGCACAGTGGCAGCACGTCGACCGCAAGGACGACTTCACCCTCGACGCCGAGACCGTCGCCGCTGAGGTCGCTGCGGCCAACCCCGACATCGTCTTCCTCTGCACCCCGAACAACCCGACAGGCACCTCGATCGGACTCGACGTCATCGAAGCCGCTTACGAGAACTGTTCGGGCATCGTCATCGTTGATGAGGCCTATGCGGAATTCTCCCGCCCGGCCAAGTCATCGGCGATGACCCTGCTGGAAGGGCGCCCCCGCCTCGTCGTCTCCCGCACCATGAGCAAGGCCTTCGCCTGCGCGGGACTGCGCTTGGGCTACGCGATCGCCGCTCCCGAACTCATCGACACCCTCCGCCTCGTCCGACTGCCCTACCACCTGTCCGAGATCACGCAGGTCCTCGCCTGCACCGCACTCGAACACGCAGACGTGCTGCTGGGCAACGTCGACAGACTCATCGACTCCCGCAACCGGATGTCGACCCACCTCGCCGCCGCGGGCTTCACCGTCCACGACAGCGATTCGAACTTCGTGCTCTTCGGCAACATCTCCTCACCGGCAGACCTGTGGCAGAAGCTGCTCGACCGCGGTGTGCTCGTCCGCGACATCGGCATCGCCGGCCACGCCCGAGTCAATGCCGGCACCGAAGAGGAGACCGACGCGTTCCTGACCGCGATCGACGACATCCTCGCGGAGTCCCCGGACATCCTCGCCGAACGACCAACATCCACACCCCCGTCATCCTCCGCCCCGACGAAAGGCACCCCATGAGGCAGGCCCAGAACTCACGCACCACGTCTGAGTCCACGGTGTCCGTGTCCGTCAATCTCGACGGCACCGGCACTTCGAACATCTCGACCAGCGTGCCGTTCTTCGACCATATGCTCACTGCCCTGTCGAAGCACTCGATGATCGACCTCGACGTCACCGCCACCGGCGATACGCACATCGACGTCCACCACACGGTCGAGGACACCTCGATCGTGCTCGGTCAGACCCTGCGCGAAGCGCTCGGCGACAAGGTCGGCATCCGCCGCTATGGCTTCGCCGCCGTCCCCCTCGACGAGGCTCTAACCCAGTGCGTCGTCGACGTCTCCGGTCGCCCCTACTTCGTCCACGAAGGCGAACCCGAAGGCCAGCAGTACCACCTCATCGGCGGGCACTTCACCGGGTCGATGACCTCCCACTCGCTCGAATCCATCGCCTTCCACGGAGGACTGACCGTCCACCTCGACCTCGTGCGCGGCCGCGACCCGCACCACATCGTCGAAGCCCAGTTCAAGGCCTTCGCCCGTGCCCTGCGCGAAGCCGTAGAAGAAGACCCCCGCAGCAATTCCGTTCCCAGCACCAAGGGAGTCCTGTGAGCACCACCGTCGTCGTGACCCCATTCGGGGTCGCCCAGCAGCTGGCCGCGGCCTGCGTGCTGTCGAACATCAACGGCACCATCGTTCCGATCGGCGAGTTCACCGGGATCGTCCTGTCCGACACCGATGTGCAGGCCGGCAACGAGGCGGCCGCCGCGATCTCGAAGCTCGCGGGCAAGCATGAGGTCCTCCTCCTCGTCCGCAGCGAAGAGCAGATCGACGCCGGTCACTATCGTCACGGCAACCGCGAATCCGATGTTCCCGCGGGCCTGGCACTGAAGAACCTGCCCGATGTGCTCGAGGGTCTCCTGCTCGAGACCGTCGCCGCCGAGGACGTCGAAGGCAGCATCCCGACGAACTCGATGACGAAGCTGCAGGCCTCCGCCGCCACCATGACACCGGGCCGTGCCGCCGTGGCCCGCACCGCGCTGCTGTGGATCATCGTCGCCGTCCTCGCCGGACTCGTCACCGCCTTCGGAATCGCACTCGGGCTTGGCGGCAACACCGTCGCCTGGGTCGTCGCCGTCTTCGGCGCCATCGTCCTCGGCTTCTCGCTGTGGAGGATCTGGTCCGTGCTGAGCAAGGGAGCGAAACGATGACGACGGTCGCGGTCCTCGACTACGGGGCAGGCAACGTCCGCTCCGCCGTGCGCGCGGTCGCCGCCGCCGGCGCCGAGGTGACGCTGACTGCCGATCATGACGTCATCAACGACTCCGACGGACTCCTCGTCCCCGGCGTGGGGGCCTTCTCCGCCGTGATGCGAGGGCTTGAGAACGTGGGAGGCGTCGAACTCATCCGCGCCCGCCACGAACAGGGCCGTCCCCTGCTGGGCATCTGCGTGGGCCTGCAGGTGTTCTTCGCCCGCGGTGAGGAACACGGGGTGAAGACCGAGGGAATCGGCCTGTGGGAGGGCGCCGTCACCGGCCTCAACGCCCCGGTCGTCCCGCATATGGGATGGTCCAAGATCAGCGCTCCGGAGGACTCGCAGATGTTCGCCGGAATCCGCGATGAGCGCTTCTACTTCGTCCACTCCTATGCTGCGACGCAGGCACCTGCCGGGACCACGGTCACGACAGCCCGTCACGGCAGCGACTTCATCGCCGCCGTCGAGGACGGCTCGACCTGGGCCGCACAGTTCCATCCCGAGAAGTCCGCCGAGGCGGGAGCGCGGCTGCTGCGCAACTGGCTCGACACGTTCTCTACCGGCCCGCTCAGCTCCTGACCGAGCCCACCGACTAGCATTGCCCGAAACCCCGGTATCTTTCGCAGAAAGGTCACAATGACAGACACCCCGAACAAGCTCGTCCTCCTTCCCGCAGTCGACGTCGCCGACGGCAAGGCCGTCCGCCTCGTCCAGGGTGAAGCCGGCACCGAAACCGACTACGGCTCACCCATCGACGCGGCTCAGGACTTCGAGAACAGGGGAGCGGAGTGGATCCACCTCGTCGACCTCGACGCCGCCTTCGGTCGCGGTTCGAACTCGGACCTGCTCAACCAGGTCGTCAAGGCCGTCGGCATCAAGGTCGAACTCTCCGGCGGCATCCGTGACACCGAGAGCCTCGAACGCGCGCTCGACACCGGTGCCGAGCGCGTGAACATCGGCACCGCCGCTCTGGAGAACCCGGAGTGGACCGCCGAGATGATCTCCCGCTTCGGCGACCAGGTCGCCATCGGCCTCGACGTGCGCGGCACCACCCTGGCAGCTCGCGGCTGGACGAAGGACGGAGGAGATCTCTACGAAGTCCTCAACACCCTCGAAGCTGCCGGCTGCTCCCGCTACGTCGTCACCGATGTGCGCAAGGACGGCACCCTGCAGGGGCCGAACGTCGAACTGCTCAAGTCCCTGGCTGAGAAGACCGACGCCCCGATCGTCGCCTCCGGAGGTGTCTCGAGCCTCGATGACCTGCGCGCCCTGCGCGAGCTCGTGCCCTTCGGCGTCGACTCCGCGATCGTGGGCAAGGCCCTCTACGCCGGCAAGTTCACCCTGGAAGAAGCCCTCGACGTCGCAGGACGGTGATCCGGTGAGCACGCACTCGCACGGAGACGACCACACCCACGGACCGGCAGACGCTCACGCCGGAACCGGTGGACCCACGGACTCCGCCGGGCAGGCATGGGCCGGTCGGGACCTCAAACCCAACCCGTTCTCCGGCGACTCCGGTCTGGCCGACGCGGCACTCCTCGAGGCGATGAACCAGGTCGCGCAATCGCCCCTGGACCCTGCAGCACACCAGCAGGTGATCGGCGCTCTGTCCGGAGTGCGGCTCTACGCCCCGATCGTGCCGATGGTCGTTGACCAGGAGGTCGGAGACAATGGGCTCATGGCCGACAACTCCTCGGAGATGGCGATGGTCCGCCTCCAGGCCGATGACGGACGCGAGTGCACTCCCGGGTTCTCCGGAATCCCACCGCTGACCGCGTGGCACCCGGACGCCCGACCCGTTCCGATCGAATCCGAGCGGCTCGTGCTCGGCGCGATCGAGGCCGAATCCCAGCTCGTCGTCCTCGACCCGGGCGCCGCGCCGTCGTTCCTGCTGCGCAGGCCCGCGATGTTCGCCTTCGTCCAGTCCCAGCCGTGGACCCCGTCCTGGTCCGACGCCGAGGTGGCCCATCGTCTGCGTGCCATCGCCGAGTCCTTCCCCTGGCTGGCCAAGCTGGGGGTCAGCCCCGGCAGCAGCTCCGTCCACCTCGGAGGACCGGAACTGGGCATCACCCTCGGCGTCGAATCCGAAGTGCCGCAGGAAGAGGTGCGTCGCTTCCAGGAAGTCGTCGCCGCCGATGAGGAACTCGTCGCGAAGATCGACTCTCTGGCCATCCGCATCGTCGAAGCCTGACCGGCACCGCCAGTCGCAGTCTCAGTTTCCGGTCGAGCCTCGCAGGTCCGCCCCTGTGCCCCGGAGACCGGAGTCTGTCTCCAGAGGCTGCAGCAGTGCCTGCGTGCCGAGCATCTGCCTCACGCCGTCGCGCCAATCCGTCGTGCCGACCTCTGCCGCCAATTCTCCGGGAGCGATGACACTCGGCTCGTACCAGATCGGTGCGAGCTGATTCAGCTCATAGAACGACCGCTCGACGACCCCCGCAATTCGAGTTGCCCACCGCGGCACCGAGAACGGACGTCTGCGCGCACGACCGAGTGTGTCCGAAGTGAAGTCCGCGATCTCGGCCAGGGTCGGGTTCGAAGCCGGGGCGATGAACAGCTGATGCGTACCCGCGGGGACGCCATCAAGGTGCTCGACGGCTCGAATCATTGCGGCCGCATGATCGGCGATGACGGTGATGCCGTGAGGGACATCCGTGCGCGCAGGCACCAACGCTCGGCGTCCATGGGAGATCGGCTCGGTGATGCACATGCGCACCACCGACGACCATTTCCCCGCACTCCTGCCGAGCAGGTCACCGGCGATGACGCTCGCGCAGGTCGCCGGATGAGCCGCCCGTGCCTCGAGGAGCCGCTGCCGTATCCGCCCCTTGTCCTCGACCGGAGCGAACGGCGAGTCCTCGGTCAGTGGGACTCCAAGACCCGCGAAAGCGTAGACGGACTCGGGGAAGACGACGGGGATGCCGAGATCGGCAGCGGTGTCGAGGATCGCCGCGTCCAGTCGAGGAAGGATCTGCTCCCACTTGAGACTGTCATACGGGGCGTGGGCGCACGCAAAGATCGCATCGACCCCTGCGGCGGCCTCGGCTAGCTGCGTGCGATCGCTCGCGTCAGCCTTGATGTGCGTAGGTGACTTGATGTGCTGAGGTGATTTGATGTGCTGAGGTGATGGACTCGGGCCGCCGGAGCGCGTGGCGATGCGCACGTCCGCCCCCGATTCCGTGAGTTGAGCGGCGATCTCCGAACCGATCTGCCCATTGCCGATGACGAGTGCCTGCTTCATGACGAATCCTCCCTGTGCCTGCGACAGCTGATGGCTGCAGTCCTGGTGACTGCCAACCCGACCACTGCCTTCCTGATGACCTACCAGCTAAAACGAGAGCAGTGCTCTCTGAAATCAGAGTAGACTTCGGTCGACGGCAATTCAAGAGCAGTGCTCACTATTGTTATCGACGCTCTCGAATCGTAGGGTGGATCCATGACTGAAACTCCACGGCAGCGCGCCCGCATCGAGACCGAAGCGCAGATCACTGCGATCGGCAATCGGATGATCGACGAATCCGGTGTCGACGGACTGTCGCTGCGGGCGATCGCTCGCGAACTCGGCGTCGTCTCAAGTGCGGTGTACCGCTATGTGAAGAGCCGCGATGAACTGCTGACGATCCTCATCCGTGACGCCTTCACGCAGATCGCCGATGCCGTCGATGGGGCCCTGGCTGATCGGCGCTCAGTGGAGACATTGGCGCTGACGATGCTCGCCTGGTCGCGGGGGCATCCGAACCGGTGGGCGCTCATCTACGGCACCCCGATCGCTGACTACGAGGCACCGCGTGCGGAGACCGTGGTGCCGGGAACCCGCATCATGGTCACGCTCGCCGACCTCGTGGCGGAGTCTCAGGCCGGCGCCGAGGTGGCCGGCCGTACCGATGTCAGCACAGTTCATGCGGCCGCGCTGCAACCCCTGCGGGACGGTCTCGACGAGCTCGGCCTCGACTACGGCGACGGCGTCATCATCGAGACGATCACGATCTGGGTTGCAGTCATCGGGCTCATCAACGGTCTGCGGTTCGGTCAGTTCGGGCCGGGCTTCGATGATGTCGAGGACGATCTGATGTCCGGAGTGATCGGCCGCCTCGGCGAATGAGGAGACGACAGCGGCCCCCGATCGATGATCGAGGGCCGCTGATTGAACGGTTGCTGGGGGAGTGGGGTCAGCGGACGGGGCCGGTGAACTTCTCTCCCGGACCTTCGCCGGGAGCGTCGGGGAACTCCGAGGCTTCGCGGAAGGCCAGCTGCAGGCTGCGCAGCCCATCACGCAGCGGACGGGCATGGTGGTCGCCGATCACGGTGGCGGCACCGGTGACGAAACCGGCCAGGGCGGTGATGAGCTTGCGGGCCTCGTCGAGGTCCTTGAGGTCGGAGCCGGCACCATCGGGTCCGTCTTCGGCCAGGCCGCACTTGACTGCGGCAGCGGACATGAGATGGACGGCGCTGGAGGTGATGACCTCGACGGCGGGAACCTCGGCGATGTCGCGGGTGACTTCGGCGACCGCCTCGGCGGGAACGGATTCTTCAGAACTCATGCCATAAGCTTGACATATAAATCAATGTGACGATCACACCAGGGTCCCGATGTGCGAAGAGTCATGAAGCGTAGTACACTGGATGCTGGTGCGAAGCGGAGTCTGACTCCCACCTTGATCACGAAGAGTGATCGGGTCCAAAGATCTGCCCCTCGGATGCTATCCGAATCGGGTACGGATCGAGGTGTATCCACTGAACACGTACGGTTGACCGTACTGCTCGTGTGTGCAGGCTCCCTTGGCATGTGTGTCAACGGGAGCCTTTTTCGTTGTCACGACCACATTTGAGCAAAAGGAGTGAACACATCAGCGAGACGCGCATCAATGACCGGATTCGGGTTCCCGAGGTCCGGTTGGTCGGACCCAATGGTGAACAGGTCGGTATCGTTGCCATTCGCAAGGCACTCGATCTCGCCCGTGAGGCAGATCTCGATCTCGTCGAGGTAGCCCCCCAGGCGAAGCCACCCGTAGCCAAGCTCATGGACTACGGAAAATTCAAATACGAATCTGCTCAGAAGGCCAGAGAAGCCCGGAAGAACCAGGCGAACACTGCGCTGAAGGAGATCCGCTTCCGTCTCAAGATCGACGAACACGATTACGAGACGAAGAAGGGCCACGTCACCCGCTTCCTCGAAGGCGGCGACAAGGTCAAGGTCATGATCATGTTCCGCGGACGTGAGCAGTCCCGCCCCGAAATGGGCATCAAGCTGCTCAACCGCTTGGCCGAAGATGTGTCGGAACTCGGCACCGTCGAATCCTCCCCGCGAGTCGACGGACGCAACATGGTGATGGTCATCGCCCCGCACAAATCAAAGTCTGACGCCAAGGCGGAGGCTCGCAAGGCATCAGCTGGTGCCAAGGGCAAGTCCGCTGAGGTGAAGTCCCGTCGCGATCGGGTGGCTGCAGAGAAGAACTCAGCTCACCCGGACGCGTGAGAAATTAAACAGCGTCGCGTACCAGGCCCGTCCTGGTCTGTGCGTGTGAAGTAGTTGCCGGCGGTCGCCGCCGGCAACGAATTGCAAAGGAGAACGGCACCATGCCGAAGCAGAAGACGAACAGCAGCGCCAAGAAGCGCATGCGCGTGACTGGCAGTGGCAAGATCATGCGTGAAGGCGTGAACAACCAGCACAAGTTCGAGGGCAAGTCCTCGGCTCGTAAGCGCCGCGTGTCCACCGACCAGGAACTCACCGGCGGCGACCGCGCCATGGCCCGCAAGCTTCTGGGCAAGCTCAAGGGCAGGTGAGACCCCTTTCGGGTCAATCCTTCCCGGATCGTCTCCGGGATCTCCCCGGGCAGCCGTTCAACGGCTCCCACAGCTTGAACCAGAGTCCGGCACCGCCGGCAGATACGAACTTTTCAAAGGAGTAACACGTGGCACGTGTGAAGAGAGCGGTCAATGCTCACAAGAAGCGCCGGGTCATCCTCGACCGGGCAAGCGGCTACCGCGGACAGCGTTCGCGCCTGTACCGCAAGGCCAAAGAACAGGTCATCCACTCGCTGGTCTACAGCTACCGTGACCGTCGCAAGCGCAAGGGTGACTTCCGTCGCCTCTGGATCCAGCGCATCAACGCCGGCGCCCGCGCCAACGGTATGACCTACAACCGTTTCATCCAGGGCCTCAAGGCTGCTGGAGTCGAGGTCGACCGTCGCATGCTCGCCGAGCTCGCCGTGAACGACTCGGCCACCTTCGCGCACCTGGTCAAGGTCGCCAAGGATGCTCTTCCTGCAGACGTCAACGCAGCGAAGACCGACGCCGCCTGAGCAGCGTCTCTTTAAGACTTCGGTCACGTTTGTGACTGACCGATCGCCTCGGTGATCGACGACGGCCCCGAACTTCAGGTTCGGGGCCGTCGGTCTTTTCGGCTGGGCGCGTTCCCAGCCTCTGCATCGTCTCCAGTACTGCCTCTTCACCACTGAACGGATCGAGAACACGGTTTCATGAAACTCCCTGACGTCATCTCCTCGCCCCAGTCGAAGCGGATCAAGAACGCCGCGAAGCTGCTCAAACGCCGTGACCGCAAGACCACGGGCCAGTTCCTCGTCGAAGGACCGCAGGCCGTGCGTGAGGCTCTGGCGATCAGCGGTTCCGTCGTCGAACTCTTCATCACCGAGGAGGCTGCGGAGGAGCATCCCGAGTTCATGGCCTCGGCCAAGCACGGGCGCCTCCAGTGCAGCACCGTCACCCCCGAAGTCCTCACCGAGCTTGCGACGACAGTGAACTCTCAGGGCGTCGTGGCCGTGTGCAAGACCCTCGACGTGGAGCTGACTTCGGTGCTCACCAAGGAAGCGCAGCTCGTCGTCGTTCTGTCGCAGGTTCGCGATCCTGGCAATGCCGGCACGATCATCCGCCTAGCCGATGCGGCAGGTGCCGATGCCGTGGTGCTGACGTCGTCGTCGGTCGATGTCTACAACGACAAGGTGGTGCGCTCGACCGCCGGCTCTCTCTTCCATATTCCCGTCGTCACAGGTGTGGGGCTGTCCGAGGTGACCGAGCTTGCACGAGCCCGCGGCCTGCAGGTTCTGGCCGCCGATGCCAACGACGGGGCGCACGACCTCCACCACCCGTGGGACACCGGGCTGGATCTCACCGCACGGACCGCGTGGGTCTTCGGCAACGAAGCGTGGGGGATGAGCACCGGTGATCTGTCGTTGTGTGATTCGTCAGTTGCCGTGCCGATCTACGGTTCGGCCGAGAGTCTCAACCTCGGCACCGCTGCTGGGGTCTGCATCTACGAGAGCGCTCGCAACCAGCGGATGTGAGACTAGCGGGCTGCTTCGGCCTCGGTGGTTTGGGGAAGGTGCTCCCGACTGGCTCGCTGAACGGCGGAGTGTTTCAATTCCGCGGCGATCTGCGCTACTGTGATGGCAAGTGAACTGGTCGTTTAACAGCAATAGTCAAGGCGGTGAGACGAGCGTGGTTGAGTTAGCCGAGGCGCCGAAGTCTCTGACGACGCTGCGGAGCCATCATCTCAATGAAGCGATCGAGTCAGTAGTGTGCTTCTCGGGTGTTGCGTGTATTTTCTGGGTACTCGATTTCGGCACTGTTGCCTCTCCGTCTGTACCGGAAATGCTGGTCACGATCACATTGCCAATTGCTCTGATCAAGGAGTATCTCGTCTATGCGTGGGCAGCGAAAAGACTCGGCTTCGTCGATCTCCCGAAAACGGCGACAGCAGGATTCTCAGCTTCCCGCGGCCGCTAAAACGCGGACGACCTCGCGTTCATGGCGCGCGAAACCTCTCTGCGACCGTCCGCCAGGTACGTAAGAACTACTCCGCCGCAGTTGCGGCCCGTGCCGTCTGCTCATTGGCGACGAGTTCCCAGATGTAGCCGTCGAGGTCGGCAAAGTAGCCCATATACGAACCATCGACCTCCTGGCCGGGGTCGGCTGATCCGCCGGCGGCGACTGCACGGTCGAGCACCTCGTCGATCTCGGCTCGAGTGGCGAACGCACAGGAGATGATGCTTGCTCCGGGAACCGGGTTCTTTGAACCGGGCTGACCCGAGAGTTCGAGGTACTGGCCGTACTCATCTGCGGCGACGAAGAAGATCGAAAGGTTGGGCAGTTCGAAGGCGACGATGCCGTCCTCGACGCCGTCCGTCTCCAGGCCGAGGCCTTCGGCGTAGAAGGCTGTTGTGGACTGCGGATCGGCGACGGGCAATGACAGGATCGTTGTCAGTGGCTTCATGTCTGCAGTCTAGTGGGGGAGCTACAGTCCTGGCGCTACACCATCGTTTACCGACCAAAGCCTGCGCTATTCAGGTGCGTGGACTGGTCAGACACGGGGCTAGTGGGTCTGATCGAGGACCACCTATGAAGATACCCGCTCTGCTACCAAATGCTAATAGAGACCCCCTCGGCCGTGGTGACTGGGAAAACGCACCACACATAGTGTTGCTGTAGTGGGCGTAGTCCGCAGCCGCATTCTTCAGGCTGGAGGTAGACATGCAGGTTCATCTGCAAACGACGTCTCAAATGATCGTGGATACAGACGCAAATCGATCGGAGAACATTTGCACTTCTGTGATATTCATCTTTGGAACACCTGGCTAGAGGAATGTTCCGCCAATTGAACAAGGTGAGATGCCTATACTGGGCGATTGCCTGCGTCCGGTGACAGTGAGCACAATTGCTGTCACGTCGTTGAACCTTCGATTGTGTTGAAATACGAACTGCTTGCCCGGCAGTGCAGAGCAGGATGCCGCCAGGGCGATAAGGGTGATCTGTATCGGCGAGTGAGGGAACCTTGCTACATATCGGCTGAGGACCAAAGGTCAAATTTAGTACTTTTGAGGGATGCGGGAACGTGAAATCGCTTGATAGCTTGTATCTGCCGGTCGGTCCTCAGTCGTTCGACCGCCCAGCTAGTGTCCAATCAGCAGCACCAATCATTCACAGAGAGCAACGATGAGCCGGACAATGTCTCGATCGATCGCGATGGTTTCACTAGCCCTACTACTGGCAAGTGTTTCAACAGCCCAGGTTGCGTCTGGGGCTGTGGCCCAGGAAGTCCCGGAACCAACTCCTATCAACGTCGAAGCAAGTGCGGAGATCAGTAAGGGCTCACTCAATCTTCAGGGGCCGGTTTCGCGTTTCAACGTTTCACTGCCGCCGGGCGGCAGCCACAATCCTCGCCCTGCGGTTGTTGAGAACGGAACAGGGGCCGAATTTGCTTTGAACCGCGTGGATCCGGGCGGTGCCGCCCTGCGTACCGAAGTCGAGGATGGAACTGAAATCGAGGTCGTAGAAGATGACCAAGGTGATCAGTCGATTCAGTTGACTGACGCGAATGGAGAAATCGTCGGCGGCATACTAATTGAAGCTACTCGCTCAAGCAATGGCCAACCCGTTCGTTCCGAACTGGCGGTGGAAGGTAAAACGATAACGCCGAAGTTCTTGGCAGGAAATGATGAGATCAAGGAGCCCGTGTCCGTCGATGTTTATGCTTCAACTGTTTGGTACAACAAGGGCTGGGTTACCAAAAAATCCGGCAAAAAGTATGTCGTGAATCTGGACCCTACTAGGCTTGGAAGGAAGCAAAATGCCCTGAACACGCATAAAACACATGTCAAGCATGCGAAGAAGGTGCTTGGATCTACGAACACTAAGAAGCACTGGAACTACAATATCGAGCAGCAGTTTCTCTGTCACGTTGTAGGAGCGTGGTTCCCGACAGGAGTGTATAATATGGAGTCTTGGCGGCCCACTAAGAAGTGGCAGCAGATCGCGAACCCGTTTGATCGCTGCAACCGGAAGTAATAGGCAAAGGATTCTGTTAAAATGAAACTATTCAAGCCAGCTCTTATTGTTCTTATAACACTGTTCTCTGTCAGCGTGTTGGCGATCATCGGAATTGCACTAATTACCTTTTCCACTGACGGCGGCGGGTTCGCGGGATCTGAGCTTCTGGTAGAAATTGGGTTTGGCTCGATGCTGGCGGCAATCGTTTGTCCGGTTCTTATCGTGCTATTATTTCTTGCGGCGTGGATTAAGCGTCGCTCGGAAATAAACACCTAGCCGGGTGATTATTTTCCCACTTTGTGAACGGCATCCCGCCCTGCTGCATGAGGTAGGGCGGGATTCTCACCGGAAATATACATTCTCGTCTGTATGGACTATGACACGGGGAATGTTGCTTGGCCGCTTGTCCCGGTATGGCTATTTTGCCCTGTCATGGATGATCCGGGGGCAGCCAAGAATCTTGTACGCGGCGATTACTGATAAGGATTTGGCTCACTACTTTTGAGATCTCGTCGTGTAGGGGGTCTCAGCATCGAGGGTGATTGCAGAGATACGACTACTGGGATGGACAGCCGAGGAAGGCTGTAGTGGACTGCGAATACGACGTGTGGCTCGGCCTCGACGTGGGCGATACCACCCGTCACGGGTGCGGACTGGGTCGGAAGACGAGCGGGACTTCGACTACCACCTCGCCCGGAACAGAATCGCGATTAGAGACTCGCTCTCGAGGTCGTCGATCGAGTTCCGCAGAGTTCTCGTCATCGTCAAACAATCGAGTACGGTCGGAGCGTTTCCTGTCGCCGCTGCCTGAAATTGTGGCGCCAATATTGCTTCTTTGCCTTGACAGGCGCCTAGGTTGAGTACTTAGGTCCCTTATCTTCGGGCCTTTAGATTGAAGCCGAGAGCTTTCGTTAAGCCCGCGTCGCGGGCCTTTCTTGCAGGCAGTGATTGCAACGCGTTCCAGCCGGATAGTCATTTGGCCGCGTATACCGGTATTGCACCGGTCTGGATCCACGATTCGAAGCAAGTTCCCGTCGTGGGCTCGGAACTAGACCGTGAAGCACGCGTTGTTACTCTTAGAAGGAGTCGCGTCGGATCATGACTCGTTTTGGAATGCCGATTCTGTACAGAAACGGGTGGGGTGGAAGGACATATTGCGGCGAACCTGAAACCCTTAGCTGCTTCATCCGAAGCCACTAGGGTGGCCACATGGCAATCGATACCCCACGACCACCGAAGATCAGCCTCGGAGAGCTTGCCCAGGGCTACCTCGGCGATATCGGTCCGGAAGAATTCCTCGAGGGAATGAAATTCACCGACCTCAACCTCGCCGAGGTGGACGCCACCCAATCGACGTTTCTTGACTGTCGATGGTCGAACGTCAATCTCGGTGACGCGGACGCTCCGATCAATCTCACCGGAGCAAAGATCTCGGGGACGACGATCAGTGACGGCCGTGCCGATACGTGGACCATGTCGCGGGGCAATCTGCTGCACACCGAAATTGACGGCACCCGGATCGGAGCCGGTGTCGTCTATGACAGTGTGTGGGAGAAGGTGCTGTTCACCAACTGCCGTATCTCGTACCTCAACCTGCGGGGGTCGAAGCTCACTGATGTCGAGTTCCGTGACTGCAAGATCGACGAGATCGATCTCGACCGTGCGAAGGTCAGTCGGGTCGCGTTTCCCGGCAGCAGCGTCGGCGTGTTCCAGTGCGAAGGCGCCATACTCGGCAACGTCGACATTCGGGGACTGCAGCCCCACAAGATCTCCGGGGTGCACTCGCTGCGGGGAGCGACCATCGATGACACCCAGCTCATGCTCTTCGCGGACCTCTTCGCCCGCGAACTCGGTATCAGCGTGGAGTGAGTGTGGGTGACTGATCCGCGGTGAATCACCTATTCACTGCAGGTGAGAAACCCATTGCACAGATCCGCCTTCGGTGAAAGACTCACAGCATCGTGGCATTCGCTCACTGTGAATCTGCGGTCTCGCACTCGATCTGACGGAGGTTGCAACGATGGCCAAAGAGATTTTCGTTTCACTCGGAATCGACATCGACGCGGTGTCAGGCTGGCTCGGATCTTACGGCGGTGAAGACTCTCCCTCGGACATTCAACGGGGCATCTTCGCCGGCGAAATCGGAGTCCCCAGGCTGCTGAAGATGCTCAAGCGCCGCGACCTCAAGGCAAGCTGGTTCATTCCCGGTCATTCGCTCGAGACCTTCCCTGACCAGTGCAAGATGGTGCACGACGACGGACATGAGATCGGCGCACATGGCTACAGCCACGAGAACCCCGTTGCGATGACGAACCGCCAGGAAGACCTCGTCATGGAGAAATCCGTCGAGCTCATCACGAACCTCACGGGCAGCCAGCCTCGCGGCTACGTCGCTCCATGGTGGGAGCTGAGCGCATACACACCAGAGCTGCTGAAGAAGTTCGGGTTCGACTACGATCACAGCCAAAGCCACAAGGACTTCGTGCCTTACTACTCCATCGCCGGCGACGAATGGACGCCGATCGACTATTCGCAGTCGCCGGAAACATGGATGAAGCCGCTCAAACACGGTCAGGAAATCGACCTCGTCGAGATCGCCGCCAACTGGTACGTCGACGACCTGCCGCCGATGCTGTTCGTGAAGAGCAGCCCGAACAGCCACGGCTTCGTCAATCCCCGCGACATCGAGACCCTGTGGCGTGACCAGTTCGATTGGGTCTACCGCGAACTCGACTATGCGATCTTCCCCATCACCATCCACCCGGACGTGTCCGGACGACCGCAGGTGCTGCTCATGCTCGAACGTCTGCTGGACTACATCGGCGGGCACGACGGTGTGAAGATCGTGACCATGGGCGAGATCGCTGATGACTTCCGCGCACGGTACCCGTTCGAGTCACCTGAGCGCCCACCGGCGTACTGATAACACTGGTCAGCAAGCGGCGTCCGTCATCGGTACCTCCGTGTAGTGAGCGCCCGGAGGTCGGTAGTTCTATGAACCACCAGGTGCAGAGCTCCGGCGGGCAGTCTCGCCCCGGTCGATGGCGAGTCGAACCTCTTTGATCGCTGTGCGGATCATTCGTCCGTAGCCGTCGTCGGTCAATGCGGCGCTGCGTTCTTCGGCGTGTGAGATGTGCTCCTGAGCGGCATCGAATGCACTCAGCTGGCGGAGGTTGTCGGCGATATTGAGGTGGAGGCTGGGGTAGAAACCGGCGACCTGCAGAGAGTGGTGGTGCGCCTGCGCGCGTTCATCACTGAGTGAAGCGGCGGCATCGAGAGCACGAATATCCCAGATGAGTGCCTCAGCCGGGTGATCGTAAAGATCTGCGAGATAGTGCGCGAGCGTGCAGCGATGGAAGGGATCGCCGGAGGGACCGGCATCCTGCCAGAGGTCGATCAACTGACGCTGAGCGGTGTCGACGTCTCCTGCTCTCCCGAGTTCGACGGCTCGTCCGATCGTCTCCATCATCGGATCGGGTGTAGCTGGTGTCGAGGTCATGGTGGTCTGTTCCTGTCTGTCTCAGTGGGCGGGTGCCTGGCATGGCATGAGGACAGTGGTGAAGTCTCCGTCATCAGCTGAGCGCAGGACGACTGGCTGGTCCGACGCAGTGACGTCGAAGATGAGATCGTTTCCTAGCGCATGGGTCACCGCCGGATGCAGCGTCGTCAGCTCAAACCACAATGTGAGCTCAGAGCCATCACGTGTACCGTCGAAATCGACGAAGTCATCGGGAGGCACAACCCGTACCCCACTGGAGGTGAGTCGCAGACCGAGCTTTTCCAGCGGCCGTTGTTCCATCGTCCGCAAGAGCTGACTGCGGTCGATCATGCAGCGGTGGACTGCAGTAGGCAGCGACTCAAAGAAGTCGTGAGCATCCGGAAAAGGCTCATCGATCAGCGAGCACAGGCTCACGGTGCCATCTTCGAGCACGATGTGCACGAAGTTGTCTCCAGCCGCGAGATTCACTGTCGAGCTTCTGCGGATCGCCGAAACAGTGTTCCGAAGAGCATCGCCGGACACGGTGCCTGCCCACTTCGTATCCGCAGAGCGACTCGGTACCAAGGTGCGACAGGTGAAGCGGTAGCGATCCGTTGCCGCCAGTATGAGCGCGTCGGGTTCAACGCTGAGGCGAACACCGTTGAGGACGGGGAACCTGGGATCGTCCGTTGTAGTCGCCAGAAGCTGGTCGACGGCTGCGGCGAAGAAGGGCCCGGGAAGAGCGCACAGCGGTGCCGAAGGCTCTGATCGCAGAGACTCAGTGAGGCGTGCGGCTACGTGCTGCAACCGCGCGCCTTCAGCTGAGACCCTGCGCATATGGTCATTCAGGACCCGTAGCGATTCCGCAGAGTCGGATGCAGTTGCGGCCGCGAAGAACCGAGAGACATCGGACAGCGGCATTCCGAGCTCCCGAAGCTCCCGAAGTCGATGTGCTGTGTTTATCTGTTCTTCACTGTAGAAACGATATCCGGTCTGGGCATCGACATGGTCGGGGTGGAGGATGCCGGCATCGTCGTAGAATCGCAGCGCGCTCGCCGTCAGACCCACTGTTCGGGCGAAGGTCCCGATCGGCATCAAGTCAGAATCAGTCACTCGAACATTGTCCGGTCTCAACCGACTTGAAGGTCAACCCCTGTCATTCGTCGTCTAACCCCTCCGGGCTGTCCGGGGGAGTGAAATAGGTTCTGCGCAGGTAGATCATCGCAGCGACACAGATCGCCGCGGCCACGACCGCGGTGACCGCCACGTCGACGAGGTCTGCTCCGCCGACCAACAGCGACGGCAGAACGAACCCGCCCACCAGCGAGCACAGCAATACGACTCCCAGGGGAACGCTGCCGATGAAGCTTCTGACCTCGAGCCTGACACCGCGCGCCCGAAATACAGCCCAGGCCACCATCGCCGAGGCGGCCGCCACCACAAATATCACCCAGAGCAGTGAATCGATCGGTCGATCCCGGAAGGTGGCTTTGGCGATCTCGCCGAGTGATCCCCACGCACAGAGCGTGGAGATCCCCAGCAGAATCGTGAAGATCCGTGACCGCAGCAATCGACCAGCTTTCCGATCAGGCCGGGAGCCACCGAAAACAGCGCCTTACCGCTTCCCCAACTCATCGATGAGCACGCGCTTGTTCTCCGAGTAGTCGATGGGCACGACCACGACGTGCACGCCGCCGGCAGCGAACGCGTTCTCCAAGGCATCACTAATGCCGTCGACAGTCTCGACGCGGGTGCCGGTCGCCCCGTACGATTCGGCGTACTTCACGAAGTCGGGGTTGTTGAACGTCAGCCCGAAGTCAGGCATCCCATCGGCTTCCTGCTTCCACCGGATCATGCCGTAGGCGTCGTCTTCGAGGATGAGCACGACGAGGTCCAGCCCCAGCCGCACCGCGGTCTCCATCTCCTGACTGTTCATCATGAATCCGCCGTCGCCGACGACCGCCATCACCCGACGCTCGGGGTAGGACAGCTTCGCACCGATCGCCGAAGGCAGCCCCGCGCCCATCGTCGCCAGCGCATTGTCGAGCAGCAAGGTGTTCGCCCTGGTGGTGCGGTAATTGCGGGCGAACCAGATCTTGTACATCCCGTTGTCCAAGGCGACGATCCCGTCGACGGGCATGACGTCGCGGACCTCCTGGACGATCCGCTGTGGGATGAACCGATCCTCATCAGCTCCTTCGTGGATCTTGATGAGGATGTCATCACGCATCGGCAGGATCGCCTCGGCGGTGGGCACGGGACCACCGAGCACCTCGGCGAGTCTGTCCAGGGACGGACCCAGGTCACCGATGACCTCGAACTGCGGGAAATACACCTGCTCGACCACCGCTGAACGGTAGCCGACGTGGACGACGGTCGGGCCGTAGTCGCCCATCGTGAACGGCGGCTTCTCCGTCGTGTCGTGGCCGATGGTGACGATGACATCGGCGGCCTCGATCGCGTCGTGGACATAGTCACGGTCGGTCAGCGCCGCCGTGCCGACGTAGAGCTCCGAGGATCCCGACACCGATCCCTTGCCCATCTGCGTGGTGACGTAGGGGATGCGCATCCCGGCGACGAAGGCCGAGAGCGAATCGCTGCAGTCGGAGCGCGACGCATCCGCGCCGAGCATGAGCAGCGGCGCCTTGGCTTCCCGAATGACGTTCGCCGCGTTCGCGATCGCCGTCTCACTGGCCACAGGACGACCGTTCGTATGCGGTTCGATGAGCTCGAACGCCTCAACGGGCAGACCCGCAATATCCTCGGGCAGCTCGAGATGGACAGGTCCGGGACGTTCGGCCTGAGCGACGCGGAAAGCCTCGCGCACCATGGTCGGAATCATCGCCGCCGAGGTGATCTGCCGGCTCGACTTCGTCAGCGGATCCATCGTCGCCACCGTGTTGACCATCTGGAACGCCGCCTGCTCGGCCGTGCGAATGCCCTTCTGACCGGTGATCATGATCACCGGCATCCCGCCGAGGTGGGCGTACGCGGCGCCGGTCGCGAGATTGAGCGCGCCCGGGCCCAGCGTCGTCATGCACACTCCCGGCTTGCCGGTCAGCCGCCCGTAGGTGGCGGCCATGAACGCGGCGGCCTGCTCGTGCCGGGTGAGGACGAATTCGATCGAGGACTGCCGTAGGGAATCGAGGAAGTCGATGTTCTCCTCGCCGGGGATGCCGAAGATGCGTTCGACGCCCTCGTTCTCCAGGGCCCTGACCATGACATCGGATGCGCGTTGAGTGCTCATGCCCCCGACCCTACGCGTTTGACGCCGCGAACCCTATGACCGACCCCACACCACCCGCACCGAGGCGGCCCACCCACCCAGCGGACGTGCGGAACCGCATGGCCACCTCGGCGAGGTGATACTCCCACCCACCCAGCGGACGTGGCCCCAGCCGTTCCGACCGGAGACGATAGACTGAAACCGAAGAGATACGACGTCCCATCGACACGGACAAAAGGACATTGATGACAGACCAACTCGACCCCTTGGACGAGTCGGCCGTGAAGCAGGCCGTCGACGCGGCCCTGCAGGCATTCGCGGACGCGACCACACTCGACGACCTCAAGCAGGCGAAGATCGACCACACCGGTGACAAGGCCCCGTTGGCACTCGCCAACCGGGCCATCGGCTCACTCGACAAGGCCGATAAGGCCGCCGCCGGCAAGATCGTCGGCAAGTCCAGGGGACAGGTCAAGCAGGCCCACGACGCACGCCTGGCCGAGCTCGAAGCCGAACGTGATGCCGCGGTCCTCATCGAAGAGGCCATCGACGTCACCCTGCCCACGGATCGTCGCCGCCTCGGCGCTCGCCATCCGTTGAGCCTCATCCAGGAACAGGCCGCGGACTACTTCGTCGGCCTCGGCTGGGAGATCGCCGAAGGCCCCGAGATCGAATCCGAGTGGCTGAACTTCGACTCGCTCAACTTCGGCCCCGACCATCCTGCGCGCCAGATGCAGGACACCTTCTTCGTCGAGCCCCCGGAGGCCGGCCTCGTCCTGCGCACCCACACCTCGCCGGTGCAGTCACGCTCACTCCTCGAGCGCGGCGTGCCGCTCTATATCGTGTGCCCGGGCAAGACCTTCCGCACCGATGAGCTCGACGCCACGCACACCCCGGTCTTCCACCAGATCGAAGGCATCGCCATCGACAAGGGCCTGACCATGGCGAACCTGCAGGGCACCCTCGACGGCTTCGCCCGCGAGATGTTCGGCCCTGAGTCGAAGACCCGGCTGCGCCCGAGCTTCTTCCCGTTCACCGAACCGAGCGCGGAGATGGACTTCTGGTTCCCCAACAAGGTCGGCGGCCCCGGCTGGATCGAATGGGGCGGCTGCGGCATGGTCCACCCCAATGTGCTGCGCGCCGCCGGCATCGACCCCGACGTCTACCAGGGCTTCGCCTTCGGCATGGGCATCGAGCGCACCCTGATGCTGCGCGAGGGAATCAACGATATGCATGACATGGTCGAAGGCGATGTGCGCTTCTCGGCCCGTTTCGGAATGAAGGCTTGATATGCGCGTCCCACTGAACTGGCTGGCCGACTATGTCGATCTGCCTCATGACACCGACCCCCATGCCCTCGCCGCCGAATTCGCGGCCGTCGGCCTCGAGGAAGAGGACTTCTTCGGTCCTGAGATCACCGGCCCCCTCGTCGTCGGACGCGTGCTCGAACTGGTCAAGGAAGAGCACTCGAACGGCAAGACCATCAACTGGTGCCGCGTCGACGTCGGACCCGAACACAACGAAGCTGCCGACAACCCGAAGGACCCGCAGCCCGGCGAGGAGCGACCCAGCCGCGGCATCATCTGCGGTGCTCATAACTTCGAAGCCGGTGACCTCATCGTCGCCTGCCTGCCCGGAGCAGTCTTGCCCGGTGACTTCGCGATCGCAGCTCGGAAGACCTACGGGCACATCTCCGACGGTATGATCTGCTCGGCCAAGGAGCTCGGCCTCGGCGAGGACCATTCCGGCATCATCGTGCTGAAGGACCTCGGCCTGACCGGTGAGCCCGGCGATGACGCGATCGCCCTGCTCGGCCTCGACCAGGTCACCCTCGACGTCAACGTCACCCCCGACCGCGGCTACCAGCTGTCGATGCGCGGCATCGCCCGTGAATATGCGCAGATGAAGGGCCAGTCCTTCACCGATATCGGATCCGCCGAGGTGGCACCCACCAACGCTGCCACCGACGATGGTTTCCCGGTGTCGATCGAGGATTCGAACCCCATCAACGAGGTGGCCGGCTGTGACCAGTTCACCGCCGTTCAGGTCACCGGTCTGGACCCTCAGGCGAAGACTCCGTTCTGGATGCAGCGTCGCCTGCAGCAGGCGGGAATGCGCCCGATCAGCCTGACCGTCGACGTCACGAACTACGTCATGCTCGAACTCGGGCAGCCGCTGCACGCTTATGACACCGCGCTGCTCGGTGACGAGATCGTCGTCCGTCGTGCCACCGCCGGTGAGAAGTTCACGACCCTCGACGATGTCGAGCGAAAGCTTGACCCCGAGGATCTGCTCATCACCGACCGCGGTGCCGGTGCCAGCGGCAAGGGCGGGAAGATCATCGGCCTGGCCGGAGTCATGGGCGGCGCAGACGTCGAGGTCAACGACCAGACGACCGACATCGTCATCGAGGCCGCACACTTCGACCCGATCTCCATCGCCCGCACCTCGCGTCGTCACAAGCTGTCTTCGGAGGCTTCGCGTCGTTTCGAGCGCGGCGTCGACCCGAAGCTCGGGCCTGTGGCCGCACGTCGCTGCGCGGACCTGCTCGTCGAACTCGGCGGCGGAACGCTCAGCCCGGCGACCACACAGATCGGGCAGGCTCCCGAACCGACCGTGCTCGACCTCAAGGTTGCCCGTGTCGCGTCGTTGGTCGGCATCGATTATTCGGTCGCCGAGGTGACCGCCCTGCTCGAGGGCATCGGTGCGACCGTGTCGGCTAAGGAAGATGAGACCGTGTCCGTGACCGTGCCCAGCTGGCGCACGGACATCACCGACGACGTCGACCTCGTCGAAGAAGTCGCCCGCACCGGCGGCTACGACCGGATTCCATCCGTCCAGCCCGCCGCTCGTGCCGGCAACGGACTGACTACCGCGCAGAAGACGCGTCGGAGGATCTCGAACCTGCTGGCCGCCGACGGGTTCACCGAGGTGCTGTCCTACCCGTTCACGAACGACAAGCGGGATGACCAGCTGCGTCTGGAAGCCGACGATGTGCGGCGCAAGCACGTGCGTCTGGCCAACCCGATGTCCGAAGATCTGCCGCTCATGCGCACGAACCTGCTCTCGACTCTCGTCGAGCTTGTGGTACGCAACCAGGGCCGCGGGGCCAAGGATGTTGCGCTCTTCGAGGCCGGACTCGTGTCCACCTCGGCGGGACTGCCCGAAGGACCAGGACCGCGTCACCTGCCGGGCTACCACCCGAGCGATGACGAGCTCGAGAAGATCTACGCCTCGGTGCCGGCCCAGCCGTACCACTACGCGGGGATCATCTCCGGCAATGCGGAGCTGCCCGGCGTCTGGGGCAAGGGTCGGAAGGCCGAGGCCACCGATGTCATCGACACCGTGCGCAGGATCGCCTCCGTCAACGGACTCGAGGTCACCGTCGAGGCCGACCAGATTGCCCCGTGGCATCCGGGTCGGGCCGCGAAGTTCGTCCTCGCCGACGGGCAGGTCTTCGGCCATGCCGGTGAGCTGCACCCGAAGGTGTGCGAGAACCTCGGCCTGCCGGCCCGGACCGTCGCCTTCGAGATCGACCTCGATGCGCTGTTGGCTCAGGAGGATCTGCGCGCCTGGGACGGTGCGCTGTCGACCTACCCGGTATCGCGTCAGGATGTCGCGCTCATCGTCGATGCCGAACTGCCCACGCAGACTCTGGCCGCGACTCTGCGCGAAGGTGCAGGGGAGGAGCTCGAACTGCTCGAGACCTTCGACCTCTACACCGGCGACCAGCTGCCGGAGGGCAAGAAGTCCCTGGCGTTCCGGTTGACGTTCCGGGCACCGGATCGCACGCTCAAGGCCGATGAAGCCTCGGCCATGCGTGAGGCCGCCACCGCCTTGGCCGCCGAACGTCACGGCGCCGAAGTCCGCAGCTGAGAACAGTGCGTAACAGGGCCCGGTCGGAACGCGAGCGTTTCCGGCCGGGTTCTGCCGTACCCGCACCGCACTCCACTACAATCGACCACCCGAAACCGATCATCGCTGAGGAGCCCTGATATGTCCGAGAAGCTGCCCTACGGAACCACCTTGCCCACCGGCGAGACCGCACCTGAGGCCACCGCAGTCCCGGCGGAGACGATCGCACTCATCACCGGCGGTGCCCGCGGAATCGGACGTCACCTGTCGGAGGCGTTCGCGACGGCCGGGTATCACGTGATCGTCACGGCAACCTCGGCGAGCAGTGCTGAGGACGCGGCCGACGAGATCGGCGAGGCGACTGGGGGAGCGGTCACCGGGGTCGGGTTGCGCACCGACGATATCGCCGCGGTGAAGGCTCTGCGTGAGTCCGTGAACGCGGTCGAGGCCGAGACCGGACGGCGCCTGCAGGTGCTGATCAACAATGCCGGGCGCATCGAGACGACCGAGGGGCCGCTGTGGGACGCGGATCCGGAGAGCATCAAGTCCGTCGTCGACGCGAACGTGCTCGGCGTCGCGCTCATGGTCAATATCTTCGCCCCGGTGCTCATCGGCGCAGCCTCGGCGACGGGCCGTCCCAGCCGGATCATCGACCTCAATTCGGGATCGGGAGCGAAGGGCACACCTGCGTATGCCGTGTACTCGGCGTCGAAGGCGGCGCTGTTCCGCATCGCCGATTCCGTTGTTCACTTCGGCCACGACAAGGGACTGCGGATCTTCGAGATGGCACCCGGTGTCGTCGAGACCGCGATGACGAAGTCAATGCCCGTCCACGACTTCCGACAGGGCGACGACTGGACGAGCCCAGAGCAGGTAATCGGTCTTGCTGTGGCCTTGGCCTCAGGAACGTTGGATGCGTTCACCGGACGATACGTCCGTGCGGGTGCGGACTCGGAAGAGTCGTTGCTCGCCGAGGCAGCTGAGCTCGAGGAGTCGACTCGACGGATGGTGCTCGGCTGAGATGCCTGCATTGGCACGACCCCACACCACTCAAAACTTCTAGGTACCGCAGCTATACTGGACTCGACACGGGCCAAGTGCGAGTTGGGAGGAAGACTGATGAATAACACAGAAGACCGCCCGACAGCTAAGGCTCTACGTTCGAAGGCAGTGGTGGACTCGTGGGATCTTGCTGGCTCCGTAGATCAGCAATCTCTACAACTTGCTCGACTTGTCTCGTTGCAGCGCGATAACGACCAGGTACATAACCTTCTAATTGAAGAGAGAATTCGCTCACGAAGGCGACGAAACCTGTTGTATATTTCCGGTATTGGACTGTCTGTACTTTCTTTAATTGTTGTTTCGGTCGTTGTTGTAACGAGTTTTGGAATCGAATTTGATAGCACGAACAAGTCAAGTTCTGTTATTACGGTCGTGATGGCCTCGCTGAGCCTTGTAGTGTCTATGTTCTCTATTTGGAGCTTCCGGAACGGAATTAAGAAGGATCGTAGAACTGATAAGTTTGCTAAAAATGAAAATCGCATAAAAGTTGTTCATGATAGCAAGGACGGAAAGTTTTATATTCTAGATAATAAGGTCGACGATGGGTTTAGGTGAAGATGCCTATGAAGGTAGTCCGGACCTTGTGGACGAGGGTACTGATGCGAACTTTGATTTTGGTGAAAGCGGGAAAGTCTTTGACGAAGGTTTCGAGCCTGTAGAGATTGATGGTGATGACGCTGCTTTCGTTCAAGTTGCACTCGCTACTAGATCAGAAATAGAGCGTAGCTCTAAGGGAAAACGAAAGTTGACTCCTGAGGTCACTGCTGAAATTCTCTTGATTAATGAAAGCGTTAGGAAAGAACTCTATCGGCTTGCCATCTTAAAATCAGGATCGCACAGAAGAGATCCATATTTAACTATAGAAGACGTCGAGTGGGCGCATAAGAGATTGGTCTCGGGTGGAGGCGCATCTTTGCTGTCAAATGCCACTACGGCTGTAGGCGGTCTGTGCTCGGGTATTGGCGCCCCAATGCTGCTCGCTGCCATAACTGCCGGCTCAGAGACTCCGATCGAACCGGCCCAGATCGGTTGGGGTGCAGGGTTCACCGTAGTAGGATTAATCATTCTTGCGTTGGGCTTTATTGTGGAAGCCTGGCGTTCGTGAGTGGAACCGGATTGTTACGATTTTGCTTTTCGTTGTGTAAACCTTATTTGATTATTGGTTCTCGAGGAGACGGCGCGTCAAAGAATTCAGTGTGAGTTGCGGTGACTACCTGACAGGGGAATAGGCGCGGATTTGGATCCTTATCTGTGTCGTAGGTGCTCTCGCCTTCACTCGGAGTCACACTGCTCGTTGTGCACGAAGTGTGGACGGTAGGATTCGCCGGAGTTATATGTTCGACAATCGTAGATCGCGAGGAGACGAGCGTGATCCGCACTCTGCTCATCGACAACGCTGATTCGTTCACGCTCAATCTTTTTCACCTCCTCGCCGAGGTGAACGAGTGCGCTCCGACGCTTGTGCCCAATGATTGGGCCGAGCTCGATGTGAGTGTGCTCGACGAGTTCGACAACGTCGTCATCTCGCCTGGGCCAGGAACACCGGAGAAGTCGGCCGACTTCGGCATCTGTGCCGAGGTCATCGAGCACTCGCCGATTCCCGTTCTTGGCGTATGCCTCGGCCACCAGGGGATCGCCCATGTGCACGGGGGAGAGGTGGTACATGCGCCGGAGCCCCGGCACGGCCGAGTCTCTGCGATTCGCCATACTGGGACCGGGCTGTTCGCCGGTGTTCCGTCGCCTTTCTCCGCTGTGCGTTATCACTCGCTCGCGGTGACAGAGTTGCCCGTTTGCCTGGAGGCGACCGCGTGGTCCGAAGACGGGGTCGTCCAGGCACTGCGGCATCGAACCAGACCGCAATGGGGAGTTCAGTTTCATCCGGAATCGATCGCTTCGGACCAGGCTCGGGCACTATTGCGGAACTTCGTGGCGTTGACCGTGGAATGGAATGGCCAAAATAGGGTGAGGCCCGCCGGTCTTGGCCGAGGTGCCGATGACGCTTTTCATTTTGACGTCCCCGCGGGGACGTCTACAGAGATCACTCCGCTTCAGCCGGCCACCGATATCCCTGCCCCACGGCGCCGATACGTCCTCGACACCGATGAACTTCCGCAGACGGTCCCCGACGCCCGTCTTTTCGCCGAGTTCTTCGGTAGCGAGCCCGAGGTTGTGTGGCTCGACGGGAACCTGCCTGGCAATGCCTCCTCGAGGTTCTCGATCATGGGCGCACCGACAGGTCCGCTGAGTAAAATCGCGACCGCCTCAGTGCCGGACGGAACGGTCACGGTCCAAACGAGCGAAGCGGTCCGCTCTGGCATCGGATCTCGCGAAGAATCGGGCGAACAGGCCGTCGTCATAGAAACCTCTGCCTTCTTCGACTGGCTCGAAGCCGAGCTCGCCAGCACGCAGGTCGAACTCGCCGTGACTGAAGCTGCGCTCACTTCCACAGGAGAGGACGCCCCCGAACTGCCGTTCGAGTTCCGGCTCGGATGGGTCGGCTACCTCGGCTATGAACTCAAGGCTGAGGACGGATCGCCGAACAAGCATGAGTCCGACCTGCCCGATGCAGTGATGATGTTCCTCGACCGTGCTCTCGTTATCGACCACGACACCGACCGCATCTACCTCCTGGGGCTGCGCGAACCCGACGACCCCACTGGCCTCAATGCGACCAAACGATGGTTCGACCAGATGCGAGCACGGATAACATCGATCCCCACCGACGAACTCAACAATATAGACAACCAGAGAGCCACCTCGGCGAAGATTGACACCACAAACCAAACTGAACGACACCACCCAACCTTGTCGGCTCGCCACAGCCAGCACGACTACCTCGACCTCATCGATCAGGTGCAGCAGAAGATCACCGACGGCGAGACCTATGAGGTGTGCCTGACAAACATGCTCGAGGGCACCGCCAACCCGCACGAAACTCCGCTGGATATGTATCTGCGGCTGCGTGATGACAATCCGACGCCGTTCGGGGCATTCATCCGCACACGCGAGGCGGCGATTCTCAGCACGTCGCCGGAGCGGTTTCTGCGTATCCGTGCCGACGGTCGGGTCGAGTCGAAACCGATCAAGGGCACTCGCCCCAGGGGAGCGACACCGACCGAGGACGAAGCGATCAAGGCTGAACTGGCCGCCTCGGTGAAGGATCGGTCGGAGAATCTCATGATCGTCGATCTCGTGCGGCACGATCTCGGGCACACGGGCGAGCTGGGATCTGTGCAGGTGGACACGCTGTTCGGGATCGAGTCGTATGCGACGGTGCATCAGATGGTCTCGACGGTGAGCTCGCGGTTGGCCGAGGCCGCCAGCCCGGTGGCGTGTGTGCGGGCGGCGTTCCCGCCAGGGTCGATGACCGGGGCGCCCAAGCTGCGGACGATGTCTCTCATCGATGAGCTCGAGGCCGGAGCGCGTGGGATCTACAGCGGTGCGGTCGGGTACTTTTCGTTGGATGGTGCCGTCGATCTCAGCGTCGTCATCCGCACGCTTGTGGTCAGTGACGAGACGCTGCGGTATGGGGTCGGTGGAGCGATCGTCGCGCTCTCCGATTCCGACGAGGAGTATGCCGAGACCGTGGTGAAGGCGGCGCCATTGTTGAGGTTGCTCGGCGGGGCGGAGTTCCCTGGCGCGACCCTGTATTCTGCTGAGGCCGATCAGGAACTCATTTCAGTGATCCCCGCCGAGGTGACCCAAACTCTCGGCACTGATGTTGCCGAACGTACGGGCGGAGCTGAAGCATGAGCGTGTATTTGTGGGATCCGAGGGACTGCCGTTTAGAGGAGACGGCTGCGGACATCAGTGCGTGGTTGCTTAAGGCAGCGGACTCGTGGTTCGTAGAGGACGGGTGCGTGCGAGCGTTTGATCGCCATCGGGAACGGTTCGGGGATGCGGTTTCTCAGCTTGGTGTGGCCGAAATGGTCAGTGATGATTTTTGGGCTGCAGTCATCAGTCTGATCCCAGAGACAGGGGAGTGGTTCCCGCGAGTGGACGTACTTGAACCATCTGCTAGGGCCGAGCCTGTGCTGGCCTTCCGGCTGAGACCAGCCCCTGAAAGAACTCGTGAGTTACAGGTTCAAGTCCCGTCACATCCCGATCCACGCATCACCCCCGGTCGAAAGGGCCCAGACATTGCTCTGCTCAGCCAGCTGTTGGCACGAGCGAAGGCCGACTTTGATTGTTCTGAGGTGCTGTTGCTCAGCGATGATGGCTTCGTCATCGAAGGTGCAACAACGAGCCTGCTGTGGTGGGAGGGACAGACTCTCTGCGCTCCAACTCTTGAGCTGGGGGCATTGTCTGGCGTGACCTCGGCGGTAGTGCTGGACGTGGCTCGTTCGCGGTCGATTCCTGTTGAATTTCGTCGCGCACTGCCCGAGGAACTGTTCGGTCACGAGGTGTGGTTGGTCAATGCGCTGCATGGGATTCGACGAGTGCGCGAGTTTGTCGACGCACGTAGTGGAAACCGGAATGTCTCACCGCTTGGCGAAGAATCAGAGCGATTCGTTCAATGGCGTATGTGGTTGAAATCAGCACGTCGGCCGCTGTGCAGTAGAAAGACGACGGCGACTCTGAGCGAGCCTGAGACGGAGCGAGACAGACGTGACTCAGGTCTTACGAAGCCTTAGAAGAGCATTACTACCGCACCAATGGCAAGAACACCCGTTGCTATGCAGATCCCGAGAGAGATGAGTGCGATCCATTGCCAGCTGAGCGTGCTGAACCGTCCGAAAAGAGAAGTCGCGATTGCTCCAGCAACGAACCAGAATATGGTGACCGGCAGGGCAAAGAAGAAGCCAGCAAATGCGATCGAATCGCGAGCAGTGAGAGTGCAACCGAAGCCCAGTCCGCTGCATTGTCCATCCGGCAGCGAGTCTGGAGCCAGCAGCCACACAATGAAGAGTCCCAATACACCGGACAGCCACGCGGCGGCGATGACTGAGAACGCGCGACTCGAAGCCCGGTGAGACTTCGCTTTCTTTGGCATCGGCATGAGACGACCTTACCGTGGCTGATTTCACCACCGCGGGTCTGAGCCAATCGAGGGAGGTGGAGATTCGGTTTCAATTGCTGGGAGTTTTCTGAGCCACGGGTCAAATGGTTTTGCACAGTCGTAACGTCGAATTGTCAATGAAGATTTCGCGACTAAGTGTGCTGTTATGTCCCAACTGAAGAATCCTGCACCTGCTGATCACGAACATCACGTCCAGGTCAGACGCGCAGCCATCGCAAGTACCATCGGCACCACGATCGAATGGTATGACTATTTTCTCTACGGAACCGCCTCGGCGTTGGTGTTTCCGCACTTGTTCTTCCCCGACGTTTCTCCTTATATCGGTACCCTGGCGGCATTCGCCACCTACTTCGTCGGATTCCTCGCCCGCCCCGTCGGTGCAGCGATCTTCGGCCATTGGGGTGATCGAATCGGCAGGAAGGTCATGCTCATCGTCACCCTGCTGATGATGGGGATCTCGACCGCCCTCATTGGCGTTCTGCCGGGATCGGCCACCTGGGGTGACGCTGCGCCAATAATCCTCATCCTCCTGCGCGTGATTCAAGGAATCGCCGTCGGCGGCGAGTGGAGCGGTTCGGTGCTGCTGTCCATGGAATGGGGCGACCAGAAGCGTCGTGGCCTCATGGGCAGTTGGCCGCAGCTCGGCGTGGCGATCGGTCTGATCCTCTCGACCGGGTTGATGTCGCTCTTCAACGGGATCTTCGGCAAGGATGCGTTCCTTTCGTGGGGATTCCGCGTCCCGTTCCTCCTCAGCTTGGTGCTCGTGGCCATCGGCCTCTACATCCGGCTGAAGATCATGGAGACTCCGCAGTTTTCGAAAGTGGTCTCGGAGCAGACCACAACGACCGCGCCCCTGCTGCAGGTCATCCGCCGGTTCCCGAAGGAGATCATCCTCTCCGCTCTGCTGAGGATGTCCGAGCAGATGCCGTTCTACGTGGTCACGGCTTTCGTGCTCTCCTATATGACGTCGGGCTCGAACGGGCACGATTACACGTATAACTTCGTGCTCATCGGTACGCTGATTGCCGCGGCTGTGGAGTTCGTTCTGGTCCCATTGTTCGGGCTCTATTCCGACACGATCGGGCGGAAGAAGATCTACGCCTGGGGTGCTGCGATCATGGGCGTGTGGGGCTTCATCTACTTCGCGCTCCTCGATAGCGGCGTCACCTGGCTGGCGTTCGTTGCACTGTGCCTTGGCCTCGTGCCTCACGCCATGCAGTACGGTCCGCAGGCATCGATTATCGCCGAGTCGTTCCCGACGAACCTTCGGTACACGGGTGCTGGCCTTGGATATCAGCTCTCGTCGATCATCGCCGGCGGTCCGGCTGCGTTGATCGCGACCTGGCTCATCCACCAGTTCGGAACCGGCTATGCAGTGTCTGGATCGCCCCGAGTTCAGTGGAGAGCTCATAACGGTACGCCAGCCACCTCTGACCGGCTGGCTTCAGTGTAGTAGTGTTCGTCGAGCTGCGCTGGAGCGAGGTCCTTGCAGTACGAATGTGGGCGGGTGTTGTTATACCAATGCACCCACTCCAAAGTCGCGAATTCCACAGCATCACGACCAGTCCACGGACCTTCGCGCCACACCACCTCTTTCTTAAATAGTTTGTTTAACGCTTCGGCTGCGGCATTATCATAAGAATCACCCGTCGAGCCGACCGAGGCTTCTATTCCTGCTTCGCGTAGTCGCTCTGTGTAAGCAATGGAAACATATTGGCTTCCCTTGTCTGAATGGTGAATTAATTGGCCGGTATTCCTGGTTTTTCGTTTCCTTTCCCATAACGCGTGCTCGAGAGCATCCAGCGCCAAATCGGTCCGCAAAGTCGTATCGACTCGCCACCCAACAATCATGCGGGAAAACAAATCCATCACGAAAGCGACATAGACGAAACCACTCCACGTCGGCACATAGGTGATATCGGCGACCCAGCGAGTGTCAGGAGCATCGGCGGTGAAATCCCGCTGGACGAGGTCACTCGGGTACGAGGCGGTCTTGGACTGCCATGTCGTAGTCGTCGCCCGGGCGTTGCTCACCCCTGCCAGCCCCAGAGCGCGCATGCGTCGTTCGACGGTGCACCTGGCGATCGGCTCGTCGGGATAGAGCCGGCGGAGCATGACCCAGATTTTCCGTGCTCCAAACAATCCGCGATTATCGGAATGAACTTTCTGAATCCGTTCATCCCACACGGCATCAGAGCGTTCCCGCTCCGAGACCGGGCGGGACTTCCTGGCATAATATGAACTCGCAGCGATCTGCACCCCGGTACCGGAAAGGACACGACAGATCGGCTCGACTCCGAATTCGTCACGATTGTCATCGATGAAATCATCGATATTCGTCAGCGGCGGTCGAGCTCCGCCTGGGCAAAATACGCACTCGCTTTCCGCAAAATCTCATTTGCCCGCCGCAGTTCTCGGATCTCCTTTTCCAACTCCGTGATGCGGTGCTTGTCATCGGTTGTCATTCCTGGCGTTTTGCCAGAATCCACATGGTTTTGCTTCACCCAATTGCGGAGGGTGTTTTTGTTGATTCCGATCTGTTCACCGACCAGTCGGCACGCGGTGCTCACGGCCAGGGCCGGATCGTTGGTCAGCTTCTCGTTGACCATGCGTACGGCACGGTCACGGACTTCTGCAGGGTACTTACTCGGTGCGGGCATGTTCCTATCCTCTCGGTTGAATCAAGCCCTCCACCACACCCGGGGCGATCCAGTCGGTGTACATCCTGGTCTCGGCGGTCATCACGTTGGTTGCGCTGAAGTTCCTCAAGGATAGGTCGCGCAGCGACATCACGGACGATAAGACTTATGCGTGATGCGCTGAACTGAAGCTGGCGCTGACGGGCCTGTGGACCTGCAAGTTCCTCAGCGGCGGCTCTACGCTGTGGCGACGCCGGAGGTGCTTCTGCCTCCTCTCCAAGTCACTGCTATTACAGGCCGTTGCCGAATAGAGTTAGGGACATGAGCGGTGCGGCACGCGACTTCGATGAGGTGGGTGGATCCACCGCTGAGGCCCTGACGGTGGGCTGTCGACTAATTCCTGCGCGGTCTACTGAATATCCGCTTTATTGGGGGCCGTCAATCGTGGGTTCGGGGGCCGGACGCCTGATCAGATAATCGTGTGGTTCGGGGCCAGCTATGGCGTGCATGGGGGCCACTGACGTATAAGCTCCTTCCGCCGCGTGTATAGGGCACGCGGCAGAAGGAGAATATTCATGGTACGCAAGATCAGAGCGAAGCTGGTTCTACAGCTTCGGGCCGAGGGGCTCTCGGGAAGAGCTATTGCATCGTCTCAGGCGATGTCCCGTAAGTCTGTCACCCAAGTCCTCGATGCCGCGAATGCTGCCGGCCTGAGTTGGGATGATGTCAAAGACTGCCCCGATGGTGAGGTGTACAGTCTGTTGTTCCCGGGCCGCGGCGACCATCACAGTGTGTTCGCCCAACCCGACTGGGAACGAATCCATAAGGAGATGGCTCGGGTCGGGGTGACGCTGAAGCTCCTCCATGGCGAGTATGTCGATGCATGCGCTGCTGCTGGTGATGCGGCGATGAGCTACGACCGGTTCTGCCGCACCTATCAACGTCATGTGCTGGTCACTGGCGCCGCTTCCCGAGTCGGTCACAAGGCCGCGCAGACGATCGAAGTCGATTGGTCGGGGCCGACGATGCGACTGTATCCGTCGGGGGCGAGTCAGCCTGTGACCGTGTATCTGTTCGTCGCGTGTCTGCCATTCAGCCGGTACGCGTTCGTGTATCCGAGTCTGGATATGAGCCAGGATTCCTGGTTGCGGGCGCATGTGGCAATGTTCACCGCTTTCGACGGATCGACGCCGAGGATCGTGCCGGACAACCTCAAAACCGGAGTGATCGCTCATCCCCGCGATGGTGAGGTCGTGCTCAACGATGCTTATCGGGAAATGGCTGCCCACTATTCGGCGGCAGTGCTTCCGGGCCGGATCAGAGCACCGAAAGACAAGGCGAGTGTGGAGAACACTGTCGGGCATGTGGCCACGTGGGTGATCGCGGGACTTCGGGACCGACGGTTTGCTTCGCTGCCGGAACTGGCATCGGCGATCGAGGAGCGAGTCGCAGCCTATAACGCCGAGCCCTTCCAGAAGCGGCCAGGTTCCAGACTCAGCGTCTTCACCACCGATGAGCAGCCACTGCTGAGGCGATTGCCGCAGGTTGCCTACGAGATCAGCCGGTGGGTCTACGGGCGCCGGGTGGCCAGGAATGGGCATGTCAGTTGGGCGCGGAACTATTATTCAGTGCCGTTTGCCCATATCGGCGCCAAGGTTGATCTGCGAATCACCGATCGCAGTCTTGAGGTCTATTCCGGCCATGAGAGGATCACGACGCACCTGCTGCTACCGGTAACGGCAGCGAATGAGTATCGGACGAATGAGGCCGACCTGCCGGTCGGCGAGAAGTACCAGCTGTGGGACAAACCGCGAGCCCGCCGGTGGGCCGAGCGGATCGGTCCATCGGCACTGGTTGTCATCGATCGCATTTTCGAGTCTGTTCCCATCGACGAGCAAGGACTCAACCCGGCCCTGGCGGTGTTGAGGCTGGCCCGCCGTTACTCTGCTGAAAGGGTCGAGGCGGCCTGCCGGATCGCTTTGGCCGGTCCGGTGAGGTCCCCACGCTATGCGCATGTGAACCCGATCCTGGTCACAGGGCAAGACCACACCAGAGCCGACGAGGCTCAGCCTGTCGAGCACGGCGGTTACGTTCGTGGAGCCTCCTACTATGCAGGAGGCCGACAGTGACGGCGATCGATACAGAAACCAAGCGCAAGCTGCGCGAGATGGGTGCGACACCTTTGCTGGAGGCACTC
The DNA here is from genome assembly GCF_026168515.1 of Brevibacterium spongiae. Lineage (NCBI taxonomy): Bacteria > Bacillati > Actinomycetota > Actinomycetes > Micrococcales > Brevibacteriaceae > Brevibacterium > Brevibacterium spongiae. The sequence continues at coordinate 2,588,617 of NZ_CP093443.1, read as the reverse complement.
GAGTCCCAGGACGAGGACCTGACTATGGGAATGAGCTTCGATGAACGCCTGCAGTTGATCGTCGACGAAGCCCACTCGAGGTTCAACCATGCCAAAGTTGAAGGACTCATCCGCCGGGCCGGACTACGATACCCGGCAGCGGACCTGCGGCAACTGTCCCGCGTCGATGAGAGAGGACTGGATCAGAACGTGATCGCGCAGCTAGGAACCTGCGGCTTCATCGACCGCGGCCAGAACGTCGTGTTCCAAGGATTCACCGGTTCGGGAAAGTCCTATCTGGGATGTGCTCTAGCAAAACGAGCCTGTCAGCACCGGATCCGAGCTCACTACATTCGCATGCCTGATCTGGAAGAGGCCTGGGCACTAGCAAAGGACAAACCGCTGGGCACGACGAAGTTATTGAAGAAATACGCCGCGTTCACCGTCCTCGTCATCGACGAATGGTTACTCGATCCTCCCGATGAGGCTATGCGCAGTATGCTGCTGGAACTGCTCGAGCGCCGCTACGACACGGCATCGACGGTGTTCTGTACCCAGTATGCGAAGAAGGACTGGCATCAACGACTAGGGTCTGGAGTCCACGCGGATGCGATCATGGACCGAATCGTGCACAACACGATCTGGGTCGAGACTGGCAGTCATAACATGCGTGAACATGCTGCTCTGAATTCGTGAGAAACCGTCGGTGGGTGGCTGGTGGACCCGATAGTCCCGGCTGCTGGCCCCCACCGGCAATATCGGTGGCTCCCAAACGCACGATCGACTGGTCCCCAAAGCTTCAAATACTCAGTCTACGGCGGCGAGGCATCTTCGACTGTTCAATTCTCAGCGAAGTGCATGGCGCAGTTGTCGGTGCACACCGTAGAAACGATGGGGAATTGAGCCGGGGAGACAGCCGGGGCGTCGCGCTTGGAACGTTGGCTTGAGTTCAACCGATCTACTAATGGTTTCGACGGCGACTGCTGCGAAGAATGGGAGTCATAAGGGCAATCGTTGCGTTGCTGGGCAAGAGAGGGTTGACACAGGGTAAAGCCCGCTGTTCGGGTTCACGATGTAGGCCAAGTTTACGAACAGCCCGATGGCGAGCAACGTCCAGGTTGCCAATTTCATCGCTTTGAGCATCGTGGCTTTCCTCATTCGCTGACTGCGGTTGAGTGCGACGCTATCAGCGTGACGCTGAGGCGCAAGAGCCACGGCTAGTACGTCTAATACGATGAGTAATGTCGCTCCGAATAGTCGTACCGCAGATCTGATCTCGTTTAGCAATCTATTAATTGATCGCAACACGTGAGGGGACGAGCGTGATCCGCACTCTGCTCATCGACAATGCCGATTCGTTCACGTTGAACCTCTTTCACCTCCTTGCCGAGGTGAACGCGTGCGCTCCGACTCTCGTGTCCAAAGACTGAGCTGAGTTCGAGGTGAGCGTGCTCGACGAGTTCGACAACATAGTCATTAGTCATCTCGCCGGGGCCAGGAACATCAGGGAGAACGGCCGACTTCGGCCTCTGCGCCGAGGTTATCGAACACTCGTTGATTCCCGTACTAGGCGTGTGCCTCGGGCATCGATGAAGCTCTATCTTGTGACCAGTGCAGTTCGAGATGCGGACCGGCTACTTTCGCCGATGATTTGTCGTCCGGCGGTTTGAGTCAGACGCCACTGCCCCAACTGCGATCTATGCCGAGGGGTTACCAAAATATAACTTCGTGTACACAGGCTCACCGACCAACATCTATTCCTGCGTATTGTGACCGAGTCGATCGTCGTCGAAAAAGCCATCCAACGTCTATGGTTAGCCGATCACAGCTACGTCTGTCCGGAAAAGTGCGTAATCCTGTCAACTTCAAAAATCGGTGTCTCGTCCGGCCGTTTATTGCAGTTTTTGTGAGGGGCTGTATACAGGCGAGGTGAACCAATTCCGTCACAAGAATTGCGCCCGCGTCCTGAGAATGTCACTGCGCAGTATATCCACCGTCAACGGGAAGGACGGCGCCAGTAATGAACGAAGCTTCTTCGGATGCCAGAAACAATGTTGCTGCCGCGACTTCTTCGGGGGTTCCTACCCGACCAAGCGGATGCTTGGCACCCATAAGTTTAGTATATCCATCTAAGCCATCGGGGCCCCTTGAACCGAGCTCCTTGACTAGTGGAGTCAAAATGGTTCCGGGTGCTACCGCATTCACTCGGATATTTGACGGTCCGTAAGTCACCGCGTCCTGTTTGGTAAGGGCAACGACCGCACCTTTGGCTGCGTGGTACGGGGTAAGCTCCTGCGACCCCACCAGACCATAGATAGACGCGAAGTTGACGATGGCTCCGCCGCCAGCATGTTTAAGGTAGGGGATGCAGTGTTTTGTCATGAAGAATACTCCTTTCACATCGACGCTCAGTACGAGGTCCAGGTCCCGTTCGTCGATCTCGTGAGTTGGTTTATCAGCACCGGTGACGCCTGCGTTGTTCACTAGTACGTTAATCGCACCGAATCTCTTGGCAATGTCGGAGACGACTGTTTCAACTTCAGACTCGTCAGAAACGTCCAATTTCCAATAGTTTGCAACCCCGCCGCTGGCCCTTATCGCATCGGCAGTGGCACGGCCTTCTTGTTCATTGACATCTACTACCGCTACTTGTGCACCCTCACTCGCATACAGTTCAGACTGTATGCGCCCCATGCCTGCGGCGCCCCCAGTAATGACTGCTACTTTTCCGCCGAGTCGATTCATTGTTATCTCCCAATGTCAGTTTGAAATTGTATTGCTCTGTGTACTGTGTACGGCTTTCGTGTCATAATAAGAAATTACAAAATTCTTAATTCTTGCAGCTGTAATTGGTGACTCTGCTCTATCTCTCGCCTTGAGTGGAATCTCGTTATTCACTGTTCAATTGGAATGCCGAAAGAGTACGGTGAATTAAGCGATCGTCCGAATTCCGGTGTGGAGTTCTGGGGTTGGGCAATTACAAATTCTGAATCTTGCTATTGAGGCGTCACAAGTAAATAAACGTATTGATGGCCCCAGACGATGGTGCTGGACGGACAGAGTAGATCGAGGACTCTTTTCTCTACCTGGCAGCGTATCCACCGTCGATGTGCAGTACCGTTCCAGTTATGCCTCTGGCTGCATTCGACATGAGGAAAACCACCCCATCGGCGATTTCCGATGGATCATTCAATCGTCCATTTGGGATACGTTCAGTCCATTCGCTGATTGTTTCGGGAGATTCGGCTTTCTGAGTGTGTCAACCCCATTTGGCCCCACTGTGATGCTTTGATTTGGCCCCACCCCAGCATGTGTGGTCGTGCTCGCCGCGCGTTGGTAACAGTCGCGGCCCAGCGGGGTCGGGCGGTGTTGTGTTGCGAGCCTTTCTCCGGCCACAGGAGTGGCCGGGCCTCTCAGGTTCCAGTGTGGTCAGAACGGCGGATCGCCAGGGCCGTAGTCGGGTTCGGTTGGTCCGAATCGGCGACGCAGTCGCTGAAGGTCCTCAATAGCCGAATCGATCAGATCGGCGGCATGCTCGCGGCCACTGGGCTGAACAGACTCGATGGTGACACTGATCCCGTCCAGGAGATCCTGGGCGTCATTGAGGCGTTGGCTGATGTAGGCGACCCAGTCCTCGGTGGCATCGATGGCATTTCCGCTGGCTGGTTCCTGATCCTCGGTGGTGATCATGGTTGATCTCCTTCCTGCAAAGTGGCCTCTTCGCTCCTGGCCCGGGTGGTGCGCAGCCGGTAAGAGCTGGTGCCGGTGTTGATGATGTGGGCGTTAAACGTCAACCGATCGACAACGGCCGCGGCCAGCCGCGGGTCGGTGAATGTCTGCCCCCACTCGCTGAACGAGGCGTTCGAGGCTGTCGCAATCGAGGCTCGTTCCTCACGTTCGGTGATGATCTGGAAGAGTAACTCAGCTCCACGAGAATCGAGGCTGACATACCCCAACTCATCCAGGCACAGCAGGTCCAGGCGAGCATAGCGGCCCACTACCCGGGAGAGCTGCTTGGCATCGGCGGCCTCGGTGAGCTCGTTGACCAGGGCCGCCGTCGTGACGTAGCGGACTCTGCGGCCCTGCTCGGCCGCGGCGGTCCCCAGACCGATCAGCAGATGCGTCTTCCCTGTCCCGGAATCACCGAGTAGCACCAACGGCTCACCGGCATCGATCCACGCTCCGGTGGCCAGAGTCGCCAACCGGGCCGGCGGCAAATCCTCGATGGCGGCGGTATCGAAGTCGGACAGGTGCTTGGTGCGAGGAAACTTCGCTTCCTTGATCCGCCGGATCCGACGGCGGGCATCACGATCATCACACTCCGCGGCCAACACCTCAGCCAGGTAGGCCTTGTGCGAGAGCCGTTCTCGGGCTGCTGCCTCGGCCATCGGTGAGGCCTGGTCACGGATCGTGGGCATGAACAGGGTCCGACAAGCCGTGGCGATCGCGGCCTCAGCCGCCTGATCACCCAGAGCAGTCACTGCCGGCGTCGATGCCGGGATGGTTTTCGCGTTCATGCTCCCACCACCGAGACCAGTTCGTCATAGGCGCCCAGGCCCGGCACCGGCCTCTCCCCGACTGGTCCGACGTGGGCCGGGACGACCACCGCCGGTGGCGCAGTCATCGCCTGACCGGCCCGGCGGGCCTCGACCGCGACCACATCAGCATCGAAGCATCCCAACCCGGTCGCGGTTGTCAATGCGGTGACAATGTCACCGTTGGGCAGGCTGCGGTGCAGTAGCAGCACACCGATGAGCGCCCGGGTCCCGGCCGTGTCGCCGAGTTGCCCACGCGCAGCATCCCAGAACCGTTGATGAGCGTTCGTGAACATCCCGGACTTCCGGGCAGCCGCCAGCGCGGTGGCCCCGGCGAATGCTCCGGGCTTGCGTATGAGGACTTCCAGGTAGTGATCGAGGACCAAATCTTCGGTGTACTTATGCAGCGACCGGGTATGGACAGCGACCACCCCCGACTCAGCGATCACGGTCACCGTCGTGGCCCCCAAACGCACCTGGAGGCGTCTGCCAGCCAACCGGGCCGGCACCGAGTAATAGGACTGACGTACGCACACTCTGGCTCTCGCATCGACCCGACACGACAGGGTCTGCGCGGCATCGAAGACCTCATCGGGCAAACCCCGCAGGCCAGGCAGCTCCCGGGCCGCCGCGGCCCCGACCGTCTCGACCCGGCCGGTGATCTTTCGGTCGTCATCACCAGCATCGGCAGCGACCATGAAAGCGTTGAGCTCGGCTAAGGAGGCGAACTCGGGCACCGGCACCAGATGACGGCGCCGGAACCGACCGACCTCCCCCTCGACGCCACCCTTCTCATGAGCACCCTTGATCCCGGGCTGGCAGAAGAAGCTATCGAACCCGTAATGCGACCTCAGGGCGACAAACCGGGGATTCTCCTCCCGTTCCCGACCCAGCAGCACCCGCACCACCGCCGGAGTCAGGTTGTCATACCGGATCATGCCCGTCGGGACTCCACCGAGCCGGTCGAAGGCCTTCACATGACCGTCGAGAAACGACTCCTGAGCCTGGTTGGCGTAAGCAATGTGCACGGCTTTACCCGAATGCGATAGGCGCAGAATGAACATCCACAGCTTCAACCACACCCCACCGATGAGGGCGTAGAACTCCCCGAAGTCGACCTCGGCTTCAGCCGCCGGGGCATGGGTTTGAGGAACCTTGACCTCCAACGACTGATCGAAAATGTCCCGGCGCAGCTTCGCGACCAGGGTTCGCACACTCGACTCCGCAACCTCGACTCCTTCCTCCTCGACGAGGCGCTGCCAGACCCGCCGGGCGGTATGACGCTGCTTCCGAGGGACCTCTTTGTCAGCAACTAACCAAGCCCGGACGGTGGCAACGTGCTCACCGAGGACTGGTGCTACCCTCTCCGGAGTCTTCCGCCGCGGTGGTACCGCATCCGCCAACGCCTGACGTACCGTCCTGCGGTGGACCTTGTACTTTTGGGCTAACTGTCGAATCGACATCTCATGGTCTCTGTGGTCTCGTCGGATATTCTCGAATTGCTCCACTCTCGACATCTCCTTCATATGCCCCACCTCTTCGTGAACGTCTTGGTCGACATCACGAACGGTACGGCTGGTAGGTCGGGGGTGGGGCCAAATCAGAGGATCATTTTTGCTCCAAGTGGGGCCATTTCAGACTGTCACACTCAGCTTTCAAAGCTTCGAGGATCGGTGTTCGCGTATAGCCCGGTGCGACCGCGTTGACCCGCACACCGGTTTTTGCCCACTCGACGCCGAGTAGCCCGACAAGATGGGCGACCGCGGCCTTAGTGGCTCCATACGCTGCGTGGCGCTCGGGCGACACAGTCCGGAAACCTGCAATAGATGAAGTAGTGACTACCGACCCGCGACCTCGAGCAATCATTCGCTTTCCGAATTCGCGGCAGCACCAGAACACTCCATTGAGGTTGATGTCCACGGTCCGAAGCCACAGTTCATCGGAGTAGTCGACCGCCGCTGAACTTGGGGCGATACCCGCATTGGCCATGAGGCCGTACACGGGCCAACCTTCATCATCGAGCTTTTGCGCGCACTCAGTAACCGCTGCGGGGTTTGTTACATCCAACGGTTCAAAGCGAATCTCACCGTTAGTGTTGCGCCGCACTTCGTCGGCGACTTGAGAGCCAGCGTCTTCATCAACATCGGTCAAGACCACCCGACCGCCACGTTCTGCAAGCGCCGTCGTCGTGGCTCTTCCGATACCGCCAGCACCGCCAGTAACGAGAAAGACGTCTCCACCCAATGAGTCAGTCACGGGTAGTACCTCCGTTAGAAGTTCGTGCGTTCAATTGCTTCATTAGTTGCGTATCTCGGTCGGCTACAGCTTGGTCCCACTGCTCGATGGGCACGGCTTTGCGTCTAGAGCAGTTCACCTTGGCAACTAGCTTGTCGGTCCATTCTTTGGAAGTGTCCAAGGCGCCGGCCATCCGGTGATAGGCAGATCCCATTCGTTCGGCATGAGCTGTGATCCCACCACGTACGTTCAAATCAACTGTCGCAAACGGGCCGGCGACGGACCAGCGAAGACCTAAACCATCTTGAACAAGTGTGTCTAGGTCCATAGGATCTATAATCTCAGCTTCGACGAGCGCATACGCTTCACGAAGTACAGCGCCCTGGATCCGATTGAAGACGAACCCGTCAACCTCTCGATTCACACGTACAGCGGACAGACCCGCTTGCTCATATAGCTGTCCAGCCCTTAATACGGTCTGCTCCTCAGTCGACGGATTACCCACTAGTTCAACCACGCGAAGCAAGTAAGGTGGATTACCCGGATGGCCAATCAACGATCGAAACGCTGAATGAACGTCAACGAATCTGCTCGAAGGAATTGCTGAGGACGCACTCGCCAAAATCGTTTCGTCGCTAGTGACCGCGGTTAGATCTTCAAATATACGTTGCTTAGTCTGGACATCTTCAGGTCCTGCTTCCTGGACAAAAATTGCTCCAGATGCCGCAGTTCGAGCAGATGAAACGATTTCAATGAGCTCACGAACTTCACTTGGATTCGATGCCAATAAGGTGAATCGTTGAAGTTCCGTGATTCGCTGATCGATGACATGTCTTGATCGTTCCAGAGCTGATGGATCAGGATCAAAGATCCGAACAGCGAAGCCAGCATCAGCGAACAGTAGCGCAAAGGCTGTACCTATAGAGCCAGCGCCGAAAATCCCTACGTGGCTCACTCGGCCCACCAGCTTCTATCTCCGCGAACTCCCCGCAACAGAATTTCTTCCATGATTTCGGCTGGTAGAGGTCGGGGGTTGTTGGCTATGAGACGGGTTGAAGCAGCTGCGGCTTTAGCGACGCTCGCCACATCCGCCTCGGTCATCCCCAAGGCACCTAAATCTGTGGGCGCCCCAATAGTTGACACTAGCCATTCAACTTTCTCGACGGCATGCTGGGCACTTTCCAAAACGGTGCTTCCACTGTCCGCCCCAACTAGCTCACCGAGACGTGCAAACTCTGGTGTACGAGCTGGTAAGTTGTACCGCATCACGTAAGGAAGCAGCGCGCCCACACCGAAGCCGTGCGATGTTCCAGTCAACGCACTGAGCGGTGATTGAAGGGCATGACATCCTGCCGTGCCGGTAGTGTTGATTCCCATCCCGCCGCAGAAAGCGGCAAGCATGACATTGGTACGTGCGTTGAGATCAGTGAGATCTTTTGCCAGGGCAGGAATCCCGTCCGAAATGAGCTTGAGCCCACGTTCAGCCCACACGTCTGTCAGCAGGTTCTTACCGACATAAAGGTGATCCCGAATATCGTCCGAGGAGGGATTTTTCGCGTACGCGGTGTACGACTCCACCAGATGTGAGAGTGCATCCGTCGCCGTCGCAGCCGTCAGCCCCTCTGGGGCAGTAAGCGTGAACTCTGGATCGATGACGGTGGCCACAGCCTGCATGTAGGCACTTGCGACCCCAACCTTCACGCCTTTTTCCTCATCGTGCACCACTGAAATACAAGTCGCCTCGGCCCCGGTACCTCCAGTGGTGGGCACAGTGATTACGGGTAAACCGGGGCCGGAGACGACGTTTTCGCCGAAGATGTCACGGACGTCGCCTGGGGACAGAAGTAGGATCCCCATAACCTTTGCGAAGTCCATGCAGCTTCCTCCGCCAAGACCGATGATGACATCGATTTTGTCGTGGGCAAGTTTCCGTGTTGCAGTCTGAATGTCGGCTCGGGGTAAGTCAGGACGCACATTTCCGTATACAACGACTCGCATTCCCGCTTTTTCCAACGCTGTTTGCAAGTCAATACACATTGGTTCAGCGAGCATGCGTTCGTCGGTGCAGATCAATACGGTCGAACCGTAACGTTTGGCTATGGACGGGAGCTCACGTCTCTGCCCTGGGCCGAACACTACAGTGCCGGGTTGGCGTAGTAATCCGAGGCCAAGTGTGTTTTCGTTGTGCGACTCCATAAATGTTCACCATCTTCGTTGGTTGAAAGATTGCGGTTGCGAGCAGACTCGGCTGCAAGTGTTTTGAGCGATCAGCTTGCCGCCGAGACGTGGGGTTTGGCCACAGGGTCAGGGCCCGAACGAGACTGCTGGGCTATTTCATACCCGCCGATTCACGAACCTTTTCGCCGTCAATGGAGTCAGCATTCAGAAAAGTGGCGTAGTCGGATTCTTCCGCCTCGCGGCACCAGTCCTGGTAGACCTGACCGCCGCCCATATACACCTGGTACTCACGTGATTTACCGGGAATGTTGCCGCCGATGAACCATGCGCCGGCTTTGGGTCCTTCGATGGACATGACCGTAGATTCAGCGCCGCGAATGGTTTCGGCATTCCAGATTTCTTCAGCTTCTCTCGACGACTCGAACACTTCAATGCCGCGTTCCTGAATGAACTTAAGGAATCGCTGCATCCATTGGGCTCCCAACTGAATAGGAACAACAAGGTTGGAGTACGGGGTCTGAGGTCCAAGAGACATCAGGAAGTTCGGGAAGCCGTTTACAGTAAGACCAATGTTTGTCCTAAGCCCATCCTGGGCCCACTTGTCGCGGAGGATGACTCCGTCGCGGCCCACGATGTCAATGTTGGTGAGCGTACCTGTCATCGCGTCGAAGCCGGTTGCGAACACGATTGCATCTAGTTCGTATTCGGTGTCTCCGTGAACGATACCTTTGCTGCTGATCCGAGTAATTGGCGTGCCCCTGGCATCCAAAAGGTGCACATTCGTGCGATTGAACGTCTCGTAGTAGCCGTGCCCGGTCGGCACTCGCTTACCGTTGAACGAGTACGACTTGGGGCAAAGGAGATCTGCCGTAGCGGGGTCCTTAACGACCTCCCGAATCTTCGAACGTATGAACTCTGACGCCAGCTCGCTGGCCTCAGGGCTGGTAGCCAGGTCCGTGAAACACTCGTTTGCAAAATGGAAGCCTCCCTCCTCCCATTTGCTTTCAAAGACGCGCTTACGTTCTTCTTCTGAAACCTCGACGGCGGATTCCGTCGGATACTCCATATCGACTCCGAACGGGTGTTTGGATGCGCGTTCGAAAATTTCGTCATAGTTGTCGCGAACGTACTGCATCCACTCGGCGTCAACTTTGTCGTTGTTGCTCTCAACCACATAGTTCGGAGTTCGCTGGAATACGAATAGTTCGCCAGCCAACTTGGCGAGCTCGGGAATGATTTGAATTCCCGAGGCCCCGACCCCAATGACTCCAACCTTCTTGCCCGTGAAATCTACGCCATCAGCTGGCCAAGCCGCGGTGTGATATTTCGCGCCGTTGAATTCGTCGATTCCGTCGATGGCCGGGAAAATCGCCTGGCTAAGTGCACCCATTGCGCTGATGAGGAAGCGAGCGCGTTTCGAGGACCCGTCTTCGAAAATGACGTCCCAGTACTTTTCCGTCTCATTCCAACGGGCAGTATTCACTCGCGAGTTGAGCTGAATGTCCTTCCGAAGATCAAGTCGATCCGCAATGAAATTGAGATAGGCGCAAACTTCTTCACCGTCTGGGTAGCGTTGAGTCCATGTCCACTCGTCACGAACTTCCTTGCTGAAGCTGAAAGAGTAGTAGTGGAACTCGCTGTCGGTCCGCACCCCCGGGTAGCGGTTGATCCACCAAGTTCCTCCAATGCCGTCTGTTGCTTCGACGATTTGAGTGTCTAGGCCGATTTCACGCAGGTGGTGCAGAATGGCTAGTCCGGAGAAGCCGGCGCCGATGACGATAGCGTCGTGGTCAAGTTGTTGTGTAGTTGGCATGGTTCCTCGATCTTTCAACGTTGAAGAGATGTTGTTTGGTATTCAGTGGCACCAAGCGACGATTTCCGAGATCGCTTTGTCGGCTGCAGGGTGATTGCCTGCTTGCATGGGGAACACGTGTTGCTGGCCTTGTTCTACCGACAGCGTTACGTCGACATTGGCAGTCTTCGCACGTTCGGCTAGACGGATGCTGTCCGCGTAGAGGGACTCGGTGTCACTAACGCAGATGTACAGTCGGGGAAACCCATGGAAATCTGCGTATAGCGGATTTACCAGTCCGTCACGAGGATCCGCTCCACCTGACAGGTAGCGGTCAATGTTTCCCTGTAGTCCATCCCGGGTGATGAGGAAGTCGTATGCGTCGTTTGACTCGATAGTCTCACCGGAGTTTTCCATATCCACCCAAGGAGACATGGTGACGACCTGTCGGGGGAGAGCTCTTCCGTCTTTTAACAGTGAAAGAACAGTTCCGATCGCGATGCTCGCTCCTGCGCTGTCGCCGACCAGTGTGATGTTCTCAGTGGGGATGCCCCGACTATTCATCGCGGAGATGACGGTGAGCGCATCTTCTATCTGTGCTGGAAATGGGTGTTCGGGGGCTAGGCGGAAGTCGGCGACAAAAGCTTGTCTGCCGCTTTGCTTGGCTAGATGGCCGGCCAATTTGCGATGGCTATTCGACGAGCCCAGTGCGAAGCCTCCACCGTGGAGAACCAGGAAGGGCTTGGCGTCGTCTGCTTCGTCGGGGAGCACCCAGATGCCTGGAACGCTGCCTTCGGTTGTCTCTTCGTAGCGAACGTTTGACGGTTCTTTTGTTACACGTTGCCAATCTTCGAAGACCCATCTCATAAGCTGCAATGACATGGTGGGGTGTTCGCGAAATTCCTTATCCCATTCGGCGTAAATCTCGCCAAGTGGGTCTGTGGGGTGGGGCGCAGTCAACGTGACCTCCTTATCTGACTGTTCCGAGGGACTCGAATGAGTCGTTGGAACCAGTGTTCAAGGTGGTTGAACCGATGGGAAGTCGATTCTCAGGTTGAAGCAACGGAGTCGCAGTTTGAGACACAAGTGGAAGTTTTGCCCCTTCGAATGTGGATCTCTTCCGGTCCAGGTCTCTCGTTGGTGCCGCGCTTAGAAATGATTGTTGGAGGGTGAGTGGCAGGAGGTCCGAGCCAAGGTAGAGGATCTTGTCAATGTCTATCCGGCGAACAATTTGTGGTCCCCGACTTTCTGAGACGAGGAGGTCGGAGTCTCCGCGCACTCGATCGAAGCTTACGAGATAACTCCGCGGGCGAGTGGTCGAGCCGCGAAGCCAGGGTATGTCTCCTCTATCCGAGGTCTTCGGGCTGACACGCTGGATAAGGGACTACACGGCAACGGCGCTGAGGCTTCGGCAAAGACCAATGGACGCGAATGGAACCGCTGTCCTCAAATACCCGGAAGAGGCCCCGACTGCTCGAGAACAGGCGTCGAGGGGATCGTCTTCCGATACCTGGTTGTCAGAGTCTGGCGTGACCTAGTTCGTGAGCATTTCGGACCCTGGCGAACAGTAGGAAACTCTACCGTCGCTACGCGCCGACGGCTCATGGGGTCGGACCCTGGCCCACATGCTCTCCGATGGAGGTTTCATTCGCGTTAAAGGAATCGGTTGGTGATGTCCTCTGGGCCACCGGAGGAGCTGCTGGTGTATTGGCGCAGGGCCAGTGTTTAACTCGACGACTATCGAGCTTCGGAGCGTGTCCGCTACTCAATTGGCTAGCCACTTCCTGCAACAGTCCAGAGTGGGGCCAGTCGAAGGCCGTGCACGCTTATCCAATGGCGGAATGACCGGGGTTATCAACGGACCAACGAGCACCGGTGAAGTAGTGGACCTGCTCAGTTACCTGGCTCATCGTAATTGAGAGTGTAGAACCGGTCTGAAGCCACCGGACTCGAGCAGACACCTGGCGATGTAGTGGGTGAGGTTTCGGAACCCCAGAGCAGACCCCCGCAGATGCTCGAGCCTGCCGTTGATCGCTTCCGTCGGCCCGTTCGACGTTCCCGGTCGAGTGAAGAACGCCAGCACATCATCAGCGCGACGCTTCAGAGTCCGTCCCAACCGTTTGAGTTCAATTAGCTCAGAAGGCAGGTTCGTTGTCAGGGCATCGATGACCCTCTGCAAGAGTTTCTTACCCTCGTTGCCGTCGGCGGTTCGGTAGGCGGTCACAATGTCTTGGTAGACGGCCCAGGTCACTTCAACCGCGGTGAAGTTCGGGTCAGCGAAGAGGCCCACGATCCTCTCCTGCTGCTTGGTCGTGAGCAGATCAGCCCCGGTGTGCAGAGTCCTCCTCGCCCGATACAAGGGGTCTTTCGCTCGGCCACGGTGGCCAGTTGTCTCCTGTTGAACACGGCGGCGTACCTCGTCGAGTGCATCACCGGCGAGCTTGACGACGTGGAAGGGGTCCATGACTTCGATGGCTTCTGGCAGTTCCTCGACCGAGGCTGTTTTGAAGCCGGAGAACCCGTCCATCGCGACGACGTCGATGCCATCACGCCAAACCTTGGGTCGGGCTTTCAACCACTCCTTGAACACCTGCTTCGACCGGCCGGGCACCATATCGAGCAGGCGTGCCGGTCCCGTTCCTGCACTGATGGGGGTGAGGTCGATGATGACGGTGACGTACTTGTCACCACGACGCGTGTGCCGCCATACATGCTCGTCGACACCGATGACGCTGACCCCGTCGAAACGGTTCGGGTCGTTGATCAACAGCCTGTGGCCTTCAGAGAGGATTGCAGAGTTCGCGGTATGCCAGGACACGGCGAGTTTCGCAGCGATCACGGACACGGTGTCGTGGTCGATGACGAGGGCACGCAGCGCCCAGTCAAGGCCGGTTCGCGAGACCTTCGCTCGTGGTGGTGCCGCAGCAGTGGTGTCTTGACGCCATACGTGGCCGCACTCGACGCATTTGTACCGGCGGAGGCGAATATGAAGCGTGGTCGGTCGGTGGCCGAAGGGTTCGTGTGCCAGACGGCGGACGACGGTATCGCGAACGAACCCGTGGCCACCACACCGACGGCACCAGTCATCGGCAGTGTTGGGCTGACATTCCAGGATGGTTTTGTGCCTGGTGATGTGTTGGCCGATACAGGTCAGGTCGAGGGAGTCGAGTCGGCAGAATGTCGTGAGGTCAGGGGTCGAGAAAGTAGGCTTGGCCACGTCGAGGTCTTTCGGATGGACTGTGTGAGAACTTCCATCATCGGAAGACCTCGATGTCTATCCGGGCTACGCCACGCCGTGTCCTGAAATCACCGGTGTACACCCTCAATTACGAAGAGCCATAGGGGCTCATCGTAATTGAGAGTGTAGAACCGGTCTGAAGCCACCGGACTCGAGCAGACACCTGGCGATGTAGTGGGTGAGGTTTCGGAACCCCAGAGCAGACCCCCGCAGATGCTCGAGCCTGCCGTTGATCGCTTCCGTCGGCCCGTTCGACGTTCCCGGTCGAGTGAAGAACGCCAGCACATCATCAGCGCGACGCTTCAGAGTCCGTCCCAACCGTTTGAGTTCAATTAGCTCAGAAGGCAGGTTCGTTGTCAGGGCATCGATGACCCTCTGCAAGAGTTTCTTACCCTCGTTGCCGTCGGCGGTTCGGTAGGCGGTCACAATGTCTTGGTAGACGGCCCAGGTCACTTCAACCGCGGTGAAGTTCGGGTCAGCGAAGAGGCCCACGATCCTCTCCTGCTGCTTGGTCGTGAGCAGATCAGCCCCGGTGTGCAGAGTCTGAGTGTGTCAACCCCATTTGGCCCCACTGTGATGCTTTGATTTGGCCCCACCCCAGCATGTGTGGTCGTGCTCGCCGCGCGTTGGTAACAGTCGCGGCCCAGCGGGGTCGGGCGGTGTTGTGTTGCGAGCCTTTCTCCGGCCACAGGAGTGGCCGGGCCTCTCAGGTTCCAGTGTGGTCAGAACGGCGGATCGCCAGGGCCGTAGTCGGGTTCGGTTGGTCCGAATCGGCGACGCAGTCGCTGAAGGTCCTCAATAGCCGAATCGATCAGATCGGCGGCATGCTCGCGGCCACTGGGCTGAACAGACTCGATGGTGACACTGATCCCGTCCAGGAGATCCTGGGCGTCATTGAGGCGTTGGCTGATGTAGGCGACCCAGTCCTCGGTGGCATCGATGGCATTTCCGCTGGCTGGTTCCTGATCCTCGGTGGTGATCATGGTTGATCTCCTTCCTGCAAAGTGGCCTCTTCGCTCCTGGCCCGGGTGGTGCGCAGCCGGTAAGAGCTGGTGCCGGTGTTGATGATGTGGGCGTTAAACGTCAACCGATCGACAACGGCCGCGGCCAGCCGCGGGTCGGTGAATGTCTGCCCCCACTCGCTGAACGAGGCGTTCGAGGCTGTCGCAATCGAGGCTCGTTCCTCACGTTCGGTGATGATCTGGAAGAGTAACTCAGCTCCACGAGAATCGAGGCTGACATACCCCAACTCATCCAGGCACAGCAGGTCCAGGCGAGCATAGCGGCCCACTACCCGGGAGAGCTGCTTGGCATCGGCGGCCTCGGTGAGCTCGTTGACCAGGGCCGCCGTCGTGAC
Organism: Brevibacterium spongiae; assembly: GCF_026168515.1. Taxonomy (NCBI): domain Bacteria; kingdom Bacillati; phylum Actinomycetota; class Actinomycetes; order Micrococcales; family Brevibacteriaceae; genus Brevibacterium; species Brevibacterium spongiae. The sequence continues at coordinate 2,573,303 of NZ_CP093443.1, read as the reverse complement.
GTAGCGGACTCTGCGGCCCTGCTCGGCCGCGGCGGTCCCCAGACCGATCAGCAGATGCGTCTTCCCTGTCCCGGAATCACCGAGTAGCACCAACGGCTCACCGGCATCGATCCACGCTCCGGTGGCCAGAGTCGCCAACCGGGCCGGCGGCAAATCCTCGATGGCGGCGGTATCGAAGTCGGACAGGTGCTTGGTGCGAGGAAACTTCGCTTCCTTGATCCGCCGGATCCGACGGCGGGCATCACGATCATCACACTCCGCGGCCAACACCTCAGCCAGGTAGGCCTTGTGCGAGAGCCGTTCTCGGGCTGCTGCCTCGGCCATCGGTGAGGCCTGGTCACGGATCGTGGGCATGAACAGGGTCCGACAAGCCGTGGCGATCGCGGCCTCAGCCGCCTGATCACCCAGAGCAGTCACTGCCGGCGTCGATGCCGGGATGGTTTTCGCGTTCATGCTCCCACCACCGAGACCAGTTCGTCATAGGCGCCCAGGCCCGGCACCGGCCTCTCCCCGACTGGTCCGACGTGGGCCGGGACGACCACCGCCGGTGGCGCAGTCATCGCCTGACCGGCCCGGCGGGCCTCGACCGCGACCACATCAGCATCGAAGCATCCCAACCCGGTCGCGGTTGTCAATGCGGTGACAATGTCACCGTTGGGCAGGCTGCGGTGCAGTAGCAGCACACCGATGAGCGCCCGGGTCCCGGCCGTGTCGCCGAGTTGCCCACGCGCAGCATCCCAGAACCGTTGATGAGCGTTCGTGAACATCCCGGACTTCCGGGCAGCCGCCAGCGCGGTGGCCCCGGCGAATGCTCCGGGCTTGCGTATGAGGACTTCCAGGTAGTGATCGAGGACCAAATCTTCGGTGTACTTATGCAGCGACCGGGTATGGACAGCGACCACCCCCGACTCAGCGATCACGGTCACCGTCGTGGCCCCCAAACGCACCTGGAGGCGTCTGCCAGCCAACCGGGCCGGCACCGAGTAATAGGACTGACGTACGCACACTCTGGCTCTCGCATCGACCCGACACGACAGGGTCTGCGCGGCATCGAAGACCTCATCGGGCAAACCCCGCAGGCCAGGCAGCTCCCGGGCCGCCGCGGCCCCGACCGTCTCGACCCGGCCGGTGATCTTTCGGTCGTCATCACCAGCATCGGCAGCGACCATGAAAGCGTTGAGCTCGGCTAAGGAGGCGAACTCGGGCACCGGCACCAGATGACGGCGCCGGAACCGACCGACCTCCCCCTCGACGCCACCCTTCTCATGAGCACCCTTGATCCCGGGCTGGCAGAAGAAGCTATCGAACCCGTAATGCGACCTCAGGGCGACAAACCGGGGATTCTCCTCCCGTTCCCGACCCAGCAGCACCCGCACCACCGCCGGAGTCAGGTTGTCATACCGGATCATGCCCGTCGGGACTCCACCGAGCCGGTCGAAGGCCTTCACATGACCGTCGAGAAACGACTCCTGAGCCTGGTTGGCGTAAGCAATGTGCACGGCTTTACCCGAATGCGATAGGCGCAGAATGAACATCCACAGCTTCAACCACACCCCACCGATGAGGGCGTAGAACTCCCCGAAGTCGACCTCGGCTTCAGCCGCCGGGGCATGGGTTTGAGGAACCTTGACCTCCAACGACTGATCGAAAATGTCCCGGCGCAGCTTCGCGACCAGGGTTCGCACACTCGACTCCGCAACCTCGACTCCTTCCTCCTCGACGAGGCGCTGCCAGACCCGCCGGGCGGTATGACGCTGCTTCCGAGGGACCTCTTTGTCAGCAACTAACCAAGCCCGGACGGTGGCAACGTGCTCACCGAGGACTGGTGCTACCCTCTCCGGAGTCTTCCGCCGCGGTGGTACCGCATCCGCCAACGCCTGACGTACCGTCCTGCGGTGGACCTTGTACTTTTGGGCTAACTGTCGAATCGACATCTCATGGTCTCTGTGGTCTCGTCGGATATTCTCGAATTGCTCCACTCTCGACATCTCCTTCATATGCCCCACCTCTTCGTGAACGTCTTGGTCGACATCACGAACGGTACGGCTGGTAGGTCGGGGGTGGGGCCAAATCAGAGGATCATTTTTGCTCCAAGTGGGGCCATTTCAGACTGTCACACTCAAGAGTCCTCCTCGCCCGATACAAGGGGTCTTTCGCTCGGCCACGGTGGCCAGTTGTCTCCTGTTGAACACGGCGGCGTACCTCGTCGAGTGCATCACCGGCGAGCTTGACGACGTGGAAGGGGTCCATGACTTCGATGGCTTCTGGCAGTTCCTCGACCGAGGCTGTTTTGAAGCCGGAGAACCCGTCCATCGCGACGACGTCGATGCCATCACGCCAAACCTTGGGTCGGGCTTTCAACCACTCCTTGAACACCTGCTTCGACCGGCCGGGCACCATATCGAGCAGGCGTGCCGGTCCCGTTCCTGCACTGATGGGGGTGAGGTCGATGATGACGGTGACGTACTTGTCACCACGACGCGTGTGCCGCCATACATGCTCGTCGACACCGATGACGCTGACCCCGTCGAAACGGTTCGGGTCGTTGATCAACAGCCTGTGGCCTTCAGAGAGGATTGCAGAGTTCGCGGTATGCCAGGACACGGCGAGTTTCGCAGCGATCACGGACACGGTGTCGTGGTCGATGACGAGGGCACGCAGCGCCCAGTCAAGGCCGGTTCGCGAGACCTTCGCTCGTGGTGGTGCCGCAGCAGTGGTGTCTTGACGCCATACGTGGCCGCACTCGACGCATTTGTACCGGCGGAGGCGAATATGAAGCGTGGTCGGTCGGTGGCCGAAGGGTTCGTGTGCCAGACGGCGGACGACGGTATCGCGAACGAACCCGTGGCCACCACACCGACGGCACCAGTCATCGGCAGTGTTGGGCTGACATTCCAGGATGGTTTTGTGCCTGGTGATGTGTTGGCCGATACAGGTCAGGTCGAGGGAGTCGAGTCGGCAGAATGTCGTGAGGTCAGGGGTCGAGAAAGTAGGCTTGGCCACGTCGAGGTCTTTCGGATGGACTGTGTGAGAACTTCCATCATCGGAAGACCTCGATGTCTATCCGGGCTACGCCACGCCGTGTCCTGAAATCACCGGTGTACACCCTCAATTACGAAGAGCCGGTATAGGAGACCTTTAAAAGCGTTGTCCAACGGCTCCAAAGAGGTAGTAGGTCTAGGTCATGAGCGAGCGCGGCCTCCTCCCATCATCCACTCCACGATCGCTGCCACATGAGCGTCAACCGAGTCGATGGCCGGCAGGGGAGCGGTCTGCGGTGGGACCAGCAGGCCAATCTCCGTGCATGACAGTGCCACTGCGTCAGCACCGCGGGCCTTGAGGTCGTTCATGATCTCGACGTACCGGGCACGAGAGGCATCCGTGAACGTGCCCTGCGTGAGTTCGTCGAAGATGATCTGATCGATCTCGAGGCACGTATCCTCATCCGGCACGAGCGTCCGGATGCCCTGCTCCTCGAGGCGACCGGTGTAGAAGTCATCGAGCATCGTCCATTTCGTGCCCAGGACCGCCAGCGTCGAATATCCCTGACGCTTCGCCACCGTCGCAATTGAATCAACGATATGGATAAGGGGTACGTCGACAGCAGACTCAATGGCCGGAGCGCACTTATGCATGAGGTTCGTCGCGATCGCGACCGCCTCAGCGCCACCATCGACCAGGCGCTGCGCCGTCGCGACGAGCGACGCGTCAGTGCCCGCCCAATCCTCGGCGATCTGCATCTCCCGGATATCAGCGAAGTCCGTCGAATCGAGGAGGATCCGGGCAGAATGATGACCGCCGAGCCGGCTCGCCACCGCCTCATTGATCTTCGTGTAGTACTCGATGCTCGAGTGCCAGCTCATTCCACCCAGCAGACCGATCCTGCGCATCTTCCACTCCTCGTCATCACGAAACCATCTACACCATCCAGTCTGACCCGAACACAAGACGCTCGGTAGACCCAGTTCTCTCTGCTCTGGCATAAGCTGGACTTATGTCTTCCGTGTTCGAACACGCTCTCACCCTCGGCGAACCCAAACGCCTCCTCATCTTCGGCGCCATCGCCGAAGCCGGCAGCATCGGCGCCGCCGCCCGCGCCCTCGGCTGGTCCCAGCCCGCCCTGTCCCAACACATGACTGCCCTCGAAAAAGACCTCGGCGTCACCCTCTTCGACCGCACACCCCGCGGCATCCGACTGACCACAGCCGGCCAACTCGCCCGCATCCGCGCGAACGAGCTGGCCGCCTCGGTGACGGGACTGCGCAGCGACCTCGCGAAGGCTTTCGGCCTCGGCGGACGCAACGTCCGGCTGGCCGGGTTCCCCAGCTTCGTCATCGGACCCCTCGCCGCAGCCCTCGGCCGACTCGAAGCCAACGCAAGCACCGGCACAGACTCACCACTGCACCACTCCTACGAAGTCTCCGAGGCCGAACCACCCGAAGCGCTGCGTCTGCTCGACGACGGGGCCATCGACATCGCCTTCCTCTTCCACCACGAAGACGAAACACCACCCGAACTGCCCGGACACACGACCGTCGACCTCGGCGCCGACCACCTCGACCTCCTCGTCCCCGAACGCTGGAACCGCGCCGGGCAGATCCGCCACCTCGCCGACGTCGCTGAGCTTCCCTGGATCATGGGTTGCGTGCGCTGCCGCTCCACCGCCGAACGCCTCTGCCGGGCTGCCGGCTTCGAACCCCGCACCCGCCACATCACCGACAACCCCGGCGCCATCCAATCACTCGTCTCCAACGGCCTCGGCGTCGCACTCTTGCCTCGCAGTGCCCGCCGCTACTCGAAGGTGGCCGGCATCGACCCCATTGCCCTTCAAGAAGCCGGGGCCCGGCGAGTCACCGCGATGATGCCCGACAGCCTGGCCACCGCCTCCGAGATCGACGACCTCCTCGAGGCACTCCGCGCAGTCGAAGTCACACCGAACACCGGCGCCGAACCCGCTCCAGAGAGCTACAGTGACTCGTGATGTTCACTTTCAACAGAGTCCTCGACCGGTGGCTGACGGTCACCACGGCCGCCGCCGTGATCGTCATGATGCTCCACATCGTCACCCACGCACTCGCGCGCTCCCTCTTCGACGCCCCGATCTACGGCACCAATGAGATCGTCGAATACTGGTACTTACCGATCGTGGCTCTGCTCGGCATCCCCGCCGCCCAACTGCAGAAGGAACACATCACCGTGACCATGGCCATCAAACGGGCCAGGCCCGCCACCGCCGCGGTATTCACGATCTTCGCGTGCATCCTCGGTGCGCTCGTCTCTCTCGCGTTCGGCTGGTTCGGGCTCCGTCGGGCGCTGGAGTACATGGCGATCGGTCAGACCGCCGACGTCTCCGACGTCATCACCTGGCCGGTGTACTTCCTCGTGCCCATCGTGTTCGTCCTCCTCGCCGTGCTCTACGTTCTCGACGCCGTCGTCATCGCCCGCACCGGGCAGCCCGACCCGGACATGGTCACCGGCGAACCCGCCGAACACGACCTCGAGACCCGGACCTACTGAGACGGCCGAATGAACGCGAACACTGACACCACCGGTCCGGCCCCACGCCCGGACGAGCCGAACACCGCCACCGGCACGGCAGCCCCGAACACTGCCGCCCCCACCACCCGCATGCTTTTCCCGAACGACTCCCGCCGTCGCCAACGCCCCGGCATCCTCGCCCTGACGATCGGCTTCGGCCTCGTCGCCGTCTGCCTCATCGGCCTCTTCACCAGCCCGTCGGCGGCCATTGGCGGAGCCTGGTGCATCGGGATTATGCTCGTCCTCCTCTTCCTCTCCGTGCCCGTGGCCATCGCCCTCTCCGTGCCCTCGATCATCGGCGTCTACGCCGTATCCGGGATCCCGGCGACGATGAACATCCTGTCCACCGCCCCGTTCAGCGCCGTCTCCGACTGGTCGATGAGCGTGCTGCCGATGTTCATCTTCATGGGCATGCTGCTCACCCAATCAGGACTGTCCGGCAAGGTCTACCGAGTCGCCGACCACTGGTTCTCCTGGCTGCCCGGCGGCATCGGCATCGGCACCACCTTCGCCGGCGCCGGCCTATCGGCAGTGACCGGATCGACCATCGGCATGACCTACGCGCTCGGCCGCGCAGGCATTCCCGAAATGCTCAAGGCCGGCTACGACAAACGCATGGCCGTGGGCACGATCATGGTCGCCGGCATGACCGGCAACCTCATCCCACCCTCGATCCTCATGGTCATCTACGCCGGCATCGCCTCCGTACCCGTTGGCCCGGCACTCATGGCCGGCGCCCTGCCCGGCATCCTTCTCGCAGTGTGCTTCGCGGCCTTCATCTTCGCCATCGGCGTCTTCGCCCCGAGACTCGTCGGCCGCGGCCGCCCAACCGCAAACCAGAGCACCACCAACCCCACAACCCCCGAACGCCCCACGACCACCTGGCGCGACCGCTTCACCTCGCTGGCGAGCGTGTGGGGCTTCGCGATCATCCTCATCGTCCTCTTCGGCGGCATGTTCTCCGGCATCTTCACCCCCACCGAGGCTGGAGCCGCCGCCGCACTCTGCTCACTGCTGCTGTGCCTGTGGGAAAAGCGAGGCCAGAAGCCGTGGCGCAAGGTCGCGGATTCGGCCATGGCCACGGTGGCGGCCACCTCGGCGATCTTCTTCATCATGATCGGCGCGACCATGCTCACGAGCCTGCTCGCCATCACGGGACTCGCCCCCATCCTCACCGGCTTCATCACGAGCCTGGGCCTGTCCACGCTGGGATTCCTGCTCGTCCTCATCGTCCTCTACATCGTCATGGGCATGTTCTTCGACACCCTGTCGATGATGCTGCTGACCATCCCGATCCTCCTGCCCACCCTCGAAACGATGGGCGTGAGCCCGCTGTGGTTCGGTGTCTTCGTCGTCCTCCTCGGCGAGTTCGCCATGGTCACCCCGCCCGTCGGCATCATCCCCTACATCGTCCACTCCATCGCCAAGGCCCCCGAGGTCAACCTCGGCCACAACGTGAGCCTGCGCGATATCTTCATCTCCCTGCTGTGGTTCCTGCCCGTCGTCGTGGTCTTCCTCATCCTCATGGTCGCCGTGCCCGGAATGACCGAATGGCTGCCCGCCCTCATCGAACGCACCAGCGGAGGAATGTCCGGATAACCCTCGCCGAGGCGGCTCCACCAAACCGTCGACACCGGCGTTCCCGTGGCTGCCGCACGGTGTGAAAGTGCGGTGTGGCCGCGTGGTGTGAGGACCGTCATAACAGGGTCGACTCATTCAGAACTATGATCGGAGGAAACTCTCAGCCATTGTTCAAAGGAGTCCCATGAAGCGCATCCGTTCGGCAGCTCGTCCTGCCAAGGCCATCGCAGCGATCGGTTCGCTGGCACTGTTGGCCGGGTGCGCCGGATCCGTCGGCGGTGACGGCTCTGACTCGGGTGATAACGCGGGGGAGGGCTTCGCGTATGACGCTTCACAGGATGAGATCGATAAGGCTCTGGCCGACCTCGACCCGGTGACGCTGAAGTTCCAGCCCTCGGCGATGTCGGAGAAGTCGATCCTCGCGCCGAACGGACTCGATGTGAAGAAGGCCATCGAGGAACGCTCGGGTGGGAAGGTCAAGGTCGACATCGTGTGGGGTCAGGCGATCGCCAGCTACGCCGATGTTGATGACGCCCTGGCCGATGGCCGCGTCGATCTCGCGTTCACGTTGCCGTCCTACACCCCGGCCGAGTACCCGGCCTTCGACGCGATCGGCACGGCCATGTCGACGCTGCCGTCCTCGCCGGTGGCCAGTGACCTGGCGGCGAACGCGGCCGGTGTGCAGGCCGCATGGGAGACACCCGAAGTGCTCGATGAGTTCGAGAAGAAGAACCTCGTGCCGCTCATTCCGATGCTCGCTGCCGGCGGGTACTCGACGATGTGCTCGAAGCCGATGACCTCGCTCGATGACTGGAAGGGCAAGCAGATCCGTGTCGGTTCGGCCGCGGCTGGCAAGCAGGTGACCGACCTGGGTGCGACTCCGGTGTCGCTGTCGTTCCCGGAGACCTATGAGGCGCTGCAGCGTGGAACCGTCGACTGCGACCTCGGCCAGCTGGCACCGAACGTCGAGGCCGGCACCTTCGAGGTCGCCCCGAACATCGGTGTCGCCTCGGACGCGGGCATCGCCCGGTCAGCGGGTGCGATCACGGCGGGCAAGAAGTACAACGAGCTGCCGGTCGCCTATAAGCAGGTGGTCTTCGACGCGATGTCGACGACGTTTAGCACGATGATGGAGGTCGTCATCGGTGCGAAGGCTCAGGCCGTTGAGCAGGCGAAGGACAACGACGGTTCGGTCGAACCCTTCGCCGATGACGTGCAGAAGCAGATGGCGAAGTACGCGAAGACTCTGTCGGATAAGACCGCTGAGAAGGCCGAGGTGCCCGATGCTCCGAAGGCGCTGAACGATGCTGGAACCGAATGGGCGAAATCCGTGTCCGAACTCGGCTACGACGACAAGGGCGACTTCGCCTCCCTCGACGAGTGGTACCCGGACGACGCGAACTACGACAAGCTCGGCGACGATCTGTTCGTGAAGGTCATGGCCGAGCACCGACCGGAGTGATGTTCTAACCTCAGTGTCCGGAACTCGGAAGACCCTGCTTGAGCGGAGAGCAGAAACTTTGCCGCTCAAGCAGGGTCTTCGTGCTTTTAGAGCGCCCCCGGTCAGTTCGAATTGTCCGTCCACGGATCGACCAGTCGAACCCCTTCGAGCGCCTCGAAATGTTTCGTGTTCCGAGTCGCGACCGTCATGTTGTGGGCAACGGCGATGGCTGCAATGAGCGCGTCATCGAGCGGTGCGTGTTCAGGTACTCGGAACGTACCCAGCGCGCGAGCCGCAGGTAGGTCAAAAGGAAGAATGCGCCCGGCAAAACCCGGAAGCAGCATGTCTTCGAACCACGTTCGCAAGACCCCGCCTTGCTGTGAGTCATTGCGTTCCTTCGCTGCGACCCCTCGTTCGATCTCGGAAATGCTCAGCGCAGATACGAACTGGACACTCGTGGGTAGGGAATTCGACCAGTCTTCGACCTCCGGGTTACGCCCGCGTACCCGCAACGCTGAAATGACGTTGGTGTCGAGAAGATAGTTCATAATTCTGCGGTGCGCGCCTTCAAACCAAGGCGTTTCGGCTCGAACTCGATCGTGGTATCGGAATCCATCGAAATGAGGTCAACAAGGGTGGGGTCTTCGGCCGCAATCCCGACTGCGAGTGCTTCTCTGGCTTCGGCCTCGATGCTCGAATTGTGGGCAGCTGCTCGTCTTCGCAGGATTGCTTTAGTGCCCTCTGGCAGATTGCGGATCAGAATCTGTTCCATGGTGCCTCCGAATGATATCAATATCATGATATCAATGTTCGTGACTGATCTGAAGAACAGTCTCCCAACGCACTGCAAACTCTCAATCTCAACCATCCCTGATCAACTAGGCTGGGGACGGCGCCGAACGATGCTCCAGGACGGCGCAGGCCACAGACGACGGAAGGGTTGACGGGTGACGATCCTCTACACCATCGGGTTAGGCGTTCTCAGCGCGCTCATCGTCGGATTCCTCGTCCGGCGGATGATGCTCACCGGCACCGGAGCCGCCCGCAACACCATCGTCTCCCTCATCATGGGCCTCTCCATCTGGCCGATCACCCTCCAGGCGTACAAGCTCCTCGGCATCTCCGAATCCGACCAGTATCCGAACCTGTCGATGAGCTTCCCGGCTATCATGGTCTTCCTGCTCCTCTTCGCCTGGTTCATCGTCATCCAGATGTTCGTCCTCCTCGCGATCGAACTCATCATGCCCTCGGGCACCCTGAGCTCACTCATCCGCAACGCACCGAAGATCCCCACCTGGTATCGCCGCGTCAACCGCCTGGCACAGATCCAGAAGATCCTCATCAAATTCGGCCTCTCCCGCTACCTCCGACCCCGAATCCCGACCCTGCGCGTCTCCCTCCGAGAAATCGCCGCCACCACCCGTGACGCTCTGGCCGCATCGGGGGTCACGTTTATCAAGCTCGGTCAGTTCATCGCCACCCGCGGTGACATGATTCCGCATGAATTCGTCGAGGAGTTCTCCACCCTCCAAGCTGGAGTGAAGCCCGTTCCCTTCGCCGAGGTGAAGGACCAACTCGAGGCCGAATGGGGCCGACCCGTCGCCGAGGTGTTTGCCGAGTTCGATGAGAAACCTTTCGCAGGTGCCTCCGTCGCCCAGGTCCACCGAGCCGTGACGTGGGAAGGCCGCGTGGTTGCGGTGAAGGTGCAGCGGCCGAAGATCCGCAAGCAGGTTCGCGCCGACTGCGACATCGTCCTCACCCTGGCCGACCGGCTTGATCGCACCACTGACTGGGCGAAGAAGATCGGCATCGCGAAGCTCGCCCGCAGCTTCGTCGATTCTCTGCAGGGCGAGCTCGACTACCGTGGGGAGCTCGCTCAGATTGAGGCGCTCCGGCTTGCCGACGAGACTGGTCGGTCGGCGACGAAGACCGAGTCCGTCGTTCATATTCCTCACGTGTACACGGAGCTGTCCGGCGAGTTCGTCATTGTCATGGACCTCGTCGAAGGTTCCCCTTTGTCCCATGGCGCCGAGGTGGTCGACCACCTGTCCGAAATCGCGCGCAGGGAGATCGCCCAGGACCTCTTCCTCATGGTCGTCCGCCAGGTGCTCGGAAAGGGCATCTTCCACGCCGACCTGCACCCCGGAAACATCGTCGTCTCGAGCGCGGGCCGCGCCGGCCTCGTCGACTTCGGAGCCGTCGGCCGGATCGACAAACGCGACCGCCGAGCAATCGCTTTGCTGCTCATGGCCTTCGACTCGCAGAACTCGCAAGCGGCAACTGCCGCAATCCTCGAGCTGCTCGGCACACCGAGCGAGGTGAATCTGCGAGAACTGCAGCGAGAGATCGGGCAGATCATGCTCAAGTACGGAGACGGGGCACCGGGCTCGACCTCGGCTGCGCTGTTCGGCGAGCTCATCGACTTCGTCGTTGATTTCGGGTTCCCGATGCCGGCCTCAGTGGCCACGGCGTTCCGTGCCATCAGCACCCTCGAGGGGTCAATCACCCGACTCGTGCCGGAACTCAATCTGCTGGCGCTGGTGACTCAGAACGGCAAGACACTGTTGCGAGAGGTCGGGGGACTGGGGGTCGACAGACACGAGATGGCGCTTTACGCGGCGGCGACCGCGCCACAGATCGCAGAACTGCCCGGACAGATTTCCCGTATTGCCGGTCACCTGCAGGACGGTACGCTCGACGTTGGCACGAGCGGGCTGAACATATCCACCATTAAGAATCTGCTTGTCTCGACTGTCGAACAGTTCATTCAGGTGATCGTCTCGACCGCTCTCATCCTCGGCGGAGTGATCCTCATGGCCGCGGATTTCGGGCCGCCACTGGCGCCTGAGCTCAAATTGTTCACGTACTTCGGCGCCTGGATGCTGTTGGCAGGAAGTGTCATCGCAGCTCTCGTGCTGGCACCGGCACTCCGGCAACGAATGACGTGGGAGGGCCTGGGCTAACCCGCGACACGCAACGAACCAGGGTGCGTTGCCCGCCTGATTGAGCACTGTGGGCTGCCCCTCTGGGCTCCCGCACGAAGTTCCGGACTCAACTACTGGCGTATCACCAGACTCTCATATTGTCGCGCCGCCAGACCTGAATAACTAAACGATACGTTCTGTTGCGGAAAGACTGTGACCTGTGCCATGCTCTGGATATGACCGAGAGCACACCGAAGGGGAGACCCCTCGACACCGATCTGACGCAACGGGTCCTCGCTACTGTGCGTTCACACGTCGAAGAATTCGGATTCGTGAATCTGAGCATCGAGAAGGTTGCGTCGGAAGTCGGATGCGGAAAGACCACCATCTACCGTCGGTGGCCGACCAAGCCTCAACTCGTCGCCGCAGCAATCATCGACAACATCGAAGTCGGAGAGGTGCCAAACACCGGCGACGTCGTCGAGGACCTCGTCGAGCACGCGTGGCAGAACCGCGAGAACTTCCGCCGATCGAAGAACCGCTCAGGCAACAACGGCTTGTTGCTCGCGATGTTCAACATGGACGTCATCCCGATTATCTCGGATTCGTTCATGCAGGCGCGCCACACCATGGGGCGCGAGATCATCGCCCGCGGGGTGGAACGGGAACAGGTGAGCGGCGAACTCGATCATGACCTCATCATCGATACACTCGCCGGCCTCACACTCTTCCGCATCACCCTCAAACCCGAAGCCACCGGACGCACAGACGACGAAATCAAAGACACCTACCGCAGCCTCGTGCGTTCGCTCATCGGCCGTCAGAGCTGACGGTCGCCGATGAACCTTCCGTGTGCGACGGCGCAGTCGGCACGAGGTTCTCGCTTAACAGGAAAGGACACACTATGACCACCTCCGACTCCGCGCTCGACACGAAGTCGAGCAAACGGCTCCTCGCCGTCGTCGGATTCCTCGTCTTCGTCGAATTCTCCAGCGGATTCCTGCAGGGCTACTATGTCCCGCTGCTGGACCGGATCCGCGACAACCTCGGCGTCTCCGACGCATCTATTGCGTGGTTTATCACCGTTCAGACTCTCACCGCCGGGGTCTGCGTTCCGATCCTCTCGAAGCTAGGCGACATATTCGGCCACCGGCGCATGTTGCGCATCGCGATCATCACAGTTCTCATCGGAACCGTGCTGGTTGCGCTTGCTCCCAGTTACCCGCTTGTCCTTCTCGGCCGTATACTCAGCGGTCCCCTTGCAGTGTGGCTGCCGCTCGAACTGGCGATCGTCCACAATCAGATCAAGGGCGAGACAGCACGGCGTGCGATCGGCATGCTCATCTCCGCTCTGACAATCGGCGCGCTCATCGGGTCCTTGGCCGCCGGGCTGTTCTCGTCGGTCCTGTCATCGACAGCCGCGCAGCTCCTGGTGCCCGTGGTCATCGTCGCGATCTCTACGATCTTCGTCTTCACCCTCGTCCCGGAATCGACTGTCCGCACTTCGCCGACGATCGACTGGCTCGGTTTCATCCTGCTCGCGCTTTTCATGCTCGCACTGCTTGCAGGCATCAATATCGTTACCGCGACGCCCGTCATCGGCGCCGTCCTCGTTGTCGCCGCCGTCGTACTCATCGTCATCTTCGTGTGGTGGGAACTGAGAACCAGAGTCCCCGCACTCAACATGCGTCTGCTCACCTCGAATCGGCTCTGGCCTGTCTACGTCACGTCGTTCCTCTTCGGCATGGTGCTCTTCGGTACCCAGAGCATCACGACCACTTTCCTCGCGGGTAAACCTGAACTCGTTGGGTATGGGTTCGGACTCAGCGCCGGGGTCATCTCGCTCACCACCGGAGCGAACATGCTGCTGGCGGCGGTCGGCGCCGCGATCTACTCCTTCATTGCCCGTGCCACCTCGCTCAAGGGTGTGCTCATGGTCGGTTCGGCCGTGGTGGCGCTCGCTCAGCTGCTGCTCATCTTCGGCAATGCTTCACTTGTCACTGTGGTCGTCGGAATCGCGTTCGCCGGTCTCGGGTCGGGGCTCCTCCTTGGTGGACTTCCGGCTGCTACGGCGGAATCGTCGCCGGCTGACGAGACCGGAATCGCCACCGGCGTCTACAACTCCGTGAAGACACTTGGCGGGGCACTCGCCGGAGCCGTGTTCGCAGTCGTCCTGGGAATCTTCGTGATCCCCGAAGCCGGGGCTTCGAGCCTCGGCGGATACATCACCATCTGGGTGATCTGCGCCGTAGCCACCGGAATTTGTCCCATCCTTCTTTCCCTCATCCGGTCGCAGGATAAGGGCGAAACGCATGACCAGAACGCTCATCAAGGTGAGAACGTATATGCTGCCGAGGCGGCGCGCCCAGGTGAGGACACACGTCCGACCACGGCCCTGTGAGCCGTCTCCGATCGAATCCGCAATCTCTCCGCGAAAGGAACACCATGTCCATCGCTCATCTTCCCTCTACTGTCGCCAGTGACGACAACCTGCTGCTGCGCGGAGCAACCCTCATCGACGGCACCGGCGGCGCCCCGATCACCGATGCCGAACTCGAAGTCCGGGACGGACGCGTGGTCTATGCGGGCCCCGCGCGGGCCGCCGGAGCCGACGGAGCCGACATCGTCGAGCTCGGAGGCAGGACTGTCCTACCAGGATTCATCGACTCACACGTGCACTTCGGCATGTCGATCGAGGACCAAATGGCCGATGCCGCACGCTTCGGATCGGAACGGACTCTACGCACCGCGCTCAACGCGCGTAAAGCACTCATGGCAGGCGTGACCACTGCCCGGGACCTCGGCGGACTGGATCGCGGCTACCGGGATGCGATCGCGGCCGGCCTAGTCCAGGGTCCACGCACACACCTGGCGATCGCCCCGTTATCACCGACCGGTGGGCACACCGACTTCACCATGCCCAACGGTCGTTCGGTGCAGATGCACATGCCGATCAGTCCAATCATCGACACCGAAGACGATGTGCGGCGGACGGTGCGAACGCTCATTCGCAGCGGCGCTGACGTCATTAAGGTCTGCACCACCGGTGGTGTCTCCAGTCCATCCGACACTCCCGACGACATCGGGGTGCCCGAAGAACATGTTCGACTCATCGTCGCCGAAACGGCCAAGCGCGCCGGACAGCCGGTCGCTGCACATGCGCAGGGTGCCGAGGGCATCAAAGCCGCCATCAGGGGAGGCGTGCGGTCGGTCGAGCACGGCTACGGAATCGACGACGAAGGTATCGAACTCATGCTCGAGCACGGGACCTTCCTCGTCCCGACCTTGAGCAGCGCACTCCGCGTCCCTGACCCTGCGGCGGTCCCCGCCTACCTCTACGAGAAGAAGGTGAAATGGTCGGCCATCGCGCGGGAACGCGTCGCCGCGGCCCTGCAGGCGGGCGTGAAGGTGGCGCTGGGAACCGACTCCGGGGTCTGCCCTCATGGAGAGAACCTACGCGAACCGGTACACGCCGTGGAGCTCGGGCTGTCCGAGATGGACGCGATCGTCGCCGGAACGAAGAACGCCGCCGAACTGCTTCGCCTCGACGCAGACCTCGGCACGCTCGAAGCCGGCAAACTTGCGGACTTCATCGTCATCGACTTCGACCCCCTTACCGACATCACACCCTTGGCGAAGCCTGATAATGTCAAAGTTGTTGTCCAGGGTGGTGCCCTCGTAAAGGACACCGACTCCTGGTTTGGCACGGATCCCGTCCGCCCGCTGCTGGCCCAGTGAACACCGGGAAGACAGGCACGAGCACAGGCAAAACGACCACCGTCCAGGACCTCACGTCACAGATTGCGCGGGTCAGGTCTGGTTCGGCAACGTCTGAGGAAATGGTGTCCGCATCACTTGACCTCACCGACCGTGTCAATGACCGAGTCGGCGCGATTCTCGAACGCTTCGACGAATCCGCGCTGGCCGCAAGCCGAAGTGCCGAAATCAACGCCGGTCCACTGGCGGGCCTTCCTTTGGGGGTCAAAGCGAACATCGCCCTCGGCGAAGCAGTCCCGACCGCACAGAGCCAAGTGTTCGATGCAGATTTCCACCGTGGCCGCGACGCCAAGGCCATCGCTCCTCTGCGAGCCGCCGGTGGAGTTTTCACGGGCACGACGACAATGGTCGAACATGCTGCAGGCAGGCCTGATCCCGCTTTCGACTTTCCTATTCCACGAAACCCGTGGAACCTGAGTCGCTGGCCTGGCGGTTCGAGTTGCGGAACTGCGATCGCAGTCAGTCTCGGAATCATCTCCGCCGGGCTGGGGACCGACACTTCGGGCAGCTGCCGAATACCGGCTGCCTACTGTGGAGTGACGGGCATGCGTCCGGTCGCTGGGTCGCTTCCCATGGACGGAATCATGCCGGCAGCTCCGAGTCTCGACATCGTCGGGCCCATAGCCAGGAGTGCCAGGGACTGCCGACTGTTACTCGAGGTCATGCGCGGAGATTCCGTAGGCTCATCGCGACGCGGCCGTCCCGTAAGCGTGCTCGTGCCTAAGCAGGTATTGGACGAACCGCGGATCACACACGATACGACCGCAGCATTCGACAAGGCGCTGACGACCCTCGAAGTACTCGGCGTCGAGACCTCGACCGTCGATGTGCCTTTCCTCGATGAACTCATCGCGGCCACATTTACGATCATGGTCCGCGAGATGTACAAGGTGCACAGTGATCGGCTCGCACCTCGGTGGAACGATTATGGTCGCTCGTTCCGTCGACTCGCACTCGCCGGTGCACTCATCTCGGACGACTCTTACCAATCGGCACTGAGTTCTGCTGAGGAGCTGCGCGGACGGTTGAGCGAGCTGGTGACCGACGGCACCGCCCTCGCCTTGCCGACGTGGCCCTCCGCGGCACCGCCCTACGTCTTCCGGGGCGGGGCACCACAGGACGACTGGAACCTGACGGCCGCGTTCTGTGCCACCGGGAATCCTGCCCTCGCCGTCCCGATGGGGTTCGACGAGGCAGGACTGCCGCTGTCTCTGCAGCTGGTCGGGTCCGGACCCGGGGCGACCGGTGTTGCCGGGGAGGACACGATCTTGACCCTCGGTGAGCTCTATCAGCAGCACACGGATCATCATCTTCAGGTGCCTGACCTCGATCTCGTCACCGCGCTTCCTCCGATTCCCGACCCGGACGACGGTGTGGACCCCAGTGGAGAAGAACCTCAGCTGCCACCCCAGATCACCGGACGAGGGATACCACTGACACGAGCAGACGAAGTGATTCTCGGCCATCTCCTTACCCTGCTGGGAGCACCATGATGACACCGATGACACCGACGGCCGAGACCGGCAAGCGACGAAAATCCACCCAGCCCGTCCACCCAGCTCACCCAGTCATCCAACCCACCGTGCCCAACCGAAGGACGCTATGACACAGTCGATTGATTTCACCGCCGAATCGGCCGCACTCGCCGACGACCTCAGCGCGCTGCGTCGCGATCTCCATCGCAACCCCGAACTCGGCTTCTCGTTGCCCTACACTCAGAAGCGGATCCTCGACGCACTCGATGGGCTGCCCCTCGACATCACACTCGGCACGGACCTGTCTTCCGTGGTGGCAGTTCTGCGCGGAGCACAGCCGGGACCGACCATTCTGCTGCGTGGCGATATGGACGCCCTGCCTGTTGTTGAGTCCACAGGGTTGGAGTACGCGTCGAGGAACGGGAACATGCACGCTTGCGGACACGACCTCCACGTCTCCGGACTCGTCGGAGCCGCCCGACTCCTCTGCGCTCATCAGGAGGAACTGTGCGGGACGATCGCGTTCATGTTCCAGCCCGGTGAGGAGGGGCTCGGTGGGGCGAAGATCATGCTCGACGAGGGAATGTTCGAGACCATCGGAGCGAAACCCGACGCCGCCTACGCCATCCACGTCGCTCCTGGCGTGGCGGGAACCTTCGTCACCCGTCCGGGCACCGTCATGGCTGGTGCCAACACGCTGCACGTGACGATGGTCGGAAAGGGCGGGCACAGTTCACGTCCGCAGGACTCGGTGGACCCGGTGCGTCCCGTCCTCGAATTCGGGCAGGCCCTGTATTCGATGATCACCGGTTCTTTCAGTGTCTTCGACCCGATCGTCGCCGAGGTGACGCAGCTCAGTGCCGGCGAGGCCGTGAACGTGATCCCGGCGACCGCATCGATCGGCGCCTCGGTGCGAACCCTGTCAGCCGAATCGACGAAGAGGTTCCCCGAACTCGCGACCCGACTGGCCGAATCCGTGGCGGCCGCACACGGATGCACCGCCGAGGTGGTGTGGAACGAACAGTACCCCGTGACGGTCAACGACGCAGCCGAAGCACAATTCGCCCTCGATACTCTCACTTCGACGTTCGGCCCTGTCCGCGTTGTCGAGGCACCGGATCCCGTGATGGGATCTGAGGACTTCTCCTATGTCCTCGAACAGGTGCCGGGAGCCTTCGTCTTCTTTTTCGTCAGCCCGGCTGGAACCGACGCAGAGACCGCGGCGACGAACCATTCCGCGGAGGTGCTCTTCGACGATGCCTACCTGCCTGATCAGGCAGTGGCTCTGGCCACCTTGGCATGGGAACGTTTACAGCGGTGATGGGGCACGTGGCGACATCAGTATCGCTTGTCGCTCGATAGGATGATCGGTATGACGAACGGGAAGCAGCCGGTGGAGACGACGCGAATCAGCGATACTGCACTCATCTTCGAAGGCGGAGGCATGCGAGCCTCGCTCACGAGCGCCATGGCCGTCACTCTGCTCAAAGCGGGCCTGTCGTTCGATTGGGTCGCAGGTATCAGCGCAGGAGCATCCACTGCAGTGAACTATCTTTCCGGCGATGCGTGGAGGATTCGTCGGTCATTCGTCGAGTTCGCAGCGGAAGAGGAATTCGGCGGGTGGCGGTACTTCGCTCGCGGCAAAGGTATGTTCCATGGCGAGTACATCTACCAACGTGCAGGTGCTCCCGACGAGGCTTTGCCTTTCGACTGGGACACCTACGAATCGAGCACCGGCGACATGCGGGTGATCGCGTTCGATGCTGAGACCGGCGAGGAAGCGGTGTGGTCGAAGAAGGACACACCGAACATCGACGAACTGATGATCCGTGTGCAGGCGTCATCGACGATGCCGATCGTCATGCCGCCGGTCCGTCTTGACGGCCATATATACGTTGATGGTGCGATGGGGGAGGACGGCGGAATCGCGTTGAGCCAGGCTCAGCGCGAGGGCTACGAAAAGTTCGTCGTCGTTCTCACGCAGGAGCGCGGGTACAAGAAAGCACCGCAGCGATTCCCTGCGGTCTACAGAGGCATCTTCCGAAAGTACCCGGCACTGGCTGATGCGCTGCTGACACGGTGGAAGCGCTACAACGAGACTCGCGAACGCATCTTCGCTCTCGAGGAGGAGGGCAAGGCGCATGTCTTTGTCCCTGACCGCATGCCCGTCGATAACAGCACACGCGACCTCTCGCGGCTTGCAGCAGCTCATCGTATGGGTCTGTCGCAGTCTCGGCGGGAGTTACCAGCGATGCGCGAGTTCGTAAATAAGTAGTTAACCGGCGCACCCTAAAGTATCCTGGCGATCGAATAGCTGTCTATAACACACTGCGGGGGCATCATATGAAAGCTGTTGATACCAACCTTCTCGAACTACTCAAAAAATCCGAGAGCTTTGTCGTACCGATCTACCAGCGTGTCTATTCATGGGATGAGAATGAATGCGAACAGCTCTGGTCGGATATCGTCCGGGCAGGTTCCAGATCACAGCTAGTCAATCATTTCACCGGTTCCATCGTATACATCGAGCGGGACGAAGGTACTGCCACATCGCGCGAACCGAATCTCATAATTGATGGCCAGCAACGCGTAACAACAGTGACGTTGCTCTTGGCCGCTCTGGCGTCCTATCTCGACGAACTTCCTGAAGATCAGAGGGAACCTCGTACAGGATTTTCGCCAGCAAAGATCCGCGGTCTGTATCTCACGAACCAGTACAACTCCGGCGATGAGTACTTCAAGCTCATCCTTACCCAACGAGACAGGGTTGCGTTGAAGTCGGTGATCCAGAACTCTGCCCTGCCGGAATCAGATTCTCGTGTCATCTCCAACTTTCGCTTTTTTCAGGACAAGCTGCGAACTTCAGGCGCGACACTTTCCGACGTCTGTAGCGGGCTCGACAAGCTGGTCGTCGTTGATGTTTCGCTGACTAGGGGACGAGACGACCCGCAGCTTGTATTCGAATCCATGAACGCGACAGGAAAGAAGTTATCTCAAGCAGACTTGATTCGGAACTTTGTGCTCATGGATCTCGAGCCTGCCAGTCAGACTCGGCTCTACGAGCAATACTGGTACCCGATGGAGCGCTTCTACCAAGGAGACAACGAGAGTCGCTTCGATGAGTTTGTTCGTCACTACCTGACGTTGAAGAGTCCAACGCACTCGATTCCCCGACGCGACCTGATGTATGAAGCTTTCAAGGACTATGCGTTCGAGCTCGAGGCGAAAGGTATCTCAAGAGAAGAACTCGTCGTTGATTTCAGTAATTACTCGAGCTACTTCGCGGCCATGGCCCTCGGCCGTGAAAAGGATCGAGAGCTCTTGTCCCGATTCACGGAAATAGATCTGCTTGCCAGGGTGGTCCATCCCTTCCTCCTCCGCGCATACTCGGACTATTCCGACGGTCGCCTACGTCGGAGCGAGTTCATAGTCATATTGGACGCCGTAATTTCCTATGTATTCCGCCGTGCTATTTGCTCTATTCCAACCAACAGCCTCAACAAGACTTTTGCCACCTTGGAAAACGTCATTGACGAGTCGGACTACGCCAAGAGCGTCTGTGCTCGGCTGCTCACTTTTCCCGACTACCGGCGATTCCCCACGGACGGTGAATTCAAGGAAGCCCTTGTCAACGTGGACCTATATAGTCTCAAACGCAAGATGTACTTCTTTCGGAAGCTTGAGAATGACGGCCGCAAAGAGGAAGTGGCCACCTCTGAGTACACAGTGGAGCACATCATGCCTCAGAACCCTAACGAAGCATGGCAGAATGCTTTGGGGAGTGACTGGAAAAACGTTCACGAACGTTTTCTCCACACATTGGGGAACCTGACCCTCACCGGTTACAATCCGGAGTACTCTGATCGGCCTTTCTGCGAGAAGCGAGATATTGAAGGCGGATTTCGAGACAGCCCTTTGCGGCTCAACGCGGGGATCGGACAACTGGACCGTTGGACTGAGGACGAAATAATTCAGAGAGCGGATTCTTTGGCGGACCGTTCGCTAAAGATTTGGTCGCGGCCCGATGTCAACAGCGAAGAGTTGGAGAGCTTCCGACAGCAGTTCGCGGACTCTCGGAATTTCGACTGGTCAGTCGCGCACTCGATTCTTGGAGCCATTCCCAGTGGCTTTTGGACCAATTATGACAACCTTGCTGAAGCGGTAGGCACCAGCGCACAGCCGATGGCGAATCATCTAGCCACCTGCCCCAAGTGCTTTAAGCCGTATCGAGTTCTCACTTTTGACGGTAGGGTCGCGGCGAATTTTCGCTGGAGCGACCCAAGTGATAAGAGAGATCCCATCGAACTCCTACGCCTTGACGGCGTAGAGGTTGTCGATGGACATGCCGATCCTGAACAAAAACTTGGGTCCGAAGAGCTTTTGGAACTGTTGGAGGAGGAATGAGAACCACTCTGCTAGATCCTGAATCTGCACAGGAGATTCGGCCTGGGTCATCGTGTTCATACCCATCGCGTTCTCCGGCAACGGCTTCGCCTCGATCACCTGGTCGCTGGTTTTGGCTGCGGCACCAGAACGACCACTGGGTCTGACCGGAGACATGTTCAATTTCACCGGCAAACTGTCGTAGATTGCAACGCCTGATCGTCAGCGGAATCCTCGTCATTGACATCTACTTTGCCCCGGCATTCGTCTAAATGGCCGCAGTCACCATCGTCGGTGCTCTCTTACAGGTTCCTCGTTGGCAAGGTTGAACGCGTCGAGGAGTGACGCATACATTCTCGTTCTCGCCATGAACAACGTCGGGGAGGCTCTCTATAGTCGGACATCAATACCGACCTTGGAGAGCCTGCCTGCAATATTGAAATGCATGGCTATTTTCAACAAAGAGTTTGCCAGCGAGGTGCGCAGCGTCTACTCGCCCGGCTAGTCGACGAGCTCGCGACCTGACGCTGCTCTCCACGCAATGTGATCGAGCGCTCGTGGGTCGACTTTCATTGCTTTCGCAGTCTCGGTCATCAGTTCCCGTGCTCTGTCGACGTCGAGGTCCGATTCTTCGCCCAATGCGTCCGCGAGGAAGCGGAAAATCATCCGATCCGGCTTGACCGATGGCAATCCGGCCAAGATTAGGAGGTAGCTGTAGGTCACTCCAGAGCTTTGGCTGGGCAGTCGTTTCCACCCGCGGTACACACGGTTGTCCGTCAGCTTTCCCCCGACGGCTGTAACAAGATCTGGGACAGTGTCGATCCCTAACTCGGCCATGAGGGCCACGGCCTGTTCGATGATGTCGGCTTTCAAAGGAGCACCGGGTCGCGTATGCGCTGGCTTGAGATTTTTTGCAATGGTAGTTGCCCATGATCGTGCGCTACCGGCCTGTTGGATGGAGCCTGCTAAGTCTTTGGCCCCATGACGCTCACCGCCGGCCTTCTTATACCGTTCGATCACCTTCACCACCGATGAATAGTGCGATCCGGTCGAATAGATTGAATCGATAATGCAGAGCGCGAGGCTGTTTGGATAGCCGTCAGGCGTCTTCCACAGCGTTGGATCTCCGAGATGAGTTTCGCAGTACTTGACCAGCGTGTTGATCTCATTTTCGGTAACAGCCACTTTGCCACTCCTTCGTTCTGTTCTGCCTTGAGACAAGAATACGGATAGCTGCTGACGCGAGCAGCTTTGCCGGCTCATCGTAATTGAGAGTGTAGAACCGGTCTGAAGCCACCGGACTCGAGCAGACACCTGGCGATGTAGTGGGTGAGGTTTCGGAACCCCAGAGCAGACCCCCGCAGATGCTCGAGCCTGCCGTTGATCGCTTCCGTCGGCCCGTTCGACGTTCCCGGTCGAGTGAAGAACGCCAGCACATCATCAGCGCGACGCTTCAGAGTCCGTCCCAACCGTTTGAGTTCAATTAGCTCAGAAGGCAGGTTCGTTGTCAGGGCATCGATGACCCTCTGCAAGAGTTTCTTACCCTCGTTGCCGTCGGCGGTTCGGTAGGCGGTCACGATGTCTTGGTAGACGGCCCAGGTCACTTCAACCGCGGTGAAGTTCGGGTCAGCGAAGAGGCCCGCGATCCTCTCCTGCTGCTTGGTCGTGAGCAGATCAGCCCCGGTGTGCAGAGTCCTCCTCGCCCGATACAAGGGGTCTTTCGCTCGGCCACGGTGGCCAGTTGTCTCCTGTTGAACACGGCGGCGTACCTCGTCGAGTGCATCACCGGCGAGCTTGACGACGTGGAAGGGGTCCATGACTTCGATGGCTTCTGGCAGTTCCTCGACCGAGGCTGTTTTGAAGCCGGAGAACCCGTCCATCGCGACGACGTCGATGCCATCACGCCAAACCTTGGGTCGGGCTTTCAACCACTCCTTGAACACCTGCTTCGACCGGCCGGGCACCATATCGAGCAGGCGTGCCGGTCCCGTTCCTGCACTGATGGGGGTGAGGTCGATGATGACGGTGACGTACTTGTCACCGCGACGCGTGTGCCGCCATACATGCTCGTCGACACCGATGACGCTGACCCCGTCGAAACGGTTCGGGTCGTTGATCAACAGCCTGTGGCCTTCAGAGAGGATTGCAGAGTTCGCGGTATGCCAGGACACGGCGAGTTTCGCAGCGATCACGGACACGGTGTCGTGGTCGATGACGAGGGCACGCAGCGCCCAGTCAAGGCCGGTTCGCGAGACCTTCGCTCGTGGTGGTGCCGCAGCAGTGGTGTCTTGACGCCATACGTGGCCGCACTCGACGCATTTGTACCGGCGGAGGCGAATATGAAGCGTGGTCGGTCGGTGGCCGAAGGGTTCGTGTGCCAGACGGCGGACGACGGTATCGCGAACGAACCCGTGGCCACCACACCGACGGCACCAGTCATCGGCAGTGTTGGGCTGACATTCCAGGATGGCTTTGTGCCTGGTGATGTGTTGGCCGATACAGGTCAGGTCGAGGGAGTCGAGTCGGCAGAATGTCGTGAGGTCAGGGGTCGAGAAAGTAGGCTTGGCCACGTCGAGGTCTTTCGGATGGACTGTGTGAGAACTTCCATCATCGGAAGACCTCGATGTCTATCCGGGCTACGCCACGCCGTGTCCTGAAATCACCGGTCTACACCCTCAATTACGAAGAGCCGCTTTGCCTCGTGAAATTTGAGTTGATCGAGCCAGAGCGGTCCAAGGGAGGTACCGTGGACTGCCACCTCGGATGTCTTTCATAAAGTGCCAGACCTGAACGTTGACAGGCGCAGCGGGGTTGACTGCTATGAGCCGAATACCATCAAGAAGTTGCGTTCAGTTGGTTTGGGGACCTCGTGAGGTTGGCTCTTGAGATGCGGTTCGTCCACGCTCGATATTGAATCGTTCTCCACCATTGGCGCAGGCGAATCGATTCGCCGCAGCACAGGTTTGGGCTTTGTCGACGCTGGAATTCTGACTTCTTCGAAGTAGGGGTGTGACTCAAACTCTTCGCTTAGCTTTTTGAGCGACAACTTTTCCAATTGGCGAATCCGCTCACGCGTCAGCTCGAACCGTTTACCAATGGCATCGAGAGTTTGGATCGGCTGACCGTTCCAACCAAATCGACTGCGAATGATCTCCGCTTCGCGGGCTGGCAGTGTGTCGACGGCCGAATTGATTGTGGCCAAGAACTCGAGGTCAACGATTCGAACTTCGGGATCAACGGTGAACACCTCTGGGTCGGCAATGCGATCGTCGAATGACGTCCGGCTCTCGGCA
The DNA here is from genome assembly GCF_026168515.1 of Brevibacterium spongiae. NCBI lineage: Bacteria > Bacillati > Actinomycetota > Actinomycetes > Micrococcales > Brevibacteriaceae > Brevibacterium > Brevibacterium spongiae. The sequence continues at coordinate 2,548,891 of NZ_CP093443.1, read as the reverse complement.
TAGTGTCCGTCCCACTGGAGGTCGAGGTATGCATCCAGTGAAGCCGGTTGCATCCGGAGAGCTGCCTCCGCCTTCGAATGATCATGGTCGCAGGCGGCCCGTGATTCTTCGTCTTTCGTGCATTCCCAGAATTCTGGGAACTGTTCGACGAGGTGGATCGGGATGCGAATCGTATTGGAAAGATCTCCGATCCCGCGGTCAATGGCCTGACGAATCCACCATGTTGCGTATGTGGAGAACTTATTGCCTTTGGTGTAGTCAAACTTCTTCACCGCTCGAACAAGGCCGAGATTGCCTTCTTGAATGCGGTCGAGAAATTCCAGCTTGGAGCGTGAGTACTTTTTGGCGATCGACACGACCAAGCGGAGGTTGGAAGTCACCATCTGGTTGAACGCAGCGCGGCCATCGGACCGTATCCACTCAAGGTCACGACGTTCTCGTCGTGTTGAATACCGACCCATGCCGAGGACGTGGTCCGCATACATGCCGGCCTCAATGCGCTTCGCGACTTCAACCTCTTCTTCTGCGCTGAGCAGCGGAAACTGTCCGATCTGCTTCAGATACAGACCCTCAAGGTCCTCGGGATCAGGTACCTTTCGAAGCACCTCAGGCAGTTCGCCCTCGTCATCCACCTCCTTGAGGAGGACAAACGGTTGGGGGATGACGTTGGGTGCTTCAGGCGCTTTGGCTGAGTTTGGTTCGTCGATACCAGGCACCGAATCATCGACGTTCACTGCAGTCTTCGACGTCGAGGCCTCGTCCGCCGGATCATCAGTTCCGGACAGCGATGGGGCGGGGGATCCCTGCCGTTCGGGCGCGGGAGCCCGTAGGAACTTTCTCAACTCGCGGATCTGAGTTTCGTTGAAGTCCGCGACTCGTCGTGCAGCAGGAACGACCGCTCCGAACTGCTGGTCACGATTACGAGTCTCGTCCTCGATGGTGTTGATGGCATAGAGGACGACAAATCGTCCATGACGTCCGTCAGCCTTGCGACGGATGATTCGTCCGAGACGCTGAATCGTCTGGCGGGGCTGCTTGCTGCCCGAGAGCACGACAGCCAGGTCCGAGTCGGGGACGTCGATACCTTCGTCGAGAATGCGCGGAGCACACAGCACCTTCGCCAAACCATTGGCGAACAGCTGCATCGCACCACGACGCTCGTGCGGCTTCGAACTCGACGACACAGCTTTGGTCTCGATACCCGAGCGTTGAAGCAGGTGAGCGGCCTGCGTTGACGAATCGACGGTCTGCGAAAAGACCAGGGTTCCTCGCGACTCGGCAATGACTGGCGCGATGCCTTCGAGCACTTTCATCTTGTTCTTCGCATTGGTGAGCACCTGCTGCCTCTTCACGACCGCTTCCAGATACTTCCGCGCCATGAACACGACAGGGGAGGGATCATTCCTGCGTTTGGCAAGAGACTGGACGGCCGCCATGAACTGATCGAACGATGCTCCCTGCAGCTCCAGCTTGGTCTTCAACGTCATCCCGAGCTTGCTGATCGCTGAACTTGCGACCTGGTATTTGCCGCGCTCCGCGTCAGTCAACGTGACCCCGACGAAAGCAATGTCGAACTCAGCAATCACACCATCGCGCAGAGCACGGTCGTACCACATCTGGAATACGACGCCGCCGAAATATGGATCGAGAACAGTCGCATTCGCCTTGTCCGGACGTTGATACGTCGCGGTCAAACCCAGTCGGTAACGGAAATCCGATTGCAGAGCCTGCGAAAAGGACTTCGCCGCATACCGGTGGCACTCGTCAGCGATGAGCAAGCCCTCAGAATGTTCTTTCAGCAGATCGCCTCGAGTCGCCGAGTTGATGATGGCCACCAGAATGTCACACCCGGTGAGCGAATCCGTCCGACCATTGCCGAGAGTGCCAACATCAGCCTGGGGGAGAGTCTCCATCAAACGGCGCTGCCATTGTGTCTGCAGTTCGGCGGTCGGCACGAGGACCAGAACCTTGATCCCTTGGCGAAACGCCTCGAACGCGGCCGTGATTCCGATCATCGTCTTACCGGCTCCCGTGACGGCTTCGACGACGCCTCGACAGCCAGATTGATGCCAGGCGTCCAAAGCTTCTGCTTGCCACGTCCACAGGTGAGGATTGACTTCGCGGCTGGGACGAGAAGCCACGATGTTGATGAAGTGATCGTTCGTCTGCGGCCTTTGACTGACGACGTCAACCGAATCAGCAGCTGCGCCGACATCAGCGCCAGTGGGCAGAGTGGCGCTCGGATCATCGATGCTGTGGGCACGGCTGATCAACGTTCGAACTGGTGTCTGCGTAACGGAACGAACATTCATCGTTGTCTCCTTCTCTCAGTGTTAGAAACCACAGTAGATGTCGCCACTGACATGAGTCGTTTCAACCAAATCAAACCGTACTATGCCGGAAGTCGGAGGAACTCTCACAAGCATTTGGAGAAACCGTCATTTCGGAATAATCTCTGTTTAGTTGCTCTGGGAAGGACCAGCATGCGCATTGTTTTCGGATGGAACCTTGACCGCGTTCCGTGGACGACCGATGACTCCGGCACAACCGTGGTCACTGGTCCACTCGGCATGCTCGGGATCCTTCAGGCCCGTTTGGGCACGACCCGCCCCACCGCCGACCGAACTTTCCGAATCGCCCAGTACCGAGCGTTGCTGGAGCGTGCCGATCACCCCTGGTATCGGCAGTCGTTCGTCAACGACCCCTGGCACACGGCGCAGCATCTGCTCGAGATGCGCGATGACGCCATCGAGGCGGGGTGGAGTCCGAACCTCAAACCCACGGACTATTCCGCTCACCCTCGCCTCGATGCCCTGTCCGAAGTTGAAGCGCTGGTCGTGCTCGGGTCCTCCCATGACACCACTGCGACGCTCGCAGCAGGTCGTGCCGACGATCTTCGCGAAGTCCTCGAACTGCTCCGGATCCACAGCTCCAATTGGCCCTTGGGCATCTCGTCGATCGAGCTCCGTGATCAGCGAAACACTCTCCCGCAGGTGTGGCAAGACATCGTCAATGCGGTAGAAACCCTTGGAGTCGCGGTGTCAGAGACCATCGCGAACTCAGCAACTCCAGAACTCACCATCGTTCGCGGACCCGACGAATGGTCCACCGCCGAGGCAGCCGCCCGCTACCTCGCCCACCTGACCAACCGTGACCGACTGTGCATCATCGCCGGAGACTCGACCTCAGTCCTTGACCAACAGCTCTTACGACGAGACACACCGACTCTCGGCGTTCCCAGTGCCACCACCACGACACCGTCTGCCCAAGTTCTCCCGGTCTTCCTCAGTGCAGTTCTGCCCCCAACCGACATCCGACGGGTGGCAGATTTCCTCCACCTCTCGTTCGGCTCCGACGGCGGAGAGTCACCAGCGAAGAAGCTTGTCCCACACGTTGTCTCCTCCGTCCTGCTCAAGGCGCTGGCCCGGGAACCGGGCATCTCAGGTGACGAGCACTCCGCCTGGATGACAGCGCTGCGGACACTCCACGATCGGGCCCTCACGCAACCCGAGACGTTGACCAGCGCATGGAACACTGCCCGCATCCTTGACGAGTTCCTTCGCGTTTCCCCGCCGCTCGTCCATGACGACGAGCTCGTCCTCAATTCCCTGCCGCTCGCGCTCGACTGGCTGAGCACACGCCTGCGCCGGCTGAGTGCCCATCACCGTGCCAACGGTGAAAATGCATCATCAGACGGCACCCAGACGACTACAGATTCCTTCCTCGACGAGGCGGCTGGACATCTCGACTCATTCCGTGCCGCCCTCGGCAAGCTCGGTACAAAAACGCTGCGTCCCCGAGAACTCTTCGACATCGTCGAGTCGTGCGCACCCAGATCGACGACGGCGGTCGCCACCGCTCAAGCCGCCGACTGGACCGTCGTCAGCGATCCTTCCGAGGTGCCTGTCGGCACGGGGGCGATCGTCTGGTGGTCCTCTCACCGGAACGCCACTTCCTCGGCCGAGTCGTGGGACCCCACTGAGATCGCTGTCCTCGCGGACGCCGGAGTCCACATCGCAACGGTCGCCAACCGTGAACGACTCCGCCAGGCAGCTGAACTCAGGGGGATTCGCACTGCTTCGACATTGGTGTGCTTCTGCCCTGATACCAGCCAGGGTGAACCCCTCGCACTCCACCCGGCGTTGTCCAGGCTCAGCGAAGTCATCGCAGCAACCCACCCCGATCGATACACCTCAGCCTCGGTCGACTCGGTGCTCAACGATGTGACGGTCAACCGGTCAGTCGGCGACCTCTTCGACATCGAATCCTGGAATCTGCACGATGTGACCATCCCGACCTCGGCAGTCCCGCTTGAGCGGAGTACACGACCGCAGGCTGTTTCGCGGACCCTTGACGGGGATTTCACCCATCTCTTGCCGGCGACGCTGTCGTACACACAGATCGACCAATTGCTCAGCGACCCTCAGGAATGGGTTCTGTCGAGAGCCCTGGGACTGGTTCGCGGCTTCACCTTCGACATTCCCACCGACAATCGCATGATAGGGACCCTCGTTCATGCTGTCGTCGAACACTTGGTGCGCTCTGCTGACGTAGACCGTGGAGCGGCACCTTCGGCTGCGAAGATCGCTGCCACATTCGATGATCTCGTCCCACGATTCGCTTCAGAGCTGCTCCCGCCCGGGCAGCTCGCCCGACGGAACGCGATCCGCTCGACCGCAGTCGCCTCACTTACCCACCTTTTCACGGTTGCACAGAAGCGTGGGTTCACCATCACCGGCACCGAGGTTGACTTCACCTTTGACTGGACACTGACCGTAGCCGGCACGCCCCGGCAGATCCAGCTGCGCGGGCAGCGAGACCTCGAAGGCGAGTTCGTCGACGGACGACTGGTGATCATCGACCTCAAATGGGCAAACTTCGAAAAGCGGTACCGGACAATGATTCGCGACGAGGAAGCCGTTCAGCTGAGCGTCTACTCCCGCACCACCGAACCAAGCCCCCAGGCTCACCCTCTGACGTCCTACTTCATGCTCAAACAGGGCCGGTACGTCTCGACAGACGCTGCGCTCGACCCGAACTCCACAGGGGAAGCAGATTCTCTCGACGACGACGGCAACGGGCTTGGCGGAGATCCTGCGGGGCTGTGGCCGAGGATCGAAGAATCGGTCGAACATGCGCTGTCGAACATCGTCGCTGGGCGATTCGAGTCTCCGAATGCTGATATTCACGCCGCACTCGGGACCAATCCGGGCGAAGCCGGCAGTGAAGTCGACAAGGCCCTCAAAGAGTTCAAGAACGAGGAACTGGAGGAAGGACGCCTTTTCGTCACCAAGCGGCAGGCCTTCAGCGACTTAAACCTCATCTACGGCATTGCGGGAGACCATTCATGAGCGTTCACGTCATCACCGCCTCGGCAGGGTCGGGCAAGACCTATCGGCTGACCCAGGTGCTCTCCGAACGGCTGTCGCAGAAGACGGCTACGGGTGAACCTGTTCTGCGCGCCAGCGAGGTCATCGCCACGACGTTTACCGTTCGAGCTGCCGCCGACCTCATCGAGAAGACGCAGAAGAGACTCCTCGACGATGGGAACATCACCGCAGCCGAGGAGATCGGTACAGCGCTCATCGGAACCATCAATTCGATGTCCGGCCGCCTCGTCACCGAATACGCCATCGACGCCGGTTTCTCGCCGGAATTGCGTGTGCTCGATGAAAACGAGCAGAAGATCGTATTCGCCACCGCAGTTGACGAAGTCGTCGCGAATGCCGAAATCACACACCGAGATCTCCTAGCGCGAGCCGGACACAACGGCAGACCGGAAGATGCGAACCCATACGGCCACGGACCGGTTGCGTGGTCCACACTCGTCAAGAACATCGCCGAGGCGGCACGGTCGAACCACCTCGGCGAGGCTGAGCTGCGCGCTTCCGCCCGCGACTCGATCGAACTTTACCTCTCGGCCCTCCCCGCGAAGCAGGCCGATCGCCGTCAGACGTGGCGGGACTGCCTGGCCAGTGACATCGACGTTCTTCGTGAGTCGCTGACATGCTTTCGGAATGGAGAGGACCTTCCGGCCGGTGTGCCGAAGATGACAAAGGCGAGTGCAGACAATGTTGAAGGCAGCATCGTCACGCTCGATCATTTCCTTCGCGATCTCGACACTCACGCCGAGGATGTCGATCCTTTCGCACGGACTCCATGGTCGTCGTGGGGGAAAGTTGCCAAGGCGAACTATCCGGCGGCACAGGGTGGGAAGGCACCCGGAGTCGTGCCGAAGGCGGTACTCGAGAACTCAAGTTCACGGATGGTTGCCGAACAGCTGCTGGCTAACAGCGCATTCCATGCCGATATCGCGGCACTGACCGAGCTTGTCATCGACACTGCGATCGCGTCACTTAGCGCCTACGAAGAACATAAAAACCGCCTCGGCGTCATGGATTTCGTCGACCAGGAAGTCCGTGCGCTCGACCTGCTGCGCACGAATGAACGAGTGAGAACATCGATCGCGTCCCGCTACCGGCTGCTCGCCGTTGACGAATTCCAAGATTCCTCACCGATCCAGCTGGCGATCTTCATGGAACTCGCCGACCTCGTCGACGAAGTCATATGGGTGGGGGACCGCAAACAAGCGATCTACGGTTTTCGCGGAGCCGATCCGGAACTGATGAACGACGTCTTCGCATCACTGGTTGAAGGAACGACGGATCTGGGTACAGCGACCTCGGAGAACCTCGGCGCATCATGGCGTTCAACTGAATCGCCTCTCGAGCTGTCGAACACACTCTTCAGCTCAGTGTTCGCCGAGCAGAAGGAAGATGAGGTCGTGCTTCGCATTCCCCCGGAACGCGAGCATCTGCGCAATATCGGCAGCCGTGAGCTCTGGGTACCCAACACGGACAAGGGCAAAGGCACCCAAGCGAACTCCCGGATGGTCAAAGCCATTGCAGAAGGAGTCGGCGACCTCCTGGAGCGCTCGCCTCAACTGCCGGACGGAGAGGTGTCACAGGGTGATATTGCGGTCCTCGTGCGCACCAACTCCCAGGTCGACTCGGTAGTCGCGGAACTGCGGGCACGCGGCATCCGAGCCGTCGGGTCGACCAGTAATCTGCTGTCCACCAGGGAAGGACAGTTCGTCGCATCAGGCCTGGCGGCAGTCGTCGACCGCGATGATGCTGTGGCGCTGGCCGAACTCGTCACGCTCATGCCAGATCACGGCAGCCACCACACGTGGTTTGAAGAGACAGCGCGGATCGTCGATAAGGACGAACGACACCAGCATTATCGGACGTGGTGGGACGATCCCACGCTGGCGGCACTGTCCGAACTCGAGGTCAACGCAGCCCGCTACTCGGCAACGGAACTGGTGGTGGCCATCATTGATGCTCTCGACCTGCCGCAGCGCATCAAGGCTTGGACGAACCCTGAGGCACGTTTGGCCACGCTGGATGCCTTGTGCCAGATCGCTGGAGAATACGAAAATTCCGCGCAGCAGACACGCTCGCCGGTGACTCCGGCAGGCCTGCTCGATCACCTCACCGAGGCGGCCGGTTCCTATGAGCAGTCGACCGCGCACGATGCCGTGCTTGTCACGACCATGCATCAGTCGAAGGGTCTGCAGTGGCCGGTCGTCATCGTCGGTGTGCCCGTCGACAAGGACTATGGTCACAGCGAGATCACTGTGGAGAAGGCACCAGTGTTCGACGCCAGGCATCCTTTGGCCAACCGGTCACTGCGGTACCTGCCCGGAGTGATCAAAGACTATGGTCCGCTGAAGGAACGTCTCGCAAACTTGGACACGGTGAGCCGTGCAGGAGCAGCAGAGAAGCGGGAAACGGAACGGCTCCTCTATGTCGCATTAACCCGAGCCGAGTGCCACAGCATCGTGGCGTTCGGTGACCCGATGGGCAGGAACAACGTCCTCAGTGCGTCGGTCGACGAAAGACTCCTCGAATGGGACGTCGCGACGGTGGGCGACTCGTCATCGCCGGCTGTCGAAGGGGCAGGTGTTCTTCGGATCGCTGATCTCCGTAGGTCTGTGGGCGACGGTGTGCCGGTGCAACACGAACTAACGATGCGGATCAGTGCGTTTCCGATCGACGGTGAGACTGAGGGTGTGGGGGAGAGCGGCACCGAATCACGGTCGTTCTTTGCGCAAACGGACATCCCGAGCCGGACGCCAGCGGCTGAACAAACGGGTCTGCCTGCGAGGTTCACCGCGAGCAGCGTGCCGTCTGATGGCATCGATGCGGAGGTGAGTCTTCTTGCGTCGCTCGGCAAGCCGCTGGTCGAACACGGCGGAAGAAATTGGGATCGCGTCGGGGACGCGATCCACGCCTACCTCGGTCTGCCGCTCAGCTCCCTATCCGACGAGAAACATCAGACCGCGGCCGAGAGAATTCTGGCGCGCTGGGATTCCCAGGGAAACCTTTCCCCGGAAATGCTCATCGAACTCGGCCGGCGGTGGACCACGTGGATCGAGGAGACGTTCCCCGGCGCCGAGGAGGTCACCGAGTCCCCGATCACATGGCGCAACGATGAGCGTCAGGTGATGGAAGGGTGGATCGACGCTCGCATCGTGTTGCCTGGCGGTGAACACGTACTCGTCGATCACAAGTCGTATCCCGGCACGGATTCGATTGGACACGTGTCCGAAAACTACCTCGGCCAATTGTCCACTTATGCTCACGCTCTTGAGACCGCGCAGGGAGCAGCACCTACACGGGTGCTGATCCACCTCCCGTTGAAATCCGAAGTACTCGAAGTTCGATTGCTGCGCTAGGAGACGCGCGAAGCCCCGCCGACAGGCACTAAAAACTCACCGACATTAACGCTGTAATCCATTCCCAGGGAGGCACTCGTGACAATCAGCGACTATCTGCCGAAAGATCATAGACCGATTTATGGCACATCCGTTCGACCTGAGCAGTTCGAACCCATCGATACAGCGACCAAGCAGGGATGGCGCATCAACGCTCGCACCACGCAGGGTGACCAGGGTGAGTTCACCATCACGCTGGCCAACGACACCGATCAGCCGACCGAACATGACGAGCAATCGTTGGGGTCCCGGTTGGCTACGTGTGATGTGGTGGTCGAGGGGGAGCAGCGCTCGGTCAAACACCCCTATTCAAAGCGGATTGGCGGGCTGGCAACGGTGGCTGATTGGTATGACGCGATCGCGATCGAAGATGCGAAGGGGCATGAAACCGAGCACAACTCGGCGTGGTCGGGCCAGGATCTGGAGAGTGCTTTTTCCCGGATGGAACACAATATCGTGGCCTACGGGCGGGACGAGGTAGCGGTCGAGAGCTTCTCGGCGGCGGCTGAGGTGTCGAAGTGGCTAGACAACGCACTGTCCACGACCCAGGTGAGGACTGAAGTCTGGCAGGTTCGCAACGCTTTCGAGGCGGAAAAGATCGCCGACCAGACGATGCTTCGCCGGTTCAATAACGATGAGGTCGATGGATGGGCTCCCATTCCGTTCTCTACTAGCTACATTTCTCAGGACTGGATGGAGAGCGCCTTTGGCGACAAAAAGTACAGTCCGTTCGTACATATTCGGATGTTGGGTGCGCAACGAGAGCATCTCGAAGCGGACTATGCACTTTCATGGAAACAGCTGACGGAGGCGGGAGACCTCACTCGGGATGATTCTCCCTTGGAGAGCGGGAGTGATGACTGGCTTGTGATCCGGGTGCTGGACTCGGACGTGGCTCTGCCGTTGCCGTGGCCTGGTGCCAACATTGCCGTTCACCATGACGAGGACGGCGCACAGGTTGGAATCGACGTGCTGGTCACTGAGAAGCAGGACAGGTCTAATCGGAAGCAACGGGCATGGGAAAGCGAGTGGGGACGTTTCCTCGATGAAAGGATCACCCTCACAGGTGCCGAGATCGCCGAGGGGATCAATCGAGCGGAAGGCGAATTGCATGCGCTCATCGAGGAGGAACAGTAATGGCGACGAGAACACGTTTTGACAGTGGAATCGGACTTCCCGAGGTTGACGATGGTGGCGACAGGCCGCGAGGCTGCGAATGGCACCAAAGCGTCTGCGTCAATTCCCCCACGCATTTCATTCATTGGGGAGCCCATGGCGACGAATCTGCCGAACTGACTACGAGCGTGTACTGCGGACGGCACTACACGGTGGAACTGGCGCACTATACCGAGTTTCATATCAAGGAATGTTCCGGGGCAGCATCCAACCACATTTCCAAATTTGGGAGAATCGAAAGTTAGTTTCTCAGGTTGCACTATTTGCCCATCCGCGCCGCGTGCATAGGCGTGTTGTGTATCACTCAACAGAGCTTGAATCATGAACCAAGAGAGGAAAACACTATGACCGAGAGCAAGGCATTAAAGGGGGCTCATCGTAAATGAGAGTGTAGAACCGGTCTGAAGCCATCGGACTCGAGCAGGCACCCGGCGATGTAGTGGGAGACGTTGCGGAAGCCCAATGCTGACCCCCGTAGATGCTCGAGCCTGCCATTGATCGCCTCGGTGAGACCGTTCGACGTCCCCGGACGCGTGAAGAACGCCAGCATATCGGCGGCTCGACACTTCATCGTCCGTCCCAACTGATTGAGTTCAATCAGCTCGGACGGCAGATTCGTTGTCAGAGCGTCAATGACCCTCTGCAAGAGCTTCTTGCCCTCGTTGCGGTCGGCGGTTCGGTAGGCGGTCACGATGTCTTGGTAGAAGGCCCAGGTGACTTCGACCGCAGTGAAGCTCCGGTCGGCAAGGAGGCCCTCGGTCTTCTCCTGCTGTTTCGTCGTAAGCAGATGATGCCCGTGTGCTAAGTCCTCCTCGCCCGATACAGCGGGTCCCCCGCTCGTTCGCGGCGGCCGGTGGTCTCTTTTTGAATACGACGGCGCACTTCGTCGAGGGCATCGCCGGCGAGCTTGACGACGTGGAACGGGTCCATGACTTCCACGGCGTCGGGCAGCTCTTCGACGGCGGCTGTTTTGAAGCCAGAGAATCCGTCCATCGCGACGACGTTGATGCCGTCACGCCAACCCTTGGGTCGGGTGGCCAACCGTTGTTTGAACACCTGTTTTGACTATCCGGGCACCATATCGAGCAGACGTGCTGGGTCTGTTGCCTGGCTGATCGGGGTGAGGTCGATGATGACGGTGACGTACTTGTCGCCACGCCTGGTGTGCCGCTAGACGTGCTCGTCGACACCGATGACGCTGACCCCGTCGAACCCGGTCGGGGCGTTGATCAACAGTCGGCGACCTTCAGCGAGGATTGCGAAGTTCGCGGTGTGCCTGGATACGGCGAGTTTGCTGGAGATCACGGACACGGTGTCGTGGTCGATGACGAGAGCACGCAGTGCCCAGTCGAGGCCGGTTCGAGAGATCTTCGCTCGTCGTGGTGCCGCAGCAGTGGTGTCCTGACGCCATACGCGGCACCACTCGACGCATTTGTAACGGCGGAGGCGAACATGAAGCGTGGTCGGCCGGTGACCGAAAGGCTCGTGGGCCAGATGGCGGACTACGGTATCGCGAACGATCACGTGGCCACCGCACCGACGGCACCAGTTATCGGCAGTGTTAGGCCCGGCATTCCAGAACGGCTCTGTGCCCGTTGACGTGCTGGCCGATACAGGTCAGATCGTGGGAGTCGAGTCGGCAGAATGTCGTGAGGTCAGGGGGCGAGAAAGTAGGCTTGGCCACGTCGAGGTCTTTCGGATGGAAAGTGTGAGAACTTCCATCGTCGGAAGACCTCGACGTCTATCCCGGCAGCGCCACGCCGTGTCCTGGAATCACCGACCTGCAACCTCAATTACGAAGAGCCGGTTTGATAGGGAAAGTAGAGAAATTAAACTATTTAGGGATCGGATGAATCTGCATTGATTAAGTGTTCTTGCAGTCTAAGAGCCTATCGTCGTTTCAGCAAGAGTCGCCGAGCGACAATCGCGCAGACCCCCAGAGCTCCAGCAAGAACAATAAGAATCAGCACAAGAACCAGCGAAGGTAGTTTGATTCCGAACAGGCTGACTAGGTCGTTTGCAATTGTTATGGGAAAGACTGCTACTGCGAGGACCATCGCTATTGCGGAAAGAGTTTCCTGCGCCTTGGTTCGACGGTTAGTCGCGTCACGCTCAGCAAGTCTAGCCAACGTCGCAATTTGAGTTTCGAGACTTGCGAGGCGTTGTGAAACTCGTTGCGCCTCTTGTGCATCATGGAGGATCGAGATCGACTTTCCTGTATTTGCTTCTGTCTTCTTTAGCCAATACCGCGCGCTGTCAACAGCAACCGCTCGTTCAAGGCGCATCATCTGATCTCGGGCTGATGAAAGGTCATCGCTTCCTACAGTCCCCGAGAGGATGGAGTACGCGGGACGTTCCCAACTCCGTAAGAGCTGAGTCTGCAAGCGCGCCAACATGTACGCATCTGTGTAGAGGGTGTGAAAATAGACTGGAGCAAACTGCCGAAAATCGTCCTCTTTCGGCGAATGCAACTGAAAGCTGGCGCCATGTCGCAATGCAAGCATGCTCCATGATTTACTGATCGAACGCTTGGTTTTCGTCGCTTCTTCGATACGTGACCGTGCGCTGTGTGCCTTTTCAGTAGTTTGTAGCGCTGCGCAGCGATATAACTCCTCATCGTCAACTGCCCAGTCCCCAGAATCGCTAGTTCGACTGTTTAGCGTCAGAGTATAGATGCTTCCTTCCGCAGCATCTGATCCGGTTGGAAACTTGCAAACGCTCCGCAGGGAGTCGATCGATTTCAGCATGTCCTGCCCCGGGCGCCCTCTTCCAAACCCTTCATTCCGCTTTCCTCTCGAGTGAGACATCGCGCTGACAACTGAGAGTGCCTCATCGAGATTGCGGGCTGTAATTGATAAGTGCAACGACAGTACTGCAGGTCGCGCCGTTGAAGCATCGACCGGGGTTGCTGCAGCCAGAAGTAGATCGGCATGACTAATCGCGATCTCCGTAGATTCGGACGAGACACTAGCGACTTGGAAAATGGAAGAAATCGAATCTTCGCTTGGAAGTAGAGGCTGTTGTCCCGAAGTGTATCTAGCGGGGTGCCGTTGACTCGTCCTGGTTCGTGCATTGCCGGCAGTCTCTGACTGCTGTGATAGAGATGAGCCGAAGGGGCCGAAAAGTAGTGCGTTGAGCTGGGGCGGAAAATTGGTCGATCGAGCGACCGCGTCCGTTCGAACCGTTCTTCCGTCCGGACCATTGTAAGTGTAAACGTACGGCCCAATCAGCCACTCGGACTCTTGTCGTTGAGTGTCTGCCAGCTTCTCGGACAACCTTTCTTCGTCTATTTCGACGTCGCAGATTAGTACGGCCTCAATTGTGCAGGTCATTGGGCTGGATTGACTTCTGCTCTTGTTCGGTAGGAAGCGTCTGAAGAGTCGAAATCTCTTGTGGCTACATTTCGGAGTCTGCATAGGTCCTGAAATCCCGATCTTGCTATATTTGCGAAGTCTTTGTCTTCATGTAATACTTTTTCTAAGGCGTCTAGGGGGTTGCCGTTAAAGCAATAGACTCCCTCTCCATTATCAGGGTATCTACTCCAAATCATGGCTTCATCGACAGTATCGTCTTCAAAATTATTGAGAATAGTGCGGAAAGGCGAAGAAAATTGTGCCAGGTTTTCTCTGCCGGTCAGTTCGCGAGCTTCGGAAAAGGTGATGGGGTCCATGCCATTCTTCGCGGCGCCGTAAGCAGCAAGTAGTACTTTTAACTGATCATGGTATCTTGGCCGGTCGTAAAGGTAAGCGAGATAGTTGAAGGCTGCGTCGGTTGTCCAGCCTCGATTGTCATCTTCTACCGCTTCGATTTGTGCCATTCCAGCAGCGTCGAGGGACTGCGCACCGAAATGTGAAGTCGCGACTTCAATGAGGTGCCTGAAAGATTTTATTCGGAAGACTCCGCCCCCTGTTGCGTTCGCGAACTCTCGAACCAGCTCTCGTCGCGGTAGAGGGTCTGGTTTTGTAGATCTAGTCCAATCGTCTTTGAGGTCATTTGTGATTAGGGTCAGGTCAACTGACTGGCCGAGTTCCTCAGACCGGTGCTTCGCTTCGTTTAGTCCCTGTCGCCAGATGAAAAAATCTCCGCTGGCTTTGTCTGTCTCGCCTTTACGAATTTCGACGTCTCTATTTCCAGGCGGAAGTCCCTTGTCAATTCGGTCGGCGAACTCGGTGAGCAACCGCTTGTGCTCGGTTTCATCTGGTGCCCGCCCAACTCGCCCCTCGAAAATCTTCTCGATACTGTCGAGTATTTCATTCTCTTGCGCTTCTTCGGAGACACTATCGATGATCTCGCCTATGCGGGACGACGCAGCCTCCATCTCGTCTAGCAAATTTTCAACGCTGGCAACGACCGCTTCAAGCGACAGGCCCGCCTGGGTATCGGAGCCTGAAGTAAGCTTTAATCCAGTTTCCTGCGACGATTCCTCGATGGCTTCTAGTCCGGTCCTCTTAAACCATTTTTCGACTTCTCTGCGCGCATTGGCCATTGAAGTGTCAACTTTGCCCTTTGCTTCGAGGTGGTGGGAGCCTTTGCGCACCTCCGCTAGCAAAGGCCAAAATTCCTCGAGGACTTGATGTGGGAGGAAGAGCGCATTGCGCATGTGGTGGAGTACCTCAATGACTTGTCGCGCAGTTGATCGTGAGTATTTGAATAGGTTGAGGAGTACGTTTGTGTCGATCACGTAGATCGTTCGATTGACTGGATCGTCGGGGTCGATGAGGTCGCGATCGCGGTACTCAAAGAAGTCGCTGTATATATTCAGCGGAGTTTGAGAGGTTCTGTTCTCCATGCGCCTAACATTACACTGAAGTGTAGGAATCGGTACTACACATGAGTGTGGATTGTGTCTAAGTTCGTTATGTTGGTGAGGCAACTAGCGGGGTAACTTTGCTTGACTAGGTTCGGTGTTTTCCTCTGGGTATCTTAATTTGGAGGGCTCAGAGCTCGGATCGTCAGTGCCTCGACCTGCTAGTGCACTGTCGCGTTTAAGCGGTTTGTGGGTATCAGCCACTCTTGCCAGGGACGTGGTGTGGTCCTTACCCTTGCTTTCGGTGCGGTCTGTCGAGTTTCCGGGGCGTGCGACACGGATGCCCTGATTTGCATTGTCTGGTCGGCTCGTAAATGCGGAGTCGCTTGGGTTTAGCCTTGATCCACTGATGTAGGTAGCCGTTGAGGCCCGCGCGTAAAATGGAAATGCTCCTTCTGGCCCGGGCGAATGATGGTGTTCAGAGTCAACATTCCGCTGAACTGCGAGGTGAGCGGTTGGAATCGGACTGCTCGCGAGGCGGGAAATCGGAATGAATAGGTCTGTGGCAGTTGGACACGTCTGAGGCTCGGCGCTGAAGCTCCCGGATCCGAGATAGCATGACGTGAGTAGTGGCCGTCTTCCCGTGAGGTTTGTGCAATGGAGTCTTCACAGTCTGTGCTTCCGACCGATACTGGTCATGCCGATGTGGTCGACGATGACCAGCGAACAGCCACCCTCGCCCCAGGCTCCGTCGTCGAAGTCCGCGATGAGGAGTGGCTGGTCACCGGAGTTCAGACGGTCTATGAACGGGCGAACCACCAAGAGAGAGTTCCCAGCAAACCTGTTCAGCGAATCGAAGTCCAAGGGCTGTCCGAACTTGTTCGTGACACCAGTGCGATCTTCTTCGACTCGATCGATACGGTCACCCCGATCGACCCCAGGCAAGCTCCCCTCGTCAATGACCCGAGTTCTGGCTACAGGGATGCCAAACTCTGGCTCGAAGCCACACTCATGAAGACGGCGACAGCGGTTGAAGACACCAATCTCACCGTCGCCGATGGGATGCTCATCGATCCGAAGGACTACCAGCGGACACCGGTGCGCAAGATCCTCGACCCCAGGAATCTGCGACCGCGCATTCTTCTCGCCGACGCAGTCGGGTTGGGCAAGACCATCGAGATCGGTCTCATCCTCGCCGAGCTCATCAAACGGGGTCGCGGCGACCGCATCCTCATCGTCACCCCGAAGCACGTGCTGGAGCAGATGCAGCACGAGATGTGGACGAAATTTGCCATTCCCTTCGTCCGCCTCGATTCCCAGGGAATCCAGCGGATCCGGCAGAAGCTGCCGGCCACTCGCAACCCCTTCACCTATTTCAAACGCGCCATCATCTCGATCGATACGCTCAAGTCCGATCGTTACCTGTCGCACCTACGTCGCCACAAATGGGATGCCGTCGTCATCGACGAATCACACAACGTGACGAACACCAGTTCGCTCAACCACCGCTTGGCCGATACCTTGGCCAAGAACACCGATGCGCTGATCCTCGCCAGTGCCACCCCGCACAACGGCAAGAAAGAGTCCTTCGCAGAACTGATCCGTCTCCTTGAACCGACTGCGGTCAACCCAGACGGATCCCTCGACGAGGATGCCGTGAAGAATCTCATCGTCCGCAGGCACCGCTATTCCGAAGACGTGAAGAAAGAGGTTGGCGCGGATTGGGCCGAACGCAAAGAGCCCCAGGCCCGTGTCGCTTATGCGAGTCTCGAGGAGAACGCAGTGGCAGAGGAGCTCGACCAGATCTGGCTGCATCCCATCGGGTCGAGCCCCTACTCCGGGAGAACCAGCCTCTTCCCTTGGACACTGGCCAAAGCATTCCTCTCCAGCCCGGAAGCACTCGTCGAGACTATCGACAACCGGTTACGTGTCCTGAGCAATCAGGACCCTTCCGACGCAGTCGCTCGAGAACGCACCTACCTCGACCGGCTCCGCGAATACGCCGTCGATAGCATGACCGCAGTCGAGCGCAACCGCACCGAGAAGCGCCCACAAACAGGAAAGTACGGCGCCCTGCTGGACTATCTGAAAGAGATCGGCATCGGGCCGAAGAATGACACCAGAGTCGTCATCTTCGCCGAGCGAGTCGCTACCTTGCACGCTCTGCAACGGCATCTCACCCAAGACCTCAAGCTCAAAGACGATCAGCTCGCCATTCTTCACGGCGGACTCTCCGATGTCGAACAACAGGACGTCGTCGAGTCCTTCAAGAAGAAGAGCTCGCCCATTCGTGTTCTCGTCACCGGCGACCTGGCATCGGAAGGTGTGAACCTCCACTCTCAATGTCACGAGCTCATCCACTTCGACATTCCGTGGTCCCTCATTCGGATCGAGCAGCGCAATGGCCGAATCGATCGCTATGGGCAGACTGAGCGACCGCAGATTACGACGTTGGTGCTGCAACCGGAATCTGAGCGCTTTTCCGGCGACATTCGCGTGCTGAAGAAACTCATCGAAAAAGAGAACGAAGCGCATACCGCACTGGGTGACGCGGCCGCCCTCATGGGCAAATACACCGCCGAGGCGGAGGAGGAAGCCATCAAGGCTGCCCTCGCCAAGGGACAAGATCTCGACGAGGTGGTCGCCGACGTCAGCACCGCAACGCAGACCGATGAACTCCTCAACCTGATCATGACCGGTATCTCGGACGAGCCTGCAAGCACCGAATCGTCTGGAAACGCCGTTGCAGCAAATGGTCAAGAATCTGAGACTCTCGATTCACAACCGACATCGCGCGCAGCTACCGGATTGTCTCTCTACTCCTCGCCAGTTGAGTTCCTTGAGGACGGCCTGGCGATGGTCTATGGCAACCACCCGGAACAAAAGCCTGCCGCCGATGGCGGCGGGGGAGTGAGCTGGCAATTTCACTCTCGAGAGGCGATCGCTGAGCTCGAGCCGCCCCGCGACATGTGGTCGCGTCTGGAGAGTCTGCCACAGAGCTATCTCAAAGAGCGCAACGTCAAAGCGAACTTCAAACTGGCAACCAACAAGTTGGTGGGGCGTACGCTGGTCGAAGCCGCGCGGAACTCACTTGACTCGAAGAATGCTTCGCTCTGGCCGGAAGCCCATTACCTCGGACCATTACACCCGGTCCTCGAATGGGTAGCTGATCGAGCGTTGTCTCGTGTTCCTGAACGCGGTGGGATCTACGTCATCCGCGCCGAGGTCGAAGCGCCGACTGTCGTTGTTCATGCAGGTCTGACGAACCTCCGCGGGCAAGTTGTCTCGAGCATCTTCCGGACAGTTGTCTTTCCCGGAGGCAATCCGGACTTCGGACTGACCGGCGAATTCGCGGACGCTGAAGCAGTCGTTGCTGACCTCGGGTTGAGATCGCTGACCCACAACCCAGGGGTTATCAAGACCGAAAACTTCCAGCCGTTGGTGCCAGCCGCGATCGACGCAGTTGCCGAGAGCATTGAAGAAGTCATCGGCTCCGGCAAGGCCCGGATCGAACGCCGAGTCCATGAATGGTTCGATCGTAATGAAAAGTGGAAACAGGGCGCACTCGATCTCGTTCAAGGCGCGACCGTGAAGCACCGGTTGAGGGCCGTCAGCGAAGAAGACGAACTCATCAGATCAATGCAGCCAAATCGAAGTCTGCTGCGGCCCTTGCTGGTAGCAGTCCCGACAGACACACCTGTGTGCGAAATGTTCAACGAGAATGCAGAGGAGAACTGACATGGATGAACTCTCAGTGGTCCAGGATTTCGTCAGTGACGACTACTTCTCCTCCGACGGTTCGAAGGAATCCTTCAAAGCCAAAGCACTCGGCCTGCGCAAGGAATGGGAACAGGAAGCCTCCGACGCCGAGGCCGAAGGTCGTGATCTGACTACACCCCTGAACTCATGGGGCAGCGCCAGGCAGCAACTTCAGAAGCGCCTTGTCGCGATCATCGAAGGAATCGGCGAAAACTCAGTACTCACTTCCGACGAACGTGACGCTGTAGCCGGGTTCGACCAGCAGCTGCTCGACTTCCTCGGCTATTCCAATGGCTACGACATCGCCGTCGGACGCAATGCTGACGGCGATGAGTCAGCCTACCTTGAGGTGCGCGGAACTGCGACGGCTGAAGACTCATCCCCGTTGCTGATCGTCCTAGCCAAACCGGTCACTGATATCGGAGATCTACTTGATAAGAACTCCGCGACACTGTTGAGACCGGTCGTCGAACACGTGCCCGGCAGTACCGATCGGACCGAGCAGACGGAATCCGTGGCTCGGTATCTTTCTGCTCGTTTCGTTGAGGACACTCCGCCACAGTTCGCTCTCGTTCTTGCAGGATCGTTCATGTTGCTCACCGCCGCGGAACGCTGGCAGGAGGGTCGATACTTGGCTATCGATCTTGGACTGTTGTTTGAACGCAACGACACCAAACGCGGGGGAGCAGTCGACCAGTTTCTGGCTTGCACCAGCGCAAAAGCACTTGCCCCCACCGCTGACGGCACTACATGGTTCACAACGGTTCTCGAAGACTCCGTCAAACACACAGAGAAGGTCTCGGAGGATCTTCGTGAAGCCGTGCGGGATTCGATCGAGTTGATCGCCAATGAAGTTGTCATGCGGCGCCGGAAGGCAGGAATGGATCCGTTGCCGGCGGGCGAAGCTCAACCGCTCGCGAAACAATCGCTGCGCTTTCTCTATCGAATCCTGTTTCTGCTCTTCGCCGAGGCATCGCCGGAACTCGAGATTGTGCCGACCGGCGCTACGGAGTACGAATCTGGTTACGGCATCGACCGCTTGCGCGATCTCGCGCTCGTCGATATACCCACTCGGGGCGACGGGACGCACCTCTACCAGTCGTTGGCAGTCGTGTTCGCACAGATTCAGTCCGGGCACAATGATCTACGAGTCGCCGAGGCAGCCCACCCTGACAATGAATCGTCCATGAGCGAGGGGCTTGAATTCCATCCCCTCGAAGCTGATCTGTTCTCTCCGCAGGCAACTGCACATATCGACGAAGTCGGATTGGGCAATGCTGCCCTCCAGCAGGTGTTGCAGAAGCTGCTCCTTAGTAAGGAGACGGCGAAGAAGGACCGAGGCTTTATCTCCTATGCCGAACTTGGCATCAACCAACTCGGACGCGTCTACGAGGGACTGATGTCCTACACGGGCTTCTTCGCCGAAACGGACCTCTTTGAAGTGGCACCGAAGGGTGACTCGAGCAAAGGTAGCTGGGTAGTTCCAACCACGAGGGCTGAGCATATCGATGCCGATGATTTCGTTCGCGATCCTGACGAGTTGACTGGCGAACAGAAACCGCGTGTGCATCGCAGAGGCAGATTCGTCTTCCGGCTCTCGGGGCGGGATCGGCAACAATCTGCGTCCTATTACACCCCCGAAGTCCTCACTCGCTTCACGGTGTCGCAAGCTCTCGCAGAGTTGTTCACCGATGAAATGTCCGCGGATGAAATCCTCGATCTAACCGTATGTGAGCCTGCTCTGGGGTCGGGGGGCATTCGCGTTGGAAGCCGTGAACCAACTCGCTGCCGAATATTTGCGCCGCAAGCAAGAGGAAGCTGGCCATCGAATCGATCCGGCACAGTTTCAGCAGGAACTACAGAAAACCAAGGCTTACATTGCTCTGCATAACGTCTACGGAGTCGACCTCAACTCGACCGCGGTCGAACTCGCTGAAATTTCGCTGTGGCTCGACACGATGGTGACTGGGCTTTCCGCTCCATGGTTCGGGTTGAGGCTCAGGCGCGGCAACTCTTTGATCGGTGCTCGCAGAGCTGTCTACTCCCGGAGTTCGGTCAAGGACAAGACGTGGCTGAAGGCCGCGCCCGAAAAGGTGAATGCCGATTCACGCGATCCACAGAGCATCTTTCAATTCCTCTTACCCGCCGAAGGATGGGGCGCAGCAGCTGACTCCAAAGAAGGAAAGAACTTAGCGCCCGAAGCTGTCGCAAATCTAAAAGACTGGCGAAAGTCCGTGCGGACAAAGCTCAGTGACACGAAGACGAATGGCCAGATCGGTCGACTCATAGGATTGTCGAAACAGGCTGACGTGCTGTGGGAGGTTGCGGTCAAGCGGCTGTCGATTGCTGAAGCCGAATCACGTCGTACGATCGGTGTATGGGGCTTCGAAGAAGGTGCGACAGGAACGACGGTGACGCGATCTGAGATTGAGTCAAAACTCGCTGATCCGAATGGAGCATATCAGCGCTTGCACCGAGTTATGGACGCTTGGTGTGCGATGTGGTTCTGGCCGCTGACCGAAACTGAGATTGCACCGCCGAGCGTGGAAGAGTGGATTGATGCCTGCGAACAGCTGCTAGGCAGACCAACCAACGAGTCGAAGTCCGCGAAGACTGCTCGCGAATCGGGTCAGGCGTCAATGTTTGACGTGGACAATTGGGCAGAGCTCAATGAGTTCGAAGATAACCAGCGAGTTCTTTCTGGTGCAGCGAGTACTGTCGAGATGGTGTTCGAACACCACCCGTGGCTTCGTGTTACTGAGGCGATTGCTGACCAGCAAGGCTTCTTCCATTGGGACCTCACCTTCGCCACGGTGTTCGAACGAGGAGGCTTCGACCTCCAGCTGGGAAATCCGCCATGGGTACGTCCCAGAGGAGACGTCGAGGCGTTGCTGGCCGAGGGAGATCCATGGTGGCAGCTGGCGCACAGGCCGACTGAAGAGAAGAAAAAGGAAAGACGGTCAACCACGATCGCTCTCCCTGGGGTTGCGAAGCTGGTTCTCGACGGGGCGACCGACGTTGTCTGCACAGCAGCTTTCACCGCGGACCTGACAACCTATCCACTCGTTGCCGGAACTCAACCAGATCTCTATCGATCGTTTATGGAACAGGTGTGGCAACACGCAAGCCCGAACGGAATTTCGGGGCTAATCCATCCAGAATCGCATTTCACCGATGACAAGGCGGGGCCGTTACGAAGAGAGGCTTATTTTCACTTGCTGCGGCATTGGCAGTTCGTGAACGAGATCGTTCTCTTTGACATTTCTGGACACATAATTTATGGAGTTCACATCTATGGGAACAGGAAGGACGAAGTTGATTTCTTGACAGCGGCTTCGCTATACCACCCAATGACTGTCGAGGGATCTTTAGTCCATAATGGAGATGGTCCGGAGCCTGGGCTGAAGAACGAGTACGGCGAATGGGAGCTTAAGCCGCACGCTGGACGTATTCTTCGCGTAGACCGAAGAGTTCTGAGGACATGGGGCGAAATATTCGGCATAGATGACGCCCGGTCAATTGATGACGTAAAAATGGTGTATGCGATAAACGGAGCGACTGCAAGAGTGCTTGAAAAGATTGCCGAACGAGATTCGCTTCGTGGCCTTTCTCCGCAGTTTAGCAGAGGATGGGACGAGTCTATTGACCGGAAGAACGGACGGTTTAAACTAGGGTGGGGGAGAGCAGAAGATTGGGGAGACTCAATTCTTCAGGGCCCCCACATCTATGGAATGAACCCGTTCTTTAAATTCCCTAATTCAACCCTGAAAAATCAAATGGATTGGTCGGCAGTGGATCTTGAACAGCTTCCCGGTAATTCGACTCCTGTGACAGGTTACAAACCGATTCGCGATGGCAATTATGATCAACTTTACACGCATTGGGTACTCTCCAGCGGCGAACGAGTTCAGGCTCGTGACTATTACAGAGTCGCATGGCGGAAGATGGCCGCTAACAACGGCGAGCGGACGCTTATTCCAGCAATAATTCCGCCGCGAGCTGGACATATTGAGGGTGTCCGTTCGTTCGGTCTACCTGAGTTGAATGCATGCAGTCTTTTGCTCCATGCGGGTTCTCTTTCATCATTATTGGTAGATTTCGTTGTGAGAACCTCGCCGAAAAATAACATTGTTCCATCGACTGTTGAGCGTCTCCCTGCAATTGGAGCCGAACACGTATTGGCGCCGTCCGTAGTTGCTCGAGTTCTCCTTCTCAACTCTTTGACCGACGCCTACGCTGACCTTTGGAACTCGTGTACTGAAGTCAAAGCGAACGGTGAGTCGTGGACTGGCGGATACGGCTTCCCAGAATCAGTATCGATGGAAGTGCTCGACTCCGATTGGACGGAAAGATCTCCGTTGCGCCTGACTGCTGACCGGCGCCAAGCACAGGTAGAGATCGATGCGCTTGTTGCGCTGATGTTCGATGTGACCGCCGATGAACTTTGCTCGATCTATCGGACCCAATTCCCCGTCCTCTATAAGTACGACACGCAACGGGACCACTACGACCAGAACGGCCGTTTGGTTCCCGCTGAAGTGGTCAAGACGTGGCAGAAACTCGGTAATGCGGCAACCGATGATGAGCTCTCCGCTACCAATGCGCAAGGGTTCACTTATACCTATGCGCCGCCGTTTGCGACGTTCGATCGTGAAGCAGATATGCGCACCGCATACGCCGAGTTCGAAGAGCGCCTCGCCGAACGGGAGAAGCTCTCTTCTCAAGAGACTGGAGGTTCTGAGTCGTGAGTCAGCTACTGCCGACAGCACAAGCTCGGCGAGCCCGCGAATCGCTCACCGAATACCTGCGGACCACCTTTGCGCTTGCAGATACTTCAGTGCAGACGGCGCTTGATCAGTTCCTCAGCGACCCGAACGACGGAATCTTCAAAGGCCCCTTCATTCGGACTCGCACGCCTTTCAAACCACAACCAGGTGGTGGCAGCGCGCTCGAGATCACACCAGGCAAATTCGAACCATACGGACATCAGGCGCGAGCGTTCGAACGCTTGACCAGCCGCCACCTCGGCGAAGGTCAACGTCCTCAACCGACCTTGGTGACAACGGGGACTGGCTCGGGAAAGACCGAATCATTCCTCTACCCGATCCTTGACCATGTCGTTCGCCACCGGAGACAGGGCGGATCCGGGGTCAGCGGACTCATCCTCTACCCGATGAATGCCCTCGCCACAGACCAAGCTCAACGCCTGGCGCGAATGATCACCGAGGATCCGCAACTCGGCGGAATCAGAGCAGCCATCTATACAGGTGACGACGGAGATACGAAGCGCTCGCGCGTCAGCTCGGAAGGTCTCATCAACGACCGTGAGGCGATTCAGTCGAATCCTCCCGACATTCTGCTGACCAACTACAAGATGCTCGACCAGATGCTTCTGAGAGTCGCCGACCAGAAGATCTGGTCAGAAAGCGCGCTCAGCCTGCGGTACCTCGTCCTCGACGAATTCCACACCTACGACGGCGCTCAAGGCACTGATGTCGCCATGCTTCTGCGACGACTCGGGTTGAAGCTGAAATCTCAATGGCCAGATACCCATCCTGCGATTACCGATGACGATCGGGCACGGCCGCTTGGGCTGATGACCCCCGTCGCGACGAGCGCGACCCTCGGTGACAGAAACGACCCCACAAGCATTCTCACCTTTGCCCACACGGTGTTCGGCGAAGAGTTCACCGAGGACGCTGTCGTCACCGAGTCCCGGTACTCAGTTGAGGAATGGGCAGCGCTCCCCGGAGCCACGCTCGACGGTGCACGCGCGAAACTCGAGCCGATCGACAACATTCGTACGATCGACCACACCGCAGCGCTGCAATGGATCGAAGGTGAAGCTCAGACAAGCGACCGGACGGCTGCACTGAGGTCACTGGCAACGATCTTCAGCCTTGACGAACATTCGGATGACGGTGGTTCGCCCGATCCTGCAGTGGGTTGGGAAAGCATTGGTGCGTGCCTTGGCGACGATACGGCACAAATACTTACCCTCCTCAAAGCACATCCGTGGGTAAAGTCGGTCTTCGCAGCGACAACCTCGGCGAAGGCACTGGACGATCTCGCCGAGGAGGCCCTCGGCAGCCGCAGCACTGTCGCGCAGAGCTACCTCAGCCACATCGTTGCCGGGCTCAGCCTCATCCGCGCAGAACAACGACTCCTCGCTCCGACGGTCGACGTTCACCTCTGGGTTCGTGCCCTGACGAGAATCGATCGAATCGCAGGTGGGGAGACCGAATTCTCCTGGTCGGACGATGGTCATCTCATTACAGCCGAAACCAGCGCTTGGGACGACAACTCAGCGAGAGAAAGTTTCCCCGCCATCTACTGCAGGAACTGTGGTCGTAATGGGTGGGGCATCATTAAATCCGCAGTGGGTGACCAACTCGCGGCCCCAGATGCAGACAAAGATATTCGACGTGAGTCGGTTGCCGGGAAATCTCGGTTCCGAGCACTCATCAGCGCCGGTGGAGAGGCCGACCGTTTCGAACTCTCCGGCGGAGACCCGGACGAGCTGCATGAAAACCTCGCCGCGTTCAACGCCCGCGACCGCGACTTCATCACTCCGAAGCGCGTCTACGGCACTCCGACAATTCCCGATGACCTGGCAGAAGCTCTGCGTGCCGGCGACATTCTCCCCGTTCTCGTCTTTCAGGGTCCCGACGCCGAAGAGAAGTCAAAGGGCGAATACTGCCCGGCCTGCGGTGATCGAGACTCCATCCGATTCCTCGGTTCTGCAGTGGCAACTCTGCTGTCCGTCAGTCTGTCGACACTCTTCGGCGACCAGAATCTCGACGATCACGAAAAGAAGTCGCTGGTCTTCACTGACTCCGTCCAGGACGCGGCTCACAGGGCAGGATTCGTCGAGTCTCGCTCTCACGTGCTCACGCTGAGGAATGTCATCGCCGAGGCGGTCGGAGATGTCAGCACCCTGGAAGCTGTCGCTGGGCAGATCATCTCCCAAGCCGGCGAGGACTCAGGCAGGCGATACCGAGCACTGCCGCCGGAATTCTCTACAGATCGATTCACAGACGTCCGAACCTGGTGGGAACAGCCTCAGAAGACGAACCGCAAAGCCGCGGAGAAAGTCATGAAGAGGTTGTCCTTTGACGCCGCCCTCGAGTTCGGCCTCCAGTCGAGATACGGCCGGACGTTGTCGACCACGGGTACCGTCTACGCCGAGGTCGTTCTGCCCGAAGTCGACGAGATCGGCGCAATCGCGACGGAGGTGCTCGAAGAAGCGGGGGCCCAATCCGGACTGCTCGACATCGACGTCAACGAGGGGGCCGCCTCGACGGATAAGCGCGTGGCATGGGTCCGGGCGGTCGTCGAACGTCTCAGAACTCAGGGTGCTATCCACCACTCCTGGCTGGACGCCTATGTTGCCAGCGGTGGAGAACGAATCTGGATCTGGGGCAAGCGCAAACGCGACCAGGGGATGCCCGCGTTCCCCACCGGCCGGAGCGCCCCGGCCTTCGCGGTCACCGGTTTGTCTCGTAAGTCGATCAGGGGGCGCAGCGGCCCCCTCTTCGACATGGTCGAATCCAACCAAGGCTGGTACGCCCGATACGCTGCCCGGACGTTCGGCATCACAGCGAACCATGGGGCCGGGCTGACCAAACTCCTCTTACAGCGCCTGGCTGCGGCCGGAATCCTGCGTGCCGTACCGGTCAAGGAATCCGAAGCGGTCGCCTATGGGCTCGAACCGTTGCGAATCCGACTCGAGCGAGCTTTCGACGGCGCAGAAGAGCAGTCGAAGAACCTCGAGTGCACTGTCTGCGGTACCACGTTCCCCGCTGCGACACGGACGCTTGACGACCTCAACGGGGCACAGTGCTTGCTCGTTGGCTGTGCCGGCACCCTGAAAGTGGGAACTGTCGCCCGGAACTTCTATCGCGACCTCTACACGAGTGCTCAGATGACACGAATCGTCGCGCGTGAACACTCGAGCGTGCTTGGCACAGAGGAACGCAAAGCCTATGAAGACGGGTTCAAACGCGGTTCCGATGATCCATCTGCCCCGAATGTCCTCGTGGCAACACCGACGCTCGAGATGGGCATCGACATCGGCGATCTCTCAACGGTCATGCTCGGCTCACTGCCGGAAACTGTCGCATCATATGTTCAGCGAGTCGGACGAGCCGGCCGACTGACCGGCAATGCACTCAACCTCGCGGTCGTCGGCAGCACCAGCACAGAACTGCGCACAATCCACGACCCATTGTCGCTCATCAACGGATCAGTCCAACCGCCGGCAACGTACCTCGACGCCGTCGAGATCATCAAACGGCAATATCTCGCCTTCCTCATGGACCGTTTGGCGCAGGCCCCCGGGGCGGTTCCCACGAGAGGCGTCGGCGATGTCTTCGGCGCCGAACTCGGTCAGTCCGAATTCCTCAACGCCGTGATCGACCTCAATGACGCTTCGCATGAAGAGCTGCTCGCCGAATTCTTCACCGGCTTCGGTGACCTCATCGACCAGGCGAAGACAGAGCTCACCGAGTGGGCAACGGTCGGTGACGACGGAACCTCAGGTCTGAAAACTGCGGTGTGGAAAGCACATCAGGCCTATCGCTACGAAGTCGAGACTCTGCAACACCAGTTGGCGGAAATCAACTTGTCGCTCAACGAACTTCAGGCGGCTGCAGCTCACGAGGCCACGGCTACGGAAGACGATAAGGATGCTTATCGACAGGCCGTGTCTGCGCACAAGGCCACCGACGGCCGATTGAAGAACGAACGTCGCCGGTATTGGATTGAGGCTCTCGAGACCTATCAGCTGCTGCCGAACTACACGCTCCTCGACGACACGACTCAGCTCGATGTGTCTCTGCGGTGGCGCAATGAGGAGACACAGTCTTATGAGAATGAGCGCATCGAGTTCGAGCGTGGAGCAAAACAGGCATTGCGAGACTTTGCTCCGGGTTCGACGTTCTACGGACGGTCGTTGGCCACACAGATTGACGCCGTTGAGCTCGGCCCCAACCAGCGCGAGACCTACGAACTGAGATTCTGCGCAGCGTGCGGCTACTCTCACGACCGGCGCACGGGTACGATACCGCCTGCGCAGTGCCCGCGGTGTGGAGACGCGTCGATCGCTGACGTCGGCCAGCGGCTCAAGGCGGTACAGCTGCGCAAGGTCAGCGCCATGGTCAACCGGGACGAGGCGAGGATCAGCGACGCCGATGACGAACGCCGACATAAGTCCTTCACCATCGCACCGACTGCGGATATTGACCCGGCTTCGGTCAGCTCCCGCTGGTTCGTCGACGGATTCGGATTCGGAGTCAGCTACCTCGACTCAGTGACGGTGACAACGACCAATTTCGGACCGCGGGGACAAGGCCAAGAAATCCTTGCCAGCGGTGAGACGATCGTCAACTCCGGATTCGTCGTTTGCGACCACTGCGGTAAGCTCGACAGCTCCACCAACGGCAATCAGCCTACTGACCATCGCCCGTGGTGCCCCAAGCGCAACGACCATGAGGAATCGAACCTCAGCCTCGTTCTCACCCACCAGCTGACAACGCAAGGTGCGCTTATGCGCCTACCGGAGAGCCTCCTCGTCGGCGAGCACAACGGACTGACGACGTTGCAAGCGGCGATTCGGCTGGGACTGGCGAAGCACCTCGGCGGGGATCCGGATCATATCGATATTATTCCTGCCAAGGAACCGTTGGAAGCCGGCGGCGTCGTGGACGCTCTCCTGCTCCACGACATCGTGCCCGGCGGTACCGGATACCTCGCTGACCTCCGTGATCCCGAGACCATGTGGAAGGTCCTTTACGAAGCGTGGAGGCATCTGAGCGAATGCGAATGCAAAGACGCGAACCAATGGGCGTGCGCGAAGTGCCTGCTGCCCTATGTGCCGCGATCAAGCGCATCGACTGTCAGCCGGGCCATTGCTGCACAGAAGCTCGCCGAGCTGCTGCAGGCGGGCCGAAACGACGTCACGCTTTCGGGGGAAGCCGCCAGCGATGCCTCCCACCGATGGACAGTGACAGAGGAGGCTCCCCAGGCGCAGGACCCTGAGTCGTATCTCGAGCGGCGGTTCCGGCAGGTGTTCCGCGCGCGTTTGGAACGAGCGAACATCAACGTTCAGGACAAGCCAGCCCCAACCGGCACCGTGCTCTCGATTCACCGGTCGGGGTCTCGCGTCGGCTGGAGTCTGACGCCGCAGGTGCCAATGGGGAATACGAAGCCGGACTTCCTCCTCACTTGCGATGTCACGAACATCCCGGATATTGCCATCTACACCGATGGCAGAGCGTTCCACGCCTCGAGTGCGGTCAACCGTCTAGCCGATGATGCACAGAAGCGTTCTGGTCTGCGCGGCCAAGGGCTTTTCGTCATCGCAATCACCAACGCGGATGTTGAATCTGCGTCGGCGGATAAGCATGGTGCGGATCCGGGATCGGCCGTTTGCCTGCCTGAATGGTATTCACGGCAAGTTGTTTCCACCGTTCTCAATCGTCCAGAATTCGGGTGGACGAATCAGGCTGAGGAGGCGCTTGGGAACCCGATCGATGTTCTCATCGGTCTGATTCAGGCAGTCACCAGCTCTGAACCCGACCTCCCGAAGTCGATGCTTGCTGCCGGCGATGGTGCGCCGCTGTTCTTTGCTATGCAGACACATAGTCGAAGAGTGGTCATGGTTCCTGCCGTCGGTGAACTGGCCGAAGCAGCAGTTTCCGACATCACCGGCCAGAGTTCGTTGATCGACCATCCAGAGGGAGTGTCGCCTGAAGGCTATCGGCGCGGGTTCTTGGTGCGACGAAGCGCAGTGACTGTGCTGATTGCGCCCGTTGGATCATCGCTGACTCGTTTCGACACTGCCGTCATCCTCGACGACCGGCCTGAGGCGATGGCGGACTCCGGGCAGTTCGCATCGTCGTGGCGGGAATGGCTGCATATCTCCAACGTCATGCCTATTCGATCGCCTGGAACATTCGTCCAATCGGCGACAGTGATGTCTGTACTTGCCGACATCGGTCAGGTCTCCGAGGCACCTGTCAACAGTGGTGAGGTTCAGGGGGGAACTGCTGGCCGCGTCGATGTTGTGCCGGTTTTGGACGGTGGAATTCCGGTTTCATCTGAATGGACGGAAATCCTCTCTGAACCGGATCTGTCGCCTCAAGAAGCGGAGTTCGCGAACGACTTGGTCGCCTCGGGGCTGGAAAGCGTGCCTGAGTGGGGATTCGAGACCGACGAAGGAATCTCGCTCGACTTTGCATGGCCACAAGAGAAGATCGCGGTACTAGTTGAACCTGACGATGAAGACTCAGTCGAACTCGAACGAAACGGGTGGACGCTCGCGTCAGCCGATGTCGATAGTGTGAGAACAGCGCTGGGGGAGTGGAAACCCGATGAGTCCACCACCTCCAGCGAGGGCGACAACGATGCTGGCTACGGTGACGGGAAAGGCACTCACGAATGAACATCACCATGCACAAGAACATGTCCAAGCTGGAGAAATCCATCAAGGGCAAGGCACTGGAATTCCTCGTTAAGCTCGGCGCTGACGACACATCGCCAGGTCTTCATATCGAGCCGATCCACAACTCCGCCGATCGCCGTTTCCGAACGGGACGGGTCGATAAGTTCTGGCGAGCGGTCCTCTTCAAACTCACCGGCAAGACCGGAACCAACTGGGTCATCTACGGCGTATATCCGCATGACGATGCCATCAAACTCGCTGCGAGCCTCAAACTCGATGTCAACCCGACGAACGGGGTCACTGAGATCACTCTGGTCGACAAGGTTGATCCCGACGAGCTTGAGGCCCGACTTGCCGAACCTGCAGACGGGACGGAGTCCGAGACACAGGCCGTTGCTGAATCTGATGTTGTTGTACCGGATACGGCAGACCCGTCTATGTCCCGTCCTCGAATTCCAGAGGCGGACGGTGCTGCACAAGCCAGCCAAAGTGGCGCCAGTTCAAACGTTGAAGAGCCGCAGATTCCAGCCACATTTCAACGTGTACCAGCGGATCCGGTATTCGCCGATAAGCCCCTGGCCGAGACGCTCGGAACCATTCCAGATGCGCGGCTCATCTCCGAACTGGGAATGTGGAAGTCAGTTGTTTCCGCAGCCAGGTCTTGCCAGACGGTCGATGAGCTTCTTGATCGCCTCAACCGTATGGAAATACCCGATTGGCAGTCCGACGCATTGCTCGATCTGGCGTCCGGAACGAGCTATGACGATGTAACCGAGAAGCTCTTCGGCCAGGCTGACAACGGCACCGACGAGTCTGCCGATAGTTCCTCGACTGAGTCGCCTTCGGACGTAGAGGGCCTGACGAGGAAGCCTGCGGGCGAAGGTCTCGAAGGGCGAAACGAAGATGATGCCCTCATCGCAGGCCTGCGGACCTCGGCGGCGCAACTCAGTTTTGCCGAAATCGAGGACGAAGACGAGCTCAAACGGGTTGCCGAGAGCGGTGACTTCGAAGCATGGAGAGTCTTTCTCCATCCCGAGCAAAGGCGTTGGGCACAGCGAAGCTACAACGGGCCGTTCCGACTGTCAGGTGGCGCTGGCACAGGGAAGACAGTTGTCCTCGTGCATCGCGCAGCTCGACTGGCCAAAACTCCGGCGCCCGATGACGGGATCCCGCCTCGTGTCGTGTTGACGACTTTCACGAGAAACCTTGCGAGTGAGCTCGAATCCCAGGTCTCGACTCTCGACAGTTCAGCTCCGCGCGCGGGGAAACTGGGAAACTCCGGTCTTTATGTCAGCGGAGTCGATCAGCTTGCGTATGAAGTGCTCAGCTCTGCGACCAGCGAAGAGCTGGCTCAGGCGACCGCCCACCTCCTCGGCCGGACTCACATTGCTATCAACAACCGGAGCAATGATTCGGACTGGGACCGGGCACTCGAGACAGCTTCTGCCGATCTGCCAGAACGAGCGCGTAGCCGAGTCTTCCTCGAAGACGAGTATGAGCAGATCGTCCTCCCAAACCGGCTGACTTCAAAGAGCGATTATCAGCGGATCAAACGACCTGCTCGCGGTGTTCGACTTTCTCGTCAGCAGCGAGCACCAGTCTGGGAAGTCTTTGAAGCGTACAGGGTGAGAACTGCAACCAATGACTCTCTGAGTTATGTGGAGGTCAATCATCTCGCCGCGCTCATCCTGGAGTCTCGGGCGAAAGCTGTAGATCGGCCAACCGAATCCGAAGCTGATCGGCGGGCTGCCTATCCAGTTGACCACCTTTTGGTGGATGAAGGACAGGACCTCAACTCGGGTCACTGGATGTTTCTGCGTGCGCTTGTGCGGCCCAGTCGGAACGATATGTTCATAGGTGAGGATTCGCATCAGCGCATCTATGGAAACAAGGTGGTGTTGTCGAGATTCGGCATCAACATCGTCGGACGTTCGCGTCGACTGACCCTCAACTATCGCACCACAGAGCAGAATCTGGCATTCGGATTGAACATCCTTGCGGGTGGTTCCTTCTCTGACTTGGAAGATGCGGCAGAGTCGGTAGCAGGTTATCGTTCGCTTCGTACCGGTATAGCGCCCGAGGTCAAAGGCTTTGACACTCTCGATGCGGAGCTCGAATACGTTTCCTCGAAGCTCAAAGACTGGCTTGCTGATTGCAAAAACAATCCCACGCTCAAGCCCGAGCAGATCGCTGTGCTCGTTCGAAGTGACCCCGGGAAAGCAGCTCGCAGACTGGGTGACTACGGAGTCAGCGTGCAGTCGGTCGGAAAAGGACTCATTAAAGAGGGAACACCAGTCGTCATGACCATGCACCGGGCGAAGGGCACGGAGTTCCGCAACGTCGTCATCATGCATGCAGGAAGTGAAGACATACCATCGCCTCTTAACGCCCGGTTCCAGCCGGACGAATATTCCGCAGACTTCAATTTACGGGAGAGATCATTGTTGTACGTTGCCGTTACTCGTGCGAGAGATTGTCTTGTCCTGACCTATCCAAACAGGCCGAGTGAATATCTGATATTTTAAATTGCTGATGTTTCTATAATTGCACAGCCGCAAATCGATGAAATCACAAAGTCAGGAATTTAGTGCGAGATGAACAAGCCAACGAGTGATAGAAGTCTGGAATTGGTAGTGGACGATTCGCAAACCGAAGACAAGTACCGTGAACGACCGGTTATTGAAACCATAAGGGTTAAGAATTTTAAAAGAATTGAAGATACGCGAATCGAGTTGGCTCCGATTACGTATCTGGTCGGAGGAAACAATTCCGGCAAGAGTAGTCTACTGCAGGCTATACATACAGCTGTAAGTTGCGCACAGGATTCTGTAGAACAAAATACGAAGGTCGTAGCCGAATCAGAACTAAGGTATTCGCCCATAGGAAACTTTGAACTACTTGGACACAATGATAACTACAGGAATTCGGGTGAAAAGAGCAGAGGTTCAGTAACGTTAGAGGGTATCACGGCCGAGGGGGACCTTGCCGAGTATAATATTTCACTCTATAAAGCACGAAATCATGGGAACGTCGGCGTGGAAAGAAGCGGCAGGTATCAAGGTTTTGGCCGTATAATCTGTGACACGAGTACCGATACTCTGTTCAGCATTTATGTCCCCGGAATCTCTGGAATACCACACAGAGAGGAAATGACTGGCTATGCATCAGTCTTTCGTAAAGCGGCAGGCGGGGAGGCGAATATTG
Organism: Brevibacterium spongiae; assembly: GCF_026168515.1. Taxonomy (NCBI): domain Bacteria; kingdom Bacillati; phylum Actinomycetota; class Actinomycetes; order Micrococcales; family Brevibacteriaceae; genus Brevibacterium; species Brevibacterium spongiae. Next base: position 2,515,783 of record NZ_CP093443.1, on the reverse strand, counting down.
TATTCCGGAACATTATTCGTCTAATACATGAGCGGGGCCTGATTGAAGATTTACAGCGGATGCTTGAGCCGATGCTCGGGGGAGAAGTCGAGTTTGAAGTCGATTTTGATCCTGAAAAAGACCGTCACATTGATGTCCAGCTTGCGATCATTGGAAAGAATGATTACTATCTACCGATAGACCTGTGGGGCACTGGAGTGCTGCAGATCGTGCAGATTTGTGCCTACGTCGTTCTATTTAACCCCTACATGCTATTGGTCGATGAGCCTGACAACCACTTGCATCCTTCTTTGCAAAAGGTGCTGGCTGTTGCTTTCGAGAATATAGCGGATGAGTACGGGTGCAATATTATAGTTTCGACTCATAGTAGTCACCTTCTTACTGCGGCATCCAGTCAAGCCAGAATCGTGTGGATGAACGACGGAAAAGTTGAATCGGATGCCGAGCGGGATCTCGCGACTATGCTCATGGATCTGGGTGCCCTGGACAAGATCGACACTGGCACCAAAACTATTATTTGTACTGAAGACGCAATTCCAACAATTCTGAAAAAGGCGGTCGAGGTGATCGATCGTGATGGTTCAGTTGCGGTCATATCTTTATCGGGGCTAAACAACCTGTCCACAGCGGAGGCTGTGAAAGAGATGTCGCTTCTAATGGGCAGCGACACCAAAGTTGTTGTTCACCGGGACCGAGATTTCTTGTCTGAAGAAGAGCTGAATAAGTGGGCGACACTGTACACCGACCGTGGGATATCCCTGTTCTCTCCGCCTTTGTGTGATACTGAAGCATACGTATGCATTCCGGAACATATATCCAAGTCGCTGGGTATCGAGATTGAATCTGCTCAAGAGCTGAGGGATACGATTATCGAGAATCGGCGTGATTCGTTCCGATCGAAGTTCGTCAATAAACGACAGTATGCTAATGGAGAAATTTGGAAAGATGGTGGTGCTCCAAAGACAGACGATCTGTGGCCTGTGGGCACCACGCCTAAGGATGAGCATGTCTATGGGAAGGATCTCCTTAAACTCATCAAAAGTACGCTGAGGAAACGCCGGGGCCTGGATGCCAACAAGCTTGAGTTGACTCCTTGTGACATGCTTGCCTCACTGTTGCGTGATGTTATTGCGTGATAAAGAGTCCCTTCCCGATTTTATCGCGGAGTTTGATCCAACCAGTTTCGTCTTACTCTTTCGTGGCGCATTACCTTCGTTTTGGATTGGCCTGACGAGAACTATTTAGAGCTGATGCGACTTCTTTAGCGAAGGCTCGAACGTCTTCGTCCCGCTGTTGCTTCGTGAGGTGTTCTCTGTGTTGAGTCCATGCTTCGCGAGCAAGAGCGTACCCGATTGCAGCGAGTGCTGAGGAGATTAGGAAGAGGATAAGTATCCCTTCAAGTTCCGGCCTCATTTTTCCATCTGGGTCGAGCGCGATCGGTGCCCCGATCGCTGCAGCGGCAGCAGCGATAGCGATCTGCCATTTCATTAATTCCATGAAGGCGTCAAAGTCGGATTCTTTAGTGGCTCTTCGTAATTGAGGGTGTACACCGGTGATTTCAGGACACGGCGTGGCGTAGCCCGGATAGACATCGAGGTCTTCCGATGATGGAAGTTCTCACACAGTCCATCCGAAAGACCTCGACGTGGCCAAGCCTACTTTCTCGACCCCTGACCTCACGACATTCTGCCGACTCGACTCCCTCGACCTGACCTGTATCGGCCAACACATCACCAGGCACAAAACCATCCTGGAATGTCAGCCCAACACTGCCGATGACTGGTGCCGTCGGTGTGGTGGCCACGGGTTCGTTCGCGATACCGTCGTCCGCCGTCTGGCACACGAACCCTTCGGCCACCGACCGACCACGCTTCATATTCGCCTCCGCCGGTACAAATGCGTCGAGTGCGGCCACGTATGGCGTCAAGACACCACTGCTGCGGCACCACCACGAGCGAAGGTCTCGCGAACCGGCCTTGACTGGGCGCTGCGTGCCCTCGTCATCGACCACGACACCGTGTCCGTGATCGCTGCGAAACTCGCCGTGTCCTGGCATACCGCGAACTCTGCAATCCTCTCTGAAGGCCACAGGCTGTTGATCAACGACCCGAACCGTTTCGACGGGGTCAGCGTCATCGGTGTCGACGAGCATGTATGGCGGCACACGCGTCGTGGTGACAAGTACGTCACCGTCATCATCGACCTCACCCCCATCAGTGCAGGAACGGGACCGGCACGCCTGCTCGATATGGTGCCCGGCCGGTCGAAGCAGGTGTTCAAGGAGTGGTTGAAAGCCCGACCCAAGGTTTGGCGTGATGGCATCGACGTCGTCGCGATGGACGGGTTCTCCGGCTTCAAAACAGCCTCGGTCGAGGAACTGCCAGAAGCCATCGAAGTCATGGACCCCTTCCACGTCGTCAAGCTCGCCGGTGATGCACTCGACGAGGTACGCCGCCGTGTTCAACAGGAGACAACTGGCCACCGTGGCCGAGCGAAAGACCCCTTGTATCGGGCGAGGAGGACTCTGCACACCGGGGCTGATCTGCTCACGACCAAGCAGCAGGAGAGGATCGTGGGCCTCTTCGCTGACCCGAACTTCACCGCGGTTGAAGTGACCTGGGCCGTCTACCAAGACATTGTGACCGCCTACCGAACCGCCGACGGCAACGAGGGTAAGAAACTCTTGCAGAGGGTCATCGATGCCCTGACAACGAACCTGCCTTCTGAGCTAATTGAACTCAAACGGTTGGGACGGACTCTGAAGCGTCGCGCTGATGATGTGCTGGCGTTCTTCACTCGACCGGGAACGTCGAACGGGCCGACGGAAGCGATCAACGGCAGGCTCGAGCATCTGCGGGGGTCTGCTCTGGGGTTCCGAAACCTCACCCACTACATCGCCAGGTGTCTGCTCGAGTCCGGTGGCTTCAGACCGGTTCTACACTCTCAATTACGATGAGCCTCTTTAGTAGTTACCACTACTCGTGATATTACGATTACGAGCCAAAGCGCTGGCAGTCCTATGGTTACAAGGACGTTTCCTCCGGGCCCAAGGGAGACGAAGATTGCAAGAATTAATGTTCCTAATATAAATAGGAAGAATCCTATTATGGCCATCCATTTGGCTCCAGTCGTTGTGCCAGAGAATAGACCGTGGTGGTCTTTTGTGTGTGCATTTTTCACCAAATCACTATTTCCTATCCGATTATTGCGATTGCTGGTCGGTGTTGTCGATTTCGAAGCGATATGTGGATGTGCAGTCGGCTAAATGCATATTTCGGTGACGCAATATTGAAATGTCATTCAATTTTGATAGTTGACCGATCGAGTCGGCTCTTTCGAAGCTCCATGTGTAATGGATCCTGGTTTTACCGGAGCGGTGAGCATCGACACGTAGGTAATCAACCTTGTTTTAAATATACTGCCATCGGGTGCCCTAGTCTCTCAAGTGTTGACGTGGTTTTGTGGTTTGGTGTTGTCGGGCGCTCACGTGGCTATCACTGATTGGTCCGTCGGTTGCCGACCGCCAGGTGCGCAGCGTGTTTTTGTTGGCAGCTCATGGGCGAAATGTAACTATCCGCTTCGAGCTTGTTCCGGCCGCGTGTGTCGCTGTTTGGGACGGAGGGGTGTCTCTTTGTGCTAAGTCAAGGCGCGCGGACGTGAATTTTCAAGCTCATCTAGCGTCAATTGAGGGGCTGGGAAGATCGGTCCATGGGTGGTTTCCCAGATTGTTCAGGCGCTTCGCGTCGACGCTTTTCAGATGACCGTCGGCGGCTCGGTTGCATCGAAGAAAGGACCGTCCCGCAACATCGGTTACAACACGTTGCAACGACGTCGGGCCAGAGCGAAGATTCGGGCTGCTATTAACCTATCGATTGACGGTGAAGCTTGATTGGTAGTGGGTCGGGCTCTCCGAAAGTGGAGAACCCGACCTCTTTCAGGCTGAGGGTTTGAATCAGACCGTCAGCACAACCTTCCCCGTCGTCTTCCGACCCTCAAGTGCCCGATGTGCGTCCGCAGCATCGGCGAGCGGGAACGTAGCACCCACGCGGAAGTTCAGCCAGCCGTGTTCGACGCCGTTGAAGAGCATGGCCGAACGCTTTGCCAGCTCCTCCGAGGTCCGGGTAAACCACTTCACGGACGGACGCGACAGGAAGATTCCGCCCGAAGAGTTCAGACGCTGAATGTCGAACGGCGGCACCTGGCCCGATGCTCCGCCGAAGAGCACCATCGACCCCAGCGGCTTGATAGAGGCCAACGACGCATCGAACGTGTCCTTGCCGACACCGTCATAAGCGACATCAACGCCCTCACCGTCGGTGAGCTCCTTGACCTTCGCCGTGATGTCAACGCCCTCACCGTAGAGGAACACGTCATCGGCGCCCGCCTTGCGCGCCAGTTCGGCCTTCTCATCTGTGCTCACCGTCGAGATGACGTTGCCGCCCAAGTGCTTGATGATCTGGGTCAGCAGCAGGCCGACGCCGCCAGCACCGGCGTGGACCAGTGCGGTCTGTCCGGGCTTGATCTCATGCGAACCCGTTGCCAGGTACTGTGCCGTCAGGCCCTGCATCGGCATCGCCGCAGCCACCTCGGGGGACACACCCTCCGGCACCCGCAGGAGGAAATCAGACTTCACGACGACCTGCGTTGCATAGGAACCCGGGCCTTCGTGCCAGGCGACACGGTTACCGACGGACCAGCTCTCAATGCCCTCGCCCACCTCGGCGATGTGCCCCGTGCCCTCGACGCCGACGACATGCGGGTACTCCATCGGGTACACACCCGAACGACGGTACGTGTCGATGAAGTTCACGCCGGCCGCCTCGACGTTGACGAGCACCTCACCAGGGCCGGGCTTCGGAGTCTCGATCTCACCGAACTCAAGGACCTCGGGTCCACCGGCCTGCATTGCACGAACTGCCTGGGTCATGACGCCTCCTGCATATAAATTAATTGCCTGGTATGGTTATACATATGAACGATCTTACGGTTGCCGTCTCCGGTGCCACCGGATACGCCGGGGGAGAGGTCCTCCGGCTGCTGAGCGCTCACCCCCACTTGAACGTCACCACGGTGTGCGGACATTCCACCGCGGGTGAGAAGCTCGGCCGACATCAACCCCATCTTCCCCGATTCTCTGATCTTGTGGTCCAGGAGTCCACCGCCGAGGTGCTCGCCGGCCACGATGTCGTCATCCTTGCCCTGCCGCACGGTCAGTCCGGAAAGATCTCCGCCGAACTCGAGCACACGAGCCCGGACACCCTCATCGTCGACCTCGCCGCCGACCACCGGCTCATCAGCGCGGCCGCCTGGGAGAAGTTCTACGGCTCTGAGCACCAGGGCACCTGGACCTACGGACTGCCCGAACTGCTCACCGCCGATGGAACCAAACAGCGCGAGACGCTGAAATCCGCGACGCGCATCGCCGTGCCCGGCTGCAATGTCACTGCCGTGACCCTCGGCCTGTCACCGCTTATCCAAGCCGGACTCGCCGCGCCGGCTGGGCTCAACGCAGTGCTGGCCAATGGTGTCTCCGGGGCAGGGAAGGCACTCAAACCGCATCTCAGCGCCGCCGAGATCCTCGGCAATGCCTCCCCGTACGGCACGGGCGGTACTCACCGGCACGTGCCCGAGATCGAACAGAACCTCAACGGGGCGCTCGGCGCCGATGCCGCCGACGGACCGACCCGGATCTCCTTCACCCCGACACTCGTGCCCATGGCTCGCGGGATCCTCGCGACCATCACCGCCGATGCCGGCGAAGCCGCACCGCGCACCGCTGAAGGCCTCCTCGACGCCGCCGCGCTCAAAGACCAGCTGGCCGCCGCCTTCGATCAGGCCTATGGCGACGAGCCGTTCGTTCGCGTCCTGCCCGAGGGCCAATGGCCGCAGACCGCCGCGACCACCGGGTCGAACGTCGCACAGATCCAGTTCACCATCGACGAACGCGCAGGCAAGATCCTCGTCGTCGTGGCACTGGACAACCTTGTGCGCGGCACCGCCGGACACGCCATCCAATCCATTCACTTAGCACTCGGCCTCGACGAGACCACCGCTCTTCCCCTCGAAGGAGTCGCCCCATGAGCGTGACCGCACCACTCGGCTTCACCGCCGCAGGACTCACCGCCGGGCTCAAACCCTCCGGCACCAAAGACCTCTCACTCGTCGTCAACACTGGGCCCACGAACGCCGTCGCCGCCGTGTACACATCGAACCGGTGCAAGGCCAACCCCGTGCTCTGGTCCCAGAAGGCCTCGGCCAATGGGCAGGCCCGCGCCGTCGTACTCAACTCCGGGGGAGCGAACTGCTACACCGGTGACTTCGGGTATGAGACAACAACGCTGACCGCGCAGACCACCGCCGACCTCCTCACCGACGCCGGAACTGACACCCAGGCTGAGGACGTGCTCGTGTGCTCGACCGGACTCATCGGCGTCGGCGGCCAGGACTTCCGCGACTCGATCGTCAACAACCTGGCCCCGCTCGTCGCCGCCGCCGAAGATTCCGTCGAAGCCGGTCAGTCCGCCGCCGAAGCGATCATGACCACCGACACCGTCGCGAAGACCGCCACCTGCACCGGCTCCACCGGGTTCACCATCGGCGGCATGGCCAAGGGCGCGGGAATGCTCGCTCCCGGGCTGGCGACGATGCTCGTCGTCATCACCACCGACGCCAAGCTCGAGCAGGCTGTGCTCGATGACGCGTTGCGCGCCTCGACGAGCCAGTCCTTCGACCGCCTCGACACCGACGGGTGCATGTCGACGAACGACACAGTCATCCTCATGTCCTCCGGCGCCCACGACGCTGATGTCGACACAGACGAGTTCACCACCTTGCTGCGCGAACTCTGCCTCGACCTCATGCACCAACTCCACGTCGACGCCGAAGGCGCCCACCACGACATCGCCATCACCACCCGCGGGGCCGCCAGCGAAGCCGATGCCGTCGAGGTCTCCCGGTCTGTGGCACGCTCGGCCCTGTTCAAGGCCGCGATCTTCGGGGAGGACCCGAACTGGGGGCGCGTCGTCGCCCAGGTCGGAACCACCTCGGCGGATTTCGATCCCACCCTCATCGACGTCGCCATCAACGGCGTCCAAGTGTGCACGGCCTCCGGTCCCGACGAAGACCCCGCGAACGTCAAGTTCGAGCGCACCGTCGACGTTGTCATCGACCTGCACGCAGGAGATGACACCGCCACCGTGTGGACCTCGGACCTCACCCACGATTACGTCGAAGAGAACAGCGCCTACTCCTCATGAACAGCCCCCACGACATGTCCACGAAATCCACGGCCGCCCGGCTCGCCGCCGCCCAGGTCAAGGCCGAGGCCCTGACCGAAGCGCTGCCGTGGATCAAGACCTTCGCCGGCGCCACGATCGTCATCAAATACGGCGGCAACGCGATGATCTCCCCGGAGCTGCAGCAGTCGTTCGCCGATGACATCGCGTTCCTCCGCTTCGCCGGCATCCGCCCCGTCGTCGTCCACGGCGGCGGCCCCCAGATCTCAACCATGCTGGCTCGCTTGGGCATCGAATCCGAGTTCAAGGCCGGACAGCGGGTGACCACCGAAGAAGCCGCCGAAGTCATCCGCATGGTCCTCTCCGGTCAGGTCAACCGCGACATCGTCTCCCGCATCAACCAAAACGGCAACGCCGCGATCGGGCTGTCCGGGGAAGACGCGGACCTCCTGCTGGCGAACAAGACCACCGCCGAGGTGGACGGCCAGACAATCGACCTCGGCCGAGTGGGCGAGATCGCCCAGGTCAACACGACCGTACTCACCGAACTCCTCGACGCCGGACGGGTGCCCGTCATCTGCTCCATCGCCTCGGAGATCGGGGGAGAAGCGGGAAAGCCGCTCAACATCAACGCCGACCTGGCCGCCTCGGCAGTGGCGAAAGCCTTGCGTGCACACAAACTCATCATGCTCACCGATGTGCCCGGCCTCTACGCGAACTGGCCGGACACGTCCTCGCTCATCTCCCGCATCGGCCCGGACAAACTGCGCGAACTCCTGCCGAAACTCGACGCGGGGATGATCCCGAAGATGACCGCGGCCCTCGAGGCGATCGAGCACGGGGTGCAGCAGGCCCACATCATCGACGGCCGGATGGCGCATTCCCTCCTGCTCGAGGTCTTCACCTCCGAGGGCATCGGCACCATGGTCGAAGACACCGTCGTCGAACCCGCACCATTAGGCGATGGGCACCGAGCCGGCACGGAACAGCAGGACACGGACGGGGACGCAGACACAGCGAAGAAGGGCACAGCCGATGACTGACACAGACACGACACCAGCAACCACGGATCGGGCGCAGTCGACGGATCAGGCACAGACCTGGCGCGACGACTTCTCCCGCGTCCTCTCACCCGTCTTCGGCTCACCTCAGCTCGACCTCGTCCGCGGGGAGGGCTCGTACGTCTGGGACGCTGCGGGCACGAAGTACCTCGACCTGCTCGCCGGCATCGCCGTCAACGCTTTGGGTCACTGCCACCCCGCATGGGTCAACGCCATCACCGAGCAGGCAGCGACGCTCGGTCACATTTCGAACTTCTTCACCTCTCCGGCCCAGATCGGCCTGGCGGAGAAGCTGCATGAGATCCTCGACCTGCCGGCCGGGTCGGCCGTGTTCTTCTCGAACTCGGGAACCGAAGCCAACGAGGCGGCCTTCAAGATGGCCCGCCGAGCCGCCGGTGGGGGACGGCCCTTCATCATCGCCATCGACGGCGCCTTCCACGGCCGGACCATGGGAGCGCTGGCGCTGACGGCGAAGGAAGCGTACCGTGCGCCCTTCGCGCCCGGGGTCCCCGGAGTTGTCCACGTGCCCTATGGGGATGTCGAGGCCCTTGAGGCAGCGATCAACGAGAACACCGCAGCCGTGTTCATCGAGCCCGTCCAGGGAGAGGTCGGGGTGCGGACGCACCCGGCGGGGTACCTCACGGCGGTGCGGGAACTGACGACTAAGGTCGGGGCGCTCATGATCCTCGACGAGGTGCAGTCGGGCATCGGCCGCACCGGATCGTGGTTTGCCCACCAGGATCCCGAGATCGGTGAAGGCATCACACCGGACATCATCACCTTGGCGAAGGGGCTCGGCGGCGGCATGCCGATCGGCGCGACCATCACCGTCGGGGATGCGAACACCAAGCTGCTCGAGGCCGGTCAGCACGGCACGACCTTCGGCGGCAACCCGATCGCCTGCGCTGCGGGACTCGCCGTGCTTGAGACCATCGAGAAGGATGGGCTGCTCGACCACGCCCTCGACGTCAACGACTGGCTGACACCGCGACTCACGGCCATCGACGGCATCGGCGAGATCACCGGACAGGGACTGCTCATCGGCATCGAACTGCTGCCCGATGCCGACGGTCAGGTGCCAGATTCGAAGGCCGTGGCCGCACGTGCGCTCGACGCCGGGTTCATCATCAACCCCGTCGCCCCCGGACGCCTGCGCCTGGCCCCGCCGCTGACCATCACCACCGACGAGCTCACCCCATTCGTCGAGGCCCTGCCCGGCCTCATCACCGGCTGAGCCGCCCCGCGAACTCCGCGTTCGCACGGATCGACGGGCCACCTCGGCCCCGGCATCACCCACCACTTTCGAAGGACACCTCATGACACGCCACTTCCTCAAAGACACGGACCTCAGCCCCGCTGAGCAGGCTGAGGTCCTCGACCTCGCCGTCGAACTCAAGGCCGCACCCTACTCGCGGACCCCGCTGGCTGGCCCGCAGACCGCGGCCGTGATCTTCGACAAGACCTCGACGAGGACCCGCGTGTCCTTCGCCGCCGGCATCGCCGCACTCGGCGGGCAGCCGCTCATCATCAACCCCGGTGAGGCGCAGCTCGGGCACAAGGAATCCATCGCCGACACCGCCCAGGTGATGTCGCGGATGGTCTCGACGATCATCTGGCGCACCTTCGCCCAGGCGGGCCTCGAAGAGATGGCCGAACACTCGACTGTGCCCGTCATCAACTCCCTGTCCGATGACTTCCACCCCTGCCAGATCCTGGCCGACCTGCTCACCATCCGCGAACACCGCGGAGACGTGAAGGGCCAGACCATGACGTACTACGGCGACGGGGCGAACAACATGGCCAACTCGTACGCCTTGGGCGGAGTGACCGCCGGCATGCACGTGCGCATCGCGGCCCCAGCCGACTACCAGCCCGAGGCCGCGATCGTCGCCGAAGCCGAGGCGCTTGCCGCCCAGACCGGGGGATCGCTCACCGTCACGGACGATCCGGTTGCCGCAGCCCACGGCGCCGATGTCCTCGTCACCGACACGTGGGTGTCCATGGGCCAGGATGCGGCCGGACGCGACGACGAGGCCTCACCGTTCACGAAGTTCCAGGTCAGCCAGGAACTCATGAACCTCGGCAATGACGCGATCTTCCTCCACTGCCTGCCCGCCTACCGCGGCAAAGAGGTCACGGCCGAAGTCATCGACGGCCCCGCCTCGGTGGTCTTCGACGAAGCCGAGAACCGTCTGCACGCGCAGAAGGCACTCATGACCTTCCTCCTGGAGCGATGATGACGGACACGAATTCGGGGTCGAACAATGCCGGTTCGAACAGTGCACCGCTGACGAAGACGGCCCGGCAGCAGAAGATCATCGACCTCATCACCCGCCAGTCCGTGCGGTCCCAGATCGAACTCGCCGAGGCGCTCGCCACCCAGGGCATCACCGTCACCCAGGCGACCCTGTCGCGCGACCTCGCCGAGGTGGGGGCCGTGAAGATCCGATCGACCGCGGGATCGGTCTACGCCGTTCCCGGTGAGGGCGGGGACCGGTCCCTGCAGCAGTCGACGGGGGAGACGCTTGATGCGAAGCTGCCGCGGATCCTCGAGGAGCTGCTCGTCTCCGCGGTGTCCCAGGACAACACTGTCGTGCTGCGCACCCCGCCCGGGGCCGCCCAGTATCTGGCCTCGGCGATCGACCGGTCGTCGATGGTCGGGATCTTCGGGACCCTCGCCGGCGACGACACTGTCCTGGTCATCGCCGACGCCGCCGTCGGGGGAGCGGCCGTGGCCGAGACCTTCCTCGAATATGCGGCGGGCGGGCTGGCCGAGGGGTGACCCGGCGCGAACGGAACCGGTCGCCTCGGTGGGGATTCCACGGATCGGACGGCCACCTCGGCGAGGGAAAACTGGAACAATGACAACTGAGTTTCTTCATTTCAATGAATGGGCCAGCGCATCCGTGCTGGTGGGAAAGGACGATCTGTGAGCGAACGACTGAGCCTGTGGGGCGGACGATTCTCCGACGGTCCGGCCGATGCACTGGCCGCTCTGAGCAAGTCCACGGACTTCGACTGGCGCCTGGCGAAGTACGACATCGCAGGCTCCAAGGCCCACGCGAAGGTCCTCCACCACGCGGGTCTGCTCACCGACGACGAACTGACCGGGATGACCTCGGCGCTCGACGAGCTGCTGCGCCGCGTCGAGACCGGCGAATATGTGGCCGCCGAATCCGATGAGGATGTGCACTCGTCGCTGGAGCGCGGACTCATCGAGATTGCGGGACCCGAGCTCGGTGGGAAGCTGCGGGCGGGACGCTCACGCAACGATCAGATTGCGACGATGGGGCGGATGTATCTGCGCGATCATGCCCGTGAGGTCGCCGGCCTCGTCCTCGACACTGTTGAGGTGCTCATCGCTCAGGCTGAAGAACACCCCGAGGCGCCGATGCCCGGGCGCACCCATCTCCAGCACGCTCAGCCCGTGCTGCTGGCCCACCATCTGCTCGCACACGCCTGGCCGCTGCTGCGCGACGTCGCCCGCTTCGCCGACTTCGATTCGCGCGCCGGTGTCTCTGCTTACGGTTCGGGTGCACTGGCCGGATCGTCGTTGGGCCTCGACCCGCAGGCCGTGGCCGCGGATCTCGGGTTCAACGATTCGGTGGAGAACTCCATCGATGGCACCGCCTCGCGCGATGTCTTCGCCGAATACCTGTTCATCACGACGATGATCGGCATCGACCTCTCCCGCCTGTCCGAGGAGGTCATTGCGTGGGCGACGAAGGAGTTCTCGTTCGTCACCCTCCACGATGCGTACTCGACGGGGTCGTCGATCATGCCGCAGAAGAAGAACCCCGACGTCGCCGAGCTCACGCGTGGAAAGTCCGGTCGTCTCATCGGCGATCTCACCGGGCTGCTGTCGACGCTCAAGGCGCTGCCGCTGGCGTACAACCGGGATCTGCAGGAGGACAAGGAACCGGTCTTCGACGCTACCGACACCCTGGAGCTGCTGCTGCCGGCGTTCACGGGGATGATCGCGACGCTGAAGTTCGATACCGAACGCATGGCGTACCTGGCCCCGCGCGGATTCGCGCTGGCCACGGACATCGCCGAATGGCTCGTGCGCGAAGGTGTGCCGTTCCGTGTCGCCCATGAGCTCTCCGGTGCGTGCGTGCAGCTGGCCGAATCACGGGACGTCGAACTGTGGGACCTCAGCGATGAGGACTTCGCTGGGATCTCTTCGCATCTGACACCTGCGGTGCGTGAGGTGTTGACTACGCTCGGGTCGATCGATTCGCGCAACGCGAAGGGCGGCACGGCTCGCTCGGCTGTGGAAGCGCAGCTTGCCAACGCGAAGGCCGAGGTTGCTCGCCTGCGGGAGTTCGCCGGGTCCGCGCGCAGCGTGTGAGAGGCTGACCTTGGTGGTGCTCTGCCATTAAGGGAAGAGTCCTTGTGCTAATATGCGAACCGGTGCCCATGGGCAGTTGAACTTGTTCTCAGCTGATCCTGTGGCACCGTTTCGGCACATCGACGGTTTTTCGGGAGGTCCCGACATGCGAAAGTTTCTTCTCACCAGCGGCGTCACCCTGATCGTCGTCGGTGCGGTGATGTACGCCCTGGGACTCTACGAAAATACAAAACCGACCGGGGGCGGTGCCAACATCGGAGCAGGAATCTTGGCGGTTCTCGGTGAGGCCCTCGGAATCATCGGCCTCTGCGCCGTCGTCGCCTCAGCTGTCACGGCCCTGATCGTCTGGCTGCGGAAGCGCTCCTCTGCGCGCGGATGAGTCGGGCACGGACTCAGCTGAGAGGTGATACCACCGTGACGTCGAGATCCTCGAGCAGCTCGTCAAATACGATGCGTCCGGCTCTTTCGCCGATCGACCCGACCGCCGTCAGCGACAGGATGGCGGTCGGGCGCCGGACAACCGAGATCCTCGAGCCCAAAGACCAGACTCATGCGCCGACGGGAAACGAGAGGTTTGCGACCTGACGTTCGACCGCCCGAAGCACACGTTTCCGATCACTGACGACTGCCTCGGCGGGGATCTCTCCGCTGAGCAGCCCCGTGGGGCTGGTCAGCCACGACCACAACGCCCAGGACTCCATACCTGCAGACAGCAGCGGCTTGACGAGGTGTTCGCTGACGAGTTCGTTGAGCTGCCCATCCGCGGAGAGCTGGATGGTGGGGACGAGAGTCTTTCCTCTGACCTCAACGGTGAACAGCAGATTGTCTCTACGGAGTCGATTGACCCACGACCGTGCACCGCCTTCTTTGGTTCTGCGGAGCTCTGCGAGAGTCTGATAGGTGGCCACACCTTCGTCCTGGACGAGTCGGGCCCGGGCATCTGTGGTTCGCATTGTCTGCTTCTGAGTGGCCCCAGACACCAGTGGTAGGTCTTTGACGTATGCGCGATCAACCGTCGCGCGGAGGTCTGCTCGTGCCTGAACACGAAGTCGGACGTGCTTGGCGTAGGCATTGATCGCATCCTGTGCCTCAGCGTGGGTCAGTCCGTGCAGTTCGAGCTCGGATGACTTTGCCGAATCGTATGCGTGAGCAGTCATTGTTGCCTCCTCGAATAGCCTCATTCTAAGAACTGCAACATGCCGCAATCTAGTGTTTCTTCAGTTGTTCGGCCGAAGAAATTTCCGAAGACAGCTGGCGGAACGTGGCCGTGTTCGGACATAAGGGCAGACAATAGATCCATGTCTCGTGAGAACCCGCCCAATCCTTTCGACAGACGTCGCAGTGTGCTCGAAGATGAAGAGGATGTTCGCGCTGCGGCTGCTGCTCGCCAGGAAACCGGGCGAGTGAGCCAGGAAGAATTGGAGCGTGAACTCGGTCTGAATAACCCACGCGACAGAGAAGCCTGATCGGACACGATTCCGACGATGCTTCCTGTCGCAGGAGCTCAGATGGCAGGCAAGGGAAGTGCCGCCTCGGCGAGCACGTAGAATTGAACCTGTCGGCTCCGCGCCGGCACAGACCACAGATTCGAAAGGACCGAAGTGACCGACATCTTCAGCGAACTCAAGGCCCGCGGGCTCGTCGCAGTTTCCACCGACGAGGCCGCCCTGCAGAAAGCCCTGGCCGAGGAGTCGCTGACCTATTACGTCGGTTTCGATCCGACGGCGCCGAGCCTGCACATGGGCAACCTCGTCCAGCTGCTCACCGCCGCTCGCCTCCAGCAGGCCGGGCACAACCCGCTGGCCCTCGTCGGCGGTGCCACCGGCCTCATCGGCGACCCGCGCATGTCGGGGGAGCGGACGCTCAACCCGCGTGAGGTCGTCGAGGAATGGGTGGCGAAGATCCGCGCCCAGGTCGAGAAGTTCCTCGATTTCGACGGCCCCCATGCCGCGCAGATCGTCAACAACCTCGACTGGACCTCGCAGCTGTCGGCCATCGACTTCCTCCGCGACGTCGGCAAGCACTTCCCGGTCAATCGGATGCTTGCGAAGGAATCCGTCTCCGCCCGTCTCAACAGCGAAGCCGGCATCTCCTTCACCGAGTTCTCCTACCAGATCCTCCAAGGCAACGACTACCTCGAGCTCAACCGCCGCTACGGCTGCTCCCTGCAGACCGGCGGATCCGACCAGTGGGGCAACCTCACCTCCGGCGTCGACCTCATCCGCCGCGTCGAGCAGAAGACCGTCCACGCCCTGGCCACCCCGCTGATCACGAAGGCCGACGGCACGAAGTTCGGCAAGACCGAATCCGGCACCGTGTGGCTCGATTCGTCGCTGACGAGCCCGTACGCGTTCAGCCAGTTCTGGCTCAACGCGGACGACCGTGACGTGGTCAAGTACCTCAAGGTGTTCTCGCTGCGTTCGCTGGACGAGATCGAGGCCATCGAAGCCGAGTTCACTGCGGCCCCGCACACCCGTGTGGCGCAGAAGGCCCTCGCCGAGGATGTCACCACCCTCGTCCACGGACGCCAGGCCTACGAGCAGGCGATCGCCGCGGCTTCCGCCCTCTTCGGCGGAGGTGAGCTGGCCGGTCTCGACGCCTCCACCCTGGGTGCCGCGACGTCCGAGCTGCCGCGCGGTGAGGTCAGCGCGACCCAGCTCTCCGAAGGCCTGCCCGTCGCCGATGCGTTCGTCGCCGCCGGCATCGTGAAGTCCAAGGGCGAGGCCCGCCGCGCCATCAAGGACGGCGGGGCGTACGTCAACAACGTCAAGGTCAGCGGCGAGGACCAGACGCTCACCTCCGCCGAGGTGCTCCCCACCGAAGCAGGAGGAGTGATCCTCGTGCGCAGGGGTAAGAAGACCCTCGGCGCGGTTGATATCGTCAGCTGAGCAGCCGCAGACTCCGACAGTGCCGCGTCCTCCCGCCCAGGAGGACGCGGCACTGTCGTATTCACGACGACCGATTCACCCGACAACATCGCTCCGGGCAAATTCGCCTGACAATGGAAAACCTTGTCATCGGTGAATACAAATGATTGCGTTGTAGCCGGCCAACGGTCGGCACCGTGCGGCCAACCGGACCAGCAACATAGGGCCATCACCATGGAAAAGTGGTCTGCGATCGACCAGACTGACACCGGACAGCCAGCCGAAGACAACCGAACGACGAACGCAAGAGGAGATCATGCGCACCCTGCTCAACATCATCTGGTTCATCTTCAGCGGACTCTGGCTCGCTCTCGGCTATTGGGCAGCCGGCATCATCGCCTGCATCTTCATCGTGACGATCCCCTGGGGAATCGCATCTTTCCGCATCGGCAACTATGCGCTCTGGCCCTTCGGCCGCGAAGTCGTCGAAACCAGGCCGGCAGGAGTGGCGACGACACTGGGCAACATCATCTGGCTCATCGTCGCCGGTGTGTGGCTGGTCATCGGACACGTCGTCACGTCGATTCCGCTGTTCGTCTCGATCATCGGCATCCCGCTCGGCTGGGCGAACCTCAAGCTCATCCCCGTCTCGCTCATGCCGCTGGGCAAGCAGATCGTCGACAGCGACCGGCTGATGCCCGGCTACCGGGGAGCCTGAGTCACAGCTCGCTGAGCCGACCGGTTCAAGAACTCTGTTCTTGGAGCTCTTCGAGGGAGAGGTCGCCTTTGCGCACTGCCCAAAGGACGCGGTGAGTGCGCACGATTCGCGGCAGGGTGATGATCAGCAGTCCGCCGAGCATGTTGAACGGAATGACGATTCCAAACCACTGCAGGAAGTCGAGGACTGAGATATCTGCACCTGCCATCATTGCGGCGAAGATGACGATCGCGTTGATCGCTCCGTGCAGCATGCTGGCTCCGATCACCAAGAGGCCGGTGATCATGCAGACGATCGCTTTGACGACATCATTCGATGTTCCCTGCTGCATCCGTGTCGACAACGTGATCGTCGCGCCGGCCAGAAGCGAGAGCGCGAGCATCACGATGATCGACGACTGGTTGATATAGCCGAGCGCCATATCCGCAAGAGTTTTGTGATGGGTCGGAAGGGCAAGGACGATCAGCCAGGCGAAGGCCGCGCCGCCGACCAGATTGGTCACGAGTGTGACCGACCAGAGCCGAAAGACCTGGACCCAGTTCGCCTGACCCGCAATGACGGCATTGATCGGAACCAGGAACTCCTCGGTGAAGAGTTCCGAATGGGCCAACTTCAAAGCCAGCAGGCCAATGCCGAACGCCATGCCGGCGAGGATCTCCGATCCCGTCACCTGCTTGACGAGCACCATGGCCAAGATGCCGAGACCGACATCGATGCCGCCGAAGAGACCGGTGACGATGAGCTCCGGCCATTTTCGGTTCAGCCGCTTGGCACCCTCTGTGACCGTATTCGCAGCCTCGTCGATCAAGGCGTCTTCGAGATCGAGATCGTTGCGGCCCAGCCGTTCTCGCTGCTCCTTCTGAGTCATTTCGCCAGTGTAGGGGCCGAACCACCTTCATTCGCTGGGAGTCACCTGCACGATGAAGGACAAAACCCCGGTCGCCAGGACGGGACACGTGGAGGGTTCGATCCAGGGGCATGCGAGCCTGCGCAAAGGGCTGCAGGATCGGGCTCCGATGCTCGGTGACGGGTGTCACAGCCAAAAGTCCGGTTCCGAGTTGCACGGTTCGGTTGGAGTGGTCTAGAGTTATATCTCGTTGCCCCGCCGGAAACACGGTCTGAAAGACATGGTTTCCACCGGGCCTGACCAGGACAAACACGGTTTGTTCGAGGGGTTGGGGATCGGGTGGGTGACACACAATGAAACTGGCGCCCCCAGTGAACACGCCCAAAATGGTGGGTTGTGGTGATGGGTGAGTGTTTGTGGTTTGAGAATCCAATAGCGTGTTTGTTTGAACAATAAGTGATGCCAGATATTTATATTTTCTGGTAAGACAACCGACAGGTTCGAACACTCGGGTGGCAGCCCTCGCCGGCTGACACCCAGATTGTGTGTTCGGGTCTGTTATTTATTTGGTCAACCTTCTTCACCCCGTGAAGTGGGTTGACTGTCTTGCTGGGATTCATTCGTAACATAATTTTTTATGGAGAGTTTGATCCTGGCTCAGGACGAACGCTGGCTGCGTGCTTAACACATGCAAGTCGAACGCTGAAGCCCGCAGCTTGCTGTGGGTGGATGAGTGGCGAACGGGTGAGTAACACGTGAGTAACCTGCCCCTGATTTCGGGATAAGCCTGGGAAACTGGGTCTAATACCGGATACGACCAGTACAGGCATCTGTTCTGGTGGAAAGTTTTTCGATCGGGGATGGGCTCGCGGCCTATCAGCTTGTTGGTGGGGTAATGGCCTACCAAGGCGACGACGGGTAGCCGGCCTGAGAGGGCGACCGGCCACACTGGGACTGAGACACGGCCCAGACTCCTACGGGAGGCAGCAGTGGGGAATATTGCACAATGGGGGAAACCCTGATGCAGCGACGCAGCGTGCGGGATGACGGCCTTCGGGTTGTAAACCGCTTTCAGCAGGGAAGAAGCGAAAGTGACGGTACCTGCAGAAGAAGTACCGGCTAACTACGTGCCAGCAGCCGCGGTAATACGTAGGGTACGAGCGTTGTCCGGAATTATTGGGCGTAAAGAGCTCGTAGGTGGTTGGTCACGTCTGCTGTGGAAACGCAACGCTTAACGTTGCGCGGGCAGTGGGTACGGGCTGACTAGAGTGCAGTAGGGGAGTCTGGAATTCCTGGTGTAGCGGTGAAATGCGCAGATATCAGGAGGAACACCGGTGGCGAAGGCGGGACTCTGGGCTGTAACTGACACTGAGGAGCGAAAGCATGGGGAGCGAACAGGATTAGATACCCTGGTAGTCCATGCCGTAAACGTTGGGCACTAGGTGTGGGGGACATTCCACGTTCTCCGCGCCGTAGCTAACGCATTAAGTGCCCCGCCTGGGGAGTACGGTCGCAAGGCTAAAACTCAAAGGAATTGACGGGGGCCCGCACAAGCGGCGGAGCATGCGGATTAATTCGATGCAACGCGAAGAACCTTACCAAGGCTTGACATACACTGGACCGTTCTGGAAACAGTTCTTCTCTTTGGAGCTGGTGTACAGGTGGTGCATGGTTGTCGTCAGCTCGTGTCGTGAGATGTTGGGTTAAGTCCCGCAACGAGCGCAACCCTCGTTCTATGTTGCCAGCACGTGATGGTGGGAACTCATAGGAGACTGCCGGGGTCAACTCGGAGGAAGGTGGGGATGACGTCAAATCATCATGCCCTTTATGTCTTGGGCTTCACGCATGCTACAATGGCTGGTACAGAGAGAGGCGAGCCCGTGAGGGTAAGCGAATCCCTTAAAGCCAGTCTCAGTTCGGATCGTAGTCTGCAATTCGACTACGTGAAGTCGGAGTCGCTAGTAATCGCAGATCAGCAACGCTGCGGTGAATACGTTCCCGGGCCTTGTACACACCGCCCGTCAAGTCACGAAAGTCGGTAACACCCGAAGCCGGTGGCCCAACCCCTTATGGGGAGGGGGCCGTCTAAGGTGGGACTGGTGATTGGGACTAAGTCGTAACAAGGTAGCCGTACCGGAAGGTGCGGCTGGATCACCTCCTTTCTAAGGAGCACACATCAGAACCCCAACAGCGGAAGCCGAACGTGTTTCCGGTTGGGAGCTCAAGGGTGGAACATCACTTTTCTTCGCTCGCCCACACAGCCTGGCTGGGGTCAATGCCCCGGGTGCGGTTGTGGTTTTCGGGTGGGCTAGAACGAACACGTTATTGGGTCCTGGAATCACAAACCCCAACACATATGTGTTGGGTGTGGTTTCAACCAACAGGACCAACCCCAGGATCCGTGCAGCAGGTATGCTGGCGCGGGTGGTGGGTGTTTGGTAGTGGTTTGAGAATCGTATAGTGGACGCGAGCATCAATGCTGCAACCCAATGGGTTGTGGTGTTATGTAATGTGATTTTTCTTGTCATCATCTTGTGTGATTGAAAGACAATTGTTTCGCGCACGCCCATCAACCCGACCTTTGTGTAGGGGTGTGGTGAGTGTGTAAGAGCGCATGGTGGATGCCTTGGCATCAGGAGCCGATGAAGGACGTGGAAATCTGCGATAAGCCTCGGGGAGCCGATAAACAGGCGTTGATCCGAGGGTGTCCGAATGGGGGAACCCCGCCACTCGTGAGGGTGGTGACCCGTGTCTGAATATATAGGGCATGTGGGGGGAACGCGG
This sequence comes from Brevibacterium spongiae, assembly GCF_026168515.1. Taxonomy (NCBI): domain Bacteria; kingdom Bacillati; phylum Actinomycetota; class Actinomycetes; order Micrococcales; family Brevibacteriaceae; genus Brevibacterium; species Brevibacterium spongiae. The sequence continues at coordinate 2,495,920 of NZ_CP093443.1, read as the reverse complement.
GGAAGTGAAACATCTCAGTACCCGCAGGAAGAGAAAATAACAATGATTCCGGGAGTAGTGGCGAGCGAAACTGGATGAGCCTAAACCGTGTGCGTGTCAAGCGTGCTGGTGTTGCGTACACGGTGTTGTGGGGTTCGCATGGTCTGGTCCAGCATGGCCAGTCTGTCAGTGTGTGGGTGTAGTCGAACCTGGTGGGAAACAGGACCGGAGTGGGTGAGAGTCCCGTAGACGAAACATCGATCGACTGTCAGTGTGCGTGTGCCCGAGTAGCACGGAACTCGTGGAATTTCGTGTGAATCTGCCAGGACCACCTGGTAAGGCTAAATACTTCCTGATGACCGATAGCGGAATAGTACCGTGAGGGAATGGTGAAAAGTACCCCGGGAGGGGAGTGAAAGAGTACCTGAAACCATGTGCTTACAATCCGTCAGAGCAGTATCTAGATGACTGTGATGGCGTGCCTTTTGAAGAATGAGCCTGCGAGTTAGCGGTGCGTGGCGAGGTTAACCCGTGTGGGGTAGCCGTAGCGAAAGCGAGTCCGAATAGGGCGTATGAGTCGCGTGTCCTAGACCCGAAGCGGAGTGATCTAGCCATGGGCAGGGTGAAGCGTGTGTAAGAGCGCGTGGAGGCCCGCACCCACTTCAGTTGAAAATGGAGGGGATGACCTGTGGTTAGGGGTGAAAGGCCAATCAAACTCTGTGATAGCTGGTTCTCCCCGAAATGCATTTAGGTGCAGCGTTGCGTGGTTCTTGCTGGAGGTAGAGCTACTGGATGGCTGATGGGCCCCACCGGGTTACTGACGTCAACTAAACTCCGAATGCCAGTCAAGGTTCAGCGTGGCAGTGAGACAGTGGGGGATAAGCTTCATTGTCGAGAGGGAAACAGCCCAGACCATCAACTAAGGCCCCTAAGCGTGTGCTCAGTGGGAAAGGATGTTCAGTTGCGAAGACAACCAGGAGGTTGGCTTAGAAGCAGCCACCCTTGAAAGAGTGCGTAATAGCTCACTGGTCAAGTGATTGAGCGCCGATAATGTAGCGGGGCTAAGTACACCGCCGAAGTTGTGGCAGCACCACGAATAGCCGTAATGGTGTGGTGTTGGGTAGGGGAGCGTCGAGTTGCCGGTGAAGCTGCAGTGTGAACTAGTGGTGGAGGCGATTCGAGTGAGAATGCAGGCATGAGTAGCGAAAGACGGGTGAGAAACCCGTCCACCGGATGACCAAGGGTTCCAGGGCTAGGCTAATCCGCCCTGGGTAAGTCGGGACCTAAGGCGAGGCCGACAGGCGTAGTCGATGGACAACCAGTTGATATTCTGGTACCGACACACAACCGACAGTACCAAAACACACGATACTAACCCTGTGATGTCCCCGTCAGACCTTCGGGTCTGTGGTTGGGACTGAGTGGGGGACCTGAGTGTGGAGTCGGTAAGCGTGAGGTGTGACGCAGAAAGGTAGCCAGGCCGTGCGATGGTAGTCACGGTCTAAGGTTGTAGCACGTGGGGGTAGGCAAATCCGTCCCCACAAGTGTGTGAGAGCTGATGGGCGCCCCACATTGGTGGGGTGATCTGGTGATCCTCTGCTGCCGAGAAAAGCATCGACGTGAGGGTGTGTGTTGCCCGTACCCTATAACCGACACAGGTGGTCGAGTAGAGAATACTAAGGTGATCGAGAGAATCGTGGTTAAGGAACTCGGCAAAATGCCCCCGTAACTTCGGGAGAAGGGGGACCATCCCGGTGAACCCAACTTGCTTGGGGATGTGCTGGTGGTGGTCGCAGAGGCCAGAGAGAAGCGACTGTTTATTAAAAACACAGGTCCGTGCGAAGATGTAAGTCGATGTATACGGACTGACGCCTGCCCGGTGCTGGAAGGTTAAGAGGACCTGTTAACCCACTTGTGGGTGAAGCGGAGAATTTAAGCCCCAGTAAACGGCGGTGGTAACTATAACCATCCTAAGGTAGCGAAATTCCTTGTCGGGTAAGTTCCGACCTGCACGAATGGCGTAACGACTTCTCTGCTGTCTCAACCACGAACTCGGCGAAATTGCATTACGAGTAAAGATGCTCGTTACGCGCAGCAGGACGGAAAGACCCCGAGACCTTCACTATAGTTTGGTATTGGTGTTCGGTGTGGTTTGTGTAGGATAGGTGGGAGACGTTGAAGCGTGGTCGCTAGATCATGTGGAGTCGATCGGTGAAATACCACTCTGACCATAGTGGATTCCTTAACTTCGGACCCTGATCGGGTTCAGGGACAGTGCCTGATGGGTAGTTTAACTGGGGCGGTTGCCTCCTAAAGAGTAACGGAGGCGCCCAAAGGTTCCCTCAGCCTGGTTGGCAATCAGGTGTCGAGTGTAAGTGCACAAGGGAGCTTGACTGTGAGACGGACGTGTCGAGCAGGAGCGAAAGCTGGGACTAGTGACCCGGCCATGGCTTGTGGAAGCGTGGTCGCTCAACGGATAAAAGGTACCTCGGGGATAACAGGCTGATCTTGCCCAAGAGTCCATATCGACGGCATGGTTTGGCACCTCGATGTCGGCTCGTCGCATCCTGGGGCTGGAGTCGGTCCCAAGGGTTGGGCTGTTCGCCCATTAAAGCGGTACGCGAGCTGGGTTTAGAACGTCGTGAGACAGTTCGGTCCCTATCCGCTGCGTGCGTAGGAAATTTGTGGAGGTCTGTCCTTAGTACGAGAGGACCGGGACGGACGAACCTCTGGTGTGCCAGTTGTTCCGCCAGGAGCATGGCTGGTTGGCTACGTTCGGGATGGATAACCGCTGAAAGCATCTAAGCGGGAAGCCTGCTCCGAGATGAGATTTCCATCCGTGTTTTGCACGGGAGAGGTGTCCTATAGATGATGGGGTTGATAGGCCGGGTATGGAAGCACTGTGAGGTGTGGAGTTGACTGGTACTAATACACCGATCACTCACTCACTCTAACTATTTGGTTGGGGTGGTGTGCGTGGAGTTTGTTTGTGGTCACACATATAAGAGAGTGTTGACAAGATTGTTTCACCCCTGACGGGGTGCGTGTTATGTAGCCTTTTGTTTGGTGTTCGCGTTCGCTGTGCGGTTCTTGGACCATTACCGCCCATAACCCCTCTTGTGGGGTGTGTGGTGGTGGTCTGTGTGGTTTTGCGGTGGTGATAGTGGTGGGGAAACGCCCGGTTAACCGTTCCGATCCCGGTAGCTAAGCCCATGCGCGCTGATGGTACTGCAACTTGGTGGTTGTGGGAGAGTAAGTGACTGCCGCAATATTCTTTGACGGAAGGCCTCGTTCGACCTGTAAAGGGTTGGGCGGGGCCCTTCCCTTATTCATGCTCGGATAACCTATTGATACGCCCTTGGCCCGCGAAGGAGGATCGATGTGAACACATTTGAAGCCTTGCGAGGCGAGCTCGCAGAAGCCGGCCGAGTCGAGCTGCACTATACCTCCGGGGCACGGCTGCTCCGTGGCCTTGGCCGATTCAACTTCTCGGAACAGCGCAGTGCCCAGGTTGTCGTCACCACGGAGGGCGTGTGGGCCGCGGTTCACGAGTGCCCGCCCGATGGTTGGCTCTGGTCAAGGATTCGCGACGTCCACATCCTCAAGAAGGGCCCGGCATCCTCGGTAGAGCTCACGATCGATGGCACGGGAGCTGCCGACGGCAGCCGCTCTCGTATTCGTCTGCCCCGAGGTCTCGCTGTCGGCGCCCAGGATCTGGCTATGTGGTTGGCCTCTGAACTGGCCGCACGCGGCACTCCGCTCTGAACTCTCTGACCTCGCAACGATCCTTCGCCGCTTCGCGGTACACATGATTCTCTCAGGCTTTGTGCATGTTGGATGTTCAACGGCGTGCGACGATGAAACTGTCCGCTGTGTCGGATGCAACTGAACGGTGACATCCGAATAGACAGTAAAGGAGAAATCGCATGAACGCGTCAACAATCATCTGGATCGTCGTCGCCATCGTCGTCGTCCTGATCATCGTCGGGATCATTATCGCAGTCAGTCGGAAGGCGGCCGCGAAGAAGCGTGAGCGCCAGCGCGAGGAGGCCGCGCAGCTGCGGCAGCAGGCCGCTGAGTCAGAGCACGATGTTCGCGCCCGGGAGGCCGAAGTCGAGAAGCAGCGGGCCGAGGCAAAGCGCGCGAAAGCTGAAGCTGACGCTCGCGCCGCGGATGCCGATCGTCAGGCCGCCGAGGCCGAACAGCTCGACTCGGAGGCTGCGAAGCGCGAAGAACGCGTGCGCGAGGAACGACTCGAACACGATCGTCGGCTGCAGCGCGCCGACGAGCTTGATCCGGACACTCCTGATGCTGACCGCAATGGACGTCGTTCGGACGGGAACTTCGGTGCAGCCACACCCGGAGCTCGTCCCGAAGGACATCACGGCGACCAGGTCAACACCGGTGATCAGGTCAATCGCGGCGAGCAGGTCAACGCAGCTGATCGCCGCCCAGTCGACGACCGTCCTCAGCCAGACGCAGAGCGCGTCCATCGCGACGAGGACTACCGTACCGATGGGCAGGTCCCACCTGCCGACGACCGTCGCCTGAACGATGAGCGCCAGCCGCTTCGCGATGAGCGTCGTCCTGAGGGCGATCAGTTCCACGGCGATGCACCTGTCCGCGATGATCGCGGTGGGGCACCTCTGTCTGACGGTGCGGGAGAACGACCTGTCCGCGATGATCGCGGTGGCGCACCTCTGTCCGATGGCGCCGGCGAACGCCCTGTCCGCGACGTTCGCGGCGAGGAACCCTATGTCGACGATCGCGGAGCGTCCGCGCCGCGCGACGGACGCGGCGCCGGCTATGGCGAACCTGTCGTGGACGGACGCGGCGACACCCCTGTGCGTGATGGCGGCGATGCCCGCTATGACGAGCAGGCGGCCGATGACTACCGCCTTCGCCGAGACCGCGGGCATACAGGCGAGCCGGGTCGTCGTCTTGGTGACGACCTCGACCCCCTCGACGAGCATGGTCAGGACGGGCCACCGAAGCACTGACCCACAGCCAGTCTTCGACCCTTCGAGCGGAGCCCCGATCACATCGATCGGGGCTCCGCTCTGTACTTCCCGAGCATGGGCCGACTTCTGTAGTGTTGGCCACACGGTTCCTCTGCTACACAGCACTCAGGAAGGATGCACCCATGCTCAACAAGCTTCACGATGCATTGAGACTCCGTACGAATCCGGCCATCTTCTTCTCCTCCGCGGCCGTGATCATCATCTTCGTCCTCGGGACGATCTTCTTCACCGAACAGCTCGACGCGGGCGTCTCCGTCGCATCCGACTGGCTGCTGACGAATCTCGGATGGTTCTACATCCTCGGCGTGACCGTGTTCCTCGGCTTCCTCATCTACATCGCCGCCTCACGGTACGGCAGGGCGAAGCTCGGCCCTGACGACGAACCACCGGAACACTCGAACGGCGCCTGGTTCGCCATGCTCTTCGCCGCCGGCATCGGTTCGATCCTCATGTTCTGGGGAGTCGCCGAACCGGTGAGCCACTTCGGTGCACCACCACGTGAATCGACGGGCATCGAACCCGGCACGGCGGCTGCCGCGGCCGATGCCATGAACTTCACCTATTACCACTTCACCCTGCACACGTGGACGATCTTCACCCTTCCCGCACTGTGCTTCGCCTACTTCATCCACAAGCGGAACCTGCCACCGCGCGTGAGCTCGATCTTCCAGCCCATCCTCGGCGAGAAGATCCACGGGCCGATCGGCAAGACCATCGACGTCGTCGCCATCATCGGCACCGTCTTCGGCATCGCCGTATCGATCGGTCTCGGCACCCTGCAGATCAACGGCGGCCTCGCCCAGGTCCTCGGCATTCCCGAGAACGCGCTGTGGCAGCTGATCATCATCGGCGTCGTCTGCGGTCTGGCGACGATCTCTGTCTCGCTCGGTCTCGACAAGGGCATCAAGGTGCTGTCGAACATCAACATCGTCATGGCGGTGCTGCTGCTCGTCTTCATCGTCGTCTTCGGCCCGACCCTGTTCATGGCCAAGGGCGTCTTCGAATCCCTCGGCTCCTATGTCCACCAGCTGCCGGAATTGGCGCTGTGGAACGACACGTTCGCGAACACCGGATGGCAGAACACCTGGACGGTCTTCTACTGGGCGTGGACGATCACCTGGTCGTCGTTCGTCGGCATCTTCATCGCCCGCATCTCCCGCGGTCGCACGATCCGACAGTTTGTCATCGGCGTGCTCGCCGTTCCTTCGGCCTTCTCGATCCTGTGGTTCGGCATCTTCGGATACGCCTCCTTCGACATCGAGCTCAACCAGGGCGGGGGACTCGTCGACCGGGTCGTCGACCAGGGCGACATCCCGGGGGCGCTCTTCGCGTTCCTCGACCACTACCCGCTTGCAGGACCGGTCTCGGTGATCGCGATCGTCCTCGTCATCATCTTCTTCGTCACCTCGGTCGACTCGGCGGCACTCGTCGTCGACACGATGAATAACGGGCATGAGGACTTCAACCCGCTGCCGCAGAGGATCTTCTGGGCCCTGTCCGTCGCCGTCGTCACGGCCACCCTGCTCGTCTTCTCCGGCAGCGGCGGTCTCGAGGCGCTGCAGTCGACGATCATCCTCGTCGGCCTGCCGTTCTTCATCATCGCCTACTTCCAGATCTACGCCCTCATGCGAGCCCTCCGCGAGGACGCCGGAGTGCTGCCCAGAGTGCGGATGCGCAGGTGGAAGAAGGTGCTGCCGCCCGAGGAGGTCGAACGTCGGGTCGGCGGCGATGACGAATTCGGTCATGAGTACGACGACGAAGAGGATGTCGTCACCAAACCCGAAGCCGTCGAACCGGCACCGGAATTCCGGGATCCCTACATCGAGGCGCACGGACACAAGGGACGTCGTGAAGGTACCCTGGCCAGTCGCACGGGCAGCCGACGAAACGAGGGCAAGGACGACGCCGGGTAGGTTCCGGGACCCGGATCGACAATTCCAGGCATGATGGACTCGGTCCGGGCATGACGAAGGGGCAGCTGCGAAACGCAGCTGCCCCTTCGTCGTCGTGATCGGTTCGGCTCAGGCCGCCTCGGCGATTCTCACCTCACCGAGGCGGAGCTGAGCTCAAGATGCTCACTGACCGTTCTTGATCATCTCCGCGCACTTCTCGCCCATCATCATCACGGTGATGTTCGGGTTGACCGTGGTGATCTCCGGCATCGCCGAGGCGTCGACGACGCGCAGACGGTTCACGCCCTTGACCCGCAGCTGCGGATCCAGCGGCGACATCTCGTCATCGGTCGCACCCATGCGGGTCGTGCCGACCGGGTGGTAGACGGTGTTGTGAGTCTTCTTGACGTAAGCGGCGATGTCCTCGTCCGTCTGCACGTCCTTGCCCGGGAACAGCTCTTCGCCGGCCCACTCGGACATTGCGTCCTGCGAGACGATCTCACGGGCCTTCTTGATGCCGGCGACCATGACGCGGATGTCGTGGCCCTCCGGATCGGTGAAGTAGCGAGGATCGACCTTCGGCTTGTCACGGAAGTCCTTCGAACGCAGACGCACGGTTCCGCGTGACTTCGCATGCGTGACGTTCGGGGTCAGGCAGAAGGAGTTCTCCGAGGTCTTGTAGCCCTGACGCAGGGTGTGCATATCGAACGGCACCGAACCGTAGTGCATCATCAGGTCCGGACGATCGAGTCCCTCCTCGGTGGGGGAGAAGATGCCGATCTCCCACCACTGGGTCGAATCCTCGACCATGGGCTTCTTGGCTTCCCAGCTGATGACAGCCTCGGGATGGTCGCCGAGGTGGGATCCGACTCCCGGCGAATCCACGCGAGCCTCGATCCCCACCTCGGCGAGGTGGTCCTTCGGACCGATGCCAGAGAGCATGAGCAGCTGCGGGGTGTTGATGGCACCGGCGGAGACGATGACTTCCTTCTTCGCCTCGATGCGGTTGGTCTTGCCGAAGGCGTTGTTGACCACGTGCACGGCCGTGCAGTTGTCGTTCTCATCGAACTCGAGCTCCTTGGCCTGAGTGTCGGTGAGGATCGTGAGGTTCTCACGGTCGAGGATCGGGTGCAGGTAGGACACCGAGGAGGACGAACGGGTGCCGTCTTCCTTGCGGTTGACCTGGAAGAAGTTCGCGCCGTTGATGATGGTTTCGCCGTCGTTGAACTGCACGCGGGGGATGCCCGCCTGTTCGCAGGCGTCGAGGAGAGCCACACCGCACGGGTCGACCGGGGGCACGTTCATCAGCGACACAGGACCGTCGTGGCCGTGGTGGTCGCCGGGCAGCTCATTGTTCTCGAGCTTCTTGTACAGACCGAAGGTGTCCTTCGAACCCCAACCGGCCGCACCGTGCTTGTTCTCCCACTCGTCGAGGTCCTCCCGCGGGGCCCAGAAGGCGATGCAGGAGTTATGGGACGAGCAGCCGCCGAGGACCTTCGCCCGAGCGTGGCGCATGAACGAGTTGCCGTTCTCCTGCTCCTCGATGGGGTAGTCCCAGTCGAAACCGGATTCGAGGAGCTCCATCCACCGGTTGAGTCGCAGGATGACGTCCTGGTCGACATCGGTCGGGCCGGCCTCGAGCAGTCCGACGCTGACCTCGGGATCCTCGCTGAGGCGAGCTGCCACGGCGGCACCCGCCGAGCCGCCGCCCACGACAACATAGTCAAAGCTGTGAGTGGTCTTCACTGTCTATTCTCCTTGGTTCTCGATATGCGTCTGCGAAGTGCTGGGTGTCACTTGGTGTGGTCGGGGAACCATCCGGTGACGGCCGGCTCGAGGTTCTGGTAGATGTGCTTGGCTTCCTGGTACTCGGCCAGACCCGTGGGCCCGAGTTCGCGACCGAAGCCCGACTGCTTGTAGCCGCCCCACTCGGCCTGCGGCAGGTAGGGGTGGAAGTCGTTGATCCAGATGGTGCCGTGGCGCAGACGCTGGGCGACAAGCTGGGTCTTGCCCGCGTCCTGGCTCCACACGGCGCCGGCGAGCCCGTAGTAGGTGTCGTTGGCGATCTCGACCGCCTCGTCGACGGTGGAGAAGGTCTCAACGGTGACAACGGGACCGAATGCCTCGTCGGAGACCACGGACATTCCGCGCTTGACCTGGTCGAGGATTGTCGGCAGGTAGTAGAAGCCGTTCTCCAGCTCTCCTTCGCCGAACTTGCCGCCGCAGCGCAGGCGTGCACCTTCGGCCACACCCTTCTCAACATAGGCATGCACCTTGTCGCGGTGTGCGGCGGAGATCAGCGGACCGGTCTCGGCGTTCTCATCGAAGGGACCACCGAGGCGGATCTGCTCGGCACGCTCGACGAGGCGGTTGACGAACTCCTCGGCGATGGATTCCTCGACGATGAGTCGGGCACCGGCCGAGCACACCTGACCGGAGTGGACGAAGGCGGCGTTGAGCGCGTTGTCGACGGCAGCCTCGAAGTCGGCATCGGCGAAGACGACGTTCGGGTTCTTCCCGCCGAGCTCGAGGGCGATCTTCTTCACCGTCGCCGCAGCGTTCTTCGCGAGCAGACGACCGGTGACGAGGCCGCCGGTGAAGGAGACCATGTCGATGTCCTCATGCGTGGACAGCGGAGCACCCGCATCGGCACCGGCACCGAGGATGAGGTTGCCGACACCGGCCGGCAGTCCGAGCTCCTCGAGCACCTGCATGGTCAGTATCGCGGTGTGCGGGGTGAGTTCGGCGGGCTTGAGGATGAACGTGTTGCCGGCGGCAATGGCCGGGGCGATCTTCCACGCGGCCTGCAGCAGCGGGTAGTTCCATGGGGTGATGAGAGCGCAGACGCCCACCGGCTCGTGCACGATCTTCGAAGCGACGGTGTCGGTTCCGGCGTCGACGACGCGGCCGGCATCGTTTCCGGCGAGCTTGCCGAAGTAGTCGAAGCAGTTCGCGATGTCATCCATGTCGATCTGCGACTCGACGAAGCGCTTGCCGGTGTCCAGGGACTCGGCACGTGCGAATTCGTCCTTGCGTTCACGCAGAACGGCAGCGAACTTCAGCAGCAGGTCGCCGCGTTCGCTGGTCGGCACGGAGGACCAGACACCGGAGTCGAAGGCGCGGCGGGCGGCCCTGATCGCCAGCTCGGTGTCGGCTGGGCTGGCTTCGTCCACCTCGGCGACGAAGCTGCCGTCGGCCGGATTGTGGATCTTGCGGGTTCCACCGTTGACGGCTGAAACCCACTGTCCGTCGATGAAGAGTGTGTTTGGCACGATTTCTCCTTTTCCTAGCGGGTGAACGACTGTGTGATCTGAGGGGTCGAAGGCGCGACCGCGGCAGTGGAGCAGGTGGCGTCACCGGGTTGTCCGAGCGCCCTGAAACTGTTGTCTGAGCTGCCGCTTGACCTGCTGCCTGACCTGGGATGCGAGGCGTTTCGGCCGCGTCGATTCTCATGCTTCCGGGGAACACAATATGCGAAGACGGTGGCCGAATGCTCAATCCGATGATGCTGGTCACAAAGGCAGGTGAGATTGCTCATTGTCTGTGCGCGATGGGAGCAGGTCGGCGGACCGAAAGGCACTGGGGTTGACGCTGCGACGAAGGAGGCATTCGGTGGGGGATCGGGAACGGTGTTCGGAGTGGATTCTCTGCTCGTGGAAGCACGCAGAAAGGTGTCGTCCGCGCACTGGTCTTCCACGTCCGCTGTCATTGATCCCCTGGTGCCGAGGCGACGCGTGGTGCCGCTGCCGCCGAACCGATTCGATTTCTGCTGGCCGTTCGACTGGATTCGCCTTGATTCTAACAGAGGCCTAAGGCGGTGACCTGGGCGTCGATCCGCCGATAGAGGCCCCTGCGGGGGAGTCTGACGTGTCCCCGCACACAGGGCGACTCGGCGGTGAGTGCACTAGAATGGAGCGGAACATTCAAAAGACTTCATAGGGAGAATCGTGGCCCAAGGGGATTCGCGAGACAGCCAGGACAACCGCCGCGCAGATGGCGGTCGCCGCTCAGATCGCGACAATAATCGCAACCGTCGACCGGACAACCGGGACGGCCGCGGGCCACGCCATTCCGATCACCGGGACGATCGCCGAGGCGGTTACCAGGGCAATCGCCGTGACGATGACCGTCGCGGTGGTTATCAGGGGAACCGACGGGATGACGATCGTCGCGGTGGCTATCAGGGGAACCGTCGCAACGACGATGATCGCCGAGGCGGTTACCAGGGGAACCGTCGCGATGACGACGGTCGCGGTGGGTATGGCCAGAACCGCCGCAACGACGGTGACCGTCGCGGCGGCTTCAACCGCGACCGTCGCGATAATGATCGTCGTGGTGGGTACCAGGGCAACCGTCGCAACGATGATGATCATCGTGGTGGTTTCAACCGTGATCGCCGGGACGATGATCGTCGTGGCGGCTACCAAGGGAACCGCCGCAACGACGACGATCGCCGAGGCGGCTTCAACCGTGAACGCCGCGATGATGATCGCCGTGGTGGCTACGAAGGCAACCGTCGTGACGATGATCGCCGTGGCGGCTACCAAGGGAATCGTCGCAACGACGATGACCGCCGTGGTGGTTTCAACCGTGATCGTCGCGATGATGATCGCCGTGGCGGCTACCAGGGCAACCGCCGTGACGACGACCGCCGAGGCGGCTTTAACCGCGATCGTCGCGACGACGACCGTCGCGGTGGATTCCGCGGCCACGGTCGGGACGACAACCGAGGCGGTCGAGGAGGACGCGGTCGCAACGACAATGATCGTCGCGCCCCGCGCAAGACGGACACCGGCGAATACGCACGCGAGCAGCGTGCCCGCCGCCCACGCATCCAGGAACCTGAGATTCCCGAAGGCGTCACCGGCCGCGAGCTCGACAAAGAGATCTTCAGCCAGCTGCGTTCCCTCGACAAAGAGAACGCGGCTATGGTCGCCAAGCACCTCGTCGCAGCAGGTGGGCTGCTCGATCTCGATCCCGAACGCGCCCATGAACACGCGAAGGCCGCCATGGCACGCGCCGGTCGCGTCGCCGTCGTCCGCGAAGCCCTTGGTATCGCTGCGTACTACGTGGAGAACTACGACGAAGCTGTGCGCGAGTTGCGCACCCACCGCCGCATCTCCGGATCGAACGACAACATTGCGCTCATTGCCGATGCTGAACGTGGACGCGGCAAGCCGGAGAAGGCCATCGAGCTGCTGAAGCAGTCCGAAGAGCTCGACCTCGACAACGACGCCCACACCGAACTCGTCATCGTCGCCGCCGGAGCGAAGTCCGACCTCGAAGACATCGCCGGAGCACGCCGACTCATCGAAGCCGAAGACTTCACCCAGAAGCCCAGCGGCGCCCTGGTCCGCCTCATGGCCGCCTACTCCGAGGTGCTTCGCATCGACGGTGAAGGCGAACTCGCCGACAAGTACGAAGAGCTCTCCCGTCGCACCGCCAAGGCGACCGGAACGCTGTTCGGTGACGAGGAACCGGACCTCAACGCCGGCGTCGAGATCGAAACCGTCGAAGAGGTCGAAGACGAGCCCGAGGATTCAGTCGACGCAGCGGCCGCCGATGATTCCGCGGACGACGTTTCCGCAGACGAAACCGACCAGGTCGCCGCAGACGAAACCAAGCACGCCGAGGCGGCGGAGACCACGGAGACCACGGAGGCCACCGATGCTGATTCCACGGCCGAGCCTGCAGCTCCGACTGCTGCGTCGAAGACGCACATCTCGGCGAAGGAACTGAAGTCCGTCAAGGTCACCGATGACGAGATCGAAGCCGAACTCGACGAGATCCTCGCCGACGCAGAGACCGACACCGCTTCCGAGACCACTGAGGTCGACGGCGACAAGTGACTTCCTCCGTCGAACAGGCACACACGTCGAACGGCTCCGCGCCCGAAACCCCGGGCGTGCCCATCGACTGTGTCCTGTTCGACCTGGACGGAGTCGTCTACCACGGCACCCACGCGATCGACGGAGCCGCCGACGGCATCAACTGGCTCCACTCGCAGCAGATCCCCGTCAACTATGTGACGAACAATGCCACCCGCACCGCTGAGGCGACCGCACAGAAGATCACCGGGCTGGGCATCAACGCCACCGCTGATGAAGTGACCACCTCGGCGCAGGTGCTCGCTGAACGCCTCGCCGAGCGATTCGGGACCGGCGCCCGCGTCCACCTCGTCGGCACCACCGGGCTGCGAATCGCCCTCGAAGACGCCGGACTCGAGATCACGGACTCCCCGGACGCCGAACCGGTGGCCATCGCCCAAGGACTCGACCCGCACATCGACTACGAGACGATCGTGCGCGCCTGCACCATCATCCGCTCCGGCGCCGAATGGTGGGCGAGCAACCCCGACTTCTCACTCATCACCGAAACCGGCAAGGTCCCCGGCAACGGCGCATTCGTCGAACTCATGGCCCGACTCACCGACACCCAGCCGGTCATCGTCGGCAAACCCGCACCGCACATGATGGAATTCGCTACCGACCGCCTCGGCGCACGGCGGCCGCTCATGGTCGGCGACCGCCTGAACACTGACATCGAAGGCGGACGCGCCGCCGGGTACGAGACCGCACTCGTGCTCACCGGCATCCATGACATCCACGATGCTCTCCGCGCCGAACCCCAGCGCCGGCCGACGTACATCCTGCCGAACCTGCGCGGCCTCACAGCCCTCATCACCGGCGGTGACCGCAGTGAGGCCGAACGCGTCGAGACCGCACTGCACGAGGCGTGGGCCGCCATCGACGCAGGTGACACCGACGCCGAGGCGGTGCTGGCCGAAGGGACGCTGCCCCGCACGATCGATGACTGGGCCGAAACCGGAGCCCGTACCGAAACCGGAGCCCGTGCCGACATCGGAGCCCGAACCGAGGAGGAGCAGTGACCGAAACACCGCGACCGACCCCTCCGGCTCAGTCGGACTTAACACAGCCGACTCCGACTCCGACGCCGACTCCGACGCCGGCTTCGGTGAGCGGGGACGTGCCCGTCGACTCCTGGCGGACCCACCTCGCCGAGACCAAAGACGCTCCCGCGGCGCAGCGGCATGAGCGCCTCGGTGCCCTGCTCGACGAACTCGACTCCCAGGTGGGCTCCTTGTGAGCAGGCTCGACCGAGCACTCGTCGACCGCGGCCTGGTGAACTCCCGCTCCCGCGCCGCCCGCGAAATCGCCGCCGGACGCGTCAGCGTCAACGGCCGCACCGCCGCCAAGGCCTCACACGACGTCGCCGAATCCGACGAACTCAGCGTCACCGAACCCGATCCTTGGGTCGCCCGCAGCGCCCACAAGCTCCTCGGCGCGCTCGACGCCTTCAACCTCAGCGGCTCCGACGTCAGCCGGTCCGACCTCAACCAGTCCGACCTCAGCAGCCCTGCCCTCACCCGCCCAGCCCTCGACGGTCTCACCGCCCTCGACGCAGGTGCCTCGACCGGCGGCTTCACTCAGGTCCTCCTCCACCACGGAGTCAGAGAAGTCTGGGCCGTCGACGTCGGTCACGACCAGCTCGCGACCCTGCTGCGCGAGGACCCTCGCGTCCACGTCCGTGAAGGACTCAACCTGCGCGAACTCGGGAACTCCGATGTGCCCGTCGTCGACCTCGTCGTCGCCGATGTCTCCTTCATCTCCCTGCGTCTGCTCATCGAACCCCTGCTGGCCGCCACGGCAGCGACCGGTGAGCTTCTGCTCATGGTCAAACCCCAATTCGAGCTCTCCCGATCCTCCCTCGACAAACACGGAGTCGTCACGTCAGGCAGCAACCGTCGCCGCGCGCTCGAGTCCGTCCTCTCCGCCGTCAGCGAACACTCGGCCCGTGTCACCGACATCGCGCCCTCGCCGTTGCCGGGACCCAGCGGAAACCGGGAGTACTTCCTGCGTGTTCGCCCAGGCCGAACACCCGACGAGTCCGATAGGCTCGACGAAGCATCCCTGCCCATCCACCTGGAGACGATTATGAGAGGAGAGTCGTGACCAGACACATCATGGTGCTGCTGCACCCCCAACGTGAAGAGTCGGCCGTGGCAGCCGTCAGCGTGTTCAAGGCTCTCCTCGACGACGGCATCACCCCCGTCGTCCTCGACGACGAGATCGTCGGCATCCGCGCCCGACAGGCCGGCGCCACAGGCAGCGAAACCGTCGCCGACGCCGACATCCTCCGCCACTGCATCGTCATCGACTCCTCCGAGCTGGGGGAGTGGAAGAACGCCTGCGAACTCGTCATCGTCCTCGGCGGCGACGGCACCATCCTCCGCGCCGCCGAACGCTTCCACGGTTCCGGGGCTCCGCTCATGGGCGTCAACCTCGGCCACGTCGGATTCCTCGCCGAAAGCGAAAGGGAAGACCTCGCCGAGGCGGTCCACCGCGTCTCCCAACGCGACTACCTCGTCGAGGAGCGACTCGCCCTCGACGTGTCCGTATGGCACGAAGGCGAGAACATCTTCAACGCCTGGGCACTCAACGAGGCAACCATCGAGAAGACCTCGAAGTCGCGGATGATCGACGTCGTCCTCGGCGTCGACGCCCGCCCAGTGTCCTCCTTCGGCTGCGACGGCGTCATCCTCGCCACCCCCACCGGCTCCACCGCCTACTCCTTCTCCGCCGGCGGTCCCATCGTCTGGCCCGAGGTCGAGGCCCTCCTCCTCGTGCCCATCTCCGCCCACGCCCTGTTCGCCGAACCGCTCGTGGTCAGCCCGAACTCCCGCCTCGGTGTCGAGATCTCCACGAACAATCCCGACCACTCCGCCGTCCTGTGGTGCGATGGCCGCCGCGCCCTCGAACTGCCCGCCGGCGCCCGGGTCGAAGCCACCCGCTCGGCCTCGCCGATCCGTCTCGCCCGCCTGCACACAGGACCCTTCACCGACCGACTCGTCGCGAAGTTCCGCCTGCCCGTCTCCGGCTGGCGGGGCCCGATCAAGGAGGCCTGAATGATCTCCGAACTGCGCATCTCCCACCTCGGCGTGATCGCCGAAGCCGAGGTCGAACTCGATACCGGCTTCACCGTCGTCACCGGTGAGACCGGTGCCGGCAAGACGATGTTCGTCTCCGCCCTGTCCCTGCTCATGGGCCGCAAAGTCGGGTCCGGGGTCGTCCGCAAGGGCGCAGAGAAAGCCGAAGTCGAAGGCATCTTCACCGATGTCGCCGATCCCGTGCGCGAACGCATCATCGATGCCGGCGGCAGCGCCGAGGACGAAGCGATCATCTCCCGCACCGTCGCACTCAAGGGCCGAGCCCGCGCCACCGCCGGCGGGCGCACCGTGCCGATCTCCGTGCTCACAGACATCTCCTCGGACCTCATCACCCTCCACGGCCAGTCCGAACAGCTGCGCCTCAAAGGCACCGCCCAGCAGCGGCAGCTCCTCGACGCCGCCGGAGGGCAGGAACTCGCCGAGGTGGCCGACCGCTACCGTGCCGCGTTCGACACCTGGAAGGAGACCGAGACCCGCGTCGCGCGGATCAAGGACTCCACCGCCGCCCGCCGCGAACGCATCCTGTGGCTGCGCGGCTGCCTCGAGGCCATCGACAAGGTCCGGCCCGAATCCGGCGAAGACGAGACGCTGACCGCGCAGGCCGCGAAGCTCGGCGCCGCCGCCGAGATCACCCGCGCCGTCGGTGCCGCCCACGACTTGCTGCTGGGCTCCGAGATCGACGATGCCGGGGCCGCCGTTGACCTCGTCCACCAGGCCATCAGCACCATCAGCGATGTCGAATCCTCCGACAGGGAACTCGTCACCATTCGCGAGGCCCTGGGCGATGCGGTGCTCAGGCTCTCCGACTCCGCCGCAGAACTCTCCTCCTACCTCTCCGGCTTCGACGAACTCGGCGAGACCTCGCTGGAGGAGACCGAAGCCCGCCGCGCGGAACTCGGCACGCTGGCCCCCTACGGTCAGGACGTCGCCGAAGTCCTCGATTTCGAAACCCGGTCCGCGGCCGAACTCACCGAACTCGAAGCCGAGGATCGTGACCTAGACGGACTCGACGCCGAACTCGACGAGGCACGCTCCGCCATGGAGGAAGCCGCCTCGGCGCTCACAGAGATCCGCACCGCCACCGCCACGGAATTCTCCGCGGCCGTGAGCGAAGAGCTCACCGCACTGTCGATGCCGAAGGCGACCGTGGCCTTCGAACTCACACCCCGCGAACCCGCGACGCACGGTGCCGACGAGGTGCGGCTGACCTTCGCCGCCCACGAATCCTCGACACCCGACGACATCGGCAAGATCG
Organism: Brevibacterium spongiae; assembly: GCF_026168515.1. NCBI lineage: Bacteria > Bacillati > Actinomycetota > Actinomycetes > Micrococcales > Brevibacteriaceae > Brevibacterium > Brevibacterium spongiae. The sequence continues at coordinate 2,478,805 of NZ_CP093443.1, read as the reverse complement.
CCAGCGGCGGTGAGCTCTCCCGCGTCATGCTCGCCATCGAAGTCGTCCGCGCGGCCAGCGAATCCATCCCCACCTACGTCTTCGACGAGGTCGACGCCGGCGTTGGAGGCAAAGCGGCCGTGGAGATCGGCCGCCGCCTGGCCAAACTCGCCCGCAACGCCCAAGTCATCGTCGTCACGCACCTGCCGCAGGTCGCCGCCTGGGCCGACACCCACGTGACCATCGTCAAAGACGATGACGCCGAAACCGTGCGCTCGGGAGTGCAGGAGCTCACCGACGAAGAACGCGTCGTCGAGCTCTCCCGCATGCTGGCGGGAATGGATGACTCCGCCTCGGCGAAGGCCCACGCCGCCGAACTCCTTGACAATGCTCGGCAGGTCAAGGACGTCGGCGTTGGCAGCACATGAGAGAATGGGCGGACCATGAAAGTGCGTAGACATCGCGACAATCCCACCGCACCGACCCGGTCCGGTCCCGCCCCTGCCCGCCTGGACCGACGCACGAAGAACCTGACGAAACGCCTCCAAGCAGGCGATATCGCGGTCATCAAACACTCCGACATCGACCGCATCTCCGCCGAAGCCCTCGTCGCCTGCCGACCGGCTGCGGTGATCAACGCCGACAAATCGATCTCCGGCCGCTACCCGAACCTCGGCCCGAGCATCATCGTCGACGCCGGCATCCCCCTCATCGACGCCGTCGGCGCAGAGATCTTCGATGCCGTCGACGAGAACGCGGAGATCTCCATCGACGGGGCCACCGTCTTCCTCGGCGAGGACGAAGTGGCCACGGGAGTCCTGCAGACGGCCGAGACGATCGCCGATGATATGCACGCGGCCGAAGCCGGAATGAACTCCGTGCTCGTGGACTTCATCGACAATACGATCGAATACATCCGCAAGGACTCCGATCTGCTCTCCGCCGAACTCGTCGTGCCGGACGTGAAGACGACGTTCACCGACCGACATGTGCTCATCGTCGTCCGCGGGTACCACTACAAGGAGGATCTGGCGATGCTGGCCTCCTATATCCGCGAATACCGGCCGCTGCTCATCGGCGTCGACGGCGGCGCCGATGCGATCATCGAAGCCGGCTACCGACCCGACATGATCGTCGGCGATATGGACTCCGTGTCCGACACCGCCCTGACCTCCGGAGCCGAGATCGTCGTCCACGCCTACAGGGACGGCAACGCACCGGGCACCGAGAGGGTCAGAGCCCTCGGCGTCGACTGTGTGGCCTTCGCCGCCTCGGGCACCAGCGAGGACATCGCCATGCTGCTCGCCGATGACAAAGGAGCCGAACTCATCGTCGCCGTGGGCACCCATGACACGGTCATGGAATTCCTCGACAAGGGCCGCAAGGGAATGGCCTCGACCTTCATCACCCGCCTGCGCGTGGGCTCGAAGCTCATCGACGCCAAGGGCGTATCCCTGCTCTACCGGCAGCGCATCTCCAGCCTGCAGCTGGCCGTGCTCATCATCGCCGGCCTCGTCGCCCTCGGCGTGGCACTGACCGCGACCTCGGCCGGGCAGACCTTCCTCGGCCTCATCGGCGCACAACTCGACGGCCTCTTCGGCTGGATCGGCTCCCTCTTCGGCGGGGACCCCGCGGCCGCCACCGAATCCGCCGGCCTCATCCAAGGACTGAATCCGTGATTGACTTCCGCTACCACCTCGTCTCCCTCGTCTCGGTGTTCCTCGCCCTGGCCGTGGGCATCGTCCTCGGCGCCGGACCGCTGAAGGAGCCGATCGGAGAATCCCTGCAGAGCCAGGTCGACGCTCTGCGCAGCGACCGCGACACTCTGCGGACGAACCTTGACGCCGCCAAGGGCAATATCGACAAGCAGAACGAGTTCGTCACCGCTGCCGCCCCGGAACTCATCGACGGCATACTCAAAGACCGAGAAGTGAGCATCATCGCCGGACCCGAAGCCGACCCGGAGCAGGTCGAAGAGGTGAGCAACCGGGTCAAGGAAGCCGACGGCACGATCGCCGGGGACGTCTCCTTCGTCCCGAACACGCTGACCGTCGACAACTCCTCGTCCTTCCTCAAACAGCTGCGCACGATCGTGCCGGGCCTGCCGAAGGACGACTCCACAGCGGTCCGCGCCGCCCTGGTCATCGCGCTCACCGGTGAAGCCTCGATGCTCGAAGACGAGGCCGACCGCGAGGCCGCAACGAAGAAGTCCTCGAAACTCTACGATGCATTCGTCGACGCCGACCGTCTGCGCACCGACACCGACCACAAGACGACATCGCTGTTCATCGTCGTCGACGACGAGAACTCGACCTTGGCCGAGGAGACGAAGCCGAGCCCGCAGGCCACCGACGACAAAGCCACCCGGACCCTAGTGACCGACTTCGTCACCACACTGACCTCCGAAGCCGACTCGGTGGTCGTCGCCGGTGACGCGGGATCGGCGCAGAACGGACTCGTCAACGTGCTGCGGACGGAGAAATCGCGTGCCAGCACCGTCGACGGACTCGGCCTCGGCGCCGGCCCCGTCATCACCGTGCGCGCTCTGGCCGCCGGCGAATCCGGCACCCACGGACATTACGGGTTTGCCGACGACGCGGAGGGGATCCTGCCCGCGAAGACCGATGAGAAGAAGACCGACGAGTCGAAGAAGGAGGAGCCGCAATGATCCGCTCCATCGTCAGCACAGCCGTGGCCGGACTTCTCGGATTCACTGCCACGAAGGCCGTGCTCGCCTCCCGACTGCGCACCCAGCAGAACGTGGTGCGCACCAACCACGCAGGCCGCGAGGTCTCCCTCATCGAAGGACCGGCAGTGACCGCCGGACTCCTGGCCGGGGGAGCGCTCATCGAAGATCCCCGGCAGCGGACAGCGACCCTGCTGGCCACGGCCACGGCAGGCGGCCTCGGCGCAGTGGACGACTTCTGCGAATCCGGGTCCTCCAAGGGACTGCGCGGGCACCTGTCCGCACTCGCCCGCGGAGAGATCACGACCGGGGCGATCAAGGTCACCGGCATTCCGCTGGCCTCGATCGCGGCCGCCGCGATCCTGCGCGGCCGCCCCCGCCCGACCGGGCTCTTCGGACACGACCGGACCGAGGCTGGACGCGCCTGGTATGCGACAGCCACGGACATCGTCGTCACCGGGGGAGTCATCGCCGGATCGGCGAACCTCTTCAACCTCCTCGACCTGCGGCCTGGTCGCGCCCTCAAAGCAGGGACGCTCACCCTGGCCTTCACCGACCACGAACGGCGCGTGTCCTGGGCACAGTCCGGTGCGATCGCCGGGGCCACCGCCGCGGCCTGGCCCGATGACCTCGCCGGAGAGGTCATGCTCGGAGACACCGGCGCGAACGCCCTGGGCGCGGCAATCGGCGTGATCCTGTCCGAGACCGCGAGTCCTGCACAGAGACGCCTCATCCTCGCCGTGCTCGCCGGGCTCACCCTGGCCAGCGAGAAGGTGTCCTTCACCTCCGTCATCGAGTCGACCCCGGGCCTGCGGGAGATCGACTCCTTCGGCCGCGAGGGCGTGTGAGCAAGCTCGTTCGAGTCCTCGCCTCCACGGCGCTGCTCGTCTCGATCATCACCCTCATCACCCGACTCGTCGGTTTCCTCCGCTGGTTGGTGTTCTCACCGACCGTCGGCGCCGGCACTGTCGGCACCGCCTACCAGAGTGCGAACCAGGTCCCGAACATCCTCTTCGAGGTCGTCGCCGGCGGAGCCCTGGCCGGGGCCGTCATCCCGCTGCTCGCGATCCCACTGGCCCGCTCGGACCGGGAGACGGCGGGGAGGATCGCTTCCGGGCTGCTGACCTGGGCCATCAGCGTCACCCTGCCTCTGTCGATCCTGCTCGCCGTGTTCGCCGAACCCATCGCGAACCTCCTCGTCGACGCGAAGACCACCGATTCCGAGATCCACGCGACCGCGCAGCTGCTGCTCATGTTCTCCCCGCAGCTCGTCCTCTACGGCATCGGCGCAGTGCTCACCGGCGTGCTCCAGGCGCACCGGAAGTTCCTCTGGCCGGCGTTCGCACCGCTGCTGTCCAGCCTCGTCGTCATCGGCTGCTACATCGCCTACGCAGGCGTCGGCGGCAACGACGACACCTGGCAGTCGCACCTCGGCTGGCTCGGTTGGGGCACGACCCTCGGCGTCGCGGCACTCGCCCTGCCCTTGGCTCTGCCGATGTCGTCGACGGGACTGAAGCTGCGCCCCACCTACTCGTTCCCACCCGGAGTCGCCCACCGTGCGCTGCGTCTGGCCGGCGCCGGAATGGCGGCTCTGCTCGCACAGCAGGCGGCGGTGCTCGCGACCCTGACTCTGTCGAACCACTCGGGCGGCAAGGGCACGTTCGTCCTCTTCAGCTACATCAACGCCGTCTATCTCCTGCCCTATGCGGTGCTGGCCGTGCCGGTTGCCACCGTGATGTTCCCCGCCCTGTCGACCTGGGTGGGACGATCCACCGACACCGAGGCGACCGAGACCGACCGTGCCCAGGCCGGGGTTCGCCTGCGGGCAGTGACGTCGACGACGACCGCGCTCATCCTCACCATCGGCGGACTCGGGGCCGTCATCCTGCTCTCGGCCGCAAGCCCTCTGCAGACCTTCTTCACCGCGATCGATGCGGCCAAGGACGTCGCCTCGGTGCCCTTCGACTCGATGGCCCGCGCGATCATGGTCATGGCCCTCGCGGTTCCCGGCTGGTCGTTCGTCGCCTGGGGCACCCGCGTGTTCTACGCCGTGGAGCGTTCCCGCCATTCGGCGGTGGCCACGACGACCGGGTGGCTCCTCGTCATCGTCGGCATGATCGTCGCCATCGTCGCAACGGACGCGAACGGGGACCCGGGTCTGACTCTGGTCGCCATCTGCTGCGGATACGTGCTCGGTATGAGTGTGGCCGGCGGCTTCCTCCTCGTATCCATCCGCCGCGTCCTCGGACCCACAGGCATCGCGCTGGTCGGTCGTCGCGCCCTCCTCGCCCTCGGTGCCGCCGTCGTCGCCGGTGCTGCCGGCATCGTCACCTCACAGTGGCTCGGGGGACTGCTCGACAACTCGGCGAGCTCGGCAGTGCTCGCAGGCATCGCCGCCGCGCTGCTGGGCTGTGTGATCTTCGCACTCATCGTGCTCGTCATCGACCGCGGCTTCCTCGGCGAGATCCGCAGTCTGCTCGCCGACCGCAACCGCGGCGACGGCGGTGAGGTCCCCGTCACGGAACACGGGGGAGACATCGCCCCGACGAACCGAGTCGACACCGCCCACACCCCGAACACCCGAGACGACAGGGAGGAAGACTCATGAGGATCGTCTTCACCATCGGCACCTCCACCGGGGGAGTCGGCACCCATGTCAGGGCGCTGGCCCGCGACCTCGCCGCCGCCGGTCATGAGATCGGCGTCATCGGCCCCGCCGCCACCGACGAGCACTTCGGGTTCTCCCTGCTGCCGGGAGTCCGCTTCGCCGTGCTCGAACTCGGCACCGGCATCGGAGCCACCGACGCCGCCCTGGTCCGACGGCAGCGGAGCCTGCTGCGCAGCTTCGACCCCGAGATCGTCCACGCCCACGGGTTCCGCGCCGGACTCATCACCCAGCTGACGCTGCGCACCCTGCGCAACCGTCCGCTCTTCGTCCTCAGCCTCCACAACCAGGCCACCGGCCAGGGACTGCGCGGAAAGGTCGAAACCCGAGTGGAGACGATGCTCGCCCGCGGCGCCGACCTCGTCCTCGGCGCCAGCACCGACCTCGTCGCCCGTGCCCGGGACCTCGGCGCGCGTGATGCCCGGTTCCTGCCTGCCGCAGCACCGGAGGTCACCCCGGTGAGCACCGAGGCGGCCGCCGCCACCCGTGCTCGCCTCGCTCAGACCTACGGCTTCGACGAGGGCGCAGTCATCGTGCTCGCCGTCGGACGGATCGCTCCGCAGAAGAACTACCCGATGCTCGTGCGCGCGCTCGGCCGCCTCGGCGAGGAGAAGAACCGCCTCGGTGACTCCAACGCTCACGACCCGTCACTGGTCGTGCTCATCGCCGGTGCCGCCGATGAGGCGGTGCTCGGCGAGATCCGCGCTCAATACGATGAGCTGCGGGCCGCCTCGGCGATCGCTCCTCTGCATTTCCTCGGCGCCCGCAGCGATATCGCCGAACTCGCGGCAGCCGCGGACATCTACGTGCTCACGAGCGTGTGGGAGGCCCGCGCGCTCGTCCTCCAGGAGGCGCTGATCTCGGGTCAGGCGATCGTGTCGACCGCGACCGGCGGCACCCCCGAACTCGTCGGCGAGGCAGGCATCCTCGTGCCCGATGACGACGACCGGGCCCTCGCCGAAGCAGTCGCCGAACTCGCCGGTGACCCCGCCCGCCGGGCCGAACTCGCAGCCCTGGCCAAGGCACGCGGAGCGACGCTTCCCGGAGAGAGGGAAGTCGCTGAAGAACTCGCAGGCATTTACACGGAACTCGTGTCTGCCCAGGTAGGCTAGAAGCAGCGTCGAACGAAAGTAGAGGATGAGGAAATGAGCGAATCCGGCGAGGTCAACCCACTGAGCGCAGACACGAGGATTCTGCACGTGCTCGCCGACACCACCGGCCCTGTCGTCGAAGTGGCGAAGCTCGCCGTGCTCGGTCACCTCCGCGCCGGCTTCAAGGTCGCCGTCGCCGCACACCGGTCGCTGCTGGGCACCTTCGGAGTCCCCGAAGAGCTGTCAGGCGAATTCCGCGAGATCGAACTCGCGGCCCGCAGACGCTTCAGCATGGCCGACCCCAACACCGCCTTCACTCTGCACAAGTACTACCAGCACGTGGACATCGTCCACGCGCACGGACTGCACGCGGCGACGCTGTCCGGGCTGGCCTTCACCGGTCTGCCCGCCCGCATGCACCCGAAGGTCGTCGCCACGATCGAGTCCTTCGACTCCGCCAACGTCATCGAGAAGACCGGTGCCGAGATCGTCGGGCGCACCGCCACCGCGGTCCTCGGCACGACCGAACCCGTCGTCGACTACTTCAGCGGGCGGGTCCCGGTCGTCGAACGCGCCGAACTCGTCCACCCGGACATCGACGTCGACCTCACGGTGCGCACCCCGCGGGCCGAAGTCCGCCGCGAACTCGGCATCGGAGAAGGCACCTGGATGGTCGCCAGCCCCATCGCCCTGCGCGACCACACTGCCCTGGCGACGGTGCTCGACGCCGCCGACCAGATCAACAGCCGACGTCGCGACCGCAACGTCGTCTTCGCGCTCACCGGCACCGGCAAGGACCGATCGACAGTGGCCCGCGAGTTCGCCGACCGCGGCGTCCTCGTCGCCCCCGCCGGCGACCTCGTCGATGTGGCCGCGGCCGCCGATGTCGTCATCGCCAGCGAGACGATGACCGGACTGTCCCACGAAGACCTCATGCAGCTGTCGAAGCCCGCAGTGTTCATCGGCAGCGAACGCCGCGGAGGCATCTGGGGAGAGGCCGCGAAGACCGTCGAAGCCGACGACACCGAGGGTCTGCTGCGTGAGATCAATCATCTTCTCGACGACCCCGCCGGCCGCGGCACCTCCGCCGTAGCGGCGAAGAAGCGGGTCATCGACGTCAGCAACGGGGCCGCGATCTCCGAAACGCTGCTCGACCTGTACGCCGAGGTCGAAGCCGGCACGGATTCGTGAGCCGGACTTTGATAGAATCAAATCCCGTGGTGAATCGAACTGGCCCTGGTGGCACACATACGGCAAAGCACATCTTCGTCACGGGAGGCGTCGCCTCCTCGTTGGGCAAGGGGCTGACGGCCTCGAGCCTCGGTCATCTGCTCACTCAGCGCGGCCTCACCGTGGCCATGCAGAAGCTGGATCCCTACCTCAATGTGGATCCGGGCACGATGAATCCCTTTCAGCACGGTGAGGTCTTCGTCACCGAGGACGGTGCCGAGACCGATCTCGACATCGGCCACTACGAACGCTTCCTCGACAACGACCTCGACGGCGCCGCGAACGTCACGACCGGGCAGGTCTACTCCTCGGTCATCGCGAAAGAACGCCGCGGCGCGTACCTCGGCGACACCGTCCAGGTCATCCCGCACATCACCGATGAGATCAAGGCGCGCATGCGTGCGCAGGCCGAACGCCCCGAGGCGGACCGGCCCGACGTCATCATCACCGAGATCGGCGGCACCGTCGGCGATATCGAATCCCAGCCCTTCCTCGAGGCGGCCCGTCAGGTCCGCCACGACATCGGCCGGGACAACGTGTTCTTCATCCACGTCTCCCTCGTGCCCTACCTCGGGCCCTCGGGAGAGCTGAAGACGAAGCCGACCCAGCACTCGGTGGCGACCCTGCGCTCCATCGGCATCCAGCCCGATGCGATCGTGCTGCGCTCCGACCGTGAGCTGCCGGATTCGATCCGGGCGAAGATCGCCGGCGCCTGCGACGTCGAAACCGATGCCGTGGTCTCCTGCGTCGACGCCCCGAGCATCTACGACATCCCGAAGGTCCTCCACGACGGGGGCCTCGACGTCTTCGTCATCCGCAGCCTCAACCTGCCCTTCCGCGACGTCGACTGGACGAAGTGGGACTGGGTACTCGAACGCGTGCACAACCCGTCGACCGAGGTCACGATCGGCATCGTCGGCAAGTACATCGACCTGCCCGACGCGTACCTGTCGGTCACCGAGGCGCTGCGCCACGGCGGATTCGCCAACGACGCGAAGGTCAAGGTCCGCTGGATCCAGTCCGACGAGTGCGAGACCGAAGCCGGAGCCGCGAAGGCGCTGGCCGGCCTCGACGCGATCTGCGTGCCCGGCGGCTTCGGCATCCGCGGCATCGAAGGCAAGCTCGGCGCCCTCGAATACACCCGCACCAACGGCATCCCGACCCTGGGCCTGTGCCTGGGTCTGCAGTGCATGGTCATCGAATATGCACGCAATGTCGCCGGCATCGAGGCGGCTTCCTCCTCCGAATTCGACCCGGAGACCACGGTCCCGGTCATCGCGACCATGGCCGAGCAGCTCTCCATCGTCGAAGGCGAAGGCGACCTGGGCGGAACCATGCGCCTGGGCACCTACGAGGCGAAGCTCACCGAGGGCAGCGTCGTCGCCGGAGTCTACGGTGCGACGTCGATCAGCGAACGTCACCGTCACCGCTACGAGGTCAACAACACCTACCGGGATCAGCTCGCCGAGGCGGGGCTGGAGTTCTCCGGCACCTCACCGAACGGTGAGCTCGTGGAGTTCGTCGAACTGCCCGCCGAGACCCACCCGTTCTACGTCTCGACGCAGGCTCACCCCGAGCTGAAGTCGCGTCCGACCTCACCGCACCCGCTGTTCGCCGGCCTCGTGGCCGCCGCACTGGCGCGTCAGTGAGAAACGCAGCCCAAATCTGTGAGCGAATGCCGTCGGTGTCCATGCCGGCGGCATTCGCCGTTGCATACCGTCGATGATCAGGAAGGCAGCCCATGAGCTCTCTGCACGATGAGACGTTTACCCCGAACATCACGTCCTCCGAAATCGTCTACAACGGGGCGGTGTGGGACATCCGCAAGGAGACGTTCGACCTGCCCGAGGCCTCGGGTCTCGTGCGCGACCTCATGGCCCACACGGGTGCCGTCGGCGTCGCCGTCGTCGATGACCAGCAGCGCATTCTGCTCGCCCAGCAGTACCGGCACCCCGTCCGCGCCCGCCTGTGGGAGGTCCCTGCCGGTCTGCTCGACGTTCCGGGTGAAGATCCGCTCGACGCGGCCAAGCGGGAACTCGCTGAGGAGGCCGACCTCACGGCCGAACGCTGGGAGCTGCTCAGCGACTCCTGCCTGACTCCCGGCGGCAGTTCGGAGACGATGCGCCTCTACCTTGCACGCGGACTCTCATACGTGCCCGAAGCCGACCGCCATGAACGCGGGGAAGAAGAAGCCGGGTTCCAATACAGGTGGGTCGGCATCGACGAAGCGCTCGAGGCCGTGACCGACGGCCGGGTCACGAACGCGATCGCCCAGCTGGCGATCTTCCACGTCGACCGGGTGCTGCGCGCCGAGGCCGCAGGATCCTCGTTGGCGCTGCGTCCGGTCGATGCGCCGAGGCGACTCGTCGACGGACGCCCCGACTTCGGCCGCGGCGCTGCGGTCGAGACGAACAGCGCGACAGGCGGGACGGGCGACACGACGGGCGGTGCGGCCGGCCAGACGAACGGCAGCGCAGACCCCGAGTCGGCCCGCACGAGCGAGGACTGAGAACCCGTGGCTCGGCATGGTGCCGAACTGCTGCCCGACGAACTGACCGCCGAGCTGCGTCGCGGTTTCGAGTCCTACCTCAACTCGCTGCGCTTCGAACGCGGACTGTCGATGAACTCCATCGACGCCTATGCCCGCGACCTCGCGCGGTACGGAACCTGGCTTACAGGTGAGGGGATCGGCCGCCTCGGCGAGGTGGAACGCTCATCCGTCGAAGCCTATGGTCTGCACCTGCTCGATTCGGGGCTCGCACCGCGGTCGCGGGCGCGTGCCCTCGTCGCGGTGCGCCGCTTCCATACCTTCGCATTGTCTGAGAATCTTGCGCCCACGGACCCGGCCTCCGAGGTCAGCCCGCCGCAGGAGGGACTGCGCCTGCCCAAGGCGCTCTCGCTCGACGAGATCGAGGCGATGCTCGCCACTGCGGAGGGGGAGGAGCCGGTGCAGATCCGGGCCAAGGCCCTGCTCGAACTCCTCTACGCGACCGGCGCACGCATCTCCGAGGCAGTGGGGACCGACCTCGATGACCTCGACCTCGACTCCGGACTGGTGCGTCTCTACGGCAAGGGCGGCAAGGAGCGGATCGTGCCCTTCGGCTCTCACGCGGCACAGGCCGTGGGGGCCTGGGTCTCACGGGTGCGGCCGGGAATGGCCGCGAAGGCGAAGTCCTCCGCGCCGGCCGGCGCACTGTTCCTCAATGCCCGCGGAACCCGACTCTCGCGGGTCTCCGCATGGCAGATCGTCAAGAACGCGGCTGAGGCGGCGACGATCGATGCGGAGGTCTCTCCGCATACGTTCCGGCACTCCTTCGCCACGCATCTGCTCGAGGGCGGAGCCGACATCCGCGTCGTCCAGGAGCTGCTCGGGCACGCCTCGGTGACGACGACCCAGATCTATACGAAGGTCTCCGAAGAGACACTGCGGGAAGTGTACGCGACCTCGCACCCCCGGGCGCGGTAGGGTTGGACGAAGAGCAACGAAAGGTGGCCATCCGAGAGATGAATACGCAAGAGGCGTTGGATATCCCCCAGCAGAGGACTGCAGCAGCCGAGCCCCAGGATTTCCCGGAGCCGGCCCCCTTGGCTTCGCATGGGCCCGCCCGCATCATCGCCATGGTCAACCAGAAGGGCGGGGTCGGGAAGACGACCTCGTCGATCAACCTCGGTGCGGCTCTGGCCGCGTACGGTCGCAAGATGCTGCTCGTCGACTTCGACCCGCAAGGAGCACTCTCCGTCGGTCTCGGACTCAACCCGTATGACTTCGACATCAGCGTGTACAACCTGCTGATGAACCCGCGCATGGACCCGCACGACGTCCTCGTGAGCACGGAGTTCGAGAACATCGACATCCTCCCGGCCAACATCGATCTCTCGGCCGCCGAAGTGCAGCTCGTCGGTGAGGTCGCCCGCGAGCAGGTGCTCGCCCGGGCACTGTCGAAGGTCGCCGACGAATACGATGTCATCCTCATCGACTGCCAGCCCTCGCTCGGCCTGCTCACCGTCAACGCGCTGACCGCCGCGCACGGTGTGATCATTCCGCTCGAGACCGAATTCTTCGCCCTGCGCGGTGTCGCCCTGCTCGTCGAGACGATCGAGAAGGTCCAGGACCGGCTCAACCCCTCGCTCGAGGTCGATGGAATCCTCGCCACGATGTTCGACTCGCGGACCCTGCACTCGAAGGAGGTCATGTCTCGGGTGACCGAGGCCTTCGGCGACAAGGTGTTCGAGACCGTCATCAACCGGACAGTGAAGTTCCCGGATGCCTCAGTGGCCGCCGAACCGATCACGAGCTTCGCGCCGAAGCACACCGGCTCCGAAGCCTATCGCCGACTCGCCCGGGAGCTCATCGCCCGCGGAGGCGCACCCTGAGCGACGCTGCAATACACGAAGGTGGGATCGACACCTCACATGACGGCGCAGTCAAAGCCTCGCATGACAGTGAGGTCGAAGCGTCATATGACGGTGAGATCGAGGCGTCGCACGACAGTGAGGTCGATGCGTCGCAGAGCGGCGACGTCGATGCGTCCGGTGAGCAGGCCGGGCAGGGATTCCAGGTGCGGCTGGAGAACTTCTCCGGCCCTTTCGACCTGCTGCTCGGGCTGATCTCGAAGCGTCGACTCGACGTCACCGAGATCGCCTTGGCCGAGGTCACCGACGAATTCATCGCCTACACCACCGAGCTCAAAGACAAAGCGAATCTCGCCGAGATCTCACAGTTCCTCCTCGTCGCGGCCACCCTGCTCGACCTCAAGACCGCACGGCTGCTGCCCCACGAAGAGGGCGAGGAAGCCCTCGACCTCGAACTGCTCGAGGCCCGCGACCTCCTCTTCGCGCGACTGCTCCAGTACAAGGCGTACAAGTCCGTCTCCGGCTACCTCGCCGAGGCGATGGCCGCCGGATCGATCCGCGCACCCCGCGATGTGGCCCTCGAGGCAGAGTTCCAGGATGTGCTGCCGCCCTTGGAACTCAACATCGGCCCCGGCGAACTGGCAGGCATCTTCGCCACCGTGCTCCAACGCGACCACACCCCGCCGACAGTGGCCGTCGATCACATCCACCTGCCGCTGGTCAGCGTGTCCGAACAGCGCGGACATATCCTCTCCCTGCTGCGGGCCGGTGAGGTCGATTTCGCCGATCTGCTCGAAACCGCTGAGAACACGTTGGTCGTCGTCGCCCGCTTCCTCGCCCTGCTGGAGCTGTTCAAGGTCGGCCTCTGCGACTTCGACCAGCCCGAACCCTTAGGCCGGCTGCTCATCCACCGCACCGAGATGAGCGAAGACGGCGTCGATCTGCGCACCGAAGGTGATTGGAGCGGGGACGAGAGCGCGACCGACAGCGCACTGCCGGCGGCAGACGGCGAGGGCAGTGCCGGGAATGACGACAGGGAAGACGATGGGGGAGACGAGCGAGCATGATCGACGATGAGATCCTCGCCGGCATCGAAGCCGTGCTCATGATCACCGACTCGGCAGTGTCCGCCGCTGAACTCGCCAGCTCCTTGGGTCTCGACGAAGACACTGTGCACGACGCGATCGCCGCACTCAAGGCCGACTACGACGGTGATGAGAACCACCGACAGCGCGGCTTCGAGATCCGCCACGTCGCCGGAGGCTTCCGCATCTTCTCCCGCGGCGACTACCACGAAGTCGTCAAGGACTTCCTCACCGCAGGGCAGAGCGCGAAGCTGTCCCAAGCAGCACTCGAGACCCTCGCCGTCATCGCCTACCGGCAGCCGATCTCGCGACCGCGCATCGCCGCTATCCGCGGAGTCAGCGTCGACGGCGTCATCCGCACCCTGCTGCTGCGCGGACTCATCGTCGAAGCGGGCAAGGAGGCATCCACCTCGGCGCTGCTCTATGCCACGACCCCGCAGTTCCTCGACACGATGGGGATGAACGCGATCGACGACCTGCCCGATATCGCCCCCTACCTGCCCGAGGATGCCGACGTCGCCGAACTCGGCGCCGACGACACCGAAGTCCTCGCGGAGATCGACGAGGCCCTCGACGGCGATATCGACGAAGACTTCGACGAGCCGGACGCGACGATGTCACGAGTCGACGATTGATTTGAGAGAATAGGCTTATGAGTCCCTACCGTGATCACCGTGCCCCTGGCGGGCGCCAGAACCGACCGACCAGAAAACAGCGCGCTTCGACCGCTTCGAAGGGCGCCGAGAAGCACGGCCAGGGCGCTGGCCAGGTATCGGATGCCCATGTCAGCGGTGGTGTGCGCCTGCAGAAGGTGCTCGCCGAGGCGGGGCTTGGCTCACGTCGTGCCTGCGAGCAGCTCATCGTCGACGGACGCGTTGAGGTCGACGGTCAGATCGTGACCGAACTGGGCACCCGGATCGACCCCGAAACGCAGTCCGTGTACGTGGACACAGTGAGAATTTCGACACAGACCAAGAAGGTCTACCTCGTGCTCAACAAGCCGGCCGGCGTCGTGTCGACGATGAGCGACCCCGAAGGTCGCCCATGCCTGGCCGACTACGTGCGCAACAACACCGAACGTCTCTTCCACGTCGGTCGCCTCGACACCGAGACCGAAGGACTCATCCTGCTCACCAACGACGGAGAGCTGAGCAACCGCCTGGCCCATCCGCGCTACGAGGTCCCGAAGACCTACCTGGCGAAGGTCAAGGGCCAGCTGGCCAAGGACGCCGGTGCCATCCTCAAGGCCGGAATCGACCTCGAAGACGGCTTCGTCAAGGTCGATGAGTTCAAACTCGTCGACTCGACACCCGGCAAGTCCGTCGTCGAACTCACCCTCCACTCCGGTCGCAACCGGATCGTGCGTCGCCTCCTCGACGAGATCGGCCACCCCGTGGAGCGGCTCGTGCGTCTGCGCTTCGGACCGGTCGTCCTCGACGAGCAGAAGCAGGGCAAGATCCGTCCGCTGCGCTCCGATGAGGTCGGCGCCCTCTTCGAGGCCGTCGGTCTGTGAGAGTCCACATCATCGGCACCGGCCTGCTCGGTGCCAGTCTGGGGTTGGCGCTGAGCGCAAACGGCCATGAGGTGACCCTCGAGGACACTTCGCCGACGGCTCAGCAGCTCGCCGCGGACCTCGGCGCAGGACGCGTCGTCAACGCAAAGACCGGCACCGAGGCGGCCGATACGACCGATCCCGACGCACCGGACACGGCTCCCGCGCATCCGGACATCGTCGTCGTGGCAACCCCGCCCGACGTCGCCGCCCGAGTCATCGCCACAGCACTCGAGACCTACCCGGACGCCACCGTCACCGACGTCGCCAGTGTGAAGACCCGACTCCTGGAGTCGGTGAAGACCCTGGTCACACGCTCTCAGCTGGACCGCTACATCGGCTGCCATCCGATGGCCGGGCGGGAGAAGTCCGGGGCCATCGCCGCACAGGCGGACCTGTTCACGGCCCGCCCCTGGGTGATCTGCTCGGACGAGGACACACCGGAGTCCCGCCTCGGCGAGGTCATCGCCATGGCCACGGACACGGGCGCCTCGGTGCTCCACCTCGACCCGCGCATCCATGATGCCGCGGTCGCGAAGGTCTCCCACGTTCCGCAGATCGTCTCCTCCCTCGTCGCCTCCCAGCTGCGCCACGCTCCGCTCGAGGAGATCGCCCTGGCCGGGCAGGGGCTGCGAGATGTCACGCGCATCGCCGCCTCGGACCCGGGCCTGTGGACCCAGATCCTGACCGGCAACGCCGAGGAGGTCCGGTCGGTGCTCATCGACCTGCGGACCGAACTCGATGAGGTCATCGCGGCGCTCGAACTCGGGCCGGGATCGACGGGTCTGCTCGCCAAGGCGATCGCCCTGGGCAACGAAGGACACGACCGGATTCCCGGCAAGCACGGGCAGCCGCCGACCACCTATGCTGTTGTCACGATCCTCGTCCCGGATACGCCCGGAACCCTGGCCCGGCTGTTCAAGGACATCGGCGACCTCGGCGTCAACGTCGAGGACTTCCGGATGGATCACGCCTCCGGTCGGAAACTGGGCATGGTCGACGTGTCCGTGGTCCCGGCCATCCAGCAGGAGCTGGAGATCGGACTGCTGTCGAAGGGATGGCAGATCCCCGAATCCGCCATCGAGAAAGAAGGAACTGCATGAGCGTCGTAGCCATTGACGGACCGTCCGGAGTGGGCAAGTCGAGCACCGCCAAGGAGGTGGCGCGTCGGCTGGGCTACCAGTACCTCGACACAGGAGCGATGTACCGGGCGATGGCATGGCTGTGCCTCAACCGCGGGGTCACCGATCCCGTCGACGTGCTCGAACAGGTCCGCGGCGCCGATCTGGAGATCTCACTGAGCCCTGATGAGTTCTTCGTCTCCGTCGACGACATCGACGTCACCGAGGACATCCGCGGTGCGGACGTGTCGGCGAACGTGCAGACGGTCTCCGGAGTCGTCGACGCTCGCGAGGAGCTCATCGACATGCAGCGCGACTACATCAGGGCCGCACCCGAGGGCATCGTCGTCGAAGGCCGCGACATCACCACCGTCGTCGCCCCCGACGCCGAGGTGCGCATCCTCATGACCGCGCGCGACGACGTCCGTGTGGCCCGACGGGCCAAAGAAGTGCACGGCAACGCCGATGCCGAGGCGATCGCCGCCACCCAGGATCTCGTCACAGGCCGTGACGCGAAGGACTCCGCCACGACGAGCTTCTTGGAAGCCGCCGACGGAGTGTACACACTCGATACCAGCGACATCGACTTCGACCAGGTGGTCGAGACGGTGCTGCAGCTGGTGAAGGACTCACAATGAGCGAATCCGAATTCCAGGAGACACCCGACGACAACCTCGTCGACCGTGTCGAGAGCATCAGCGACGAGGAGGCCGAGCAGCGGGCGACCGCGCTCGAGGCCGGACTCGAAAGCTACGAACTCGAAGACGAGGACCGGGCGCTGCTGCACGCCTATGGTTTCGAGGACGAAGACGAGGAGACCCTCGGCGCCGCACCCGTGCTCGCAGTCGTCGGCCGCCCCAATGTCGGCAAGTCGACCTTGGTCAACCGCATCCTCGGGCGTCGCGAAGCCGTCGTCGAGGATGTTCCCGGAGTGACCCGAGACCGGGTGAGCTACCGCGCGGAATGGAACACGAAGGAATTCACTCTCGTCGACACCGGCGGTTGGGACCAGGACTCGAAGGGCATGGCCTCGCGGATCGCGATCCAGTCGGAGATCGCCGTGGACATGGCCGATGCCGTCGTCCTCGTCGTCGATGCGACGACCGGCCCGACTTCGACCGACGAGATGGTCGTGAAGATGCTGCGGCGGAAGAAGAAGCCGGTCATCCTCGCGGCGAACAAGGTCGACGACGAGCGCGGCGAGCTCATGGCCGCCGAACTCTGGGGACTGGGTCTGGGCCAGCCGTGGACGGTGTCGGCCCTGCACGGTCGCGGAGTCGCCGACCTGCTCGATGAGGTGCTGACGATCCTGCCGGAGGTCTCGGCCGTCGACACCCGCGTCGAAGAGGGCGGACCGCGTCGCATCGCCCTCGTGGGGCGACCGAACGTCGGGAAGTCCTCGCTGCTCAACCAGCTCATCGGCACCGACCGTGTGCTCGTGGACAATGTCGCCGGCACCACGCGTGATCCCGTGGACGAGCTCATCGAGCTCGGCGGGAAGCAGTGGCGATTCGTCGACACCGCAGGCATCCGCCGTCGTGCCCATCAGGCCAGCGGTGCTGATTTCTACGCGGCACTGCGGACGCAGACCGCCCTGGAGCGGGCCGAGGTGGCCCTCGTCCTCCTCGAGGTGCAGGAACCGCTGAGCGAACAGGACGTGCGCATCGTGACCACCGCCGTCGAGGCGGGGCGTGCCGTGGTGCTCGCGTTCAACAAGTGGGATCTGCTCGACGATGAACGTCGCTACTACCTCGAGCGGGAGATCGAACGGGACCTCGCGCATGTGGCGTGGGCGCCGCGGGTGAATATCTCCGCGAAGACCGGTCGTCATGCCGAGAAGCTCGTGCCCGCCATGGAGGCGGCTCTCGAGGGCTGGGACACCCGCATTCCGACGGGTCGGCTCAACGCCTTCCTCGGCGAGCTCGTCGCGGCGAACCCGCATCCCGTGCGCGGAGGCAAGCAGCCGCGCATCCTCTTCGGCACGCAGGCACAGTCGCGTCCGCCGAAGTTCGTGCTCTTCACCACCGGCTTCCTCGATCCCGGCTACCGCCGGTTCATCGTCCGTCGTCTGCGCGAGACCTTCGGCTTCAAGGGCACTCCCATCGAGGTGTCGATGCGCATCCGCGAGAAGCGGCGGGGACGCTGAATGACCGAGGACGAGCAGCCGGACGGTACGGGCGCGGTCGGGGACGCGGACTCCTCGAACGGTGATTCGGTGCGCCATGCCGAGTCTGCTTCGTCCTCGGAAAAGGCGACCTCGGGATCGGCTTCCTCAGAACCGGCTTCTTCGGAATCGGCGGCCTCGGGATCGGCGGCCCCAGGTCTGCTGACCCGGCGGTCGAGGCGCCCGGAACCGGACGCGGACGAAACCACGGGCGGTGCGGACGCTCGAGCCACCTCGGCGGGATCCGGGAACGGCACAGCCACCTCGGCGGGGTCTGGGAACGGCACAGCCACCTCGGTGATCGGGGAATCGGACGCGGACGTCCGGGCACGGCCCTGGCACGAGCGCCCACCGGCGCGCGCGCTCATCATCGCGGTGACGATGGCCGGCCTGGCGTACGCGCTGATGTTCTTCCGCGAACTGCAGGACCTCGCGGCACCGGTGTTCCTCGCGCTGAACTTCTACATCGTCGTCTACCCGGTGCAGCGGATCCTCACTCGCTTCAAGGTCCCACGGGCGATCGGCGCGTGCATTTCGGTCATCCTCGTGCTGTGCATGATCGTCGCGTTCTTCGGCCTCACCGCGTGGTCGGTGGCCGAACTCGTCATCCTCATCCCCAGCTACAGCAACGAACTCGTCAACACCTACCAGAACGCACTGGCACTGCTCTCGGACATCGGGGTGACCTCCTCGGTGATCCAGCAGCAGCTTTCGGCCTTCGACGTGCGTTCGGTGCTCGATGCGATCTATCCGCTGCTGACGAACGTATCCTCGGTGGCGGGCCTGCTGACCACGGTCATCATGGCTGTCTTCTTCGTGGCGATGGACTCGATGGGCATCGACAAGCGGATGACGATGCTGCTCGACATCAAACCCTCGCTGTCGGTGTCGCTGGGCGACTTCGCCAGCGGCGTCCGCCGGTACTGGGTGGTCGCGACGGTCTTCGGTCTCATCGTCGCCTTCCTCGACGTCATCGCTCTGGCGATCATCGACGTTCCGCTCATCTGGGTGTGGGGCGTGCTCGCGTTCCTGACGAACTACATCCCGAACATCGGCTTCGTCATCGGTCTCGTCCCGCCGGCTCTGCTCGCTCTCGTCGACAGCGGCTGGCAGTCGGCCGTGTGGGTCGTCGTGGCCTACAGCGTGCTCAACTTCGTCATCCAGTCGATCATCCAGCCGAAGTTCACGGGCGAATCCGTCGGCGTGACACCGCTGATCTCGTTCCTCTCGCTGCTGTTCTGGGTGTGGATCCTCGGTTGGCTCGGCGCACTGCTCGCGCTGCCGGCGACCCTGCTGATCAAGGCCCTGCTCGTCGACGCGGACCCGAAGGCGAGGTGGGTGAACATCCTCCTGGCCTCGGATCCCGAGACAGGGAGACGGGACCCGAAAGCAGGACGGCGGGCTCTGAGAACGGGGACGCGGGAGCCGAATGCGGGTCGGCACGCTCCGAACGCAGGGAAGCACGCTGACCCCTCGCCCTCAGGAGCCTGAGTGGTTAGCATGAGGTATGGCGACTCTACTGAATATCCATCCGGAGAACCCGCAGGACCGACTGATCGAGAAGGCCGCTGAGTCCTTGAGGAGCGGAGGGCTCATCGCCTATCCCACGGACTCCTGCTACGCCCTGGGCTGCGCCTTGGACAATAAGGCCGGCATCGAGAGGATCAGCCGCATCCGGCACCTCGACTCGAAACACCACTTCACGCTGATGTGCCACGATTTCGCCCAACTGGGGCAGTTCGTCATCGTCGACAACTCGGACTTCCGCGCCATCAAGTCGATGACGCCGGGACCCTACACGTTCATCATGAAGGCGACGAAGGAAGTGCCGCGCCGAATGATGCACCCGAAGAAGCATTCGGTCGGTGCACGGATTCCGCAGAACGTCACCGCGCTGGCCCTCGTCGAGGCGATGGGCGAGCCGATCCTGTCATCGACTCTGCTGCTGCCAGGTGCTGAGGATCCGCTCACCCACGCCGAGGATGTCATGGATCAGCTCGGCAACGACGTCGACATCGTCGTCGAATCCGGTGTTCCCGGGGTCGTGCCGACCTCGGTCATCGACTTCACAGGCAAGTTCCCCGAGGTGGCCCGCGTCGGCGCCGGGGACGTCTCCCGGTTCCTCGACGAATAGGGACCGACGTCGGAACCCGATCTGCTGGCTTGAACTGTTCGACTGGCCACATCTGATGAACTAATCGTCGCCGAGGTGGGAGCACCGCCTCGGCGACGAAGTGATTGCCTGCGTAGCCAGCCAGCCAGGCAGTCGGACGTGGCCAGCCAGACGGCACACCGTGGCCAGTCAGGCAGCCTACAGGCCCAGGTAGGCGGCCTGCACCTCCGGGTTGTCGAGCAGTCGTGAGGCATCATCGGCCAGGACGATCCGCCCCTCGGCGAGGACATATCCTCTGTGGGCGATTGCCAGCGATGCCTTCGCATTCTGCTCACTGAGCAGGACTCCGATCCCGTTGCGGTTGATCTGAGCGACCGAGTCGAGGACCTGCTCGACGACGATGGGAGCCAAACCCATCGACGGCTCATCGAGGATGAGAAGGCTGGGATCCGACATCAGTGCTCGACCGATCGCAACCATCTGCTGCTGGCCACCGGACAAGGAGCCAGCCGGCTGCTTCGCCTTCTCCTTGAGGATCGGAAACAGGTCGAGGACTTCGGCGTAGATCTCTTCGGTTCGGGCACGGTTCCGGTGGGGGTACGACCCGAGACGCAGATTCTTCTCCACCGACATCTTGCCGAACAGATGGCGCCCCTCGGGACAGTGCGCGATGCCCACTTTGACGATCGTGTTGGGGCGGGCGCGATGAAGATGCCGCCCCTCGTAGTCGATCGACCCGGAACGAACGCGCATCAGCCCGCTGATCGTCTTGAACAGAGTCGTCTTGCCTGAGCCGTTCGCGCCGAGGATGACGGTGAGTTCTCCGGGGCGAGCAGTGATGCTCACGCCATGGAGCACATCGGTGGCATCGTAGCCGGTGCTGACATTGTCGAGTGTGAGCATCAGTTCTCCTCCTGGGCTGTCGAACCGAGATATGCGCGGATCACGTCGGGATTCGCCTGGATCTCCGCAGGCGTACCGAGAGCGAGCTTCTGCCCATGATCGAGAACGAGGATCGTGTCAGCGAGGCCCATGATCATCGTCATCTTGTGTTCGACGAGAAGAACGGAGATTCCTCGCTGCGGCAGTGAACGAATGAGGTTGCCGAAATCGACGGTCTCCTCTTCGGGAATGCCGCCGGCAGGTTCGTCGAGCAGCAGCAACTCGGGTTCAGTGGCCAGCGCCATTGCCACCGCCGTGCGCTTCTGCACCTCCTGGGGCACGTTGGACGCCAGATCGTGCCGATACTCGGCGACGCCGCAGAACTCAAGGGCCTCCATCGCCTTGGTCTCGTTGATACGCGATTCACGACGATGGCGAGGCGTGTGGAAGACAGCGTCGAAGATATTGGACTTCGAACGCACGATCCGGCCAGCCAAAACGTTCTCCAACAGCGTGCTGTCATCGAACAGGTGCGTTGTCTGGAAGGTGCGGGCGATGCCTCCGTCGACCGTATTGTGGGGAGAGGAATGAGTGATGTCCTCGCCCTTGAAGCTGATGCTTCCTGCCGTGGGCCGATAGAAACCGTGAACGAGGTTGAATAGCGTCGACTTGCCCGCTCCGTTGGGGCCGATCACTGCGGTGATCTGACCCTCTTCGACATCCAAGTCCACGTCCTTGACCGCATCGAGTCCGCCGAAGCGCTTACCGAGGCCGCGTATTTCAAGCAGTGTCATTTCGTCTCCTCGGAAGAGGTACTGCCGCCGGTGTGGCCGGCATTCGACTGGTTCCGGGCCGTGGAATCACTCCCGGAGTGGTCGTCTGATTCGATGGACTTCGACGCTCCGTCCGGCCCGCGAGGGTCTGACGCCTGTCGACCGTCCGTCGACTGGCGAGCTTCTGCGGCCCTGCGTCGTCGGCTGCGTTTGTCGACGAATCCACCGAGGTAGCCGATGATTCCCCGTGGAGCGAAGATCACGAGAGCGACGATGATGGGTCCCAGCACGATGAAGCGGTAGGCCTGGAAATCCTGGAACAGTTCGAACAGGAAGGTCACGATCATGCTGCCGAGCAGGGGACCAGCGACCGTGCCCATTCCGCCGACGAGGATGAACATGAGGAATTCGAAGGTCTTGTCGATCGATGCCGAATCGGGTCCGATGAATCCGACGACAGTGGCATACAGCCCTCCGCCGATCCCACCGAAGACGGCTGATGCGGCGAACGCCAGCTGTTTGCTGAAACCGACCCGCACTCCGATCGCATCAGCCAGATCCTCGCTCGTCCTGATGGTCAGCAAGGTGCGACCCACGCTCGAGCGGCGGATCGCATAGGTCGTGTAGACGCAGACGAGCAGTATGGCGAACACGAGGTAGAACATTGCCACCGGAGATTCGAAGTCGACGATTCCGCCGCCTTCGGGAAATTTCACATTGTTGACTCCGGAATGAGCGTGAGTGACGGACTCCCAGCGGCTGATGACGAGGAAGATGATGAAGCCGATGGCCATTGTGAATATGGCGAAGTACTCGTCCTTGGTTCGCAGCGCAATAAGTCCGCAGAGGTAGCCGATCACCGCAGTGCCGATGACGGACACGACGAATGCGGCCCAGAAGGACCAATCGTAGTCAGTGGTGAGCAGTCCCACCCCGTAGGCTCCGATGCCGAAGAATCCACCTTGGGCCAGGTTCAGCTGTCCCGTGAAGCCGAGGATGATGTTGAGGCCGTAGACGGCGATCGCTGCGCACATGCCGACAGTGATCACGCGCATCGTGTAGTTCTCCTGCGCGAACGCCAGCGGAGTCAGGCCGAGCAGGACGATCAAGGCGATGGTGCCGATGATTCGAGGATTCTTCATAGAGTTCATCGCTGCACCGCCTTGGTGAACAGTCCGTTGGGTTTGATGGCCAGCACGGCGACGAGAACGACGAAGGCCACGGCCTCACCGACTGCCGAGGAGACATAGGTCGCTGTCATCGTCTCGGCGATCGCCAGCGCGAATCCGCCGACGATGGCACCCGGAAGTGATCCGAGTCCGCCGAGGATGATGATGGCGAACACTTTGAGATTGAGTGCGTCGCCCATCGTCGGAGACAGCAGATTGATCGGTGCGACGAGGCCGGCTGCGATGGTGGCCAGAAGGGCCGACAGCCCCAGAGTCAGCATCGACACCATCGAAGGATTGATGCCGACGAGCGATGCTCCGACTCGGTCCTGTTCGATCGCTTCGATAGTCTGCCCGTGAATGGACCGTTTGATGAACCACGCCAACAGCGCCAATACGATCACAGCGGTGACGATGATGACGATCCGCTGAGCAGAGATCTCAGCACCGAGGATCCGCAGCTCGCCGGTGATGGGTGTGTCCATGCGGCGGAAGTCTGCGCCCCAGATCGCTTGAGCCAGAGCTTGGAAGAAGAACATCGCACCGACTGCAGCGATCATGTGGTGGGTGTGCGGAGAGTTCCGCAACGGGTGGAAGACGAGGCGTTCGAGCCCGACTCCGACGACGAAGAGCATGATCGCGGCGATCCCGATCGCGGCGATATAGGGAACTCCGACGGTCGTGAGGAAGAAATACGTGATGTAGGCGCCGAGCATATACAGCGCGCCGTGGGCGAGGTTGGGAATGCGCAGCACTCCGAAGACCAGTGTCAGTCCGATCGCAGCCAGGCAGTAGACGCCGCCCAGCGCGAGGCCGTTGAAGAGTTGTTGGATGAAGAGGGTCATAGTGATTCGGGTCCTCTGCAGGCATGAGGGCGGCCCGGGTGAGGCGCACCGATGCGCCTCACCCTCAGCAGTGCCGCGGACGGGTGTTACTTGTCGTCGGATACCTGTTCGATCGGCACCTTCGTGTATTTGCCGTCCTCATTGAGGAAGGTGGCCTCCAGATTGGGATTGAGGAGGTGCCCCTGTTCCGTGATCTCTTCGGGGAAGCCGTTGACTTTGTACTTGTCATCGACCTCGGGCAGGGCGTCGCCGATGGCTTCGCGGATCTTTTCGGGGTCGTCCGTCGTTCCCGCAGTCTCCATGGCCTTCGCGATGATGGCAATGCCCTGGTAGTTCAGCGCAGTCTCACTGGTCGGCACCTTCTTGTCACCGGCTTTGTCTGCGAACTTCTTGACGAAGTCCTTCGTGCCCGGATCTTCATACTCGGAGACGGGCAGGACGCCGACGGAATTCTTGAGATTGTCGAGCTTCGTCACCGTCGCCATCTCATCAAGCTTCGCCTGGTCCATGACGAGGAAGCTGCCTTTGAATCCCTGCTTGCGAGCTTCTTCCATGATCAGCGCAGTCGGTTGGGAGGGCCCGCCGACGAAGATCGCATCAGGTTTCTCAGCCAGGGCTTTGGAGACCGGACCGGCGAAGTCGGACACAGTGGCGTAGTCGACGCTGTTGTCTCCGCCGATCTTTCCGCCGGCTTCGCTCCATGCGTCTTTGATCGATTTGGTCCACTGCTGACCGTATTCACTCTGTGTTCCGAGCAGGGCAAGCTTCTTGCCTCCGTGTTCCATGGCGGTTTCGGAGAACTCCTGCGCATAGGATTCGAAGTTCGGAGGAATCATCATCGTCAGCGGGTTGTCCGACTGCACGATCGCCGGATCTGATGTGTAGGCGGAGATGAGGAAGCTCGACCTGCCGCTGTTGATCTGCTGTATCGCCTTGATCGCTCCTGCGTTCGGGGAGACGACCACCGGCGCTTTGTCCTGGTCGGCCAGCCGTTGAGCATTGCTGGCGGCGGTGGAGGGCGCGTACTTGTCGTCGAGGGACTTCAGCTCCAGTGTCACGGGCTTGCCATCGACTTCGACACCGTCTGCGTTGAGATCGTCGATTGCCATTTCGAGGCCGATCTTCACGTTCTCTCCGTAGGCGGCACCTCCTCCACTGAGTGGTCCGGTGTAGCCGATGACGACTGAGTCGCCATCACCTGAGCCACCACCACCGCCGCACGCTGTGGCAGCCAATGCGATTGCACCCAGAACTGCGGCTGCCGAAAGCCTGCGGCGGCGACTTCGCGAGACAGAGGTCATCTTTTCTCCTTTGAAAAGCTCCTGGAGCGAGCCCGCTCCACACGGTGTCCGAGACGTCACCAGCGACAGTGCTCGGAGTCGTCGTCAATCCGAAATGGACTTCGACTGATGTGAACCCTTCCAAATCACTGTGGTGAAGTCAATGGTTTTCCGCTAGATTTTTGAACGTTCGATAATGAGGGTTCTTGTGCTCAGGCTCAGTGCATAGTCCGAGGTCGGAAGCCGTGCAATAGGGCTTCGGCGGCTGATCTATGGGTTGATGGTCTCTGTGTTCCGGGTGGTTTGACCACCTTTTGAGCAATCAATCGTTCAATGCGCAGTTGTGGTCTAGAGTGGAAGCAGTTGCGCAAGAGACCTCGGTCACACCTGCAGCGGTGCACACGTGAATAGCGTCCGATCGCGCGATGCGAACCAGAACCCTGAGACCACCAATGTGAGGAGCACGAACATGACTCGAACAGCAATCGTCACCGGCGGCGGACGCGGCATCGGCGCTGCAATCGCGAAGAGGCTCGGGGCAGACGGCCTCAAGGTCGCCGTCCTCGACATGGGACCGACCGATGAGACAGTCGCGGCGATCAAAGCCGATGGGGGAGAGGCGCTCGGGCTCGAAGCTGATGTCTCCGATGAGGAATCGGTGAATGCCGCAGTCAAGCAGGTCGCTGAGACCTTGGGTGCGCCGACCGTTCTGGTCAACAATGCCGGAATCCTGCGCGACAACCTTCTGTTCAAGATGACCTACGAAGAGTTCAACAAGGTCCTCTCCGTCCACCTCGGCGGTGCGTTCCTCATGGCCAAGGCCGTGCAGTCGTACATGGTCGAAGAGAAGTTCGGCCGCATCATCTCGATGTCGTCGACGTCGGCGCAGGGCAACCGCGGACAGACGAACTACGCGGCCGCGAAGGCCGGAATCCAGGGCATCACGAAGACCTGGGCCATCGAACTCGGCAAGTTCGGCATCACCGCGAACGCCATCGCTCCCGGCTTCATCGAAACCGATATGACGAAGGCCACCGCTGAGCGCGTGGGTGTGGACTTCGATGACTTCGTCACGGCAGCGGTCAAGGAGATCCCCGTCGCTCGATCAGGCAAGCCCGAAGACATCGCCCACACGGCCTCGTTCCTCGCGTCTGAAGGCTCCGGGTTCGTCTCCGGTCAGGTCATCTACGTTGCGGGCGGGCCGAAGGACTGACAGGTACCAGTCCGCCGGCAGGGCGAAGGGGGCGATGGCCGACGGACCGTCACTCACAGCAGTTCACGCTCACCGCCGCTCCCGCGCGGCTGCTCTCAACGCAGCCGCTCACATACAGTCGCTCTGCCAGGGCGGCTCCCAGACTTCAGTACCACCTACGAACTTCTGGTTCGCAACTCGATATTCGACGAACTCGCACTGCGCTGTTCGACAACTTGGAAGGGTCAGACCCATGAGAGAAGCAGTCATCGTCTCGACGGCGCGCACGCCGATCGGCAAGGCATACCGCGGTGCGTTCAACGACACCCAGGCCCAGGAACTCGCGGGGCACGCGATCAAGCATGCCGTTGAACGCGCAGGACTGGAAGGCGGCGAGGTCGAAGACGTCATTCTCGGCGCAGCACTCCAGCAGGGCAGCCAAGGCACGAATGTGGCTCGGCAGGCAGCGCTGCGGGCCGGCCTTCCTGTGACGGTTCCGGGAATGTCGATCGACAGGCAGTGCTCTTCGGGCCTGATGGGCATCGCGACCGCGGCCAAGCAGATCCTCTTCGACGGGCAGGAGATCGTCGTCGGTGGCGGCGTCGAATCGGTCTCGCTCGTTCAGAACGACAAGATGAACACGTTCAGGGCAAAGGATCCATGGCTCGAAGAGCACGTCCCCGGCATCTACTACCCGATGCTGGCCACCGCCGAGGTGGTGGCTGAGCGCTATGGCGTCAGCCGGGAGGCCCAGGACGAGTACTCCCTGTCTTCGCAGCAGCGGACAGCCGCCGCACAGGAGGCCGGGCGCTTTGACGACGAGATCGTTCCCCTGCCGACGACAAAGGTCGTCGTCGACAAGGAGACGAAGGAGACTTCGCGACACGACGTTCTCCTCGAGGCTGACGAAGGCAATCGCCCGTCGACGACTCTGGAAAGTCTGGCCGGCCTCAACCCGGTGCTCGAGCCCGGTGTGGCATCAAAGGTTCCGAGCATCACCGCCGGAAATGCGTCTCAGCTCTCCGACGGCGCATCGGCTTCCGTGGTCATGTCCAGCGACGAGGCCAGCAGGCGCGGACTCGAACCGATGGGCATCTACCGCGGCATGGCCGTGGCCGGCTGCGCACCTGACGAAATGGGCATCGGCCCGGTGTTCGCGATCCCGAAGCTGCTGAAGACGCACGGTCTGTCGATCGACGACATCGACCTGTGGGAACTCAACGAGGCATTCGCCGTGCAGGCTCTGTACTGCCGGGATCGTCTCGGCATCGACCCGGAGAAATACAACGTCGATGGCGGCGGAATCTCCGTCGGCCACCCCTACGGCATGACGGGCGCCCGACTCGTGGGGCATGCGTTGATCGAGGGGCGCCGTCGTGGCGCCAAGTACGTCGTCGTGACGATGTGCATCGGCGGCGGCCAGGGTGCAGCCGGACTCTTCGAAGTCTGCTGACGGCAAGCCAGAGGCCGGTGGCATTCGAGATGAACTCATTTCGAATGCCACCGGCCTCTGCACTGGGTGGCTCGTTCTAGCTCTGTGTGGCTCTGTGTGCAGATGGGTGTGGAACGGCAAGGCTCACCGGGCACTGCTGGGGCGCTGCCGCCGGGAGGTCAGGTCAGAACGGTGGGGGCTCGCCGGAGTCCCAGAACCAATCGCGGAGCTCGCCCGAGTCGGTGCGTTCGTCGGACGTGCCGGGGGACCCGGCGAACGGGTCAGCCGCAGCCTCGCGCCACCCGGGCTGTCCGTCGGCGGCAGCAGGTTCGGGGCAGTCTCGTCCCCTTCTCCGTCGGCGGGGCGCAGGTGTCTCCTCGTCGGTCGGTGCTGCTTCGTCCATCGCAGGTTCGGGATCGATCCGTCGGTCTGCCCGCGGCAGGGCACTTCCGAAGCGCTCGAGGAACAGGCGAGCGTGCTCGACGTTGAGCGGGTTGTCCGGGGTGACAACCTCGACCGTGACGCCGCGGCGGAAGACGTACTCAAGGTGTCCGGGCTCAGTCATTCGGACGTCGAACTTCTTCGCGGTCTTCAGGCTGTGGTGCAGCTTGCAAAGACAATGCAGGTTTCCGAAGCGGGTGAGTCCTCCGCGGCTCGGATCGACGTGATCGAATGGGTCGATGTGGTCGACTTCCGAGGTCTCTGCGGGCAGCGTGCAGCCAGGGAACGTGCAGGTCACGTACTGTGCGACGAGTGTCTTACGCACGTTGTTCGGAATGGCGTACGTCTGCGCCTTGGCGTCGATCGGGGTCCCGGTCGCGGGGTCGGTGAGCAGACGGGTCCACGTGGTGGAGTAGCCCGCAACACGACGGGCCATGTCGGCGGGGATCGGGGAGCCGCCCGGAAGCATGCCGGCCAGATCGCACACCTCTTCCGAGGTCAGCTGTTCGGTGGCAGGGCTCGGTTCGGCGGGATCTGCGCATGGGGGCGTAGTCGGCCGTTCGTCCGTTTCGCCGGATTCTGAGCTCTGCTGATCGAAGCCCTCACCGTCCGTGTCCTGCTGGATCTGGCTGAGCAGGGTGAGCAGGGGAACGGTGATGAACGTGCTTGCTTGGTTCGACAGCCAGTATTCGCTTGTGGGCATGTCGAGGAGGAACTCGAAGCTGATCCTGCAACCGCCTTCGTCGCGGATGGGGGTTCCGAAGGAATCTGCCGCGCCGACTGCGGCGGAGTTGGCTCCCTCGGTGGGGCGGGCCCCGCTGGCTCGGGATCCGATCAGCGTCGCGAGTGCGTCGTTGATGCCGGTGCGGTTCATGCTGTTCCGTGTGCCAGCGGCTGTGGTGCTGGTCGAGTCCACGGCGTTGGTGCCCGTCAAGACTTCGGTGCTGCTGTTCGCCGGGTTCCCAGCTGCGGTGTCTGTCGTGGTGCGGCTGCTGAGGATGGCCTCGAGGATCTGTGACTCGAAAGCGCGATCAGCCGGGGTCGTCGAGGGGGCCGAGCTCTGGGCACACTTCTCCTGTGGGGCACACTCCTCCTGTGCAGCCTCGGTGTACCCATTCTCGTCGAGGTCGTCGAAGACGCGCTCTATGTAGTCGAGCAGCGATTCGCCTTCGTGCATGGGGACTCCGTCGGGGCCGGCGAAGAGCCCGTCGAGCGGGAAGTCGGTGTTCGTCGACGTGCCGTCGGCGTTGTTTGTGCTGATGATGCGCAGCTTCATCTGCGGCCGCGTGCGAGTGAGGATGTCGAACATCAGCGCCGAGATCGATCGGTCCTCGTCGAAGCAGTCTCCGGCCTTCAGCTGGTTGGAGAACGCGCTGGTGTTGCTTTTGTACACGGCCCGGGTGAAGGCGTCGAGCCGGCGGTAGCACGCCTGCAGTTCCGGCGCGGGGCCGGTCAGGGTGAGGTAGGCGGTGCCGTCGTCGCCTGTGGTGAGGTCGACCCGGCGGCGCAGAGCGACGTTCTTGAGGGTGTCCTCGGGAGGCTGGGTCGCGGCGATCTTGAGCGTGAGCGAGCGTTTGAACGTCTCGATCGTGATGTCGGCGCGCCTCTTGCTGAGGAACTCGTCGATGGTCGGCAGGTGCTCGAAGTGGAGGTCGCGGCAGGCGCGCGTGGCGCTGTCGACGTGCTCGATCGTGAAGTCGCCGTCGAGGCAGCGGCGCAGGAATTTCGGCAGTCCGTGGGTGAGCGTCATCGACGAGGTCATGTGCCTGAGCGCATTGCTCGTCGTGGCACCGAGCAGGCTTGAGTACACCCCGGCATCGGTCGGTTCGAGGTTGCCGCGCAGCCAGGTGAAGAACGTCTGAGTCGGGTCATATCCCGGGAAGTCGGGGAGCGGCGCTGGGTTGGCGAGGATCTCTTCGGCGAGTTTCGACGCGCGGCGAAGGAGTCGGCCTGCCGCACGGTTCTTCTTCCGTCCCCTGCCTTTGGCGAACGTCGTTCCGGTTTCGGACTCGACCTGAGTGATCGCCTCGGCCCAGGCTGTTGCCTCGGCATCCGTGAGTGCCGCGATGGACTCGGGTGGGAAGCGGTCGGAGGTCGATGCTACGGCTGAGTCGTCGCATGGTTCGGAGACTGCCTCGGACTCTCCGGCTTCAGGGGCGCGGTGGCGGGCAACGGTCTCGGTGAACGGCGCGAACTCATAGACGTCGTCGAGGTGAGTGCCGGTGAGTCCGAGGGCGTAGGCGACGTCCTGGACGACGACCGTGCTGGTGGCGACGAGCGAGTTGATCTGAGCGATGCTGCTGTCCGCGTAGACACGGAAGAGGTCGACGAGTTCGCTGTCTTCGGCATCCTCGAGGCGGCGCCCGTGTGCGCGGCGGTGTTGGGACAGGGTCGCGCAGTCCGCGTCGGCTGGGGGAGCTGCGGGCAGGTTCGATGTCGGACTGTCGTTGTCGCCGATGGTCTTCATCGGGTCTTGCCCCCTCTCCACGTCGCTGTGGAAGTCGATCGTCAGGATCGTTGTCTGCTTCAATTATACGAGCTGAGTATAGTAATTAACATCACAATACGATTACAAATAGAACTGAATGTCGATTCCGGTGAGCCAAATTCGGTCTGCGGATATTCCGATCATCGCTGATCTGTTTGTTCTCCAACCGTATCTTTCGCCACTGACACGAGATTCGCGACGCCCCACCGTGCACTCCGCCTCGAACCCCGCCACCCACCCCACCACCCGCCCCACCAGGCACGGCACCGCTCGCGTCCGTCCTGTTCGTTAGAATCGTTCTGTGGCAGCGATCGACAAGGACATTCTCCGTTTAGCACTCCCCGCGCTCGGAGCACTGATCGCCGAACCCATCTTCCTGCTCACGGACACGGCTATGGTCGGCCACCTCGGTGCGGGTGCTCTGGGATCGCTGGCGATCGCGTCGACGATCCTGCAGACGGTTCTGGGACTGATGATCTTCCTCGCCTATGCCACGACCCCGCGCGTCGCGAAGCGGATGGGATCGGGTGACCGCGCGGGAGCGATCACGGCCGGGTTCGACGGGATCTGGCTCGCACTGTGCACCTCGGTGCTGCTCATCATCATCGGACTGCCGCTGCTGAATACCGCGATCGCGGCATTCGGACCCGAACCGGAGATCGCCGCCGGTGCTTATTCGTATCTGGCGATCTCGTGGTGGGGACTGCCGTTCATGCTCACCGTCATCGCGGCCACCGGGCTCCTGCGCGGACTCCAGGACACGAAGACTCCGCTGATCGTCGCCGCCGCCGGATGCATCGCGAACATCGGCCTCAATGCCCTCTTCATCTACGGACTCGATATGGGAGTGGCCGGCTCGGCGATGGGCACTGTCATCGCGCAGGCAGGCATGTGCACCATCTACATCATCATCTCCGTCCGCGCCGCCAAACGCCTCCACGCCAGCGTCCGCCCCGACTGGTCGGGCGTCTTCTCGTCGGCGAAGACCTCCGGCTGGCTGCTGGTGCGCAACATATCACTGCGCGCCGCACTCATCATCCTCGTCTTCATCGCCACGTCGATGGGCACCACCGAACTCGCCGCGATCCAAGTTGCCCAAAGCATCTTCTTCGCGCTCGCGCTTGCCCTCGATTCGCTTGCCATCGCAGGTCAGGCGATGATCGGACTCGAACTGGGGGCGAAGAACACCGAGGCGGTCGCCGCGATCAACAGACGCCTGTGCCTGTGGGGGATCGTGTTCGGGATCGTCGTCGGCATCATCCTCTTCGCCGGGTCCGGAATCATCCCGCGGGCCTTCTCCACCGACCCCGAGGTGCTGAGCGCACTGACCGCGCTCCTGCCGGTGCTCGCGGTGAGCCTGCCGATCGCCGGCTACGTCTTCGTCCTCGACGGAGTGCTCATGGGAGCTGAGGACGCGCGATACCTCGCTCTGGCACAATTGGTCGCTGTGATCGGTTATGCGATCCTGCTCGTCCCGGTCGCCCAGATGTGGCCGGGAGCGCCGGGACTGTGGGCCGCATTCTGCATCGGATTCGTCAGTTTCCGCGCCCTGACCTTGGGCTGGCGAGTCCGCAACCGTGCGTGGATCGATCGCGCAGTCGAGAAAGGAATCTCATGACCGCTGAGAAGAACGTCGCGAATGATTCGCAGGCAACCCCCGCCGAGGCGGGGTCTTCCTCCCTGCGCGGACGGATCCGTCCGCTGCCGGCTGAGACCCCAGACGAGACCTTCCTGCCCTTCCTCGATCTGTGCTTCAACTGGTCCATGGACAAGCCGCGCATCGAGATCGAGGATCTGAAATACCGCAGCGACGCCGCCTTCTACTACCGCGATTGGGGACGCAACGGCGACATCGCCGTGGCCGCCCATGCCGAAGCTGACCCCGAATCGCCGATCATCGGGCTCGCCTGGGTGCGACTGGCCGACATCGACGACGTCGTCGGCAGGTCCGATGACAGGGTGAGCGGTGATTTCGCCGCGGCGCTGGAGAAATCCGGCACCGAGGTGGTCCGCAGTGAGGTTGTGCCCGAGCAGAAGGCTGCGTCCGAGGGGCAGGCTGCGGATGAAGGTCAGACCGTGGCTGAGGGTCAGGCCGCGGACGCCGGCACCGACGACGCAGACTCCTCAAACACCTCAGACACCGACGAATCGAAGGCCGACGATTCGAAGCCCGACGGATCAGACATCGACGGATCAGGCACCGAGGGCTCGGACACCAGCGGTGCCCCCGATCTGTCGCCGATTGACGATCGCGCGCCATTCACCGGGTACGGCTGGGTCGCCGCCGACATCCCCGAACTCTCGATCGCCGTACTGCCCGACCATCAGGGGCAGGGGATCGGCGGAGCACTCGTCGACACGGTATGTGCGCTGGCACGGATGAGCGGCTTCCCAGCCGTGAGCCTCTCCGTCGAGGACGGCAACGGGGCGGCGAAGCTCTACGCCGACCACGGCTTCGTGTCCGTCGGACGCAACGGCGACTCCGACGTGCTCGTCCGCCGGCTCGGCTGAGACAGCCCCGACCTGCTGCGGAGTTTCCGGAAGTCCCGCACACCAGGGAGGGTACCTCCGGGCGTGCGGGAGCTCCGGTGAGGAAGTTGAATTCCGTTAAGGAAGCTGAATTCCCTGATGGGAGTTACGGGAGTTCTTGGAATTCCGGGAGCTCGAGTTCGCCGAGCCACGGACGGACCACCTCGGCGATGTCGCGTCCGGACACCTCCGAGACGCAGTCGATGAACTCCTCGGTGCTCACCGATGAATGGCGGTACCGCTTCGTCCACTCGCCGACCGCCGTGAAGAAGTCCGCATCGCCCAATTCCCGGCGCAGCGCGTGCAGGCACAGTGCCCCGCGCTTGTACACCCGGTCGTCGAACATGTCCGGCCCGCCGGGATCGCCGAGCAGGATGTCCTGCGGCTGCGCGGACAGCTTCTCCCACCATTCCTGTGCACGTTCGTGCGCGGTCGCCCGACCGGACTCCTCCGACCACAGCCACTCCGCGTAGCATGCGAAGCCTTCGTTGAGCCAGATGTCCCTCCACCGCGAGGGTGTCAGCGAGTTCCCGAACCACTGGTGGGCCATCTCATGGGCGACGAGGCGCTCGGCCTCCCACTCAGCGCCCAGATGATTGGGGCCGAGCACGGACAGAGGCTGCGACTCCAGCGGGATCTCGAGCACATCATCGGTCACGACCACGTCATAGACCTCGAAGGGGTACGGGCCGAAGCGGTCGATGAACAGGTTCATCATCCCGTGCTGGACGCCGAGGCGCTCCACCGCCACGTCCCAATGATCGTCGGCATAGACACCGAGGGGAACGGGAGATTCCGTCCGGCTGTGCGTGGTGCGTCTGCCGCTCGCGTCGTGGACCGGCTCGGCCTTGGCAGAAGCGTTCTTGCCCGACGCGTTCTCAACTGTCGCGTCCCTGCCGGCGGCACCGGTCACCCCTCTGACGGCACTCGACAGGGCGTCCCTGGCCGAACCGGCGGCAGCATCCTTCGCTGCGCCGATCATCGAGGCGCCGAACCCCGTCGCTCCGGAGCTCAGCGGAATCTCACCGTACTTGTACCGCCCGATCTGCACCGTCGCCAGGTAGGTCGCCAGGGGAGTCGTCGACTCGTACGTCCATTGGGTGCGCCCGGCCTTGCGAGTCTTCTTCGTCAGGCTCCCATTGGACACCACCGTGTACTCGGATTCGACGAGCACCCTGATCCGGTACTGCGCCTTGTTCGACGGATGGTCATTGCACGGGAACCAGGTCGATGCGCCGACGGGCTGACCGGCCACGAGCACACCGTCTTCGAGCTCTTCCCAGCCGATGTCGCCCCATGTCCCGATCGCCGGCTCCGGATTGCCCGTATAGCTGATGTCGATGACGACAGGCTGGTCTCGTTTGAGCGAGGGAGTCGTCAGCCGCAGCTTCTTCCCACGGGCGGAATACCGGACCTTCCTGCCGTTGACGCTGGCCTTGGTCACCCGCAGACCCGTGAGGTCGAGGACGATCGACGTCGTGTCCGTGAGCACTCGACCGGTGAGCACCGCCCTGGCCGAGAGCCGATTCGGGCCGATCCGGTAATCGAGGTCGAGATCGTAGTGGTCGATGTGCAGATCCGCGCTGCCGACCCCCGGAGTATAGGAATCAGGCATGTGATCGCTCCGACCGGACGTCGTCGCGCCCTTCGTCGTCGCGGCCGTGTCCGTCGCGGCCTGGCTCGTCTCGGCCTTCGTCGTCGTGGTCTTCTTCGCTGAGTGAGGGGAGTTCCGGGGCATCCACCCAGGGTATGACAGGATTGCCGCTGAAGTAGGCATGGGCCGGCACGAACTCTCCGCGCATGACCAGCGAGGTGGCACCCACGGTGGCGTTCTCGCCCAGCGTGGACGCCGGCAGGATGACGCTGTTGGGACCCAGCGTGGCACCGGGATCGAGTTCGACCGTGTCGAGGCTCATCACTCTGTCGTGGAACAGGTGAGTCTGCACCACACAGCCGCGGTTGATCGTCGAGTTGTCTCCGAGCCGCACGAGGTCGGCCTCCGGCAGCCAGTAGCTCTCACACCACACACCGTGTCCGATCTTCGCCCCCATCGCCCGCAGATACCACACGATCGCAGGGGTGCCCACGGCGTTGCGCGCGAACCACGGGGCGGCGACGAGTTCGACGAAGCAGTCGGCCACCTCGTTGCGCCAGATGAACGACGACCACAGCGGATGCTCCCCGGCACGGATGGGACCGGCGAGGACCCATTTCGCGGCCACCGCCATTCCCGCCGCCACAGCACCGGCGGCCATCATCACGATCCCCGAGGTGGCCAGGGCCAGAGCGACCGACGCGACGAACCCCGTCGCCTCCGCAGCCACCCCTCCCGGCAGTCCGAGGAAGAACCAGATGGTGAGGATCACTGCGGTGATGAGCACACCACCGGCGATGATCGACGAGATCCGCAGCGTCTCCCAGAAAGCGCGCGCAGCTTTGACCCCGAAGGTCGGGGCATAGGTGAGCGACTCATCGGACTCCACAGCCGAGCGTCGCAGCTGCACCGGGGGAGAGCCGAGCCACGACGAGCCCTTCTTCGCCTTCGCCGGAGCTGCCGAGAGCACTGCGACCAGGGCGTTCTTCGGCACCCGACGCCCGGGTGAGGCGATTCCCGAGTTGCCGAGGAAGGCCCGTTTGCCGACCTTCGCACGCCCGGCCCGCATCCACCCGTGGCCGAGCTCATAGCTGGCGACCATGGTGTCATCGGCGAGGAAAGCTCCCGCCGCGATCGTCGTCATCTTCGGCACGAACACGACGGTCGAGATCTCCGTGCCCGGCCCCACCTTGGCACCGAGGAGGCGCAGCCACCACGGGGTGAGCATCGACGCGTAGAGGGGGAACAGCAGATCCCGGGACATATCGAGCAGACGCTCCGTCGCCCACACCCGGTATCCGCGAGCCGAACGGACGGGGAACTCGCCCTCCTCCATGCCGATCGCCAGGATCCGCACCGAGACGAGGACGAGCAGCGCCGTGGTGAGGAACCACAGGCACGTCACCACCGGTGACCACGCGACCAACAGCCACGGAGACTCCACGACCTCGATCCCGGAGACCGCGAGCATGAGCGCGACACCAGGCACCACCGCGAGATACGGCAGCAGCGCATTGATCTGGGACCCGACGGCATAGAACAGGAACGGCAGACTCCGCCGCGGCGGGGGATCCGGCCAGGACTTCTTCGCCTTCCCCACACGCACGGCCGGCGAACCCGAATAGATCTGGTTCTTCCGCACCCGACCGGTCACCGCGGAGCCGGCTTCGACGAGGGCCCCAGCCCCCACCTCGGCGCCGGGCATGAGCGTCGACCGGGCACCGATCGTGGCATTGCGACTGATATCGATGCGACCGATGCGCAGCAGATCTCCGTCGACCCACCAGCCCTTGAGATCGACCTCGGGCTCGACCGCCGCCCCGTCGCCGAGGGTGAGGAATCCGGTCACCGGAGGCACCGAATGCAGATCGGCATCGGCACCGATCCGGTTGCCCAACAGCTTCGCGTACCAGGTCACCCACGGTGCGCTCGCCACCGAGACCGCCGCAGCGAGGTCCGCGATGTGCTCGGCCAGCCACAGCCGTTTGTGCACCCACCCTGAGCGCGGATAGACACCTGGCCGGATGCCGATCATGAGCAGCCGTGCGGCGGCTGCCGAGATGAGCATCCGCCCCCACGCGGTGACGAAGACGAGGAAGAGGACGAGCACGACCGGCCATGGGGTCAACGGCAGGTCCGCGCCCAGGCCGACGCCGATATTGGCCGCCAGCATTGCGAGAACGACCCACCGGACCCCGCCGAGGATGTGCACCGGGATCCCGAGCAGAACCTGGAAAGCCTGCATCCCCCGAGATGTCCGTGTGATCGTGCGCTTGGGTCCGGTCGGTCCGATCCCGGAGCCCTCCTCGCCGAGGCAGAGCCTGGCCAGGGCGCCGAAGCGCGGATGGGCGTAGATGTCGCCGACGGTGACGCTGGGGTGGCGGGTGCGCAGTCGGGAGACGAGCTGAGCCGCAGCCAGGGAGCCGCCGCCGGCGGTGAAGAAGTCGGTATCGCTGCCCGGTCGGGTGCCGAGGACCGCGGTCCACTGCTGCCCGACCCATTCGGTGTCCTCATCGAAGACCTCGTCGGATGAGGACGTCTCGGCACCGTCGTCGAGCGGCCACGGCAGAGCATTGCGGTCGACCTTGCCGGAGGTCTTCGTGGGCAGGTCCTCGACGAGAGCCAGGCGCGGCACGAGCGCGGCCGGCAGCCCCTCGCGCAGCGTCGACTCCCAGCCGGGAAGCTCGGCCTCGCCGTATCCGGAGCCGGGGGCCAGGTAGCCGATGAGGACATCCGTTCCGGCCGCGGTCTTCTTCACCGCGGCGGCGGCGCCTTCGACACCGGGCAGGGCCTGCAGGGCGGCATCGATCTCTCCGAGTTCGATGCGTCTGCCGCCGAGCTTGATCTGCTCATCGGCCCGGCCGACGAAGATTAGTCCGGCCGGGTCGTTGATGACGAGGTCGCCGGACCGGTACGCCCGTTCCCAGCCGAGGCTGGGCATGGGAGCGAACTTCTCTGCGTCCTTGGCAGCATCGAGGTAGCGGGCCAAACCGACTCCGCCGATGATGAGCTCACCTGTCTCGCCTGCGGCGACGGGTACGCCCTCGGCGTCGACGACGGCCAGAGTCCACCCTTTGAGCGGCAGGCCGATGCGGACGGGTTCGCTGCCGTCGAGCATGGCAGCACACGCGACGACGGTCGCTTCGGTAGGGCCGTAGGTGTTCCACACTTCACGGTCGTCGTCGCTGAGCCTGCGGCCGAGCTCCGGCGGGCAGGCCTCGCCTCCGAAGATGAGCAGACGCACATTGTCGAGGCTCTCGGCCGGCCACAGCGCCGCAAGGGTCGGCACTGTCGAGACGACGGTGATCTGTCGCGACGACAGCCACGGGCCCAGATCCATCCCGGACTTCACCAGGGCCCGCGGGGCCGGGACGAGGCACGCCCCGTGGCGCCACGCCAGCCACATCTCCTCGCAGCTGGCGTCGAAGGCTACGGACAGTCCGGCGAGCACGCGGTCACCCGGTCCCAGCGGCTCCTCCTGGCAGAACAGGGCCGCCTCGGCATCGACGAAGGCCGCCGCCGAACGATGGGTCACTGCCACACCCTTCGGGGTGCCCGTCGAACCGGAGGTGAAGATCACCCAGCAGTCGTCATCAGGTGTGGGGGAACGCAGCTCGGACCGCTCCAACGGTCCGCGTTCGGTGCGGGATTCGATGCGTCTCTCAGCGGTGATGACTCCGGTCACGGCCGCCTCGGCGAATACGGTGCGCGCCCGCTCATCGGGATCGTCGACGTCGACGGGAACGTACGCCGCGCCGAGCATCAGTGTGGCCAGGATCGCCAGGTACAGGTCCACCGAACCCGAGGGGACACGGATGCCGACCTTGTCACCGGGACCGATGCCGGCTTCGGCCATCTCAAGTGCGAGATCGCGGATGGCGCTGATGAGCTCTGCGTAGCTGAGCACCCGCGTGCCGTCGTCGAGCGCCGGCTGGTCGGGATGCGCGCTCGCCGACTCGAGGAGGACGTCGATGAGTGTGCGGTCCTCACGGGGCCGCGAGGGGGACGGGAACTGCGGTGCGTATTCTCTCACGTGTCTTCCGGGTCGATCGGGAGCTGACTGTGGCCGGGCCGACCGGCATCGCCGGTGACCATAGCCGAAGAAGGTGTCGCGGACGTGAACACATGTCGGGGCGCGAGCTGCAGCGCGGGTCCGGTCGCCGAGATCGATCTTAGCCTCGGTCTGCGGCTGATCAACGTCACCGCGGCACAGTCCGTCATAGATGCGCCAACCGTGATAGTTGTGGTCGTCCGTGAAAGATGCGCCCGCCCATCACAGATGCGCCGTCCGTCACAGATGTGCCCGTCCGTGATAGATGTGAGGGGTTGGTCCGATTCCCTCACAGGGGACTTCCCACTCAGGGGACTTCCCTCTTCGGAGTCGCGGCCAGCAGTCGACCGTCAATGATGAGGAGTCCGCCCCATGTCCACAGTCCTGACCCATGCCACCGTCTTCGACGGAACCCGTTTCCTGCCCGGCACCCGCGACGTCGTCATCGACGGAGGACGAGTCGCCTCGGTGACGGAGGGAGGGCAGGGATCGCACGACGCCGGTGACGAGTTCGTCGACTGCACCGGCCGGACGATCATTCCCGGCATCATCGATTGCCACGTCCACCTGACGAGCTCGGGGGCGGCATCGACGTCGAACTTCCACGACCCGTTCTCGCTCCAGTTCTATCAGTCCGTGGCCAACATGGAGGCCACGCTCAAGGGCGGGGTGACCTCCGTCCGCGACGCCGGCGGCACCGACCTCGGCGCGAAGGTCGCAGTCGAGACCGGAGTGGTGCGCGGGCCCAGACTGTCGATCGCGGTCAACATCATGTCCCAGACCGGCGGCCACGGAGACTTCCACCTCGTCTCCGGTGCCGAATCGCCGTTCCTCGCTCCCCACCCCGGGCGCCCCTCCGGCGTGGCCGACGGGCTCGAGGGTGTGCAGAGTACGACCCGCGAACTGCTGCGGGCCGGTGCCGACCACATCAAGATCTGCTCCACCGGGGGAGTGCTGTCCCCGCGCGACGATCCTCGTCACTCCCAGTTCACCGAGGCCGAGATCGCCGTCATCGTCGCCGAGGCGGCCGCCCAAGGTGCCCATGTCATGTCCCATGCGCAGGGCGCACCGGGAATCAAGAATGCGGTGCGCGCAGGCGTCCGCTCGATCGAGCACGGAATCTATCTCGATGACGAAGCCATCGACCTCATGCTCGAACACGGCACCTGCCTCGTCCCGACGCTCCAGGCCCCGCAGGCGGTCATCAAGGCCGCCGAGGCGGGAGCGAGTCTGCCCGCCTCCGTCGTCGACAAGGCCCACCGTGTCGTCGACGACCACCAGAACTCGATCGCCCGCGCCCACGCCGCAGGGGTGCCGATCGCGCTGGGCACCGACGCGGGAGTCGGCCCGCACGGGCAGAACCTCGAAGAGATCAGCCTGCTCGCCGAGGTAGGGCTCACGACCGTCGACGCGCTCGCCGCCGGCACCTCGGTGGCGGCACGAGTGCTCGACGATGACCGGGTGGGACGCCTCGGGACCGGTGAGCTGGCCGATCTCGTCATCATCGACGGCGACCTGCGCACGGCCGATGTCCGCGGAATCGAGAACCGGGTCACTGCGGTCTATCTCGAGGGCGAACGGGTCTGAGCGGTGAGCGGTCGACCGGCGGGGCGGGCCTGAGCGGTGGACGGCGATGGGGGCGGGCCGCCTCGGTGAGTGGCCGACGGGCAGGCCGCCTCGGTGAGTAGTCAACGGGCAGGGCCGGTCGCCTCGGAGAGTGAGATCGGTCTCCACCACTGAGTTTGTGAGGTAAACCTAACTTATCCGGGGTATGATGGGCGGAGCCGATCAGTCGCTGCCGAGAAGGAGGAACGGGCCCCGATGAACCCTCTCGAATGGTCGTTCCCGCTCGCCGTCACCTGGCTGATCATGTACGGAATCATCATCGCCCGCGCCGGCGGCACGTTCCTGCTCGGCCGTCTCGCACGCTCCGGCATGCGCAGGATCGAACGCGTCGACCGGATCATGTCGGGACCGAAGTATCGCAGAGCCGAAGGCATGATCGAACGCTTCGGGGCACCCGTGATCGCCGTGAGCTTCCTGATGATCGGCGTCCAGACCGTGCTCAACCTCGCCGCCGGCACCACGGGCATGAGCTATCGCCGGTACCTCCCGGCGCTCGCCGTCGGCGGCGCGATGTGGGCGACGATCTATTCGACCGTCGGCCTCATCGGATTCAAGGCTCTGGCCGCCGGGTACCAGCGGGCCCCCGGACTGACCATCGGGCTCGCAGTGTGCTTCGCCGTGGCGGTCGTGGGTCTGATCATCGGTCTGAGGAAACCCGCCGAACCCGCCGAGGCGGCCGCCGAGTCCCGCTCGAACGCGGAGTCGACCGGCGCCTGAGGTGGTCGACCTGAGCCTGAGCTAGTCGACCGGAGCCTGAGCCGCAGGACCGCCTCGGCGAGGTCTTCGTCAGGGAGGACTCGGCTGGGGAAGACTCGGTCGGCGGGTCCTCCTCAGTGAGGCTGCCGTTCGGGAGCTTTTCGTCCAGGTGGCAAGCCGATGGCGGAACTCATCCCATCATTCATTAGAGTGGTGGACTGTCAGCGTCGACAGGACGAGAGCGCTCGTCGACAGTCAGTGAAGGAGGGGTCCGCGAATGGTCGTGGCCTGGTGGAGCATCATTCCGTTCGTTCTGCTTCTCGGGTGCATCGCGGTGCTCCCGCTGATCCCGGCCACGGAGAAGATCTGGGATCGCAATCTCGTCAAACTCATCGTCGCGCTCGTCCTCGGCGTGCCGATCGCGGTCTGGTTCCTCGCGAGCGGAGAAGCGTCCACCGTCATCCACGCGCTGCTCGAATACTTCCAGTTCATCGTCCTCATCGGCAGCCTTTTCGTCGCCTCGGGCGGCATCTTCCTCGTCGGCGACATCAAGGCCACACCGAGGAACAATACGATCTTCTTAGCCGTCGGCGGTGTGCTCGCGTCCTTCATCGGCACCACGGGTGCGGCGATGCTGCTCATCCGGCCGATCCTCAATACGAACCAGGACCGGAAGTTCCGAACCCACACCGTCATCTACACGATCTTCATCGTCGCGAACTGCGGCGGTCTGCTCACGCCGTTGGGCGATCCGCCTCTGTTCCTCGGCATGCTGCGCGGAGTGCCCTTCGAATGGACCTTCGGACTGTGGCCGTACTGGCTGTTCGTCAACGCCCTGCTGCTCATCAGCTACTTCGCCCTCGACTCGAAGATGTACGCAAAGGAACCGGCCGAAGCCCTGGAGAAGGACGCCGAGTACGTGACGAAGCTGGGGCTGCGCGGAGCCAGCGGCCTGGTCTTCCTGGCGATCATCATCATCGCCGTCGCCTTCATCCCCTCCGTCGACATCCACGCCATCGAAACCGGCCACGCAGCATTCTCCGACTATGTGCCGTGGCGGGAGGTCGTCATGCTCGCCTCCGCGATCACCTCGTTCCTCGTCGGCGACCGGGGTGCCAGGTTCAACCTCAACAAGTTCACGTGGGCGCCGATCCTCGAAGTCGGCGCGCTCTTCATCGGCATCTTCCTCACGATGATGCCTGCGCTGCAGTACCTCAGCCAGGTGGCCCACAAGATCCCGCTGAACGAGATCTCGCTGTTCGTCTTCACCGGCGGACTGTCCTCCGTGCTCGACAATGCACCGACCTATGTCACCTTCTTCGAGATGGCCGCCCAGGTTCCCGGCGAACCGCGTGTGGCCGGGGTCGCCGAGACCCTGCTCATCGCAGTCTCGCTCGGTGCGGTCATGGGCGGAGCCATCACCTACATCGGCAACGGTCCGAACTTCATGGTCAAATCGGTGGCCGACTCAGCGAACGTCGCAATGCCGAGCTTCGGCGGCTACGTCTGGTGGTCGCTGCGCCGCCTGGTGCCGATCCTCGCCGCAATGGTGCTCATCTTCATGACCGACGGCATCTGGTGGATGCTGCTCGGGATGCTGCTCGGACTGCTCATCCTCGGGCAGGCCGGACGTGACCTGCGAGCGGCGAAGGTGTCTTCCGGATCATGAGGTTCGGCGGAGACGGTCCGCGCGCAGGCGCCGGGGTCGGCCTCTACTTCGCAGGCAACGGGGCCGTCTTCGCCGCACTCCTGCCGTGGTACCCGCTCCTCGTCGAGCGGCTGGGGCTGGCCTCTTGGCAGTTCGGACTCGTCGTCGCCTGCTACGCGGCGGGATCACTGCTGTCCTCGGCGCTGCCGGCGGTGTTCATCGCACGCTTCGGAGCTCACCGGGTCGTCATCGTCGGCACCGTGCTGCTCGGGGCGGCCGCTGCCGCGACAGCGTGGTCGGTCAACGGAGTCATGATGGCCGTCTGCCTCCTGCTGCTGGGCTGCTGTGATGCGATCGTCGATGTCGCCCAGAACGTCGTCGGCATCGCCGTGCAGGACAACCTCAACCGCACGATACTGTCGTCGATGCACGCGCTGTGGAGCCTCGGCGGGCTGCTCAGCGGCGCTGCCGCTACAGCGGCTGCGAGCTCGGGAGCGGACATGCGCGTGTGGCTGGTGATCATCGCGGTCATCGCAGTGATTCTCACGCTCAGCGGTCGCCGGCTCATCGGCGACGTCGCAGCGCCTCGGCGAATGACCGACTCGGATGCGCACGGATCGGCGAGTGAAGCGGTGAGGGATGAGGCTGCCCCGGCGCAGGCGTCACGGTTCGGTCGGTCGAAGCGCACAGTCCTGTTCGCGGCGCTGCCATTGGCGATCGTCGCGGTCTGCGGTGCCGCGGTCGAGGACATCGCGAACAACTGGGCGGGGCTGGCAGCGGTGGACTTCGCGAACGTTCCGGCCGCCTCGGCAGGGATCGCCTTCAGCGTCGTCATCGGCAGCCAGTGCCTCGGCCGCTTCAGCGGGGACGTGCTCGTGTCACGGTTCGGTGCGGGGCGGATCGCGCGGATCGGCGGCAGTCTCATCGCCGTCGGAGGGATCGGCGCGGTGTTCGCCCAGGAGCCGGTCGTGCTGCTCATCGGTCTGGGACTGCTCGGCTACGGATCGGCGACGCTCGTACCCGGTGCCCTCGGAGCGGCGGCGAGGCTGCCCGGGATCGGACAGGCCGGGGGAGTGACCCTCGTGAACTGGCTGATGCGCGTGGGCTTCTTGGGCACGAGTCCGCTGGTCGGCCTCATCGCCGCAGGCGCTGGGCTGCGCTGGGGGATGGGACTGCTCATCCTCGTCGGAGTGCTCACCGTCGTCTTCGCCCCCAGACTCGACGTACCCGAATCCGGGCGACCCTGAGGGACGCGTCGAGCGGGAATGCGTCAGCCGGGAAATGAAAAATGTGCCGCGTCATCGTCTGGACAATGTCGCGACACATCTTCTGCAAGTGGGAGGGGCTCCCAGTGTGTCGGGCTAGCGGGATTTGAACCCACGACCTCTTCACCCCCAGTGAAGCGCGCTACCAAGCTGCGCCATAGCCCGTTACCGTACTCCCTCGTGGGCAACGAGAACTAGCTTATACCGATCACCGGTCAACTGCCAAAACCACGTTCCGTGACCATCGAAAAGCAGGTATCATCCCAGGTGGATACCGAAGAAGCGGGGCTCGCCGGCGCCGGTTTCGGTGACTCGGTAACATTTCCGTTTCGTGATTGTTATGAAAGTGGGCCAGGCGGCTATGCTTGGTACACCGACAAACTAGAGGAGTCGACATGGCAGATCTGGATTATCCAGTGTCTTTGCGGTACTCGCGCGACCATGAGTGGATTGCGACCACGGAAGACAATGCGGTTGTCCGTGTGGGTATCACTGATTTCGCACAGGACCAGCTGGGTGACGTCGTCTATGTCGATCTGCCTGCCGTCGGTGATACGGTCACGGCCGGTGAATCCTGTGGCGAAGTCGAGAGCACGAAGAGCGTCTCCGATCTCATCGCACCCGTCTCCGGGACCGTCACCGAGATCAACGAGTCGCTCGACGACTCACCCGAAACCGTCAATTCGTCCCCCTTCGAAGACGGGTGGATGTATCTTGTTGAACTCAGCGAACCTGAGCAGGTCGAATCGCTGATGGACAACGAGCAGTACAAAGAGCTCATTCAGAGCGAGGAGGCGTAATGTCGCAGAATAACGATCAG
Source organism: Brevibacterium spongiae (assembly GCF_026168515.1). Classification (NCBI taxonomy): domain Bacteria; kingdom Bacillati; phylum Actinomycetota; class Actinomycetes; order Micrococcales; family Brevibacteriaceae; genus Brevibacterium; species Brevibacterium spongiae. Next base: position 2,434,035 of record NZ_CP093443.1, on the reverse strand, counting down.
AACCGACCAGCCCCCTCGCAGCCCTGGTACGACAACGGCCAGGTGCCTCAGTCGAAGAAGTTCCCCTTCGGTGCCGGCAACGGTGACGATTCGGAGACCCGTGTGAACCAGCAGATCGACCAGAACGGTCAGCGAAATACTCCTCCGTTCGGACAGCAGCCGGCAGACGGCGCCCCGCAGGCACCGCAGTACGGCAACGGTCAGCAGGCTGGCAATGGTCAGCAGGCCCCCAATGGTCAGCAGTACGGAGGCACGCCTCAGGGCGGCCAGCAGTACTCCAATGGTCAGAACTTCGGAGGAACCCCGCAAGCAGGTCAGAACTACGGAGGCACTCCGCAGGCAGGCCAGAACTACGGCAGCGCTCAGCAGTACGGCGGATCCCAGCCGGCCAACCAGGCCTACGGGAACAGCGGGCAGGGCAGCCAGGGTCAGCCGCAGTATCAGCCTCCGCAGAACCAGTACCCGCAGCAGGGCTATCCGCAGCAGGGCTACGGTCAGCCGCAGTCCGTTCAGCCGCAGGGCAGCCAGGGCGGTCCGCAGCACAGCTACAACGGAGCCGGTCAGAACGGACAGTTCGACCCCAACCAGCAGCAGGGCGGCCAGGGCCAGCAGGGCAACTTCGGGCAGCCCCAGTCGGGCCAGCCGCAGTCAGGTCAGCCGCAGGGCGCTCCCGGTGGGGGCCACTACGAGCAGATGAACGATTCGGGCAGCCAGCAGTTCCAGGGAATCCTCGATCCGCACACCGGTGAGATCCACCCGGTTCCGGACCTCGAGGGTCTGCAGGATGCCGATGCTCTCCTCGTCGTCGTATCGGGTCCGGACTCGGGATCGCAGATCCTCCTCGACACCGACGTGGTGACAGTGGGACGCAGCCCGAACGCCGACATCTTCCTCGATGACGTCACCGTCTCACGCAAGCATGCCGAGTTCATCCGCACGCCCAGCGGCTTCACGCTGCGGGACACCGGTTCGCTCAACGGCACGTATGTGGGCCGACAGCTCATCGATTCCATCGAACTGCAGAACGGGGCCGATGTGCAGATCGGCAAGTTCCGAATGATCTTCCAGCAGCGTCCGCGCTCCTGACCGGAGGATAATGTCAAAAGTTGAAGTTGAGGTTGTCGGCGTGCGCATCGAAATGCCCGCCAACCAACCGATCCTCCTGCTCAAAGCCACCGAACCCGCCTACTATCTGCCGATCTGGGTCGGAGCGATCGAGGCGAATGCCCTGTCGATCGCGCAGCGGGGTCTGACCCCGCCGCGTCCGATGGCGCATGCTCTGCTGCTCGACGTGCTGTCCAAGTACGACGCCGAGCTGTCAGACGTCACGATCACCGGCAAGGACGGGCAGATCTTCCTGGCGGAACTGCACACGAACGATGGAAAATCGATCTCCGCTCGTCCCTCCGACGCGGTGACGCTGGCATTGACCGCCGACTGCCCCGTCTACGTCGAATCACAACTGCTTGAAGAATCCGGAATCGAAGCACCCGCAGCCGACGAAGAGGAAGTCGCCCAGTTCAGGGACTTCCTCGACAACGTCTCGGCAGAGGACTTCGAAACCGGTACCGAAAACCCATGAAAGTGAAACATTGAGTCTCCACACCGACCCGGTCCTGTCCAACAGAGAAATCGGCGCTGCCGGCAACGACAACCTGCGCGGTCTCGATGACTGGCGCGACATGGATCCGAAGCAGCAGCCGACCTATCTCGACAGTGCCGCGCTCGATGAGGTGCTCACCGACCTCCGGAGCTCCCCGCCGCTGGTCTTCGCCGGCGAAGCCGATGTGCTCAAGCAGCGCATCGCCGCCGCGTCCCGCGGGGAGGCCTTCGTCCTTGCCGGAGGCGACTGCGCCGAGTCCTTCGACGGTGCCCAGGCAGACAAGATCCGCGCCCGCGTGCAGACGGTGCTGCAGATGGCTGCCGTGCTCACTTACGGCGGGTCCATGCCCGTGGTGAAGATCGGCCGCATGGCCGGCCAGTTCGCCAAACCCCGTTCCGCTGACATGGAGACCCGCGACGGAGTCACCCTGCCGTCGTTCCGCGGCGACATCGTCAACGGCTACGAGTTCACCGAGGAGTCCCGCCGCCACGACCCGGAGCGCCTGCTCAAGGCGTACCACGTGTCCGCGTCCACGCTCAATCTCATCCGCGCCTTCACCCAGGGCGGATTCGCCGATCTGCGTTTCGTCCACGACTGGAACCGCGGATTCCTTGCGTCGAACCCTGGGTACCAGCGCTACGAGCAGACGGCTGCCGAGATCGACCGCGCCATCCGGTTCATGGATGCCTGCGGAGCCGACTTCGATGCGCTCAAGACCACCGAGTTCTACGCCGCCCACGAGGCGCTCCTGCTCGAGTACGAACGTGCGCTGACCCGCATCGACTCACGCACCGGCGAAGCCTACGACGTGTCCGGGCACTTCCTGTGGATCGGTGAACGCACTCGCGAGGTCGACGGAGCCCACGTCGACTTCCTGTCCAAGGTCCGCAACCCCATCGGCGTCAAACTCGGACCCACGGCGACGGCGGACGATGCTCTGGCCCTGGCCGAAAAGCTCGACCCCGACGCAGAGCCCGGCCGTCTGACCTTCGTCACCCGCATGGGTGCCGGCAAGATCGGCGAATCGCTGCCCGCCCTGCTCGCCGGAATCGGTGATCGGCTGCCGCATGTGACCTGGGTCTGCGATCCGATGCACGGGAACACGATCACCTCGAACACGGGATACAAGACTCGTCGCTTCGAAGACGTCATGGCCGAAGTCGAAGGCTTCTTCAACGCTCACCGCGATGCCGGGACGATCCCCGGCGGACTGCACATCGAGCTCACCGGTGACGACGTCACCGAGATCATGGGCGGGGCCACGGAGATCGACGACGAAGGTCTGCGTCGACGCTACGAGACGCTCGTCGACCCTCGCCTCAACCACGATCAGTCACTCGAGATGGCCTTCCAGGTCGCCGAATACCTCACGCGCAGGCACTGACCCGAAGCAGCAGCACAGCGAGAAGACGCCGGTGGCCCCGCAGTTCGACTGCGGGGCCACCGGCGTTCTGCTGGAGACGTTGTGAACCCGATCCACAATCGAGATTCAGAGGGACAGACGCGACTGAGAGAGGAACGGACGCGTCTGAGCTAGTCCTTCTCGTCGTCCTTCTTCTCGTCGTCCTTGGACTTCTCGTCCTTCTTCTTCTCATCCTTCTTGTCGTCCTTGGGCTCTTCCTTCTTCTCCTTGCCCTTGGAGACGCGGACGATGATGAGCGAGTTCGCGGGCTTCGCCTCGGTGCTCTTCGGGAACTGCGAGATGACCTTGCCCTTGGGAACGTCGTCGGAGAACTTCTCGTCCTTGCCGACGCGGAAGCCGCGCTTGGCCAGGGTCGCGTAGGCGGCATCGAAGGTCAGCCCCTCGACATTGGGTACAGGAATCGGGGCGACGCCCTTGGAGACGACGAGGTCGATCTTCTCGCCCTCGGACAGCTTCTTCCCGGGCTTCTGCGACGCCGAGATGACAGCATCATCAGCGACCGAATCGCTGTACTTCTCATCGACCTTGCCGACGGCGAGGTGCGCCTTCTTCAGAGCCTCCTCGGCGTCCGAGCGGCTCAGTCCCTCCAACTTGGGCACCGCGAACTTCTCCTCACCCTTGGACACGACGACCGTGACGGTCGAATCCGGGGCGAGTTCCGAGCCGCTGACGGGCTCGGTGCCGATGACGACTCCCGCAGGCACGGTGTCGTCGAAGACTTCCTTCGGCTCGGCCTTCAGCTCGCTGTCCTCCAGTTGGGAGGTGACTTCCTCGACCTGTTTGCCGGCCAGCTGACCGGGCACGATCGATGTCGGTTCGGGCAGGTTGGCGATGACCAGCCACGCCACGAGCGCGAGAACCGCGGCCATGGCGACGAGTCCAGTGAGCACACGACGACGGCGACGACGTGCAGGGGAGACCCCCGTCGAGGCGGCTGCCGCGGAAGAGGTTCCGGAAGAACCGCTGCCCGCAGAGGCCGCGACCACGGCCTTGTCGGCAGAGTCGGATTCGTCATCCGTGGCGGAGTCGCGCTTCGCCCCGTCCGAGTCATCGTCGGTGTCCGCGGAATCGCGTGTCGATTCCTCATCGTCGGACGTCACCGCGGCGGTGACTCCGCCGATGCCGGCGGCTGCGGCCGCGACACCTGCGCTGGCGGCTGCCGGCGACCCGGTGCGGGAGTCCTTGTTGTCGGTATCGGCATCGGAATCAGCACCAGAGTCATGCGCGTTGGAATCATCAGCGTCGGAAACGTCGGCGTCAGCGGTCGCGGCGGCCGCCTCGGCGCCGGTGTCGTCCTCCTCGTCATCCTCGAGATACGGGATCTCGTCGGTGCGGGAGCGCTTCTCCTTCGGCACTTCTTCGCCGAGGTCGATGCTGGCGGTGAGCACGGGGGAGTGTTCGCCGGCGGCGATCTCCGGATCGCCGAGGTCGAGCTCGGCCTCACTCATCTCCGCGCGCGCCTCCGCCAGTGCCAGACGGAACTCCGCGGCATCGGCGGGACGATCCTCCGGGTCCTTCGACGTCGCCCACAGCACGATCGCGTCCAGACGGGGGCTCAGACGCGCAACGACCTCCGACGGGGGAGGCACCGTGTCGTGGACGTGACGGTAGGCGACCTGAATCGGCACATCGTCGGTGTACGGCTGGGCACCGGTGAGCATCTCGTAGAACATGATGCCGACCGTGTACAGGTCAGTGCGGGCATCGGCACCGGCACGGGTGACGAGCTCGGGGGCGACATAGCCCACCGTTCCGATGAGCGTCTTCGTCGTCGTCGCCGTCGTCACCGCACGAGCCAGACCGAAGTCCGCGAGCTTGACCTGACCGTCGGTGCCCAGCAGGACATTGTCGGGTTTGAGGTCGCGGTGGATGATGCCCGTCGAATGCACGGCCTCGAGGGCGGCGAGGACCGCATCGAGGACGACGATCGCCTGCCTGGGAGTGAACGTGCCGCGGTGCTTGAGCTCACGGCGCAGCGTCACCGACGGCAGGTACTCCATGACGAGGTAGACGATGTCACCGTCGCGGGCCTGATCGTGGATGGCCACGAGATTCGGGTGCGTGAGCCGGCCGGCATTGATGGCCTCGCGGCGGAAGCGTTCGACGAACGTCTCATCCGAGATGAGATGTTCGTGCATGACCTTGATCGCGATCTCCCGATCGAGACGCAGATCGGTGCCGCGGTAGACCATCGCCATGCCGCCGCGCGCTACCTTGGCATCGATGCGGTAACGGTCGTTGAGGACCGTGCCGATGAGGGGATCTCGGCGTGCGGTCACAGGGCCTCCTGCATTCTCTGGCGCTGAACCTGCACGGAGCGCACGAAGGCCTTCGTCTCCGCGAGCAGTCCGTCGGCTCGGACCGAGCGCAGATCCTGGTAGTAGCCGGCCAGGGCCTCGTTCTCGGACTCGGCGGTCTCGATGAGCCAGCCGAGGATGACGGTGCCGGCGACGATGTTGTCTTCGATGTCGAGCAGGTCGAGGCCGCGTCCGACGATGTCGGATGCCCACCGTCCCGAACGCGGGGTGACCTGCATGATGCCGATGGCATTGCCGGCCGAGACGGTCGTGTGTTGGAAACCCGATTCCTGAGCGGCGACGGCCTGCATGAGCGCGGGATCGGCGCCGAGCTCCTCGGCGATCGTGGCGATGATGAGCTTCGCCTGCGCCGGGGCCGGATGCCGCCGGTGCAGCAGGGTGTACTTGTTCAGTCGCGCCGCCTGCAGCACGGAGGGGCGGATGCCTTCGATCTGCGCACCGGCCGCGACGCGGGGGATGTCGCCGGGCGGTTCGGGTGCGGTGCGACGTGGGCGTGCCGTCGAGGGCCGCAGCAGAAGCAGTTCGCCGACCTTGAGGAACGAGTCATCGCCCATGGCGTTGGCCCGGCGCAGGGTCGCCGGTGAGATGCCGTGCCGGGCCGCGATGCCCTGCAGGGTCTCACCTGGGGCGACGACGTGCGAGGGGTCCTCGTCGGGCAGATCGTTCTTCTCCGGCAGGGACAGCACCTGCCCCTGGTGGAGGTTCTGCCGCGGGGAGATGCGGTTGAGTTCGGCCAGTGCCGGCACCGAGACGCCGTGCTTGCTCGCCACCCCGTAGAGGGTGTCGCCCTGCTTGCATTTGTAGGTGCGTCCGCCGTGAGTGACCGGCACTGTCGCGCCGGCCGTGCCCGAGATCCACTGGGGGCCGGTCGATGGGGTCGAACTCGCCGAGGCGGCCCTTGCGTCATCGTCGGACGTGGACGTGGACGTGGACTTGGCGTCGTCGGACGTGGACTCGGAGTCGGTGGAATGCGACTCGGCGTCGGCAGGGTGCGACTCGGCGTCGGCCGGGGATTCGTTTTCGGGGGTGGAGGGGACCGCCTCGGCGGGGGTTTCGGTTTCGGGGTCGACGCGGTCGGCTCCTGGGATCGGACCGGTCGAATTCACCTTCGAGGCGGCACGGATGTCAGGAGCAGCGGTGATGGGCATCTGCCGATGCCGTCGCGGTCGTGTCATCTGTCACCTATTGACTGTTGAGTGGGGAAGCTACGGTCACCAGCCTAACGAGTGGCCGCCTCCGACCCGAGCATTCGACTGCGCATGGCGGGGTGTTTCTGTCGAATATTGCTACCCTTGGAGGCGTGAATACCGAAGAACTCGTCCAGGACTGGGCCCCGCTGCCCGATATCGCAGAACTCACCGGACTCGGCATCTCCCAGGTGCGGCGTCTGCTCGAAGACGGCGCGATCTGCGGAATCAAGATCGGGAAGCCGAAGGTGCTGCAGGTGCCGCTGGCCTTCTTCGTCGACGGCGAAGTCGTCAAACCGCTCAAGGGCACGCTCAACACGCTCTCCGATGCCGGTTTCGACGACGAGCAGGCCATCGTGTGGCTCTTCACCCCCGACGATTCGCTGCCCGGTCGCCCCATCGATCTGCTCCGCGCAGGCAATCGCAAGGAAGTGCGCCGTCGCGCTCAGGCCCTCGCGTTCTGAGCCGCTCGCTTGCTGAGGGGCTTGCGTTCAGAGGCCCCACGTACCGAGGTGCTCGGGTTCTGAGCCCTCGCGCTCTGGGGCGTCGTGTCCAGAGGCTGAAGTCTGATCAGCTCGTGCGGTAGCTCAGAGCCCGTGCGAACTTCTTGAGGCGGTCACGGGCGGCAGTGCCGATGCGCACACTCGCCGCGGCACCCGCCGCGGCACCCGCCGCGCCACCAGCCGGGGTCGAAGCACCGGCCCAGGATTCGACGACCGCGGCGGCCTTCGCGTGCTTTTCGGCGATGAACCCTTCGACGGCGTCCAAGCCGCCCGAAGCTGTGATCATGTCCACGCATTCGGCCACGTGCGCATCGGAGAGGTCCGGATCGCCCAGTCGTGCCGCGAGGACAGCGAACTGGTCAGGCGAGATCCGCGCCGCGGTCTCGGCGATGAGCACCGTCCGCTTGCCCTCTCTGATGTCATCACCTGCCGGTTTGCCCGTTGCTTGAGGGTCACCGGCGATGCCGAGCACATCGTCGCGCAGCTGGAACGCCTGCCCCAGCGGCAGCCCGAAGTCCGAGACCTCAGCGAGCAGACCCTCACCGGCGCCGGCCAGAGCCGCACCGAGGAGCAGGGGCTGCTCGACCGAATACTTCGCTGACTTGAAGCTCAGGACCTCCCACGCACGCTCGGCGATCCGCTCGTCATCGAGGGGGATCACCTCGGCGAGGACATCGAGGTACTGACCGACCATGACATCGCGGCGGATGGTCGCCCGCAGCTCGCGAGCCAGGCGGGTGTGGCCCAAGACGTCCTGCGAACGCTCGAACAGCTCCTCGCTCAGCGCCAGACAGATATCGCCGATGACGATCGAGGTGGACACGCCGAAGGACGCTCCGTCGCCGTGCAAACCGGACTCTGCGTGCCGGGCCTCGAACTGCCTGTGGAGCGAGGGGTGGCCGCGACGTGTGTCCGAGTTGTCGATGAGGTCGTCGTGGATGAGCGCGGCCGCGTGCAGCAGCTCGAGCGACCCGGCGGCCTGCGCCAAACCTGTGACCACCTCGGTGTCGGCATTCGAAGTATCTCCGCCGGCGAGCTGGAAACCCCACCACAGGAGGACGGGGCGGATGCGTTTGCCGCCGCGGGTGAACGCGATGAGCGCTTCGCCGATGGCATCGGCATCGGGGGAGACGGACTCGAACTCGGCGGCCTTCTCTGCCAGGAACGACTCGAGCTGTGCCGAGACGGCGGCGGAGACGGTCTCAGCGGAGTCGAGGTCCTCCACGAGCCCGGGCAGGTCGGTCGAAGCCGGCGCCGAGTTCTCACCCGGCGTCATCGAAGTGTCATCCGTCATGGAACGATGTTTCCGCCGACGGTGACGATCGACTGCGACTTATCGGAGGAGTCCTCGGCCACGGTGACGACGAGGACGCTGTCATTGTCCTTGTGCTTGAAGTTCTGCACGCTGCCGCTCTTCGTCTTCACCTCATCGCCGAAGGTTTCGAAGTCGGCCTTGCCGAGTTCTGTGTCGTAGTACTCGAAGACGTCCTTGGCCTCGGCCTTCGCGCGGACGACGAGGCTGACCTGCTCGGGCTTCTTCTCGTCCTTGTCGTTGTGGGCCTTGACGATCGACGCCGAGAGCACCTCCGAATCGGGATACGGCTTGACGTAGTCAGGCAGATCCTTCACGTCGCTCGAAGCGTTGGGATCCTGACCGGTGGCCTCCTCGGAGGCTTCGGACGATGCGGTCTCAGAGTCCGTCGGGCTCGCCTGAGCGGCAGTGGTCTGTTCGGCCGACGGGGTCGATTCGGCCGTTCCCGCATCGGCTCCCGAACAGCCCGCGAGGGCCAGAGCGGCGGCGATGGGCAGTGTCATGACAGCGGTGCGCGATACCATGCTTCAAGAGTACCTGGACTGTTCGGCGGAGCCGAAAGGAACAAGCGCGAGGGGCAGGCGATGAGTCGGAAGCAGCTGGCACGATCCGGAGGTGACCTCAGCCGACTGGGCACCGACGACTCCGGTGCCACGATGCTCCACCTCGACATGGACTCGTTCTTCGTCTCCGTGGAGCTGCTCAGCCGCCCCCACCTCCTCGGCCGACCCGTCATCGTCGGGGGTCGCAGCGGTCGCGGCGTCGTCGTCTCCGCCAGCTACGAAGCCCGCGAATTCGGGGTCCACGCGGCCATGCCGATGTCCCGAGCGATGAATCTGTGCCCCATCGCCGAGGTGATCCCGCCGTCCCATGGCCTGTATTCGTCCTTCTCCCGCCAAGTCTTCGACCTCGTGGCCGAGGTCACCCCGGACGTCCGCCAGGTCAGCGTCGACGAAGCCTATGTCGACGTCTCCGGCGCAGTGCGCCGGCTCGGCTCACCGGTGGAGATCACCACCCGGCTGAGGGCACAGATCCAGGAACGCACAGGGCTGAGCGCCTCGGTGGGCATTGCGGGCAGCCAGGTCGTGGCGAAACTCGCCTCGACGCGGGCGAAGCCCAACGGACAGCTGCTCGTCCCCTTGGCGAAGACCCAGGAGTTCCTCGACCCGATGCCCATCGAAGCCCTGCCCGGGGTGGGGGAGAAGACCCGGGAGGGCTTCTCCCGCTACGGCATCCGACTCATCGGCGACCTCGCCGCAGTCGACGAGGATTGGGCGGCACGTGTCTTCGGCGCGCACGGCCATCACCTGTGGCGAGCCGCCCACGGCCTCGACTCGCACGGCTTCGATCGGCAGGCCAAGGAGCACTCGATCAGCGCCGAGAATACCTTCGGTGAGGACATCTGGGACGTGGACGTGCTCGACCACGAGCTGCTGCGTCTCGCGGACAAGGTCGCCTATCGGGTGCGGGCCGAAGGGAAGGTGGCGACGACTCTGGGCCTGAAGTACCGGCTCGGCGATTTCACCACCCTGTCGCGTTCGGTCACGCTGTCTGCGCCGACCGATCTGGCCCGGGAGATGTACGAGGCGCTGCGGCCGGCGATGCGCAAACTGCGGGAACAGCGGACACAGGGGGTCAGGCTGCTCGGGGTGCGGGCGGCGGGCCTCAACGACTTCGCCGTCACAGGACGGCAGGCCACCTTGGATGAACCCGAACATTCGGGGCGGGAAGCAGAGGTGGCACTCGACGAGGTCAGGCGGCGCTTCGGGACCGAAGCGATCTCGCAGGCCTCACTTCTGCGCAAGCGGCAGGAGCCCTGACGGGTGGTGAGGTGGAACATAGTCTGAAGACCCCGTGAGAATCCGGGCGATCAAGGGCCCCCGAGATGTTTTTTCGGGGCTCAGAGACTATGATTGGATGAAAGACTTGAGTAGGGAAACGGGGGTTCGAGATGCCACTCTCCGATCACGAACAGCAGCTGTTGGATCAACTGGAGAAGCAGCTGCGCAGTGAAGACCCTCGATTCGCACGCAATATCTCGGAAACCCAGGCCGCGGCAACGGGTCCGGGAATCTCCGCCAAGCGCTTCGTCCTCGGCATCCTCGTCGCTCTGGCCGGACTCGCCGCGACGATCCTCGCGATCTCGCTCGTGTCCGACTCGACCTGGTGGATCGCTCTCGGCGTCGTCGGGTTCGGTCTCATGGTCGCCGGAATGTACTGGGCGTTCAGTCGCCCCGGTCACATCCACTCGACGCAGACCGAAGACCGCAGCGTCGGAGCGAAGTCGAATTCGAAGGGCAATGCCGGCTTCATGAGCCGGATCGAAGACCGGTGGGAAAAGCGCCAGCGCGGCGAATGACTCCGGTCCCCACGATCAAGGCACTCTCATGCTGAGGGTGCCTTTTTCATTGCCTGTTGGAATCGCCTGTGCCGGTCTGGCCGGCGCTGCTCTCGCGTCGGTGATCGCCTTCGCCGAATACACGCACTGGACCTCGAGTCATCGCCGACTCGGAGGCACCGGACTGAGCAGCGGCGGTCCGGGACACGTCCGGGCCGGGGATGTGCGGCCCGGAGATGGTCGGGGCATGAGCGGTGGTGGCCGGATCATCGTGGTGCTCGGCTACCGGAACCGGGGTGAGCGAGCCAACGGCATCAATCGGTTCCGTGTGCGTGCCGGACTGCGCACCATCGACTCACAGACACGCTCAGCCGTGCTCATCCTCTGCGGAGGAGCTGTCGGCGGGCAGACGCCGGAAGCGAGGATCCTCGAACGCTTCGCGCGTGAGGAACTGGGCTTCACCGGCAGGATCCTCCTCGAGACTCAGAGCATGACGACATGGCAGAACATCGTCAATGCCATCCCGCTCATCGACGAGGAGCTGAGACCCGACTCGACGATCAGCATCGTGTCGAACGCTCATCATGCAGAGAAGGCCCGTGATCACCTCTGGCAGCTGAGACCCGACCTGGCCCGTCGCCTCGTGCGAGGCGGCGACTATCGGTTCGGGGAGCAGCCCGTCGTCAAACCGATCGCAGCGGTCAGGGGACTGCTTGCCCTGCGGGAACTCGATCGTTCGAAACGGGCACGGGTCGGCTGAGTGCCAGTGGACGGGCAGAGGGCCAGGACGGGCGGGCCGAGCCGAGGACGGGCGGGCCGAGCCGAGGACGGGTGGGCCGAGCCGAGGACGGGTGGGCTGAGCGCGAGGGCGGGCTGAAGTCGACCTGTGAACGCCGTTGTGGCGGCGTGTGAATGTCGAAGGAGGCGGCCCGTGAGGGACCGCCTCCTTCTGTGCTTCTCCGCAGTCAGCGCGGGGGATTGAAGAGGCTGGCAGGCCAGATCTTCGCGGAGATCCGGTTGCCCGGTGTCGCCCGTTCGGACAGGTCCGTGCCCACTTCGTCGATGAGCGCACGCACTTCGGAATCGTCGAGCGACTCGGCCGCGGCACCATACCGCTTCGCCTCAAGAGCATCGACGAACGCCGACAGCGCGGAATCATCACGGCGCTGAGCATCCGGTTCGTTCGGCGCCGGACGACGCAGACGATTCAGCCGCTCGTCGGCACGGTCGGCCGCAGCCGGACCTGCCGCTCCTGCAGGCCCCGATGCGGCACCAGCGGTCCCTGCAGCATCTGCGGAATCGGTACCACCACCCGCACCGGCGGAACTTCCGCCGGCGGGAGCACCGGCAGCCACCTCGGCGGCGGACTTGCGGACCGGTTCCCCGGTCTCGGGATCCACCTCGACGGGGACAGGGCCCGCGCTGCCGGAAGGCGCCGCACCCGCCGCACCGGAAGCGCTCGAACCGGCGCCACCCGACGCACCGTCGGCACCGGCCGAGGGCACGGCTCCGGCGAGCACGAGTTCGTTGAAGCGCAGCGTCCGGCTCGGATCCAGGCTCTGCCCATAGTCCGTGGACAGGGCGCGCACCTCGGTCCAGATCGCCTCGAGGTCATGCGGATCCTTCGTCCGACGCGAACGCAGGATCGAGCGCCAGATCGCGGGAATCGCCGCCAACAGCAGCACGGCGAGGATGAAGACGCCGATCCACACGTAGGTGGTCAGGGCGGCCCCTGCCGGTTCGGCAGCCTGAGTACTCGTCTCCTCATCGCCGGCCTCGGATTCCTCGCCTCCGGCAGCAGAGGTCTCCTCGGTTGGTTCTTCACTCGGGCTCGCCGACTCGGACTCGTCGGTGTCCTCCTGATTCGCCCCACTGGCCAACGTCCACTCGGGCGGATCGCCGGCAGGCCCACCAGGAGTGGGTTCGAAGCGGATCCACCCTGCGCCCTCGAAGTAGAGCTCCGGCCAGGCATGCGAATCCTGCATGCTCACGTCGAATCCACCGTCGGACTTGTCCCCACCGGCGAAGCCGACACCGATGCGTGCCGGAATCCCCATGGTCCGGGCCATGATCGTCATCGCCGAGGAGAACTGGACGCAGTAGCCCTTCTTGTCCGCGAGGAAGTCCGAGATCGCATCTCCGCTGGCCCGCTCCGGGGCATCGAGGGAGTACTCGAAATCGCCGCTGCGGAAGTACGCCTGCAGCAGCACCGCCGCTTCCCACTGATTCTCAGCATCGGCGGTGACCCGCTCCGCAGTCTCGCTGACACTCGTCGGCAGGGAATCGGGCACCTCGAGCTCGGTGTCGAAGTCGCCCTTGTCCACCGGAGTCGCGGACTGTAGGTCCTTGACGTCGGGATTCGGCGACAGGTAGTTCATCGAATACTCAAGGCCACCGGTCTTCTCACCATTGCCCACCACGGTCAGCGTCTTCTCGTCGAAGATCCACCGACGGTCGAGGCCCTCGGGCCGCTGCGGGGCATAGGGAGACGGAAGGTACTGCTGGTCGTAGTCGGCGCCGACTACGACGTCGATGGTCTCTTCCTGATAGTTCGCTTTCCGCGGCATGCCCTCGGGCCAGGGCATCCCATCGGTGGCGATCGCGAAGGGATCGAGGCTGAACGGACTCGGTGCCCAGTTCTCCCCGTCGAAGTCGTCGATCGACGTCAGCCGGACCGGATCTGGGTCCTCGGCCGTGGTCTGATAGCTGAACAGCGTCGCATCGTCACGGTCGCCGAGGTTCTGCCGCAGATTGAGGAACGGGTTCGTCACGGTCAGGTCGCCCTGGCCCTTCGACGCCCGGTCGGGCAGAGTCGGCACCGGCGGCAGCGCCAGAGGCAGGCCGAGGCCGATCGCCAGAGCCAGCGCACCGGCGAGCACCGCTGTCAGTCCTCCGCGCCAGCGCGTGGCCGGCAGATACGGGCTGAGCATGAGCAGCAGGAAGGCCGCGAGGATCGCGACGATATGCCACCACTTCACCTCCTGAGCGGCGAAGTACACGGGGATCATCCAGAGCACGAGCAGCAGCACACCGCCGACCTTCGGGGCCCGCAGGTCGGCGACGAGGCCGTCGATGAGGATCGTGATGAGGGTGAACGCGATTGTGAGCATCGCGGTGAAGCCGGGAGTGCTCGCAGCCGGGGGAGCGGTCGCATAGAGATCGCTGACACCGGCGGAGAGCTGGTCGATGACCTTCCCGAACGAACTGCCCGTGGGAACGAAGCCGAGCAGCAGAGTGCCCTGCGCGCAGACGACGAAGACCGCGATGAGTCCGGCCGCGCACTGGGCGATGACCGCGGTGCCGCTCGAGCGCAGCACCGCGATGCTGCGGAACACGGCTCCGACGATGACGACGATTGCGACCGAGGCGAGGACGGGCGGCAGCCAGGCGAAGTCCTTGAACACCGCTGAGACGGCCACTGCGGTGAGCACCATGGCAGCGAAGACGATGACCGCTTCGAGCCATCCGGCCGGCGGACTCGAATCGTTCGTAGACACCACACCTGTGGGGGACTGGGACGGCGGTTCGGACGCGGAGGTTCCGTGCGACCGTGTCGGGGGAGTATCGAGGCTCATCGGCGCACCTCCTGCGACCGGTTGATCCTGCGCTTGGACTCGAAGCTAGTCCACGACTCGGGCAGGTCCTCGCTGAGACCCATCATCGTCATATCCTCGATCTCGCTGAGCGTGCGCAGAGTCACGGGCACACGCCGCGAGAACTGCGAAGCGAGCTCCTGACCGCGCTGATCGCCGACGGAGCAGATGACGATGTGGTTCGGGTTGTCATGTGCGGGCAGCTCGACCTTGCCGGGACGGACGAGTGCGGAGAGAAGTCGCAGCTTGTCGATATCGCGCGCTCCTTTGAATCTGATCTGGTGTCCGGGGACGACGACATTGACTTCATAGTCGGCTCGCAGGAATGCGGTTCCGGCCGCAGTCGCGGCGGCCAGCAGGAACTCGATCTCGAGGTCGCTGGGCTCTTCGGCCTCCGCGTCGGCGGCGAGGTCGACGATGATGAGCGCGTGCAGCGTCTCCTCGTCGGCCTCATGACGGACCATGAGCTCACCGGACTTCGCGGTCGAGGGCCAGTGCACGTGACGCAGATCGTCGCCGGGCACATATTCGCGGGTATGGAAGTCACGGGTGGTGTGCCCGGACCGGACCTTTCCGTCGTCGAGGCGCGCGGGACGGATCGACGAATCCTTCGGGATGCGTGCACTCAGATGCGGAACGGACACGGCGACGGGGAACGCCCCTCTGACCTTCTTCTTCATCTTCACGAGTCCGAAGGGACCGAAGACCGTGATGAGCGCCGCTTCGACGCCGGAGACCCCGCGCCGATGCGGTGTGAACGAGGTGAGCACGGTCTGCGAAGCCCTATGCGCCAAGGCCGGCACCGCCCCGGAAGTGGAGTCGCCGAAGCCGTCGGCGGCGACGAAGTCGATGGTCGAGGACGGGATCGCGAGCTGACCGATGTTGGTCACTCGCGCCTCGATCTCGACTTCCTTGCCCACGGCCGCCAGCGGATAGCGGTCCCGGGCGCCCGGCAGTGCGACCTCGTGCAGAGAGGTGCTCAGGGCAACCGAGACGCGCCGGGTGCCCCACAGAATGAGCAGTGCCGAGAGCACGACCAGACCAAGCAGCAGCAGCCCGGCCGGAAGCAGTCCGGGCAGGGCGAACCGGTAAGCCGTGATGATGAGGGCCGCCCCGGCGAGGACGAAGATGATTCCCGAAGTGCTCAGTCGCATGCGGTCACTGGTTCGTCGAGACGGGGACCCGGGACAGCATCCGACCGATGAGGTCTGCTGCGAGTTCGGAGTCGTCTCCGTCGCGGGGGATGATGCGGTGAGCGAGGATGTACGGAGCCAGGGCCTGCACATCGTCAGGGGTGGCGAAGGTGCGACCTGACAGGGCCGCCCGGGCCTTGGCCGCCCGCAGGAGGTGGACGCCGCCGCGCGGCGAGCTGCCGAGCAGGATCGCCTGATCGTCGCGGGTCGCCTGCAGGATCGCCACGATGTATTCGCGCAGCGCCCGGCTCGCCGAGACATGTCGGACGATGGTGCGCGCCTGAGTGATCTGCTCGAGGTTCGTCACCGCCGTCGCAGTCTCGAGCGGATCGTTCTGAATCTGGTTATCCAGCAGATCGACCTCGTCCTTCGTCGCCGGGTAGCCGAGCGAGATCCTCGTGAGGAAGCGGTCGCGCTGTGCCTCGGGCAGGGCGTAGGTGCCCTCCATGTCGATCGGGTTCTGAGTGGCGACGACGATGAACGGCGTCGGCATCTGGTAGGTCTGCCCGTCGATGGTGGCCTGTCCCTCGGCCATGCACTCGAGCATCGCCGACTGGGTCTTCGGCGAGGCTCGGTTGATCTCATCGGCGATGACGATGTTCGCGAACACAGGGCCCTGGCGGAACTCGAAGTGACGGGTCTCCTGATTGAACAGGTTGACGCCGACGACATCGGTGGGCAGCAGGTCCGGAGTGAACTGGATGCGGCGCACGGAGCCGTCGACGACCTTGCCCATCGCGCGGGCCAGCAGGGTCTTGCCGACCCCGGGGACGTCCTCGAGGAGGACATGGCCGCCGGCGAGCAGCGCGATGAGCGCGAGCCCGACCGCTTCGTCCTTGCCTTCGAGCACCGCATTCATCGTCGTGCGCGCCCGCGAGGTCAGGTGCTGCACCCATTCGATGTGTTCGGCACCGATCACGGAATTGGTCTGTGTACCTTCTTGGCTGATCGACATGACACCTATTGTCCCCTATGCCCGCGGCTCCAGCCACACGAGCTTCTTTCAGGTTCGGCGCTGCTGTCCCTCCCACGGGTGAATTCTGTCCATTTCCCGCTCCCCACTTCGCTCCCCATTTCCCTCCCCGAGGAGGTTCCCCACTTCGCTCCCCACTTTCCTCCACGCGGGCCCTCCACTTCCCTCCCCACTTCGCTCCACCTCGGCGAGGGGATCCCGCGGACTCCGCGAGAACTCGCGGATCTTCGCAGTCGGACCCACCCTCACCGAGGTGGCTCGACGTCACCTGAGAACCGCCGTTTCGTGGCCTGCAGACACCCTCGCGACGCACCGATAGAAAATTTTCCCCACTTTCCTCCACCTATCTGACCTGGGAAAATACCGTCATCCAGACGTGGGCTAGGTGAAACGCTGGAATACGTGGAGGAAAGTGGAGTAGGGTGGTTGATATCGGAGCCGATGGGTTTCCGAAAGGGGTGAGACGACATGTTCTTGGGCACTCATATGCAGAAGCTCGATGACAAAGGTCGCCTCATCCTGCCCGCAAAGTTCCGCGAGGAGCTGTCGCCCGGACTCGTTCTGACCCGTGGACAGGAGAACTGCCTCACCCTGTTCCCCACCACGGAGTTCGAAGCCGAGCACGCGCGAATCCAGAACGCGCCGAAGACGAATAAGGAAGCCCGCGATTACCAGCGTGTGTTCCTGTCGGCGGCATTTGCGGATCAACCGGACAAACAGGGACGCATCACGGTCCCGAACATATTGCGGCAGTACGCATCACTGACCAGGGAAGTCGCAGTGATCGGCATGGGCAACCGAGTCGAGATCTGGGATGCACCGACCTGGGAGGACTACCTCGTCGGCGCTCAGCAGGCCTTCGCCGAACGCGAAGAGGAGGTGATCCCCGGAGTGATCTGATTCTGCTCGGGCTTGATCCTTGCCCGCCGTGCTCGAGTTTCGGGGAACTTCCCCGTTTCCGAAGCTCGGTAGTCCTGACACACTTCCCCGGTGGCAGGGCCGCGGCGGTCAAGGTTCTGGCTCCAGCAGCACCACAGCAGCACACCCCCGAAGAAACCCACACACGAAGGACCCCACGCATGACAGCTCAGCAGCACGTACCGGTGCTCCTCGAGCGCGTGGTCGAACTCATCGGGGTCGGCGTCGCCGCCGCCCGCACCGCCGGCATCACCCCGGTCGTCGTCGACGGCACACTGGGCATGGGCGGCCACTCCGAAGCCGTCCTCCAGGCCTTCCCCGACGTCCACCTCGTCGGCATCGACCGCGACCTGCAGGCCATCGACATCGCCACCAAGCGCCTGGCCCCCTTCGCCGACCGCACCGACATCGTCCACGCCGTCGACGACGAGCTGCCCGAAGTCCTCGCCGACCTGGGAATCACCGCCATCAGCGCGATCCTGCTCGACCTCGGCGTGTCCTCCCTGCAGCTCGATGAGGACGAACGCGGATTCTCCTATTCCCGGCCCGCACCCCTGGACATGCGCATGGACCGCACACAGGAGCTCACCGCCGCCGAGGTGCTCGCCACCTACTCCGAAGCCGAGCTGCGTCGGATCCTGCGCGAATACGGCGAAGAGAAGATGGCCGGAAAGATCGCGAAGATCATCGTCACCGACCGTGCCCACACCCCGTGGGAGACCTCGGAGCAGCTCGCCGCGATGCTCTCCCGCGTGATCCCGCAGACGAAGAAGCGCTCCCACCCCGCCAAACGCACATTCCAGGCTCTGCGCATCGAGGTCAACGACGAACTCGGAGTTCTGCGCACCGCACTGCCGGCCGCGCTCGAGGCCCTGCACATCGGGGGAGTGGCCGTCATCGAGTCCTACCAGTCCCTCGAAGACACCATCGTGAAGAAGACGTTCCGCACAGCCACGACCACGTCGGCGCCGCCGGACCTGCCCGTGGTCCCCGAAGAGCTCCAGCCCTGGCTGACCGAGATCATCCGGGGCGCAGAGATGGCAGACGAGACAGAAGCAGAGACCAACCCGCGGGCGGCCAGCGTCCGGCTGCGGGCAGTGCAGAAGATCAGGGAGGCACGATCGTGAGGAATTCCCAGGCGACCGCAGGTCAGACCCACGTCACCGAACGCTTCCGCAGGCTCGAGGAGACCGGTGCGTCGCAGAGTCCTGCCAAGCTGCGTCTGCTCAAGTTCGAGCTGCCCCAATCCCGACTGCCGTTCTCGCTGCTGTGCGTCGGGATCCTCGTGGCGACCCTCGTGGCCGTGCTGCTGCTCAACATCTTCGTCTCCCACACCTCCTACAAGGTCGACCAGCTGACCTCGCAGAAGGAAGCGCTGGCCGAGCAGAAGGACCGGCTCGTCGAAGACAACTCCTACCGCGAGTCCCCGCAGAACATCGCCCTTGCCGCCGAAGAGCTCGGCCTGGTCCGCGATTCCTCCCCGGAGTTCCTCGACGCGAAGACCGGGAAGATCATCGACGCTCCGGGGATCGACGTCAGCGGTGAGAAAGAGCCCACAGTCGTGCCCGGGCCGCGCGCCGATACACGCGAAGACCTCCGACCCAATCTACGATCGGATGAGAAGCTCCCGGTCGTCGGGGGCAGCCCGAGCAACGACGTTGCGGCTCCGAGCCAGGAGACCCCGAAATAGTCTGAGCTCACCGGGACCAGGGAACGGCCTGACCGAACCACTCGCCGACCACGCCAAGGACCGAGGACAGTGCAATGGGCCCAGCCAAGAGCCGACTGAAGAAGAAGCGCAAGAGCACAGGCCCCAATCTGCGTCTGCGGATGGGGTTCATCGCCGCTGTGTCGATTCTCGCTCTGCTCATCACCACCGTGCGGCTCGTGTCCATCCAGGGGATGGACTCGATGCAGCTCGCGGAGAAGGCCCTGTCCAATCGCCTCGTCACCAAGACCCTGCCCGCAGACCGAGGCCAGATCCTGGCCTCCGACGGCACTGTGCTCGCCGACAGCGTCTCCCGCTACCAGCTCGTCGTCGACCAGCAGAACGTCGCCCAGTACAAGGTCGACGGCAAGCTCGTCGGAGCCTGGGGTGCCGCCGAAGCCCTGGCGAAGCCGCTGAACACCGATCCCGGACTCCTCTACCCGAAGCTCGTCGGTGACAAACGCTGGAACCCCGTGGCCAAGGGACTGACCTCGGAGACCTGGAGGGCCGTGCAGAAGCTCGAAGTCCTCGGCGTCTCAGCCGAGCAGTACGCAGTGCGCTCCTATCCGGCCGGCGGAGTGGCCGGCAACCTCGTCGGCTTCCTCAGCTCGGACGGCACCGCGCAGGCCGGACTCGAGATGGCCTACGACGACGAGCTGTCCGGCACCGACGGCCAGCAGCAGTACGAACGCGGCGCACGCGGAGAGATCATCCCGCTGGGAGACAACAACATCAAGGACGCCGTCGACGGACAGGGACTGCAGACGACCATCGACCCGGACCTGCAGTACTACGCTCAGCAGGCCATCGAGGAACAGCGGAAGAAGCACAAGGCTGAATCCGCGTCCATCGTCATCAAAGAGGTCAAGACCGGGCGGATCATCACCGCCGCCGACGCGCCCACGGTCGACCCGAACTCCCCGGGCAAGGTCGACGGCGACGATCGCGGATCGCGGATCTTCACCGATGTGTTCGAACCCGGTTCGACGGCGAAGATGGTCACCGCCGCGGCCCTGCTCGACCAGGGACTGGTGACCCCCGAACAGGAATTCACCGTCCCCGACAAATGGAAGGCACCCAACGACGAAGAGTTCCGGGACTCGTCTCCGCACCCCGACGAGAAACTCACCTTCGCCGGGATCCTCGCCCAGTCCTCGAACACCGGCACCATCCTCGCCGGACAGAAGCTCACCGAGGAGCAGCGCTACGAATACATGAAGAAGTTCGGCTTCGGATCCACCTCGGGCATCGGCTTCCCCGCCGAGACCGCAGGCATCGTCCACCCGTACAAGGATTGGGACGGGCGCACGAAGTACACGGTGATGTTCGGCCAGGGCATGGCCGCGAATGCGCTGCAGACCACCGACGTCATCTCCACCATCGCCAACGGCGGCGTCCACGTGCCCTCCCGCCTCGTCGACGGGATGATCTCACCGCAGGGTCGGACCCTGTCGACCCCGGCAGGGGAGAAGCAGCGGGTCGTGAGCGAGAAGGCCGCCGACAAGACCCTGCGCATGCTCGAAGGCGTCGTCGCCGAAGGCACCGGAAAGTCCGCCCAGGTCTCGGGCTACCGGGTGGCAGGTAAGACCGGCACCGCACAGGCACCCGCCGCCGAGGGCGGCGGCTACGACGGCTACACCGCCTCCTTCGTCGGTGTGCTCCCGGCAGAAGACCCCCAACTGGCGATCTCGGTGACTTTGCAGAGGCCCCGAAAGGGCTATTACGGTGGACAGGCCGCAGCCCCCGTCTTCTCCGACGTCGCAGGCTTCGCGATGCGGCATCTGAAGATCCCACCCTCGACCGAGAAACCCGAGCTGCCTGCACGAGAATGGAAATGATGCGTCTTTCACAGCTGCTGCCGATCGCCCCCGGCACCCTTCACGGCGATCCCGAGAAGGAGGTCACGGGGGTCTCCCACGACTCGCGCGCCGTCTCGCCGGGACAGCTCTACGCCGCGCTGCCGGGAGCCAACGTCCACGGAGCGAAATTCGCGCCCGAGCTCATCCGTGCCGGAGTCGATGCGATCCTCACCGACTCCGCAGGCTGGACGATGATCTCCGAGGCGCTCGGCGACTCCGAGACCGACCGGGACCTGCTCGAGCGGGTCAGCGCACTCATCGTCGAAGCCCCGCGGGCGGTGCTCGGGTTCGTCTCGGCCGCCGTCTACGGGACCACCTCGGTGCCGGAGCTCATCGGCGTCACCGGAACGAACGGGAAGACCACGACGACCTACCTCGTCGACGGGATGCTCTCCGCGCTTCGCCACCGGACCGCCGTCATCGGCACAGTCGCCATCCTCATCGCCGGTGACACCGTGCCGAGCGTGCGCACCACCCCGGAGGCTCCCGAGCTGCATGCCCTGTTTGCGAAGATGCGTGCCGCCGATGTCGACACCTGCGCGATGGAGGTCTCCTCCCACGCGCTGAGCCAGCACCGCGTCGACGGCGCCCACTTCTCCGTGGCCGGGTTCACGAACCTGTCCCAGGACCACCTCGACTTCCACAACACGATGGAGGAGTACTTCGAGGCCAAGGCCCAGCTGTTCACCCGCACCTTCTCCGACCGCGCGGTCATCGTCGTCGAAGACGAATGGGGCGAGCGGATGGTCGACGCCGCGCAGGTGCCGGTGCACACGCTGGGACGCGACGACCGCAGCCAGTGGCGCATCGACCACACCCCGGGAGAAGCGGACTTCGTCCTCCACCTCGACGCATCACAGACCGTGCGGCTGCGCTCACCGCTGCCGGGCGACTTCAACGTCACGAACACCGCCTTGGCCGCCGCCATGCTCATCGAATCCGGCATCAGCGCCGATGAGATCGACGCGATCGGACGCAGCTTCGTGGCCTCGGTGCCGGGGCGGATGGAGATCATCGACGTCTCCGGCCCCCGAGCGCTCGAGGAGTCCCACCCCGAGCTGCTCCCGCGCGCCATCGTCGACTACTCCCACACTCCCGACGCCATCGCCAAGGCGCTGGCGAGCCTGCACGCCGACTCCGAGGAGCTCGTCATCGTCTTCGGCGCGGGCGGCGACAGGGACCGCGGCAAACGCTTCGGGATGGGGCAGGCCGCGGCGCGCGAAGCCGATGTGATCGTTCTCACCGACGACAATCCCCGCACCGAGGATCCCGCCACAATCCGCGCCGCCATCAGGGAAGGCATCGACGCCGCCGTGGCCGCCGGACAGGCGCGTGTGAAAAAGATCATCGAGGCTCCCGACCGGGGCCGAGCCATCGACGAGGCGATCGCCTCCGCAGACCCGTCCACGACTGTGCTCATCGCGGGCAAGGGACACGAGACAGGCCAGACCGTGGGCACCACGGTGACCGAATTCGACGACCGCGCGCGGACACGCTCGGCGCTGTCCATGCGACTCGGCGGCGCACAACCAGGTAAAGTTCACAGATGATATGAAGCGACTGACTGCAGCCGAAATCGCAACCGCCCTGAGCGGCGAGTTGTACGGCATCGACCCCGAGACCCCATTGACCGCCGGCGTGGTGACCGACTCGAGAGAAGTCGGGCCCGGCGATATCTACGTCGCCCGCCGAGGTGAGAGCTTCGACGGCATCGAATTCGCCGCAGCCGCCGTCGAGGCCGGCGCGGCCCTGATCATCGGCGAATCCGTCCCCACCGTCGATGAGGAGCCCCTGCCCACCGTCGTCGTAGCCGACGCCACCGAGGCACTGGGCCTGCTCGCCAAACACAGCATCGAAGGACTGCGCGCAGACGGGGAGATCACCGTCATCGCGATCACCGGCTCCGTCGGCAAGACCACGGTCAAGGACCTCGCGGCAGATCTGCTCTCCGGTGAGGCCGCGACCGTGTGGCCGCCGAACTCGTACAACAACGAGGTGGGGGTGCCGCTGACCGCGCTGCGGGCAGACGAGTCCACCCGCTTCCTGGTCCTCGAGATGGGCGCCCGCTCGATCGGCAACCTCGCCTACCTGACAAGCCTCGTCCGTCCCGATATCGCCGTCGAACTCGCCGTGGGCACCGCGCACTCGGGAGTCTTCGGATCGATCGAGAATACCGCACGGGCCAAAGCTGAACTCGTCGAGTCCCTGACCGCCGGTGCGACCGCGGTGCTCAACGCCGACGACACCCGAGTGGCGGGAATGCGCGAGGTGCTGGCCCCCGAGGTGAACACCCTGTGGTTCTCCCAGCGCGAATCCCTGCCCGAATGGGTCGGGGCCGATGACGCGATCGTGCGCGGCACCGGAGTGACCACTGACTCCTCCGGCCACCCCGCTTTCACCCTCACCCTGCCCGGTGAGGAACCGCAGGACGTGCGCCTGGCGCTCATCGGCGAACACCACGTCGGCAATGCTCTGGCCGCTGCGGCCATCGCCCACGCCTGCGGAGTCGGGACGAAGTCCATCGTGACCACACTCTCGACGTCCTCGGCCGCCAGCCGCTGGCGCATGGAGCTCATCGACTCGCCCTCGGGCGTGACCGTGCTCAACGACGCCTACAATGCGAACCCCGAGTCCATGCGCGCCTCGCTGAAGACCTTGGCCTCGATGGGGCGCGGCGATGAGGAGAACCGGCCCCGCCGGACCTTCGCCGTGCTCGGCGAGATGCTCGAACTCGGCGATGAGTCCGTGTCCGCCCATTCGGACATCGGCGAACTCGTCGTGCGCCTGAACATCACCCGCACCATCGTCGTCGGAGAGGGTGCGAAGCCGATCTTCAACGCCGCGAACCTCGAAGGCTCCTGGGGCAACGAAGCGATCTGGGTGGCCACTGCCGCCGAGGCAAAGGACCTGCTCAGCGCCGAACTCGCCCCCGGTGACATCGTCCTGTTCAAATCCTCCCGAGACGCCGGTCTGCGCTACCTCGGGGACGAAATCGCCGGAGTATCGGGGGCCCAATGATTGCCGTACTGCTCGCAGCCTGCCTGGCTCTCATCCTCGCCCTCGTCGGCACCCCGCTGTTCATCCGGGTGCTCGTCAAACAGGGCTACGGCCAGTTCGTCCGAGACGACGGTCCGACCTCGCATGCGACGAAACGCGGCACCCCCACCATGGGCGGCGTCGTCATCATCGGCGCCGCAGTTCTGGCGTATCTGCTCGGCCACCTGTTCACCGGGTCGGTGCCGACAGCCTCGGGGCTGCTCGTGCTCTGGCTGGCTGCCGGACTCGGCGTCGTCGGCTTCCTCGACGACTTCATCAAGATCAAGAAGCAGCGGTCGCTGGGCCTGCGCCCCGTACCGAAGCTGATCGGTCAGGCCTTCGTCGGCATCTCCTTCGCCGTCCTCGCCCTGCAGTTCCCGAACTCCTTCGGCGAGACCCCGGCGTCGACGAAGATCTCCTTCATCCGCGATACGAACCTCGACCTCGCCTTCGGGTCCGCAGTGCTGGGCCTCATCCTCTTCGTCATCTGGGCGAACCTCATCGTCACCGCGGTCTCGAACGCAGTCAACCTCACCGACGGACTCGACGGTCTGGCCGCCGGCGCCTCGGTGGTCGTCTTCGCTGCGTACGTCGTCATCGGCACCTGGCAGTCGACCCAGAACTGCAACCTCATGTCCGAGGCCACGAACGCCTGCTACTACATGCGCGACCCCCGCGACCTCGCGATGGTCGCCGGAGCCATGGCCGCCGCCTGCTTCGGGTTCCTGTGGTTCAACACCTCACCCGCGAAGATCTTCATGGGCGACACCGGTTCGCTGGCCATCGGCGGTGCCTTCGCCGGACTCGCAATCATGTCCCGCACCGAGCTGCTGCTCATCGTCCTCGGCGGACTCTTCGTCATCATCACCCTCTCGGTGATCATCCAGGTCGCCTCCTTCAAGACCACCGGCAAACGTGTGTTCAGGATGGCACCGCTGCAGCACCACTTCGAACTCAAGGGGTGGGCCGAAGTGACGATCGTAGTGAGATTCTGGATCATCGCCGCACTCTTCGTCATCGCCGGCATCTGCCTCTTCTACGCCGACTGGGTGGCCCGCATTGGCTGATGAGGAGAACAAGGCCGCGCACATTCGGTCAGCTCAGCCGGCGCAGTCCACCGTGGCGGAGGTCCCGGCCGCGCTGGCCGGGCCGAACTCATCCCTGGCCGGTCTGCGGATACTCGTCACCGGACTGGGCGTCACGGGCTTCCCCGCGGCGGTCCACCTCGGCGAACGCGGTGCCGACGTCATCGTCATCGACGGCGACGATCAGGCCGATGTCAGCGAGAAGGCACAGATCCTCGAAGTCTTCGACGTCGACATCCGCCGCGGACCCGAACACGTCGCGGGCCTGCCCGAAGGCGAGATCGACCTCGTCGTCACCTCCCCGGGATGGCGTCCGGACCAGCCGGTGCTCGCCGCAGCCGCAGCGGCCGGCATCCCCATCATCGGGGAAGTCGAACTCGCCTGGCGGATCCGCGGAACCAACGACGCCAAATGGCTGGCCATCACCGGCACCAACGGCAAGACGACGACCACGACGATGCTCGAATCGATGCTCCTGGCCGCCGGACTCAAGGCCAAGGCCTGCGGAAACATCGGCACCCCGCTGCTCGAAGCCGTGCTCGAACCCGGCCTCGAGGTGCTCGCGATCGAACTCTCGAGCTTCCAGCTGCACTGGCAGGAATCGATGAGCGCAGATGCCGCGGCCGTGCTCAACATCGCACCGGACCACCTCGACTGGCACGGCAGCGCCGAAGCCTACGCCGCGGACAAAGCGAAGATCTTCCACAATGCGAAGCTCGCGTGCGTCTTCAACTGCGCCGACGAGTCGACCCTGCACATGGTCGAAGAGGCCGACGTCATCGAAGGGGCCAAAGCCATCGGCTTCACCACCGGTGTGCCCCGTCCCGGCGAACTCGGTGTCGTCGAAGAGCTGCTCGTCGACCGCGCCTTCATCCCGCAGCGCTACTCCTCGGCCGCAGAGATCGCCTCCCTGGCCGACGTGGCGACCGCCACCGGAGTCGCCGGCGGTGACCCCGCGCCGCATCAGGTGGCCAATGCTCTCGCCGCGGCCAGCCTGGCACGAGCCATCGATGTGCCCGGACAGGCGATCTCGGCAGGGCTGCGCAGCCACTCGCTCGGCGCACACCGCATGGTCACCGTGGCCGAGGCCGACGGGATCCGCTGGGTCGACGATTCGAAGGCGACGAACACCCACGCCGCGAACGCCTCGCTGGCTGCCTTCGACTCGATCATCTGGATCGCCGGGGGACTGCCCAAGGGTGCCGACTTCAGCGAGCTCTTCTCCTCACACAAGGACCGGATCAAGGCGCTCGTGCTCATCGGCGAAGACGATGCTGCGTACCGCGAGGCCATCGCCGCGACCGTTCCCGAGCTCAACGTCGTGCGCATCGAGCCCGCTCTGGCCGTCGACTCCGGCGTGCCAAGACGCCGCGGCGAAGCCGTGGCCGCGGCCGCCGTCGACGCTGCGACGACACTGGCCGAAGCCGGGGACACCGTGCTGCTGGCTCCGGCCGCTGCGAGCATGGACCAGTTCCTCAACTACAACACTCGCGGCGAACTGTTCACCGAAGCCGTCCACAACCGACTGGGACGCTGACATGGGCCGGCAGACCACCGCGAAGGAGGATGCACGCCGCCGCCGTAAGCTCGCGAAGACGACGAGCGCCTCCGCGCCTGCGGCGACGAAGACGCGGAAGGCCGCCTCGGCGAAATCCGGTGCGCCGTCCGCAGCACGGTCTGCCGGTGGAAAGTCCGCAGCCGGATCCGGCGGCGGAAAGTCCGCAGCCCGATCTGCTGGTGCGACGAAGCCTGCCGCGTCGGCACAGCGCACTCGGAAGACCACTCCGAAGAAGTCTCGCGCCGAGAAGTCAGCACCGAAGACAACGACTCCGAAGACGTCGAAACCGAAGAGCTCCCCGGTTCAGAAGTCCGGCGCGAAGAATCCCTCGGTGGTCAAGAAGGTCATGGCGACGCTGCGTGGAGACTGGTCGCGCTTCTCCGCATACCCGCTGACGACGTACTACATCATCCTCGTCTCCGTGCTCCTGCTCACCGGACTCGGTCTGGTCATGGTGCTCTCGGCATCCTCGATCACCTCCTACGACGGGGGAGAGGGCTCCTCCTTCGCCTATTTCAACAAGCAGGCGATGTTCGCCGGCGTCGGCTTCGCGCTCATGATCGCCGCCAGCCTCGTGTCATTGAGCTTCTGGAAGAGACTGGCGTGGATCGCATTGGGCGCCGGCATCGTCATGCAGGCCCTCGTCTTCCTGCCCGGGCTCGGCAAGACCACGAAGGGAAACGCGAACTGGATCGGCTTCGCCGGCTTCCAGGTCCAACCCTCCGAATTCCTCAAGGTCGCCCTGGCCCTGTGGCTCGGCTTCATCCTCGCGCAGAAGTTCGGGAAGATGACGACCTTCGGCCACGCCATGATCCCCGTCGTCCCCGGAATCCTCGCCGCGGTCGGCCTCGTCGTCGGCGGCAACGACCTCGGCACCGGACTCGTGCTCATGGCCATGGCAGTGGTGTGCCTGTTCATCGGCGGCTTCCCGATGAAGTACTTCCTTCTGCTCGGAAGCATCCTCACCGCAGCCGTTATCTTCTTCGTGCTCAGCTCGGAGAACCGCCTCAACCGCATCAAGGCGATGCTCACCGGCCATGCCGACCAGACCGCCGCCGACACGATGGGTCAGGCCTGGCAATCCAACCACGGCCTGTTCTCCCTGGCTTCGGGAGGATGGTTCGGCGTCGGACTGGGCGCCAGCCGTGAGAAGTGGTCCTGGCTGCCCGAAGCACACAACGACTTCATCTTCGCCATCATCGGCGAAGAGCTCGGCCTCATCGGCACCCTCGTCGTCATCTTCCTCTTCGCCATCCTCGGCTACGGCATGATCCGCGTGATCATGCGTTCGACCAATCTCATGGTCCAGGTCACCACCGCCGGCTTCTTCGCCTTCATCATCGGACAGGCCGGAATCAACATCGGCGTCGTCACCGGCCTGCTGCCCGTGATCGGCCTGCCGCTTCCCTTCGTCTCCTACGGCGGGTCCTCGATCATCTCCTGCCTCCTGGCCGTCGGCGTGCTGCTGTCCTTCGCCCGGACGGAGCCCGGAGCAGACGCCGCCATCGCCGTCCACAAAGACCGCATGCGATCCTCATTCGCCGTACTTGCCCGCAAGAGAAGGAATTGAGATGACGAGTATCCTCCTCGCCGGTGGAGGCACCACCGGCCATATCTCGCCGATGCTGGCGATCGGCCGCGAACTGCGTGAGACCCACCCCGACTGGGACATCATCGCGCTGGGAACTCCCGACGGGCTCGAAGCCGAGATCGTGCCGAGGGCCGGTTTCGAACTGCTCACCATCGACAAGGTGCCCATGCCGCGGTCGATCAGCCCCGCCCTGCTGAAGTTCCCCGGTCGCTTCTCCGGCAACATCTCCGCAGTCAGGCGGATCATCTCCTCCCGCGGCGTCTCCGCGGTCGTCGGCGTCGGCGGCTACGTCTGCCCGCCGGCATTCCTCGCCGCCAAACAGGCGAAGATCCCGCTCATCGTCCACGAAGCCAACGCGAAACCGGGAATGGCCAACCGCCTCGGCGCGCGACTGACACGCCCCGGACGGGTGGGCATCACCTTCCCGGACACGCAGCTGCGCAATTCCACCCTCGTGGGCATGCCGATGCCCGCCGAGATCACCGCACTCGACCGCAGCGACGCCGCGCAGCGTGCCGGATTCCGTGCCGACCTCGGACTGCGCGATGATGCTCCCGTGCTCGTCGTCACCGGCGGCTCTTCAGGCGCGCAGAAGATCAACGAAGCCTTCCTCGCCTCGGCCGACGCCTGTCAGGAAGCGGGCATCCAGGTCCTCCACATCACAGGTGCCGGCAAAGGCGAAGAGCTGCGCGAAGCCACCGCGGAGCTGAGCGACTACCACGTCGTGGACTACGTCGACGGGATGCACCGCGCCTATGCGGTCGCCGATCTGCTCGTCGCCCGCTCCGGAGCCGCCACCGTCTCCGAAGCCAGCGTCGTCGGCGTGCCCGCGCTCTACGTGCCGCTGGCCATCGGCAACGGCGAACAGCGGCTCAACGCGGCCGGCAGCGTCGCCGCAGGAGCCTCGCTCATGGTCGACAATGCCGAATTCTCCGCCGCCACGGTCACCGAGACCATCCTGCCGCTGGTCGGCGACCGGCCGCGGCTCGAGGAGATGAGCCGTGCCGCATCGGCCCTGAACTATCCCACCGACGCCGCAGCCAGAATGGCCGGCATCCTCACCCGCGCGCTGGAAGGCTGAATATGACCCAAGCACACATCGTCCCCGTCGGTGAACTCGGTGCCGTCCACTTCATCGGCATCGGCGGATCGGGGATGTCCGGAATCGCCCGGATCATGGTCATGAACGGAGTGACCGTCTCGGGGTCGGATGCGAAGGACTCCTCCGTCGTCGAGGTTCTGCGCACCCTCGGCGCGACCGTCACGATCGGGCATTCGGCGGACAACCTCGGCGAGGCAGATACCCTCGTCATCTCCTCGGCCATCCGCAAGGACAATCCCGAACTCGTCGAGGCGCAGCGACGGGGCCTGCGCATCCTCCACCGCTCCGGCGCCCTGGCGTCCCTCATGGTCGACCGGCGCGCCGTGGCCGTGGCCGGGACCCACGGCAAGACGACGACCACCTCGATGACCACCGTGGCACTGCAGGCCTGCGGCATCGATCCGTCGTTCGTCATCGGCGGAGTGCTGTCGACGACGGGCACGAACGCCCACCTGGGCACCGGAGACGTCTTCGTCGCCGAGGCCGACGAATCCGACGGCTCCTTCCTGCTCTACGAACCGACCATCGGCATTCTCACGAACGTCGAGGCCGACCACCTCGACCACTACGGGACACCGGAGAAGGTGCGCGAGGCGTTCATCGAATTCTGCAATGGCATCCAGTCCCGCGGGGGAACCATCATCGCGTGTGCCGATGACGCAGGATCCCTCGACGTGGCCACGACCGCCCGCGCCCAAGGCGCCGACGTCGTCTTCTACGGCACCGGGGACGACGCCGACATCCGGCTGACCGGGCTCGAGTCCGGGATCGCCTCTTCCTTCGCACTGCAGCTGCCCGGCCGGGACGAACCGCTGACCGTGGAGCTGCGGCAGCCGGGACTGCACAATGCGCTCAACGCCACCGCCGCGATCGCCACGGCGCACAGCCTCGGCGCCGATGTCGATCGTGCGGCCACCGGACTGGCCGGCTACGGAGGCACCCGCCGTCGCTTCGAGGAACGCGGGATCGCCGCCGGTGTCCGCGTCATCGACGACTACGCCCATCACCCCACCGAACTGCGGGCCGTGCTCAACGCCGCTCGCGGAGTCGTCACCGAGGAGGGCCGCGTCTGGGCGATCTTCCAGCCCCACCTGTACTCACGGACGATGGAGTTCCGGGAGGAGTTCGGCCAGGCCCTCGGCCTGGCCGACGAGGTCGTCGTGCTCGACGTCTTCCCCGCCCGCGAAGACCCTGTGCCGGGAGTCACCGGAGCCATCATCGCCGATCGGGTTCCGCACGATCACGTCACCTTCGAAGAGTCCTTCGCCGAGGCGATTCCCTTCGTCGCTGAGAGGGTGCGTCCCGGTGATCTGGTGCTCACCCTCGGCGCCGGCGATGTCACGATCCTCGGACCCGAGCTGCTGAGCGCCCTGGAGCGCTGAACCTCATGGTGCCGCTTCCCCCTGCCCGCACCGGTGACAACTCCACCGCCGATCTCACCGGAGTCATCCGGGCCCGCCGCCTGCAGGTCTGGCGTCGACGTCTCATCGCCATCGGCATCGTGGTCGCCGTCATCGCCGTCGCAGCGATCGCCTGGTTCTCACCGCTGCTGGCCCTTCAGAAGGTGAGTGTGAAAGGCAGCGAACTCGTCGACTCTGATCAGGTGAGCTCTTTCGTCATGGACTCCGAGGGCGGCACCCCGTTGCCCCAGGTCCGGCCCGGCACGGTGGAGAAGAGCGTGCTCAAGAGGTTCCCGAAGGCGGAGAGAGCCTCCGTGCACTATTCCGGTCCCCGGTCGCTGACGATCACGCTGACCGACAGGACCCCGGTGCTCGCGCTCGAAGGTTCCTCAGGCTACCGCCTCTACGACGCCGCAGCCGTCGACCTCGGCGTCGTCGACAAGGCGCCCAAGAAGCTCACGGTGCTCGGGAACTCGGGAGGAGAACCGGAGAAGTCGACAGTGTCCGCCGTCATCCGGTTCCTGGGCGAGCTGAGACCCGAACTGCGCCGACAGCTGACGACGATCCAGGCGAAGGACGCGAACAATCTGCAGGGCGAACTCGACACCGGCAAGAACAAGGCAACGGTCGTCCTCGGCGATTCCTCGAACGCGAGCCTCAAGGTGCGCACCGCGGTGCAGCTGGCGACAGAGGGCCGCACCGAGATCGACGTCTCAGTGCCGTCCGTACCAGTGACGGACTGAACGACCCGGGCCGAACCCGGAGCGGCTCGGAACCTGACGCTGGGAGGTTCCGGCGACGTCGCACCTCACACAGCCGATGTTTGCCCCGGTTTGGCTCCGACACACCGGGCCGGAAGTTTGGCCGAACCCCGACACTCCGGCGAGAATGGTTGCAGTGATATTGCCCCGCCCAATAGCGTCAGGGCAGAGAACACAGACCGAAATGCGCACGCAGACCCTGCGGAGTGCAAGCGCTTGAGACGAGGAACCGACTTGGCTGAATTCCCACAATCCGGAGCGGATATCAAGGTTGCCGGAACCGGCGGCGGCGGTGTCAACGCTGTTCAGAGGATGATCGACGTCGGCCTGCGCGGCGTGGAGTTCATCGCAATCAACACCGATGCCCAGGCTCTCGTCCTCTCCGACGCCGATGTGAAGCTTGAGATCGGCCGCGATCAGACCCGCGGTCTCGGTGCCGGTGCCGATCCGGAGATCGGTCGGAAAGCCGCCGAATCCTCCGAAGACGCCATCCGCGACGCCCTCGAAGGCGCCGACATGGTCTTCGTCACTGCAGGTGAGGGCGGCGGAACGGGAACCGGTGCGGCTCCCGTCGTCGCACGTGTGGCCCGCTCGCTCGGTGCCCTGACCATCGGTGTCGTCACCCGCCCCTTCACCTTCGAGGGACGCCGTCGTTCCGCGCAGGCCGAAGCCGGCATCGCCGCTCTGCGCGAAGAGGTCGACACCCTCATCGTCATCCCCAACGACCGACTGCTCTCGATCTCCGATCGCAGCGTCTCCGTCGTCGAAGCCTTCCGCTCGGCTGACGAGGTTCTGCGGTCCGGTGTCCAGGGCATCACCGACCTCATCTCGGTGCCGGGCCTGATCAACCTCGACTTCGCCGACGTGAAGTCGGTCATGCAGGATGCGGGCACCGCGCTCATGGGCATCGGCGCCGCCACCGGCGACGACCGCGCCGTCCAGGCCGCCGAGTCCGCCATCGCCTCCCCGCTGCTGGAAGCCAGCATCGACGGAGCACACGGAGTGCTCTTCTGCATCACCGGCGGCGGAGACCTCGGACTCTTCGAGGTCAACGAAGCCGCACGTCTGGTGCAGGAAGCTGCCCACCCCGAGGCGAACATCATCTTCGGTGCCGTCATCGATGACAACATCGGCGACGAATGCCGCGTGACCGTCATCGCCGCCGGCTTCGACAACACGTCGTCGAACGTCGAATCCGCCGGCGCAGAGGCGATCCCGGCCTCCATCCCGGCCTCGGCACCTGCGGAGACCGAGAGCGAATCGCCCGTGGTCCCCGAACCTGAGGCCGAGGAGACCGAAGCGAAGGAAGCACAGCCGGTCCGCCGCAGCGAGGAGCACCAGATTCCGGCCACGCTGCCCAGCGAACGCAGCAGCTCGAACTTCGACAACGATCTCGATATCCCGGACTTCCTCAAGTAACATGCTGCGCTCGAGGTTCGTCATCCCCGGCAGGCGCACCGCCCACGTCGCCTTCACCGACCGCCACGGCGGGTACTCGAACGGGGACTTCGCCTCGTTCAACCTCGCCCGCCACGTCGGAGACGATGACGAACTCGTCGCAGCGAACCGAGCCGCCCTCGCTCAGGTCATCGGCCTGAGCGGGGAGCGGCTCTCGTTCGTCTCCCAGGTCCACGGCACGAACGTGCGCACGATCACCGAGGAGAGCGACCTGCGGCAGACCGCCGCCGAAGCGGATGCGCAGACGACGAGCCTCGCCGGCATCGGACTGGTGATCATGGTCGCCGACTGCACACCGATCATGCTCGCCGATGCCGAGTCAGGAATCATCGCAGCCGTCCATGCCGGCAGGCAGGGAATGGCGGCAGGAGTCGTGCCCACCACCGTGGCACACATGCGGGAGGCCGGCGCGGAGGAGATCCACGCGGTCATCGGCCCATCGGTGTGCCCACGCTGCTACGAAGTCTCAGCCGAGCTGCGCACCGAAGTCGCCGAGATCGAGCCCACGGCCGCCTCGGTGTCGGTGACGGGAACTCCCGCACTCGACGTCGCAGGAGCGACGGCCGAACAGCTGCGAAGGGAAGGCGTGACCATCGACCACTTCTCCCGCACCTGCACCAAGGAGTCCGAAGACCTGTTCTCCTACCGCAGGCAGCAGCGGACGGGCCGCTTCGCCGGCATCATCTGGCTGCAGGAAGAAAACCCCACGACACACCCGTAGGACTCACCCGTCCGTGTGCCCACGTGCGATAGTTTGGGCCTCAGGTGAGCAAGTGCCGAAGTCCGAGGAGCTTAAGACATGTCAGCAATCAAGAAGACGCTGGAATACCTGGGTTTCGTCGAAGAAGAGGACGAGACCTTCGATCGTCACGATCGTCATGAGTCCGAGCGCCGCGAGCCCGCAAGCCGGGACCGCGAAGTCATCGAGTCCTTCGACGACGACCGCTACGCGGAGCCGGAAGCGGCCGAGGAGCGCACTCCTGCCCCGGTGACTCCGATCCACCCGTCACCGATCCGTCCCGTAGACACCCCGGCTCCAGGAACCTCAATGAATCGCATCAGAACCATCCACCCGCGCAGCTACAACGACGCCATGGTCATCGGTTCGGCCTTCCGTGAGGGCACCCCGGTGATCATGAACCTCTCGGAGATGGACGAGAACAACTCCAAGCGTCTCGTCGACTTCTCGGCCGGCCTCATCTTCGGGCTGCACGGTTCGATCGAACGCGTGACGAACAAGGTGTTCCTGCTCACTCCGGAGAACATCGAGGTCGCCGGCGAGAACGAAGCGGATTCGGACTCCCAGGCCAGCTTCTTCAACCAGAGCTGAGCAGATCGGGAACTGCTCTCAACTCGTCTTCAGTTCGAGCCGCTATGCTGAGGCTCCGATAGTCAAGCACCAATGAAAGGCACGAGGAACCCCCGTGGCCATGATCTTCTACATCCTCGGCACTGCGCTGAGCCTCTATGTCTACGTGCTCCTGGCCAGGGTCGTCCTCGACCTCGTCCAGGTGTTCTCCCGTGACTGGAAGCCGTCAGGTTTCCTCCTCGTTCTCGCAGAGATCGTCTACACGCTCACCGATCCGCCGCTGAAGCTGCTGCGCAAGATCATTCCGCCGCTGCGTCTGGGGCAGATCTCCCTCGACCTCGGGTTCATCGTGCTGCTCATCGGCATCCAGATCATCGCCTCGGTGTTCTTCAACCTCTCGCACACCACGGCCTGAACCCGGCTCGCTGGTCTGAGGTTGGCTCGGTGGCTTGAGCCCTGCTCCACGGTCTGAGCCTGGTTCCGAGTAGCCGGGCCGGCCGCATTCGGGGGAGAGCGGCGACGATGCCGGCAGGCCGCGCCCAGCGGGGACACGCAGATTCCGCATCAGCGAATAACTGGGTGAAACGCCTATGAATGGGTGAAAATCCATTGCGCAAATAGCTGATAAATGGTGAATATGCTCACGGGAATTGGCCGAGCGCACGAATGCCTTGTTAGCCTCAGGTAGGTAAAAGTTCGTCATCAAATGCGAGACACGCGATAACTGCAGGACAAAACTGCAGGTGTTACGCTAATGTGACGTTGAAGCCGTCCTTCTGGGCGGCAGCGTAATGATTGTAGATCGACCGAAGGTGACCTCATGGCGCTCACGCCTGAAGACGTAGTAAACAAGCGGTTCCAGCATGTGAAGTTCCGCGACGGGTACGACCAGGACGAAGTCGACGATTTCCTTGACGAGGTCGTCGTTGAGATCCGCCGTCTCTACCAGGAGAACGACGAACTGCGTCAGAAGCTCTCCACCGCCGAACAGCGTGTGAAGGAACTCGAAGCCGGCGGTGCCTCCGCCGCTCCGGCGCAGGACATCGACGCTACCCAGGCCATGCCTGCCGCGATCCCCGCTCCCGAGAAGCAGGCCGACGCTCCGACAGCGAAGGAAGCACCTGCTGCTCCGGCACCGGTCGAAGACACCCCGAAGCAGGCCTCTGCTCCTGTGGTCAAGGAAGCCGCACCGTCTCCGCAGGACAGCTCCGCCAACACCGCATCGTCGTCGGCAGCTCCTGCCATGGCAGCCGGTGCCGCCGGCGGAGCCGCAGGTGCCGGACTCGGCGCAGTCGGCGGCGACGGAGATGCCCACGGCCTCATCGCTCTGGCTCAGCGCGTCCACGACGAGCACGTTGCCGAAGGTGAGCGCAAGCGCGACGAGCTCATCAAGGGCGCGGAGAAGGAAGCCGCCGACATCGTCGGCAAGGCCGAGACCAAGCGGGACGAGACGCTGTCGACCCTCGAATCGCAGAAGTCCACTCTGGAGCGTTCGATCGATCAGCTCTCGAACTTCGAGCGCCAGTACCGCACGCGCCTCAAGAGCTACCTCAACGATCAGCTGCGCGACCTCGAGAACTCCACGAGCTTGGCTCCGGAGACCCTCGACGGCAATGGTCCGCTGGGTGGTTCCTCGAACCACAAGCTCTGATAGCACGGCACGACCGACCGAGGTCCGGGAACTCTGCGGAGATCCCGGACCTCGGTCATGTGCGTTCGACGTCGTCTGCGGTGGACTAGAATGAACCAAATGAACGAACCTGTCTCACAGGCGAAGCGATCCCGCGCCGCCATGCTGGTCCTGCTGTTCTCCATTGCGGCGATCGTGCTCGTGGTTGATCAGTTCACCAAATTCCTAGCGGTCTCGCTGCTTGAAGACCGGCCGCCGGTGCCGGTCATCGGCACGCTCGCCGGGTTCAACTTCTACCGCAATCCAGGTGCGGCCTTCGGTCTCGGATCGAGCGTGACCTGGGTGTTCCCACTCATCGCCATCGGCGTGTTCGCGGCGATCCTCGTGCTCTCTCGCAAACTCGGCTCCCGATCCTGGGCGATCGGACTGGGCCTGCTGCTGGGTGGGCTCTTCGGCAACCTCGTCGATCGTCTGTTCCGGGAACCGGGGTTCCTCCACGGAGCCGTCGTCGACTTCATCGATCTGTCGCTGTTCATGTGCAATGTGGCCGATATTGCGATCTCCGCCGCCGCAGTGACTCTCGTCATCGTCAGCCTCAAGGGCATCGAACTCGACGGATCGACCTCCACCCGTGTGAAAAAGGACTCTCATGACTGAACGTTCCATCCTCGTCCCTGAGGGACTCGAAGGTCAGCGCGTGGACGCTGCGATGTCGAAGCTGCTCGGCCTCTCCCGCACTGCCGCAGCAGAGATCTGCGCGGACGGGGGAGTGCGGATGGCCGGACGCACCGTCATCAAATCGGATCGGGTCGTCGCCGGCGAACGCCTCGACATCATGTTGCCAGAACCCCGGCGCCCCCTCGAAGTCGTCGCCGACCCCGTACCCGGGATGCGGATCGTCCACGACGAGGATGCCTTCGTCGTCGTCGACAAGCCCGTAGGAGTCGCCGCTCACCCCGCCCTGGGCTGGACCGGACGGACAGTCGTCGGCGGACTCGCCGCGGCCGGTTTCCGGATTGCCACCTCGGGGGCACCCGAACGTCAGGGCATCGTCCAACGACTCGACGTGGGCACCTCCGGTCTCATGGTCGTGGCGAAGAGCGAATACGCCTACAGCGTGCTCAAACGCGCCTTCAAGGAACGCACGGTGGAAAAGACCTACCATGCTGTGGTCCAAGGACTTCCCGATCCGGTGCTCGGCACCATCGACGCGCCGATCGCCCGCCATCCGAAGCACGACGGACTCTACGCCGTGCGCACCGAAGGCAAGAACGCGATCACACACTATGAGGTCATCGAAGCCCACCGACGTGCCGCACTCGTGGAAGTCCACCTCGAAACCGGGCGCACGCATCAGATCCGGGTCCACTTCTCGGCCACCAAGCACCCCTGTGTCGGCGACCTGCCCTACGGCGCTGATCCTGTGCTGGCGAAGGAACTGGGCCTCGAACGTCAGTGGCTGCACGCCATCAAACTGGGGTTCCACCACCCCGACACGCAGAAGTGGGTCGAGTTCGAAAGCGGATACCCCGAGGATCTGCAGACGGCACTCGACCGCATCCGTCCGAACTGAGCCCTCTGTCGCGGCCGGCAGTGTCACGGCCGGCGGGGCGCCGTTCAGGCGAAGGTGCCCACCAAGGCGGAGGGGCCGAGCCGGCGAAGGTGCCCACCAAGGCGGAGGGGCCGAGCCGGCGAAGGTGCGCTGGGCAACAGACTGCGGAGCCTCCTGAAACGGAGCTGATGGACTAAGCTGGATGGGCAATACCGGCCACTTCAGGAAGGCGGCGCCCAGTGCCGAATGAGGACTTCGTCCACCTCCACGTCCACACCGAATACTCCATGCTGGACGGAGCGGCCCGGCTCACCGACCTCATGGCGGCGACGAAGGCGTCGGGGATGTCCGCCATCGCCACCACAGACCACGGGTACCTCTTCGGGGCCTTCGACTTCTGGTCCCAAGCCACGGCGGCCGGGATCAAGCCGATCATCGGCGTCGAAGCCTATGTCACCCCCGGCACCGACCGACGCGACAAGACCCGCGTGAAATGGCGCACCGACGAATCGCAGAAGAGCGACGACCTCTCTGGCGGCGGTCTGTACACGCATATGACCCTGCTCTCACGCAACAACACGGGGATGCGCAACCTCTTCAAGGCCTCCTCATATGCATCGCTGGACTCGGTGACGGCGAAGTGGCCGCGTCTGGACCAGGATCTGCTGGAGAACTATTCCGAAGGACTCATCGCGACCACCGGCTGCCCCTCAGGTGAGGTGCAGGTGCGGCTGCGCCTGGGACAGTACGAAGAAGCCAAAGCTGCGGCCGGGAAATACCGCGAGATCTTCGGCAAGGAGAACTACTACGTCGAGCTCATGGATCATGGTCTGTCCATCGAGAAACGGGTGACGAAGGACCTCATCCGTCTGTCGAAGGAGCTGGACATTCCGCTGGTCGCCACCAACGACCTGCACTACACGCACGAATCCGATGCGAAGGCGCACGAAGCGCTGCTGGCCATCCAGTCCGGATCCAAACTCATCGAACCGACCTACGATCAGGGCGGATCCCGCTTCGCGTTCTCCGGTTCCGGCTATTACCTCAAGACCCCCGCCGAGATGAGGGTCCTGTTCAGAGAATTCCCCGAGGCCTGCGACAACACCCTCGAGATCGCGGAGAAATGCGAAGTCTCCTTCGACACCTCGGCGAACTACATGCCGAAGTTCCCATGCCCGCCCGGTGAGGACGAGACCTCCTGGCTGATCAAGGAAGTCGCCAAGGGACTCGACTACCGGTACCCGAACGGCGTGCCCGACGATGTCCGCAAACAGGCGGACTACGAACTCGACATCATCATCTCGATGGGCTTCCCCGGCTACTTCCTCGTCGTCGCCGACTTCATCAACTGGTCGAAGGACAACGGCATCCGGGTGGGACCCGGCCGTGGTTCCGGTGCCGGTTCCATGGTCGCCTACGCGATGCGCATCACCGACCTCGATCCGCTCCAGCACGGACTGTTCTTCGAGCGCTTCCTCAACCCGGACCGTGTGTCCATGCCCGACTTCGACGTCGACTTCGATGATCGTCGCCGCGGCGAGGTCATCGAATACGTGACAGAGAAGTACGGCGACGAACGTGTCGCGATGATCGTCACCTACGGCACGATCAAGACGAAGATGGCGCTGAAGGATTCCGCGCGAGTGCTCGGCAAGCCCTTCTCCATGGGTGAGCAGCTGACGAAGGCGCTGCCGCCGGCAGAGATGGCCAAGGACATTCCGCTCAAGGACATCGAAGACCCCGAATCCAAGCGCTACAAGGAGGCGGGGGAGTTCCGGGACCTCGTCGACTCCGACCCCGAAGCTCGTGAGACCTTCGAGACCGCGAAGGGCATCGAAGGTCTGAAGCGACAGTGGGGCGTCCACGCCGCCGGCGTCATCATGTCCTCGGACCCGATCATCGACGTCATTCCGATCATGCGCCGGTTCCAAGACGGTCAGGTCATCACCCAGTTCGACTACCCGACCTCTGAGGGCCTCGGGCTCATCAAGATGGACTTCCTGGGGTTGCGCAACCTCACGATCATCTCCGACGCCGTCGAGAACATCAAAGCCAACCGGGACTTCGATCTCGACCTCGAACACCTTGCGCTTGATGACCACGGTGCCTATGAGCTGCTGTCCCGAGGCGACACACTCGGCGTGTTCCAGCTCGACGGCGGCGGACTGCGGGCCCTGCTGCGGATGATGAAGCCCGACAACTTCGAAGACATCTCCGCGACCATTGCGCTCTACCGTCCGGGCCCGATGGGCGCGGACTCGCACACGAACTTCGCGCTGCGCAAGAACGGTCTGCAGGAAGTCACACCGATCCACCCGGAGCTCGAGGAGCCCCTCCAGGACATCCTCGGCACCACTTACGGCCTCATCATCTACCAAGAGCAGGTGATGGCGATCGCGCAGAAGGTCGCCGGCTACTCACTGGGACAGGCAGATATCCTCCGCCGCGCGATGGGCAAGAAGAAGAAGTCCGAGCTCGATAAGCAGCAGGTCGGATTCTTCGGCGGGATGAAGGAACGCGGCTACTCCGAGGCCGCCGCCCAGGCCCTGTGGGATATTCTGCTTCCGTTCTCGGACTACGCGTTCAACAAGGCCCACTCGGCCGCCTACGGTCTCGTGTCGTACTGGACTGCCTACCTCAAGGCCCACTACACGGCCGAGTACATGGCCGCACTGCTGACCTCGGTCGGCGACAACAAGGACAAGCTCGCGATCTACCTCAACGAGTGCCGTCGCCTGGGCATCACCGTGCTGCCTCCGGACGTTAATGAGTCCGCGCTCCACTTCACCCCGGTCGGCACCGACATCCGCTTCGGCATGGGCGCGGTCCGCAATGTCGGCTCCCACGTCGTCGAAGGCATCGTCGACGCCCGCGCAGAGAAGGGCGCCTACACTTCGTTCACGGACTTCCTCGACAAGGTGCCCAGCCATGTGTGCAACAAGCGCACCATCGAATCGCTCATCAAGGCCGGAGGCTTCGATTCGCTCGGGCACAGTCGACGCTCGCTCGTCGAAGTCCATGAGGAGGCCGTGGACTCCGTCATCGGCGTCAAACGGCAGGAAGCCAACGGCCAGTTCGACCTCTTCGCCGGGCTCGGCGGGGGAGACGATGCACCGGGCTTCTCCGTGACGATCCCGGACCGCCCCGAATGGGAGAAGAAGGAGAAGCTGACCTTCGAGCGCGACATGATCGGCCTCTACGTCTCGGACCATCCGCTCAATGGGCTCGAAGGGGTCCTGGCCGCGGAGTCCGACGCCTCCATCGCCGAGGTGGTCGATCCCGAATCGCACCGCCACGACGGTTCCCAGATCAAGGTCTGCGGAATGATCACACAGGTCATCCGCAAGGTGTCGAAGAATTCGGGACGCCCCTATGCGATCGTCACGCTTGAGGACCTCGAAGCCGAAATCGAAGTGATGTTCTTCGGTGACACCTACGAACCCGTGGCGAGCCTGCTGGCCACCGACCTCGTGATCTCCCTGACCGGACGCATCCGCACCTCCGACGATCGTCCGACCTCGCTCATGGCGATGTCGATGACGATCCCGGACGTCACCGACCCCAAGGACCGTCCGCTCAACCTGCTCATGCCGATGGAAAAGGCCACCGAGGAGATGGCGACGAAGCTCAAACGGATCCTCGAGTCGAACAAGGGCCAGACCGACGTCCACCTCGTCCTGTCCCAACCCGGACGCCAGACGGTGATGCGGCTCGACAGATCGATCCGCGTCGACCCGAATCCGAGCCTCTACGGCGATCTCAAGGCGCTGCTCGGCTCACGCTGCTTCAGCAGCTGAGCTGCCGGGCGCGGACCGGCGGCCGTGTGTTCCCCGGCGCCGAGTGTGCAGACCGTCCGCACTTCGGGCCGGGGGCCTGCGGTGCTGCTGTGGAGACTAGAATGGTGCGGGTGAACATTCTGGACTTCCGTGGCGAGACCCTCAACAAGCGATTCCTGGCGCAGAAGCTGCCGCGAGCCGCTGAGACCCATGCTGATATCGAACGACGCGTCGCCGAACTGCTCGACACCGTCGCCGGTGGGGGAGCGGCGGCAGTGAAGGACTTCACCGAACGCTTCGATGGAGTGCGCCCCGATGTCCTCCGCGTCCCAGCCTCAGCGCTGGCAGAGGCCGCTGCCGAGCTCGACTCGCAGGTCAAGGCCGCGCTCGTCGAATCCATCGACCGGGCCCGACAGGTCGCCGCCGATCAGCGCCCTGTCGATGTGCGCACAGAACTCGCGACCGGAGCCTTCGTCACCACGCGCCACCTGCCGGTCGAACGTGTGGGCCTCTACGTGCCCGGCGGACTCGCCGTCTACCCCTCGACGGTGATCATGAACGTCGTGCCCGCCCAGACCGCGGGCGCACACTCACTGGCGATCGCCAGCCCACCGCAGTCCAACGGTCTGCCGCACCCGACGGTGTTGGCCACGGCGCACATCCTCGGTGTCGACGAGGTGTGGGCGATGGGCGGAGCCCAGGCGATCGGCGCTCTGGCGTACGGCTTCGACGATGGGGAGGAGCTCGAACCCGTCGACCTCATCACCGGACCCGGCAACGCCTATGTGGCAGCCGCGAAGTCGCTCGTGCGGTCCCGGGTCGGCATCGATGCGGTCGCCGGTCCGACCGAGATCATCATCCTCGCCGATGCGAATGCGAATCCGCGGTTCGTCGCCGCCGATCTCATCAGCCAGGCCGAACACGACGAACTCGCCGCCTCGGTGCTCGTGACGGATTCCCCCGAACTCGCCGAGGCGGTCGCCTCCGAGCTGAAGGTGCAGGTGCCGGCCGCAATGCACGCGGATCGGATCTCCACGGCCCTGGCCGGACGGCAGTCGGCCATTGTGCTCGTCGACGACCTCGACGCCGGGATCACCGTGGTCAACGGCTACGCCGGTGAGCACGTGGAAGTCCACACCGCCGATGCCGCCGCCGTCGCGCAGCGGATCACCAACGGGGGAGCCGTGTTCCTTGGCGATTGGGCACCGGTGTCCCTCGGTGACTACTGCGCCGGATCGAACCACGTGCTGCCGACGATGGGCACCGCCGCACACGGCTCCGGCCTTGGCGTGCACTCATTCATCAAGGTCAGCCAGGTCATCGACTATGATCAGCAGGCCCTGTCCGAAGTGGCCGAACACATCGGGGTGCTCGCCGCCAGCGAGCAGCTGCCGGCCCATGGTCGCGCCGTCGACATCAGGTTCGAGGAGTAGAGATGCGCTGTCCGTTCTGCCGTGAATCCGATTCCCGTGTCGTCGACTCGAGGACCAGCGAAGACGGCGCAGCCATCCGCAGACGGCGTCAGTGCCGCCATTGCGGTCGCCGTTTCACCACGATGGAAGCCACCAGCCTGTCGGTGATCAAACGCTCCGGCGTCACCGAGGAGTTCTCCCGACAGAAGATCATGTCGGGTGTGCGCAAGGCCTGCCAGGGGCGCCCCGTCAGCGACGACGACCTCGCGAAGCTCGCACAGCGGGTCGAGGAGAACATCCGCTCGAGGGGCATCGCTGAGATCGACGCCGACGAGGTGGGCCTGTCCATCCTCGAACCGCTGCGCGAACTCGACCAGGTCGCCTATCTGCGATTCGCCAGCGTCTATCAGGGATTCGAATCACTCGAAGACTTCGAGACCGCGATCGATTCGCTGCGTGCGGATGCGCTTCTCCAGGCAGGCAAGACGACGGAACCGACCCCCGAGGATTTCGCGGACTGACCGGATCCTGAGACCGGCGAAAATTCCTCTCAGAAATCTTCGTTTCGAGTACCGGCGTACAGAAATAGTTGTGTAGTATTGACTGTGCGCGCTACGGCGCGCGGCCGCTTGCGGTTCGGAGGGGAAGCCGAACCCAAGCGGCCTTTTAACATTCACCCTCCACTTGCTACCTGACGGCGCCCCAGCAACCCGGCGAAAGGTTGCTGGGGCGCCGTCAGGTAGCAATAAGGGGTCAGCCGGCTTGGCGGATCGACTCGGCTGCGACGAGCTCGGTGAGCTCCGTGTGCACGGAGGCGAGGATGCGCAGACGGTCCGTCGTCCTCGTCAGCGCCACATAGAGTCCGCCGACGCCGGCTTCGCTGCCGATCGGAGCGATGCGGCCGGGCTCGACGATGATCACCGAATCGAACTCGAGCCCCTTGGCCTGAGCGGGGGTGATGAGCGCGATCTGGTGGTCGAGGCCGGTCACCGAACGTCCGAAATCGAACTCCGCGAGCACCTCGGCGATGGGGTCGATGAGCTCCTGCGGGGCGATGACGGCGATCTTCCCACCCTCTGCGGCAGCGACTTCCTCAGCTGCAGTCGTCGCCAGTGCGCCGAGCACCTCGGACTCGTCGGCGAACGTGTCCAGCCGGGGATCGACACCTCCCTGACGCACCGACTCGACGAGCTCGAGGTGCGGGAAATGCCGGTGGAGATACCTGTTGGCCAGATCCATCACCGACTGCGGGGTGCGGTAGGAGACCGTGAGCACTTGGAGAGCGAACCTGTCTCCGACGAACTCGGAGAGGATCGATGACCACGTGCGGGAATTGTCGGCCTGCGACGACTGTGCGAGGTCGCCGACGACCGTCGCCGATTTCGACGGGACTCGGCGGAAGAGCACCCGCCACTGCATGGGGGAGAGCTCCTGCGCCTCATCGACGACGAGGTGGCCGTACGTCCACTCCCGGTCATCCAGGGCACGCTCGGCCAAGGTCATCGTGGGACCCTGCTCTTCCCAGCGGGCGGCGAGCATCTCAGCGGTGACCATATCGCCGGTCTCGGTCATGTCGACGACCGCCTCGGCATAGTCACGGGCCGAATTGTCACGCGCCTGAGTCTGCTGCGGTGCGGAGCCGAGGAGTTCGGCCAGCTCGTCGAGAAGCGGTACGTCCTCGACGGTGAACTCGGTTCGTCGGTTCTCCAGCAGGGTCGACTGCTCGGAGGGAGTGAGCATTGTGCCTGCGGCTGCCCGAAGCTTGTGCGGTCTGCCCAGCAGCGCACGCAGCGCTCCTGCAGGTCCGATGGGGAACCAGGCGAGGTTGAGCGCACGACGCACGTCGACGCTCGAGCGCAGTTCCTCCAACAGTTCGGGCAGACGTTCACCGGCGGCGTCGAGGCCCATCTCGCGGGCGAGATCCTCGGCGAGGATCTTCAGCAGCCCGGTGACGAATCCGTTGCGGGCGGCATTGTGCGCATCACCGCTGCGACGTGCACGGTCGCGGGCAGCCCGGACGTCCCTGCGCCGCAGCGTGATGGTGTGCGAGCCGACGCGCAGCTCTTCGTCGTGCTCGGGCACTCGCTGGTAGTTCGCGATGTGCTTCTTCAGGACCGCTGCCATGACCG
Organism: Brevibacterium spongiae; assembly: GCF_026168515.1. Lineage (NCBI taxonomy): Bacteria > Bacillati > Actinomycetota > Actinomycetes > Micrococcales > Brevibacteriaceae > Brevibacterium > Brevibacterium spongiae. The sequence goes on along the minus strand of NZ_CP093443.1, from coordinate 2,389,308 downwards.
AACGGCCCTTGATCTCTGCGACCGCCGGATCGTCGACGGCCTCGGTGTCGAGCCCGGGGTAGAGCTGACCCGGGGTGAGGAGCACGGCACCGGTCTCGCCGAGGCTGGGCAGCACCTTCTCGATGTACTTGAGGAACACTGTCGAAGGTCCGACGAGGAGGACACCGGACTTCGCGATCCGCTCCCGGTGGCGGTAGAGGAGGAACGCGGCACGGTGGAGGGCGACTGCCGTCTTGCCGGTTCCGGGACCGCCCTGGACGACGAGGACGCCGGAGAGGGGACGGCGGATGATCGCATCCTGTTCGGCCTGGATGGTCGCGACGATATCGCCCATCCGACCGGTGCGATGAGTGGTCAGGGCTGCCAGCAGGGCGCCTTCGCCCTGCAGGTTCGACCGCTGGTCATCGTCGAGGGCCTCGATGTCGAGCACATCGTCTTCGATCCCCGTGACTTTCCGGTGGGCGGTCACGAGGTGCCGACGGCGGGCGACGCCTTCGGGATTGGCCGCAGTCGACTGGTAGAAGCGCTCCGCGGCTGGTGCCCTCCAGTCGATGAGGATCTGCTGGCGCTGGGCATCGGTGAGACCGATGCGGCCGATGTAGGTGGGGTCGTCCTCGTCGACGAAGTCGAGGCGTCCGAAGCACAGCCCCTCCTCGGCGCCGTCGAGGCGGATGAGCTGATCTTCGTACAGCGTGGCGAACGCATCGCGTTCGGTCCGGTGCTGATGGTTGCCGCCGACCTCGGAGATCCTCACGGTTCCGAGGCGGCCTGTCGTCTCCTCCCGCAGCTCATCGAGTCGGGCATAGAGCTCGTCGAGCTTGGCCTGCTCGACGCGAATTTCTGAAGTTTCGGTCATCTCACCTTCTTGGGTCGGCATTCAATTATGCCGAACTTTCGTCGGTGTCTGTAGTCGCCGCGTCATTTCGGACCGGGGCGTTTCTCACATTCCCCACCTCGGGCGGGTCTGGGGCACCTGCCGAGGCTCCTGCCGCGGGCGGTCGGAACCCTGTCGCGAGCGTTCACAGCCCCTTGTCGCGGACAGCGCCGAGGCGGCGGGCAGGTCGGAGAAAAGCCCGGGTTCACAGCCCCAGACGGGAGCGCAGCCCCTGACCCGAGAGAAACGTCGCGGACGAGGCGGCAGTGCGCAGGGCGCGATCGAGCCCGGCCGTGGGCAGCGGGGTGTGCGAGGCGAGCACGACGACGTTTCCGCGCCTGCGTCCCTTGAGGATCGCCGGTTCCGTGGCCGCCGCGAGGTGGGCGAAGTGCTCTCCCAGAGCGTGCAGCTCTGATTTCAGCACCGAGTGGTCACCGGCGTCGGGGACATTGGCGAGATAGAGGCCGGTCTCCTTGACCGCCGTGGCGCAGGCGGCGAAGAACTCGGGATTCTGCAGCCCCGGCGGCACCGAATCGTGGTCGAAGGCGTCGCGGACGAGGACGTCGAGCGTGTCGGGGCGGAACTTCCCGATCTCTGCGGCACCGTCGCCGGCGCGCATGGCCAGAGCGGGGGAGCGGGGCAGGTCGAACCACTCGCGTGCGTAGTCGAGCAGCTTCGCGTCGATGTCGATCGCCGTCTGCTTCGAGCCCGGACGTGCCGCGTCGAGGGCACGCGCCAGAGCACACCCTGCCGCACCGATGTGCGCGGCCCGCAGCGACCCGTCGGGGAGGACGACGTCGATGGCCCGACGCATCCAATCGAGATATTCGAAGTCCAGGCGCTGGGGGTCACTCAGCGTGATCGATGAGGAGGGAACTCCGTTGACGTGGAGGACGTAGGAATCGATCTCTCCGTCGAGCTTCTCCAACCGTGCGGTCCCCGTCGCGATGTCGACCACTTGGGAACCCGGTGCTGTGTATATCCGTCTCTTCGCCACTCCCCACTTGTATGTCAGCGGAGCCCGTGTGGCAATTCGACCCGATCCGCGTGGGGATAACACGATGACTCCACCACCCCCAGCCTGTGGAGAGTCGAGCGGTGTCCACAGTGCCGGGGCGAGTCCTGGTCGTCGGTCCTGCCGATCGGGTGAAGTGGGGGCTCAACAGGCCGGCACGACGCCATCCGTGTCGCATCACACCGAAACGACGAGACCAGAACAGACGAGGACAGAACATGAGAACACCCGCCCGCTCACCGGAAGACATCATCGGCATCGTGCCGCACACGCTGGGGTACACGCCCCGCAGAAGCCTTGTGGCGCTCATCGTCGGCACCGGGGCTGGAGGGTCGCAGACGAGTTCGACGACCCTGCGCATCGACTTCGACCGAGAGACCGCAGCGCAGATCATCTCCGAAGGGGGAGGCTGGTATGCGAACCTCGTCTCCCGCGCCTGTGCCGTCACCGGCATCTTCCTCGTCGTCTACGATGACGACTACGAACCGGTCTCCGACGGAGACTCCGACGTCGGCGACGAATACGCGGAGGTCCACCGCAGCCTCATCCGTGCCGCGATCGATGAACTGGCGCTGACCTTCGACGCCAGGGGAATCGACACCCTCAGCGCCTGGTGGGTGAGCAACGACCGGTTCGGGCGAATCGACGCCGACGGATACGACAGCACACCGCTGATCGCAGCGACCACCTCGGCGTGTGCAACGGAGCTCGTGGCCGGCGGATCCAATCCCGTCGGCGCCCCGGAGGAGCTCGTCATCGCACCGGTCTCGGCCGAAGCATTCGCAGACAGTCGGCGCGGTCGGCCACAGGAATGGATGGACCTGGGCGAGGCCTTCGCGATCTTCGCCGAACTCTATCCCCGGCTGAACGCTATGCGCGCGGGAGAGGACCCCTTCGATCGGGACCGGCTGCACGCGTTCATGGATCTGCCCACGGTGATGGCCCTCGACGCCCTGCTCGACGAGAAATGGTCACGGGACGCACTCGAGATGATCCTGAGCTTCGACCACCCGAACCTCCCGCCCGCTCGGGTCGTGGACGCAGACGGTGAGCGACTGCGCGAACTCTGCTGGGAAACGAGCCGCCGCGCAGACGCGGCCAGGGAGATCGTCGGTCTCTCGGAGCGCGCTCCGCACCCGCGGGACGTGCTGCTGTCCATCTCCTTCCTCAAGGAGTATCTGCCGCTGGGGCATCCGCGTGTGCGTGCCACCGCGTATTCGGTCATCGCCTGGTTCGAATGGGCGCTGGGCGGATCGACGATGGCGGAGAACTATGCGCGCGCGGCGCTCGAGCTCGAACCCGAGCACGGTCTGGCGTCGCTCATCGCCGAAGCCGTGATGATGGGATTTCTGCCGCGCTGGCTCATGGACACCGAGGCGGCCCCATTCTGAACGGAGTGCGATCGCGGGGACAGGACTGGGCGAGGAATAGGGACGAGCCGAAGAGCGTTGGCCGCGATATGCGGACAACACGCTCGTGCCGACTTCAGCGGTCGATTCGCAAAGCCGGGAATAACGTGCGAAAATTAAGCGTTGACCCAGTCATTGCAGGATGGGCGGACTCTGCGTTCGCCCCGGACCGTACTCGGACCACTTGACTTGGGTCTTAGTACTGTCCGAATGCATGGGGAAGTTTCAACGCTCGCGAAAGGTGAACACGTGCCGAGAGTCGACAAGGAAACCACAACGGTGACAGAGAAGTCGGAGGGAACGGCCGGCAAGACCTCGACCGGTGGATCCAAGACCACTGCGGCGTCGAAGACCACCGCGAAGAAGACGACGAAGGCGTCGAGCGCTTCGGGAGCCAAGACGGCAGGAACGACGAAGTCGACCGCGGCGAAGGCCGCGAAGACTGCGCCTGCCAAGACCACTGCCGCGAAGAAGACGACCGCTGCGAAGTCCACCACGGCGAAGACGGCAGCCAAGTCGACTGCCGCCGAGTCGACCGCAGCATCGAAGAAGACGACGAAGCCGACAGCCGCCAAGGAAGCGAAGAAGGCGACCAAGGCGAAGAAGACCGTCGAAGAGATCGACACCACCGAAGAGGTCGAGCCGACAGCGGACGCGTTGGCCACCGAGGAGAGCCCTGCCGAGGCGACCGAGACGAAGAACTCGGAAGAGAAGGAGAAGAACGCAGCCGTGGCCGAGGCCGGCGGCTTCATCGTCTCCGATGCGGATGAGGAAGACGCTCCTGCGCAGCAGGTCGTGTCCGCCGGTGCGACTGCGGACCCCGTCAAGGACTACCTCAAGCAGATCGGCAAGGTGGCGCTGCTCAACGCCGCCGAGGAGGTCGACCTGGCCAAGCGGATCGAGGCCGGCATGTACGCCGAGCACCTCCTCGATGCCGGTGAGGTCACCGACCCGCGTGAGACGATGGATTACAAGTGGATCATCCACGACGGCCGGATCGCGAAGAACCACCTGCTGGAGGCCAACCTCCGTCTCGTCGTGTCCCTGGCCAAGCGCTACACCGGCCGTGGCATGCTCTTCCTCGATCTCATCCAGGAAGGCAACCTCGGCCTCATCCGCGCTGTCGAGAAGTTCGACTACACCAAGGGCTTCAAGTTCTCGACCTACGCGACATGGTGGATCCGTCAGGCCATCACCCGCGCCATGGCCGATCAGGCCCGCACCATCCGCATTCCAGTGCACATGGTCGAGGTCATCAACAAGCTCGCTCGCGTCCAGCGCCAGATGCTGCAGGATCTCGGTCGCGAACCGACCCCGGAGGAGCTTGCGAAGGAACTCGATATGACGCCCGAACGCGTCGTCGAGGTGCAGAAGTACGGCCGTGAGCCCATCTCCCTGCACACGCCGCTGGGCGAAGACGGCGACTCCGAGTTCGGTGACCTGATCGAGGACTCCGAAGCGGTTGTGCCGTCGGACTCGGTGAGCTTCACACTCCTGCAGGAGCAGCTGCATTCGGTCCTCGACACGCTCTCCGAGCGTGAAGCCGGTGTGGTGTCGATGCGCTTCGGACTCAACGACGGGCAGCCGAAGACCCTCGACGAGATCGGCAAGGTCTACGGGGTCACCCGTGAGCGCATCCGCCAGATCGAATCGAAGACGATGGCGAAGCTGCGTCACCCGTCGCGGTCGCAGGTGTTGCGCGACTACCTCGACTGATGCGCAGCTGAATCAGCCGACACAACGACGAGCGCCCCTGGAATCACCAGGGGCGTTCGTCGTACCAGACACTGTGCCCGGTCGTGGTCAGAACCAGTCGACGATGCCGTCGAAGAGCGCCGCCGCATATTTCGACTGCCCGGACGTCGATTCCATGAGCTTCGCCTCCTCACGGTTGCCCATCTCCCCGCATTCGACGATGGCAGCGGGCACGGAGGCATTGTTCAATCCCGCCAAGTCGGGACGACGGCTGATCGCGTCTTTGCCGTAGGCCTGATTCGGAGTGAACGTCTCGCCCATCGCCGAACCCAGAGACTTCGCCAGTGAGACCGATGCCTTCTCGGTCTTCGCATCCTCGCCTGGGTCCGCGACGATGATGTGGAAGCCCTTGACCGAACTCGACTCGCTGCCGTTGGCGTGGATGCTCACCATCAGATCAGCATCATCGGCGAAGGTGCCGCGCTCGTCCACGCAGGGACCGACGCCCGTGTTGTCCTTGCGGCTGAGCACAACCTTCGCACCCGCCTCTTCGAGGGAATGTCGCAGCTTCTTCGCGACCGCCCATGTGAAGTCGGCCTCCGGGTAGTCCGAATTCGTCGAGGTGCCCGTCGTGTTGCACGCCTTCGTGCCGCCGCGGCCGTCCGGGACGGGTTCGCTGATCTTCGCCGGATTGTCGGCATTGCCGCCGTTGTGACCGGGATCGATGGCGATCGTCTTCCCGCTCAGGTCGACGTCTGCCGACTCGCTCGCCGAGGCGGCCCCCTCCTCGGCGTCGGATGTGCCCGCGCTGTCAGGGTCCGTCGATGGGCTCGCACCGGAGGCGTGAGTCGTCGTCTCCGCGCCGGGTTCGGTGCCCGCCCCGCAGGCGGCGAGGCCGGGCAGGCAGAGTGAGGCGGACAGGACGAGCACGGGAGCGAGGAGGCGATGGCGCATGAGGCCCATTGTCTCAGCCGGACCCGCCTCGCGGAGCCGAAATGGCGAAACTCATCTCGACACGGGCCGCAGGGAATAGGGCGCAGAGCGCACAGCGATTAGAATTTAATCGAACGAGAGGAAATCTGTGGAAGACGAAAGCTACGGCGCCAGGCATCTGTCGGTCCTGTCCGGTCTCGAGGCCGTGCGCAAACGCCCCGGCATGTACATCGGCACAACCGATTCCCGCGGTCTCATGCACTGTCTGTGGGAGATCATCGACAACTGCGTCGATGAGGCCCTGGGCGGTCACGGATCCGAGATCCTCATCGAACTCGCCCCCGACGGCTCTGTCGCGGTCACGGACAAAGGCCGCGGGATTCCCGTCGACATCGAACCGAAGACCGGTCTGACCGGAGTCGAGGTCGTCATGACCAAGCTCCACGCCGGAGGCAAATTCGGCGGATCCTCCTATGCCGCCTCCGGTGGTCTCCACGGCGTCGGCGCCTCCGTCGTCAATGCCCTGTCCGCTCGCCTCGACGTCGAGGTCACCCGCGGGTCGAAGGTCCACAAGATGTCCTTCCGCCGTGGTGTGCCGGGCCGATTCGACGATTCCTCCGGCACTCCGAGCCCAGACAACGGGCCTCGACATCGTCGGCAAGGCCAAGCGGGGAGCCACCGGCACCCGCGTGCAGTACTGGGCGGATCCGCAGATCTTCCTGGCCAAGGCCCAGTTCGACTACCAGCACCTCATCGAACGTGCGCGCCAGACGGCGTTCCTCGTTCCCGGACTCGAGATCCGCATCGTCGATCGTCGCGGTGTCGCCCGGGACGAGACCGGCGCGGTCATCGCCGAACGTGAGGAGATCTTCAAGTTCGACGGAGGAATCACAGAATTCGTCGACCACCTCTCCATCGACCCGCCGATCACCGACACCTGGAGGCTGCAGAACACAGGCACCTTCAAGGAGACGGTGCCCGTGCTCGACTCCTCCGGCCATCTCGAATCAACGGAAGTCGAACGTGAAGTCGGCGTCGACATCGCGCTGCGGTGGGGGACCGGCTACGACACGAAGCTCAAGTCCTTCGTCAATGTCGTGTCGACACCGCACGGCGGCACCCACCTCGCCGGGTTCGAACAGGCCTGCCTGAAATCGATGCGCAAGGCCGTCGAGGCCAATGCGCGCAAGCTCAAGGTCGGCAAGGACAAGCTCGAAAAAGACGATGTCATGGCCGGTCTCACCGCGGTCATCACCGTGCAGCTGTCCGAACCTCAGTTCGAGGGCCAGACCAAGGAGGTCCTCGGCACGGCCGCGGTGCGCCAGATCGTCGCCAAGACCGTCGAAGCCCAGCTCGGCGACGTGCTGGCGTCGACGAAGCGCGCTGAGAAGCAGCAGACCGCTGTGCTGATGGAGAAGGTCGTCGCGGAGATGAAGTCACGCATCTCCGCCCGCACCCACAAGGAGAACCAACGGCGCAAGACCGCGCTGGAAGCCTCCTCGCTGCCGGCGAAGCTCTACGACTGCCGCGACAACGGGGTGGAGGGCACCGAACTGTTCATCGTCGAAGGCGATTCGGCGATGGGTACGGCGAAGGCCGCCCGAAACTCCGATCACCAGGCGCTGTTCCCCATCCGCGGGAAGATCCTCAATGTGCAGAAGGCGAGCCTGTCGGACATGCTCGCCAACGTCGAATGCTCGGCGCTCATCCAGGTCATCGGCGCCGGCTCCGGTCGCAGCTTCGACATCGAGGCTGCACGGTACGGTCGAGTGATCATCATGACCGATGCCGATGTCGACGGGGCGCACATCCGCACCCTGCTGCTCACTCTCTTCTTCCGGTATATGAAGCCACTGGTCGAGGCCGGGCGTGTCTTCGCCGCAGTGCCGCCGCTGCACCGCGTCGAGGTCGTGACGAAGCGGGGAACCCCGAACGACGTCATCTACACGTACTCAGAGGCTGAGCTGCATACTCTGCTGAAGAAGCTCGAGAAGCAGAAGAAGACGTACAAGGAGCCGATCCAGCGCTACAAGGGCCTGGGGGAGATGGACGCCGACCAGTTGGCGGAAACGACCATGGATCCGAGCATGCGCACACTGAGGCGAGTGACGATGGCCCACGCCGAGGCGGCCGAGAACACCTTCGAACTCCTCATGGGCTCCTCGGTCGGCCCGCGCAAGGAATTCATCGTCTCCGGTGCCGCCGTGCTCGACGCCGAGCGCATCGACAGCTGAACCGCCGCTGACCCGGCTGCGACGACCGGGTCAGCGAGGACTCGATCCGGAAAACGCATCGGTCAGAGTCTGATTCCGAAGCGCGTCGGCTCGCGCATGACCCAGTTGCCGATGCGCGAATCAGCTGCCGCTGCCCGTGTCAGATGCCGAATGTCGCAGGCATGATGATGAGCAGCGTCGGGACGAGCAGCAGCACTGCAGCCAAACCGATCGACATCAGCCGCACCGGGATCCTCGTCGAATCCAAGGGGCGGGAGAGCCTGCGGACGCGCTGGGCCGACAAGTCGCTGCGGTGTTCGGGATTCAACTCCGCAGCTGACTTCACAGCTCGAGCGAGTATGTGCGGATCCACGCGCTGTCGGGCTTGGTCATCGGCCATGAGCTCGATGAGCCGATTCACCGAATTCAGGCCGATCGCCGTGGCTGAGAAGTAGGGCAGAGCCCGGTGCCAGGCGGCGAAGGGGATGACGAGCACATCATGCCGGAAGTCCAGATGCGCCCGCTCATGGGCGATGACCGCGGTGCGCTCCTCCTCGTCCAGGGCCTTGATGAGGCCGGTCGAGAGCACGGCCGTGCCCTTCCGCGGGCCTTTGGGCAGACAGTAGGCGACCACCTCGTCGGTGGTGATGATGCGCGTATCCGGATAAGTCGCCGACGGCTCACTGAGCAGATGGAGGATCTCGTCGTGGCGCAGACGTGCTTTCCTAGCCGAGTAGAACGTCAGGACCAGACAGCCGAGCAGCCGGCCGATGAGCAGAATTCCGATGATGAGGAAGACCCACGCCACGAGCGAGAGCTGGGTATGGGTTTCGCCGCGCAGCAGCTGAAGAAGACCCTGCGGGAGGTTCGTCGCTCCGGGGGCGACGGCGAACGCGAGAGCCGCGCCGATGAGGGACAGGCCACCGGCGAGGCCGACTGCCTGCCAGAGGACGACCTCGGAGATCGGGTCACCCCGGAAGCGTGCGAGTGCCGCAGGGATCGGCCATGCGAGCAGAAATGCCAGCACGGCAAGGATGAGCCCTACCAGGGTCATTGAGGTGACCGACCTGGGTCAGGACTGAGCCGAGTGATTGCGCCCAAGCAGATTGCGCAGCGCCTTGGTGTCGGCTTCGGAGACGGTGCCGAGGAAGCGGGCGAGCACGGCCTGACGGTCCGGCGCCTGCGAGAGCATCTCGGTCATCAGTTCGGCCACATGGTCTTCGCGAGTGGACACTGCCAGGTAGCGATGCGGACGAATGCTCCGGTCGCGGGTGACGAAGCCCTTCTTCTCCAGGCGTGAGAGGACAGTGTGAACCGTCGTCAGCGCGAGCTCGCGATCCGAGAGCACCTCGCGGAGTTCGGCAGCGCTCAGTCCGTCGTCATGGACCCAGATGGCGTCCATGACGCTGCGCTCGAGTTCACCCAGTGTTCCCACAGTCAGTTAGTCCTCATTGTCGAGTCGGTCAGTTGGCTCAAGTATATCTCTACACGCTGTCGAATTCCAGGCAGAGCGCCCTGAGGGTCCTGCGCGTCGACCCTGGTCACATATCGCAGGGGAGGGGCATACTTGGTACAGGGAATCTTGGATGTTGAAACAGCCGAGGCGACGTTTCTACCGAGTGTAGAATTCTACGTGACGTAGAAACATTGCCGAACCTGAACGGAGAGCCCATGGAACTGGACCCGGTCCTCATCGGACGGTGGCAATTCGGAATCACGACGGTCTACCACTTCTGGATGGTGCCGCTGACGCTGGGCCTGGGGATGCTCGTGGCGATCCTGCAGACGATCTACCACCGCACCGGCAACGAGGTCTATCTGCGGAGCACGAAGTTCTTCGGCAAGCTGTTCCTCATCAACTTCATCATGGGCGTGGCCACCGGGCTGGTGCAGGAGTTCCAGTTCGGCATGGCCTGGAGCGAGTACTCGCGCTTCGTCGGCGACGTCTTCGGCGCGCCGCTGGCATTGGAGGCGCTGCTCGCCTTCTTCCTCGAATCGACGTTCATCGGCCTGTGGATCTTCGGCTGGGGACGATTGCCCAGGGCCGTCCACCTCGGTGCTCTGTGGTGTGCGGTCATCGGGTCGTGGATCTCCGCGTACTTCATCATCGTCGCGAACTCGTGGATGCAGCATCCCGTCGGCGTCGAAATGGTCGACGGGCGACCGGTGATGACCGATGTGTGGGCAGTGCTCGGCAACAACACTGCCATCGCCGCCTATACGCATACGCTCTTCGGCGCGCTGGCCGTCGGAGGATCGTTCCTGCTCGGCATCTCCTGGTACCACCTGTACCGGCGCCGCAAGGACGGCATCGACACTGTCGGCTCAGACGGCAAGGTCATCGTCGGCTCCGCGCCCGACCTGCCCGGACGTGATGAGACCGACCATGCGGTGTGGATCAAGTCGCTGCGCATCGGCGCCATCGTCGGCATCCTTGCGTTCGCGGGGGTCTCCATCACCGGCGATGTGCAGGCGAAGCTGATGTTCGAACAGCAGCCGATGAAGATGGCCTCCGCCGAGGCGGCCTGCCACGACGGCACCCAGTTCTCCGTCCTGACCATCGCCGACCCCGCATCGAACGACTGCGACGGGGTCCAGAACATCTTCGAGATCCCCGGACTGCTGTCCTTCCTCGCCAACGGCAACTTCGACACCCCGGTCCACGGTGTCACGACTCTGCTGCCCGAATACCAGGAACGCTACGGCACACACATCCCCGACGATCCGCGCTACGGCGAACACGCCGGCGAACCGGTCGACTACCAGCCGATCATGATCGTCACCTACTGGGGATTCCGGATGATGATCGGCTTCGGCGCCCTGGCCGCCGGAGTCTGCGCCATCGGCCTGTGGCTGTCCCGGAAGGGAACCGTTCCGCAGTCGAAATGGCTCAGCCGCGGCTTCGTCCTGGCGATCACCGCGCCGTTCATCGCGAACTCGGCCGGATGGATCTTCACCGAGATGGGCCGTCAGCCCTTCGTCGTGGCTCCGAACCCGGCACAGCTCGACGGTGTGTTCATGTACACGCAGGCAGCTCTCTCGCCCGAGGTGACTCCGGGAATGCTGCTGTTCTCACTCATCAGCCTGACCCTCGTCTACGGGGTGCTGATGGTCGTCGAACTGCGGTTGCTGACGACCTACGTCAAGGGCGGTGTCGCCTCGGCGATGCCTGAACTCGCCGCATCCAAGTCCAAGCCCACGATCACCGACGACGGCGATGACGTGCTGTCGTTCGCCTACTGAGGGAGAGACTCGATGGAAATCCTCGCCACGATCTGGTTCATCCTCATTGTCGTCCTGTGGATCGGCTACCTGTTCCTCGACGGCTTCGACCTCGGAGTCGGTATGCTCATGCCGTTCATGTCCCGGACCGAACGCGGCAAACGGGTGCTGCTCAACTCGATCGGCCCGGTCTGGGACGGCAACGAGGTGTGGCTGATCACCGCCGCCGGAGCGATGTTCGCCGCCTTCCCGCACTGGTACGCATCACTGTTCTCCGCCCTCTACATTCCGCTGACCGTGTGCCTGCTGTCCCTGATCTTCCGGGCCGTGTCGATCGAATACCGCGGCAAGGGCCACACCCAGGCGTGGAAGACGTTCTGGACGTGGGCGATGGCGCTCGGCTCGACCGGCACAGCGTTCTGCATCGGTGCCATGCTCGCGATCACGACGACCGGGCTGCCGCTCAACAGCTACGGTGACATCGTCGGGGGAGCGTTCGCCTGGATGTCCTGGCCGGCCCTGCTCGGCGGCCTCGGCGGTCTCGGGTTCGCCCTCGTCCACGGACTCGTGTTCCTCGGGCTCAAGACACAGGCTGAGATCCGGGAGCGGGCTCAGCGGTGGGCGACACGTCTGATGCTGCCGGCAGCGATTCCGTTCGTCGTCTGGTTCGCTCTGTCTCTCACCCAGCGCATATGGCTCATCGTGCCCGTGCTCGTCGCCGTCATCGCACTCATCGCCTCGTTCTTCGCAGTGCGTGCCGGAGCCGAGAAGCGCGCCTTCGTCCTCCACGGCGTCTACATGCTCACCGGAGTCGGCTCCGTGTTCGCAGGTGCCTATCCGAACGTGCTGCCCTCGACGCTGGATGCGGCGAACTCGCTGACGGTCGCCACGGCCTCCTCCTCGGACTACACGCTGACGGTCATGCTCGTCGTCACAGTGGTCATCCTCCCGGTGATCATCGGCTACCAGATCTTCAGCTACCGGATGTTCCTCGGCCGGATCGCCGAGACCCACATCCCCGAAGCCCACAGAGTCCCGGTGGCGATCCGGTCGTGAGCTCGCCTCTGTCGATCCTGCTCGAACTGCGCCGCGGTCGGCGCGGGTTCGCGCTCTCGGTGTTCTCCGCCCTCGCACGCGCCGTCGGGATCGTGCTCATCGCCGAGGCGCTGGTGCGAGCCATCGTCGGCCACAGTGCACCCGGACTGTGGGTGGTCCTCGGCCTCCTCGGCGCCGTGCTGCGCGGCGGCGGACTGTGGCTGGACAAGCGGTTGGGCACGACACTGGCAGCCGAATCGAAACGTGGCCTGCGGGCGGGGATCCTCTCCGCCCTGCTGCGCGGGCGCGGCCGACCGAAGACCACGACGGCGGTCACGGTCACCCGCGGGATCGATGACCTCGACGACTACTTCACCACTGTGGTGCCAGCGCTGAGCGCCGCTGCTGTGGTGCCCATCGTCCTGCTCGTGAGGATCGTCTTCAGCGATGTGCTCTCGGCCGTGATCATCGCCCTGTGCCTGCCGTTGGTGCCGGTGTTCATGGTGCTCATCGGAAGGTACACGGCTGATTCGACCAAGGAGACGCTCGGTGCCCTGGAGCGTCTGTCGGACCATCTGGCCGAACTCGCCGAGGGACTGCCCGTGCTCATCGGTCTCGGCCGGTCCCGTGACCATGCGCGTCGTCTGCGCGAACTCGGTCGGCGCTATCACGATGCGAACCTCGCCACCCTGCGCATCGCCTTCCTCTCCAGCCTGGCACTCGAGCTCATCGCCACGATCTCCGTGGCATTGGTCGCCGTCGTCATCGGCCTGCGCCTGGTCAACGGGACGATGGACCTGGGTTCGGGGCTGTTCGTCCTGCTCATCGCCCCGGAATGCTTCACTCCTCTGCGCGAGCTCGGAGCTGGGTTCCATGCCAGCGAGAACGGGCGTGAGGCGCGCGGGCGGGCGCAGGAGCTTCTGGCCGAAGCTGAGGCGAGCAGTGTCGCGCAGCAGGCCGCCACGGCAGCGTCGACCACGGGCGAGTCCGTATCCGACCACGTCGTCTATGCCGACGGCACACGCATCGAATGGTCCCGCAGCATCGACATCGGCCCGGGGGTGACCACGATCAGCGGCCGATCGGGGTCCGGGAAGACCACAGTGCTCAGTGCTCTGGTCGGCAGCCTGCCCGCCGACGCACGCACCACCGTCTCTCCGGTGGCCGCGGCCTATGTGCCGCAGGCCCCGCGAATGTTCGGGACCACCATCGGCGCTGAACTCGAGCTCTTCGGACTCGACGCCGAACAGACGCGAGCCGCTCTCACAGCGGCCGGTCTGCCCCTGGATCCATCCACCCAGACCGCCGCGCTCAGCCCCGGCCAGCTGCGCCGACTGGCGATCGCGCGGGTGCGCCACCGCCTCGGCAGCGGAGCAGAGATCCTCGTGCTCGACGAACCCACCGCGCACCTTGATGCGGACAACGCCGAAATCGTCATCGAGCTGATCGCCGAGGCGGCCGCCACCCACCGAGTCATCCTGGCCAGTCACGACGAACGGGTGCGGGCCCTGGCCGACACCGAGATCCGCCCGCGGAGGACCGTGACCGCAGTCGTGCTCGACAGCGCGGTCGAAACGACTGACCGAGTCGACGACGGAACCCCTGCGACGAGTGCCCCTGACAGCGGGTCCGTCAGCGGATCCGACGGCGTCAGCGGATCCCCGCAGGCCGGAGAAGCCCCATCGGTTGGGGAGCAGACGAGCGTGGGGGACCGACCCGACCCGGAGACATGGACGGCAGCGCTGCGGCGCCGGTGGTCGATCCTCTCCTCAAGCCTGCCGCTGTTCACTCCGTCGATGCTGCTCGCAGCGGTCACTGCCTGTGCTTCGAGCCTGGCCGCCATCGCCCTGACCGCGGTCTCGGCCTGGCTCATCGTCGAGGCCTCCTATCAGCCGCCGATCATGCTGCTCATGGTCGCGATCGTCGGTGTCCGATTCTTCGGCCTCAGCCGCTCGATTCTCCTCTACGTCAGTCGCCTGCGACTGCACTCGGCGATCTTCGCCGCCCTCACCCGGCTCCGCACCTCCCTGTGGGAGCACTTCGAGACTGTGGGCATGAGCGACCGGAGGATGCTGACCTCCGATACCGCACTGCGTGCGATGGTCGCCGACGCCGACGACGTGCGCGATCTCGTTCCCCGCACGCTGTTCCCGCCGCTTGTCTCCGTTATGGTCGTCATCGGCGTGAGCATCACCGCGGCCCTGCTCGATCTCGGTTCGCTGCCGTGGCTGCTCCTGCTCGCCGTCGTCAACCTCATCATCGTCCCGGCGATCGTCATCCGCGCCGAAAGCCGGTTGGCCCGCGGCATCCGTGCCGATCGCAACGGAATACTCTCCCTGCTCACGAGGGCACTGAACGCCAAAGACGATCTGGCCGCCAATGGTGCCCATGGCCGAGTGCTCGGTCTGCTGGACGGTTCGGAGCAGCGCCTTGCCGCGAAGCAGGCGGCCTCGGCACGGAACTACGGACTGGCCCAGGTGTGGCTGCAGCTGAGCACCTTCGCCACCGCTCTTGTCCTCGCGGTCACCTCGGAGACGCCGACGGAGATCCTCGCTGTCCTGTCCCTCATGGCACTCGGGCTCAATGAAGTCTTCGCCTCCGCACTCGACGCCTTCCGCCGGCTGCCGGGGCTGGCCACAGCACTCGATGCCCTGCCCGATCCGCGCACCGCCGGCCAGGTCAGGCAGAAGCAGACCGAGAAGGGGCCGGCAGGCATCGAGGCACTCGAACTCGACGCCGTCACCGTCGGCTGGGGTGAACGGCCAGTGCTCGACGACCTTCACCTGCAGGCCCGACGCGGCAGCTGGACAGTGCTGTGCGGCGACAGCGGCACCGGAAAGACGACGAGTCTGAGCGTCCTGCTGCGTTTTCTCGACCCCTGGTCAGGGACCTACACGGCCCGTGACGCCGCCGGGTCCGACCACGATATGCTCACTCGCTCACCTGCAGACCTCGTCGGGCAGCTGGCCTGGTGCCCTCAGGAGGCCCACGTCTTCCGCTCCACAGTGCGCGGCAACCTGGCCCTGGCCCAGCAGGCCATGCCCGATGACGCGCAGATGAGTGCAGCACTGAGTGCGGCAGGTCTGGGCGATTGGGCGAACGCCGAGGGACTCGAGCGCTGGGTCGGCGACCACGGCACTGAGATCTCCGGAGGTCAGCGACAGCGCCTCGCGGTGGCACGGACCCTGCTCACCGGAGCTGATGTCATCGTCCTCGACGAACCGACAGCCCACCTCGACGATGAGACCGCGACGGAACTCATCGACGACCTGCGGCAGAACCTCCGCGACCGCACCGTCGTCATGGTCACCCACGACCGTCGTCTCATCACGGTCGACGACACAGTCATCGACCTCGGACACCGGACCCTGGAGAACTCACCGGTGTAAGGTCGGTCCAGCAGGTCAGTCGCGCTTCGAGCCGAACATGATCTCGTCCCAGCTCGGGATCGACGCGCGCGTGTTCTTCTTCGACTTCGGCTTCGACTCCTTGGCCGCAGATGCGTCCGTGTACTGATCGGCGTGATCGCTGACCCCGGGCTCATTGAGCAGAGACAGCTGATTCTCGTCGTCGAAGACGCCGACCTTCTCGGTCGGCTCCTGCGGATCGTCCGTCGTCGGAGCAGGATCCTCGAAAGCGAAGACCTCGTCATCGGCGGCGGCTTCGGGCTTGCCGGGAGCCGTGTGCGCACCCTGCGGGTGGGTCTCCGGATCTTCGGTCACCGCACGCAGACGAGCTCGCGGCTCCTCCTCGGCCTCATAGTGGCGGCGCTTGCGCAGATTCTCCAGGATGCGGCCGGTCTCGGCCTGATGATCGCGGGACTGCTGCGAAGGAGCCGAACCAGCGGTCGGTCGCACGGGACCGTCCGAGGCGATCGACTCGGACGGCGCATCGGATGGTGGGAAGACGTCGACCTCCTCGGTGGACATCTGCCGTTCGGCTCCGGAACCGTAGTTCGGGATCGGGCCGGTGTCGGTGGGACCGGAATCGGCCAGCCACTTCGCTTCGTCGTCGATCGGGGTCAGCGAGCGACGGTAGTAGTGCCAGCTCGCGGTGCGGACACGGTCCGCGGCGGTGAAGCTGAGCTGGATGTACCAATTGCCGTCCTGCTGCTTCCAGGAATCCCACTCCATCGTGTCGATATTGACATCACGCATGGCCAGACGTTCCTGGCAGAGCTCGATGAGCGGAGTGGGCTCACCGTTGGGATCGTGATCGGAGTAGATCGGGTGCCGGCTGGCGAGGAAGGCGGTGCGTTCGCGTTCGGCCATGGCCGGGCCCTCATAGGTGCGCACGTACTCGAGGTCGGCTCCGGTGGAGGAGGCGACCTCCTCGGCGTCCATGCCGCCGCGGATCATGGCCTGGATGTCCTTGGGGCGCACGGGAGTATCGGATTTGGGGTGAGCACGGTCCTTGCGCACCGCAGCACTGAGAGCCTCGTCGAGGACGACTCGGTACTGAAGCCCGTTCTCGTCGTTCAACAGCAGATGAGTGCCATCTGCGTCGACTCCGTTCAAGATCAGTTCACGCATTGCCTTTAGCTCCTTCGTCGCGTCTCCCTAGAATCGTGTCACGTTCGGCGCGTCGCACCGGGCAGATTTGCACGCGAGTCGCGAAATCTCGGGCCGGTTCGGACTCTCCGGGGTCGAATCTGTGACCACGGACACTCAGAAACGTTCGGCGCAGCCACCCGGCGCCGTTCGGCGGCGTCAGCCGGCGGCGTTCGGCACGGCCACCCGGCGGCGTTCGGCACGGCCTTTTCGTGAACACTCGCCGGTGGATCTGCGGCCCGACGTCTGCACCGTGAGTGGGTGAGGCTCACTGTGCGGACAGCGGGCCCGGGCGCTCTACAGCCTGTAAAATCGAAACCGTGAATACGACTGCACCGATCGATGCCCTGATCCTCATGTCATTCGGAGGACCGGAGGCCCCAGAAGAAGTGGTTCCCTTCCTCCGCAACGTCACCGCCGGCCGCGGGATCCCGGAGGAGCGACTGGAGGAGGTGGGAGAGCACTACTTCGGCTTCGGAGGCAAATCTCCGATCAATGACCAGAACAAGGCTCTGCTGGCCGCGTTGCGGGCCGAACTCGACCGTCGCGGCATCGACACGCCGCTGATCTGGGGCAACCGCAATTGGGATCCCTACCTCACCGACGAGGTGCGCACTCTCGCACAGAAGGGTGCGACGAATTTCCTGTCGATCGACACCTCCGCCTACTCCTCGTACTCCTCCTGCCGCCAGTACCGTGAGGACTTCGCCCAGACGATCGACACGCTGGGCGGAGAAGGCCTCACCGTCTCGATCGACAAGATCCGACAGTTCTACAACCATCCCGGCTACGCCGAGGCCTGCGCCGACTGCCTGAACCAGGGCCTCGCAGACTTCAAGGACCAGGTCGGCGAACTCGATGCGGCCAAGCACCGCATCCTCTTCGTCACCCACTCGATCCCGAACGTCATGCAGGACGCTTCGGCGGTCACCACCAACGGCTACCTCGCCCAGCACGAGGAGCTCATGAATCACCTCATGGATGGTGTGGCCGAGTCCGAGCGGGTGCCTTTCGAACTCGTCTACTGCTCCCGGTCCGGTTCCCCGGAGGTGCCGTGGCTCGAACCCGACGTCAACGATCGGATGGCCGAACTCGCCGAGGCGGGGGTGACCGGCGTCGTGCTCGTGCCCATCGGCTTCATCTCCGATCACATGGAGGTCGCATTCGACCTCGACACCGAGGCGAAGGAGACCGCAGACGAGCTCGGCTTCGCGTTCACCCGCGTCGCGACCGTCGGCACCCATCAGGCGTTCGTGTCCGGTCTTGTCGATCTCGTCGAGGAACGAGTCGCGCAGCTGCGCGGTGAACAGATCGAGGCCCCGGCCCTCCCCGGGACGAAGGCGCTGGTGCCCGGCAGCGGAGCTTGCAGCATCGACTGCTGTCGCGGTCGCATCGAACGCGCCACTTATCCGAACTGGGAGCCAGCGAGCTGAGACCGGCCGGGCGACGGGGAACCGGTCCGTCGGTCGCCCCCGTCGGCCCCTGTGAACCGGCGCGGCCGGCCGCGAACCGGCCCGGACATGAAGAACCCTCCCTCACCGAATCGGTGGGGGAGGGTTCGTCTTTCTCAGGTTCTCAGGCGTCTTCCGGGCTCGGGATGACGGGCAGTGCGCCCGTCTCGGCCTGGATCACCTCGGCGATAGGACCGGTGTCGACGTCATTGCGGCCGGCGAGCTCCATGAGATTCTGGAGGTCGTCGATGAGGTTCTCGACGAGGAAGTCGTCACCGGCGGACCGGGCCTCGTGAATGCGATGACGGACATCATCGATTCGGGTATCGAGCTGATCAGCGAATTCACTCATAGTGGATCCGTCCTTCCTGGGGCCGCCTCCGGAGAGGACGAACCCGGTGTTCGACCGGCAGAGTGAACTGTCGGTGCTGTCCATCACAAGTATTCTTGCAGAGCTTTTCGAGAACTCTATGTGTGGCCGTCATATGCAGACAAGCTGGTGATGAGAATCACCGCATAGGGTACGCCCTCCATCTTGCCAACGGCAAGCATACAGTGCACAATGCTGGGGACACGTCACGCGGAGGATACGCCAATCCTCTTCGGCACCCCCCTGGACAGAGAGCGATGAGGCCATATGGCAACAGACTACGACGCACCTCGCAAGCAAGACGATGAGATCAAGAGCGATTCGATCGAACAGCTAAAGGCTCAGCGCTCACAGGCGCAGGCAAGCAAGATCGATGAAGACGAAACTGCGGTCGCCGAAGGGTTCGAACTCCCCGGTGCGGACCTGTCGAACGAAGAACTCTCCGTCCGTGTTCTCCCCAAACAGAACGACGAGTTCACCTGCATGGAATGCTTCTTGGTCCGTCACCGTTCGCAGCTTGCGACCGAGGAGGGCGGCGTTCCGATCTGCACGGATTGTGCAGGCTGATTCGCTTCTCTCTTCATACACGGAACGCGCCCTTCGCAATGAAGGGCGCGTTCTGTATTTCACTCTTTGCTACCTGACGGCGCCCCAGCAACCCGGCGCCGGGTTGCTGGGGCGCCGTCAGGTAGCAAATGGGGCGTCAGCTGTTGAGTGCGTCTGCCAGTTCCTTCGCGCGGCGGGTGGACACGAGCCAGTAGGGAGTGGGGTCGGAGGCGTCTTCGAGATCGATGCGCACGACGTCCTTCGCCCAGGGACGGATCTTGAGGAAGGCCCGAGCGTCGAGGTCGACTCCGCGAGCCTGGCGGGCCGCCTCGCCGAGGAAAGCCTGCGCCCGTGGAACGAACTTCCGGTCGATATGGGCCTCGCCGACGAACAGCTGCTGCTCCGTGACGATGATCGTCACGGTCAGAGAGCTCAGCCACCAGGCGAAGAGCACGAAGCTGATGACGGGCAGGATGATCGTGCCCCAGGGCCAGACGGGGGCGACCATGAGCGCCGTCGATGCCGCACCCACCACGACGAGGATCCACATGCCGATCGAAGCACGGACCTTTTCCTGGAATATCACTTGGGTTCCAGATTGCATTGTTGCCATGGCCCCATTGTCCCATAGCGAAGAGTTTGGCCGCGCTCAGGCTGGAGCGTTAGAGTGCATCTTTGTGACGGAAACCCTGAAGATCGACCTCCAGATCCTGGACACGGGAATGAGCGCGCCCGCCTACGCGCACGCGAGCGATGCCGGGGCCGACCTGCGCTCGACCATCGACTTCGTTCTCGAGCCCTTCGAGCGCCGCGTCGTGCCCACCGGGATCGCGATCGCCCTGCCTGAAGGCTATGCGGCGTTCGTGCATCCGCGCTCGGGCCTGTCGAGCAAGCACGGGGTCACCGTCGTCAACGCGCCGGGCACCATCGACGCGGGCTACCGCGGCGAGATCAAAGTGCCGCTCATCAACCTCGACGCGAAGACCCCGCTGCGCATCGCCCGCGGCGACCGCATCGCCCAGCTCGTGATCCAAGCAGTGGCCCAGGCCGACTTCGAGGTCGTCGACACCCTCGACGACAGCGACCGCGGAGCCGGAGGATTCGGCTCCACCGGCGGAATCGACGCCGGCTTCAGCGACAAGGAGAAGTGAGGACTCAATGGGACTGTTCTCCCGTTTCAAGAAGACCGCACCGGACGACGACATCCGCGCCGATGACGACATCAACGACGACGAAGAGCTCACCGACACCGAGGCGGCCGACCTCGAAGCCGACGACGCTGAGTCCGAGGACGACGGCGCTGAGTCCGAGGACGCAGCGACCGATGACGCAGAGTCCGATGACGCAGAGTCCGATGATGCTGAGTCGGACGAGGACGTCGACGAGGACGAGGCGCTGCTGGAGAAGTCCGCGCCCTTCGACCGGTCCGAGAAGGGCCCGTTCGACATCTCCGAGGACTACCCGGAGCATGACCGACTCGACCTCGGCGCGCTCAAGGTGCCCGTCGTCGACGGCATGCAGGTGCGTCTGGACACCGACGACGATTCGCAGCGCGTGCTCGCTGTGACCCTCATCCATGACGGCGGGGGCATCCAGCTTCAGGCGTTCGCGACCCCACGCTCCGAAGGACTGTGGAACACCGTGCGCCGACAGCTGGCCGAATCTGTCACCAAACAGGGCGGCGAATCGACCGAGCTGCACACATCGCTCGGCAAGGAACTGGCCATCGAGGTCCCGGCGAAGACGGAATCCGGACGCCCCGGCAGACGAGCCATGCGCTTCGCCGGCATCGACGGCCCCCGCTGGTTCATCCGTGCCGTGTTCTCCGGCAAGGCCGTGACCGATGACGAGATCCGCGCCGAACTCTCAGCACTCTTCCGCGGAGTCGTCGTCGATCGCGGTGAGGAAGCCATGGCACCCAGGGAACTCATCGCGCTGACCGCACCGCAGGTCGATGCCGCCGACGATGAAGAGAAGAAGGACGAGGACGAGCTCAACCCCTTCGAACGCGGTCCTGAGATCACAGAGGTCCGCTGACCGGGGATGTTGGATCTCATCACGCGCCTCGTGCGCGACTTCGGGTCCCGCGATGCCGAAGCCCGCGCTGACCTGCGCCTCGTCAGCCAGGTCCCCGGAGTCGTGCCGGTCGAAGACCTTGAGGCACGGAAGACCTCGCGCATCGCCGGGGTCGTCTCCGCCATCACGCAGTCGTGCAGCGGCGACAGCCCCAGACTCGACATCACCGTGGCCGACGGCACCGGTGAGGCCCGCGCCCAGTTCCTCGGGCGTCGCGAGATCAGCGGCATCCGACCCGGGGCGCTCATCGTCTTGGAAGGACGGTTCTGCGGCAAGGACGGCGTGCTGACCGCGCACAATCCCGTCTACGAGCTCTTACAGACCCGCGACGACTCAGACGCCTGACTCAGAGGTCTGAGTCAGGCGACGGTTACGACACTTGATTCAGTCGCCGGTCGGCTCTGTGATCTCCACTGAATCTTCGGTCTCTGCCGTCTCCGCAGACTCGGCCGTCTTCGTCGTCTCCTGCAGCAGTTCGAGCAGCGCTCCCTCCTGATCGGGAGAGGAGAGGAAGAACAGTTCGTCTCCGGCCTCGATGACATCATCGGGACTGGGCGCGAACGCCCGTGAATTGCGGATGATCGCCACGAGCACCGTGTCGAGCGGGAATGTGATTCCGCCGATGCGTTCGGCCACGAGCTCGGCGTTCTCGTGCACCGTGAACTCGAGCAGACCGGCCTGGCCGCGTTCGAAGCTCATGAGGTGGACGAGTCCGCCGACCTCCACCGCCTCCTCGACGAGAGCGGTCATCAGCCGTGGAGTCGACACGGCGACGTCGACACCCCAGTTGTCGTCGAAGAGCCATTCGTTCTTCGGATTATTCACCCGCGACACCGTCCGGGGCACACCGAACTCGGTCTTCGCCAGCAGGGAGAGAACGAGATTCGTCTTATCGTCTCCGGTCGCAGCCACGACGACATCGGCTTCCTCGAGTCCCGCCTCGGCGAGGCCGGCGAGCTCACACGCATCAGAGAGCAGCCATTCGGCACCCGGAATCCGCTCATGACCGAGCGCTTCCTTGCTCTGGTCGATGAGCAGGACCGAATGCTCTTTGTCGATGAGCTCCCGGGCCACCGACCGACCGACGGAACCGGCCCCGGCGATGACGACCCTCATAGTTCTTCCTCCACGGGATTGACGGGCTGATCGAGGATCCGTTCGATCTCGCCGAGGCGGTCGACCGGAGCCATGAGATGGACGAGGTCCCCGTCCTGGATGAGCAGATCATCATGGGCGACGATGCCCTCGGACAGGCGAGTGACATAGGTGACCCGCGCCTTCGTCCGTGATTCGATCTCCTTGATCGGACGGGCCACCCAACCGGGGTCGAGGTGGACTTCGGCAAGGACCAGATTGCCGGAGGGCTCACGGTATTCGGTGATCGATCCCTGCGGAACGAGTTTGCGCATCACCTGCTCGGCCGTCCACCGCACGGTGGGCACAGTGGGGATGCCGAGGCGTTCGAAGACCTGCGCACGGTCGGGGTCGTAGATGCGGGCCGCGACATTCGTGACCCCGAAGGTCTCACGGGCGACACGCGCGGCGAGGATATTCGAGTTGTCCCCGCTCGAGACGGCCGCGAAGGCGAAGGCATCTGAGGTCTTCGCCTGGGAGAGGGTCTCACGGTCGAAGCCGACCCCGGTGATGGTCGACCCGCTGAAATCACGACCGAGTTTGAGGAACGCGTCCGGGTTCCGGTCGACGACGGCGACGGAGTGCCCATTCGCATCAAGGGCCTTGGCCAGGGAGGCCCCGACTCGGCCGCAGCCCATAATCACGAAGTGCATGGGGGTTTTCCTCTCCGCAGTGATCTACCATTGGTTGCCGTGGCCAGCAGTTTTTCTGATGCCGTCAAAAGACTACTCGTTGGACGGCCCTTCCGCAGTGAGGACAGGCGTGCACCAGCGCTGAATAAGCGCATCGCAATGCCCGTCTTCGCCTCCGACATGCTCTCATCGGTGGCCTATGCTCCCGATGAGATCCTGCTGGCGCTGTCGCTGACCTCGCTTGTGGCACTCACGGTGTCTCCGTGGATCGGTGTGGCAGTGGGCATCGTCATCCTCGTGATCGTCGCCTGCTACCGCATCAACGTCAAGGCCTATCCCTCCGGCGGAGGCGACTACGAGGTGGCTTCGAAGAACCTCGGATCAGGGGCAGGACTCGTCGTGGCAGCGGCCCTGCTCGTCGACTATGTGCTCACCCTGGCCGTGTCGATGACGGTGTTCGCCGCCTACATCACGACGGCGTTCCCGACACTCGCCCCGTACCGGGTGCCGGTGGCGATCGTCGGCATCCTGCTCATCTGCTTCGCGGGACTCCGCGGGTCGCGGGCGACTCCGATGCTTCTGGCCGTTCCCACCTATCTGTTCCTCGGCGCTGTGTTCCTCACGATGAGCGTCGGCCTCATCCGGGTCGGTCTCGGTGACACCCCGCACGCGCAGACTGCCGACTATACGATCGTGCACAGCAACCTCGGCGATCAGGCGACTCTCGGATTGGCCACGGTCCTCATCGTGCTGCGTGCCTTCTCTTCCGGTGCCGTCGCGCTGGCGGGTGTCCAGACCGTGGCCACGGCGGTGCCGGCGTTCAAGAAGCCGCGCGGCAAGAACGCCGGCAACACGCTGCTGCTCTCCGGTCTCCTTGCCGCTCTCATGCTCACCGGTCTGACCTACCTGGCCTCGGTTACGGGAATCAAATACGTCGACGACCCGCATCTCTACCTCGTCCGCGGCGACGGCAGCCCGGTCAGCGCCGAATACGAGCAGGAGCCCGTGCTCGCCCAATTGGCGCATGCGATCTTCGACAATGCTCCCGTCATGTTCTACATCGTCGTGCTCATCACCGCCCTCGTGCTCATCGCCGCAGCGAACACCGCTGTCGAGGGCTTCCCCGGATTGGCCTCCCGACTGGCGCGCGACGAATTCCTGCCCAGGCAGCTGGCGACGAAGGGGGACCGGCTCACCTTCTCCAACGGCATCCTCCTGTTGGCGGCGGCAGCGATCGTCCTCGTCATCGCCACGTCCGCCTCGGCGACGACGCTCATCCAGCTCTACCTCGTCGGCGTCTTCGCCAGCTTCGTCCTCGGGCAGGCGGGCATGGTCCTGCACTGGCGCAAGCGGCTGCGGCTGGTCATCGATTCGAAGACTCGGGTGCGGATGCACTTCAACCGGATCGTCAACGCCGTCGGCTGCGTGCTCGCCGCCGGTGTGCTCATCGTCGTCATCGTCTCGAAGTTCCTCGCCGGAGCTTGGCTGGCCGTGGCCGCGATGGCAGGTCTCTACCTCATCATGGGCGCGATCCACCGGCACTACTCCCGGGTCACGCGGGAGCTCGCCCCGGATGCCGACGTGAACTCGCGGACGATTCCGTCGAACACGCACGCGATCGTCGTCGTCAGCGAAATCGACAAACCCACGATGCGCGCCCTCTCCTATGCCCGCGTCACCCGGTCGAGCCAGCTCGAAGCCGTCACCGTGGCAGTCGACGAGGAAGCCGCGGCCCATCTGCAGAAGCGGTGGAACGAGATGGAGCTGCCGGTGCCGCTGACGGTGCTCGGGTCGCCCTATCGCGAACTCGTGCGACCGATGCTCGCCCACATCCTCGCCATCCGCCGCAGGTCGCCTCGCGATCTCGTCATCGTCTACATTCCGCAGTTCGTCGTCGGGCGCTGGTGGGAGCACATCCTGCACAACCAGGTGGCACTCAAGCTGCGCACCCGCCTGCTGCTCGTGCCGAACGTCGTCGTGGTCTCCGTGCCGTGGCGTCTGAAATCCTTCTCCCGTCAATACGGTGGAGACGGCCCCGATCCCTCGCTGTACAGACAGGCCTAGACAACGCATGAGTGACACAATTCTTCCCGCTCAGGAACTCACCCTCGACATCGAGTCACCGGCCGCCGGAGGCACCTCCGTCGCCCGCCACGACGGACAGGTCGTCTTCGTCACCGGTGCGCTTCCCGGTGAGAAGGTCCGGGCACGCACCGAGGCGGGACCGGCGGCGAAGTTCCTCCGCGCCGATGTGATCGAGGTCCTGGAGGCCTCCCCGCACAGGGTCTCCGACCGGCGGGCCGCCTATGCAGTCTCCGGGTTGGGTGGCGGCGGCACGACGACTGGGTTCGGCGGTCGCGCCGCGGCCGGATTTGACGGCGCGGCGGCCGGGTTCGGCGGCGCGACGGCCGGATTCGACGGCGCGGCGGCCGGATTCGACGGCGCGGCGGCCGGATTCGGCGGGATGGAATACGCGCATGTCGACCTCGCGCATTCCCGCACGCTCAAGGCCGAGGTGCTCAACGACCAGTTGGCTCGCATCGGTCACATCGACCGGCAGGCTGAGGTCCTGCCGGCGCCGAACGAGGCCGACGGCACCGATTGGCGCACCCGCGTCCAGCTCGCCGTCGATGCCGAGGGCCGGCCCGGAATGCTCGCGCCTCGTTCCCATGACGTCATTCCCGTGACCACTCCGCCGCTGGCGGCGGGACCGCTGCACGACCTCGACGTCGCAGCGCTTCGGGTGCCCGGAGTCCGGCGCCTCGAGTTCGCGTGGTCCGGGGACCACGGCGCACTCATCGTCCGCGGCCCAGCTACGAGTCAGGCCGTCGCGGAGATCGACGCCTGGCTGCCGGACTCCTTCTCTCTGCTCGCCGAGGCGGCCGAGACCGGCGGTCGTCGACAACGCCAGCGGGGCCGGCGCCGGGGACCTGTACACCCCGAGCTCGCTGTCGTCCGCGGCCGTCGAACCCTCACCGAGACGGTCTCCGGGCGGGAGTTCACGGTTGCCGCCGACGGATTCTGGCAGGTGCACAGGGACGCGGCAGAACTGCTCAGCTCTGAAGTCGTCGCCGCCGTGCCCGACCGGGTCGAGTCACTCACCGACCTCTACTGCGGTGTCGGCGTGCTCGGCATCACGGCGGCTCGGGCGACCGGGGCACCGCTGTTCGGCGTCGAGGGGGTCGGCCCGGCGATCGAGCATGCACGTGAGAACGCTGCCGATATCGACGCCCGATTCCTCACCCTCAACGTCGATCGGGTCCGGCTGCCCGATTCCGATGTCATCATCCTCGACCCTCCTCGGGCCGGGGCCGGGAAGACTGTCACCTCGGGGCTCATCGATTCCTCGGCGAGCACCCTCGTGTATGTCTCCTGCGATCCTGCGACGCTGGCCCGTGATCTCGCACGGCTGACCGCCGGGGGATTCGCGATCGAGAGCCTCACAGGATTCGATCTCTTCCCCCTCACCTCGCATCTGGAGACGGTCACCGTCCTCCGACGGTGACCCCATCGGGGGCGGGCCGCATCTCAACCGAGGCGGCCCACCTCGGGGAGGGGACGATCGGGATGTTCAGCCGCCTCGGCGAGGGCCTGATTGGGATGCACCGCCTCGGCGAAGGCCCAGCTGGGATGGTCAGCCGCCTCGGCGAGGGGATCAGCCGACGCGGTTGCGGCGGGGGAGGAGCACGAGGGCGATGAGGGCGATGAACGTCGTGAGGAATCCCCACAGTCCCCACCAGCGGCCGGAACGGCCTCTCTCCTTGGCGAACGAATTGCAGATCACGGCGAAGATGATGCCGACGAGCAGCGCGCCGAAACCGAATCCGGCGCCGAGTGTGAACGGGTCCATGAGTGTCTCCTCGGAGCGATATGAGTGTGCGGCGAAGGGCCGCGTGCGGTGGTGCGGGCAGGCCCGCGATATGGTTCTCACACTAGGCTCGCGGGGGTCTCAGCGTCCCTGACGATGGCCGTCGACGTCAGTGCGGAAAACCCGATCCGAGGGTTTCGATCATCCGTGTGCCACGGTGGTCAAAGCACCGTGAATGCGATAGAATTTATCTTGACGTCAAGATACTTTTGGAAACATATGTGTCGCGTAAATCGGTGCGCGGTGCAAGGGCCTGCCCGGCGATTCGGAACGGTCCGGTTTCTTGGATGAGTATCGGATGAAACAGGAGAATCACGATGAGCAACGTCGATACGTTCAAATCGAAGAGCACCCTGACCGTAGGCGATAAGGATTATGAGATCTATCGCCTGGACAAGGTCAAGGGATCGGAGAAGCTTCCCTTCAGCCTCAAGGTGCTGTTGGAGAACCTGCTGCGCACTGAAGACGGCGCAAACATCACCTCGGAGCACATCGAGGCACTCGGCAGCTGGGATCCCAACGCCGAGCCGGACACCGAGATCCAGTTCACCCCGGCCCGCGTGGTGATGCAGGACTTCACCGGTGTGCCCTGCATCGTCGACCTCGCCACGATGCGCGAGAAGGTCGTCGAACTCGGCGGCAACCCGGATCAGGTCAACCCGCTGGCTCCCGCCGAACTGGTCATCGACCACTCGGTGCAGATCGACCGCTTCGGCACCGCCGACGCCGTCGAGCTCAACATGGACATCGAATACCAGCGCAACGGTGAGCGCTACCAGTTCCTGCGCTGGGGCCAGACCGCATTCGAAGACTTCAAGGTCGTGCCTCCGGGCATGGGCATCGTCCACCAGGTCAACATCGAGCACCTGGCTCGCGTGGTCATGCCGCGCGAGGTCGACGGAGTCCTCCGGGCCTACCCGGACACCCTGGTCGGCACCGACTCGCACACCACCATGGTCAACGGCCTCGGTGTGCTCGGTTGGGGCGTCGGCGGCATCGAGGCAGAGGCGGCCATGCTCGGCCAGCCCGTGTCGATGCTCATCCCGCGCGTCGTCGGCTTCAAGCTCACCGGCGAGATCCCCTCCGGAGTGACCGCAACCGACGTTGTGCTCACGATCACCGATATGCTCCGTCAGCACGGTGCCGTCGGCAAGTTCGTCGAGTTCTACGGCAAGGGCGTCGCCGAGGTGCCGCTGGCCAACCGTGCGACGATCGGCAATATGAGCCCCGAGTTCGGTTCGACCGCGGCGATCTTCCCGATCGACGAAGTCACCATCGACTACCTCAAGCTCACCGGCCGTTCGGCCGAGCAGATCCAGCTCGTCGAGGACTACGCGAAGACCCAGGGTCTGTGGCACGATCCGAGCAAGGAAGTCGAGTACTCCGAGTACCTCGAACTCGACCTGTCCACCGTGGTGCCCTCGATCTCCGGACCGAAGCGCCCGCAGGATCGCATCGAACTCTCCGACGCGAAGAACCAGTTCGCCAAGGACATCCACAACTACGCCGCGCCCGGCGAGGAGTCGAAGTCCGTGGACGTCACCACCGGCAACGGCGAGTCGTTCGAGCTGGCCAACGGTGCTGTGGCGATCGCCTCGATCACCTCCTGCACGAACACCTCGAACCCCTCGGTGATGATGGCTGCCGGCCTGCTGGCACGCAATGCCCGCAAGCGCGGGCTCAACTCCAAGCCGTGGGTCAAGACCTCGATCGCACCGGGTTCGAAGGTCGTCACGAACTACTACGAGAAGGCCGGGCTCATCGAGGATCTCGAGGCTCTGAACTTCTTCATCGTCGGCTACGGCTGCACGACCTGCATCGGCAACTCCGGTCCGCTGGACTCGGAGATCTCCGACAGCATCCAGGACAACGACCTCGCGGTCACCGCAGTCCTGTCGGGCAACCGCAACTTCGAGGGCCGCATCAGCCCGGACGTGAAGATGAACTACCTCGCTTCGCCTCCGCTGGTCATCGCCTATGCACTGGCCGGAACCATGGACTTCGACTTCGAGAATCAGCCTCTGGGCAAGGACTCCGAGGGCGTCGACGTCTACCTGGCTGATCTCTGGCCGTCGCCGGAAGAGGTCGAGTCGGTCATCGCCTCGTCGATCTCCACTGACATGTTCGACAGCGAATACGGTCGGATCTTCGATGGTGACGAGCGCTGGCAGCAGCTCGACACCCCTGAGGGCAAGATCTTCGAGTGGGACGACAAGTCGACCTACGTGCGCAAGCCCACCTTCTTCGACGGCATGGGACTCAAGCCCGAAGCCGTCAAGGACATCAAGGGTGCACGCGTGCTCGCGAAGCTGGGCGACTCGGTGACCACCGACCACATCTCGCCTGCAGGTTCCTTCAAGGCCGACACCCCGGCCGGCAAGTACCTCGTCGGGAACGGTGTCGAGCGCAAGGACTTCAACTCCTACGGCTCGCGCCGCGGCAACCACGAAGTCATGATCCGCGGAACGTTCGCGAACATCCGCCTGCAGAACCAGCTCCTCGACGGAGTCCAGGGTGGCTTCACCCGCGACTTCTCGCAGGAAGGCGCTCCGCAGACGACGATCTACGATGCCTCCGTGAACTACCAGGCCGCCGGAACCCCGCTGGTCGTGCTCGGTGGCAAGGAGTACGGTTCGGGATCCTCGCGTGACTGGGCCGCCAAGGGCACCAAGTTGCTCGGTGTCGAAGCTGTCATCACCGAGAGCTTCGAGCGCATCCACCGCTCGAACCTCATCGGCATGGGCGTTCTGCCGCTGCAGTTCCCCGCCGGCGAATCCGCTGATTCGCTCGGACTCGACGGCACCGAGACCTTCTCCATCGAGGGCGTCACGGAGCTCAACGAGGGCAAGACCCCGGCGACCGTCAAGGTCACCGCCGAGAAGGAAGACGGCACGAAGGTCGAATTCGACGCCGTGGTCCGCATCGACACCCCGGGTGAAGCCGACTACTACCGCAACGGCGGCATCCTGCAGTACGTCCTGCGTCAGCTGGCCGACGCCTGATCCTCAGGTGTCGTGCTGAGTCACTGACTCCGACGTGAGTCACTGACTCGGATGTGAGTCTCTGATTCGCTGCTGGCGGCTCTCGCTGAGTCGCTGAGCCGGAACACAACGAGGGCCGGTGGGTTTCGACCCACCGGCCTTCGTCGTACCTGGGTGGCGGGCGATCCAATAGGTAGGGCGGCGTCCGTCACCGTTAGCGGCTGATCCTACAGGTGCTGCGGCATCCCTCACCGTTGGCGGCTCAACCACTCGTTGCACCGGGGCGGTGTGAAGCCAGCGGTGTCGGATGGCGGTGCGTTGGCGAAGACGCTGCGGCAGGTGAAGCCAGTGGTGTCGGATGGTGCCGGTGCGGGCAAGCCCCCAGGGGAAATACGCGCGATGGTGCGAGGCACATCCTGTGGTGAGGGATAGGATGGGGCGAATGGAATCTGTCCGTCACCGTCGCCGTCAGAAGAGTGAGACCGAATGACATTTCTCGACAACCTCAGCTCTCCGGCCGATCTGCGTCGGCTCGACGCACAGGAATGCGGCGTACTGGCCAAAGAGATCCGCGACTATCTCATCACGACCGTGGCCTGCACCGGCGGACATCTCGGACCCAACCTCGGCGTCGTCGAACTCACCATGGGCATCCACCGCGTCTTCGATTCCCCACGCGACACCATCATCTTCGACGTCGGCCACCAGACCTATGTGCACAAGCTGCTCACCGGCCGCCGCGACGAATTCTCCACTCTGCGCCAGCGCGGCGGACTCTCCGGCTACCCGAGCCGGGCCGAGAGCGACCACGATGTCGTGGAGAACTCCCACGCCTCGGCCTCCCTGTCCTGGGCCGACGGAATTGCGAAGGCCCGCCAGCTGAAAGGCGAGGACGACCGCCACGTCGTCGCAGTCATCGGCGACGGCGCACTGACCGGAGGCATGGCCTGGGAGGCGCTGAACACCATCGCCGCCGACACCTCGACCCCACCACGCCGACTGGTCATCGTCGTCAACGACAACGGCCGCTCCTATGCCCCGACCGTCGGCGGATTCGCTGCTCACCTCGACGAGCTGCGCACGACCTCCGGCTATGAGAAGCTCCTGTCCTGGGGCAAAGAGACACTGCGCCAGTCCGGTGCGCCGGGCCGCGCGGCCTACAGTGCGATCCACGGCGTCAAGCGCGGCCTCAAAGACATGGTCAGCTCACCGCAGACCGGAATGTTCGACGAGCTCGGCATCAAATATTTGGGCCCCGTCGACGGTCACGACCTGCCCTCGGTGGAACGCGCCCTGCAGCTGGCCCAGCAGTTCGACGGCGGACCCGTCATCGTCCACATGATCACGCAGAAAGGCCATGGATTCGACCCCGCCGTCAACGATGACGCCGACCAATTCCACTCAGTCGGAGTCATCGACCCGATCACCGGCAAGGCAACACCATCGAAGTCGACGTCGTGGACCTCGGTGTTCGGCACCGAAGTCTGCGAACTCGCAAGAGAGCGGGACGACATCGTCGCCGTCACCGCGGCCATGCTCATTCCGGTGGGACTGGCGAAGTTCGCCGAGGATCACCCCGATCGCGTCTTCGACGTCGGCATCGCCGAACAGCATGCGGTCGCCTCGGCGGCGGGACTGTCCTACGGCGGGCTCCACCCGGTCGTGTGCATCTACTCGACATTCCTCACCCGTGCCTTCGACCAGATGCTCATGGACGTGGCCCTGCACCGGCAGGGCGTGACCTTCGTCCTCGACCGCGCCGGCATCACCGGACCCGATGGAGCCAGCCACCATGGCATCTGGGACATCGCGATGCTGCGCATCGTCCCTGGTCTCCGGCTCGCGGCACCCCGTGACGCCGCCCGCCTGACCGAGGAGCTGCGCGAAGCAGTATCCGTCACCGACGCACCGACGGTGCTGCGCTTCCCCCGAGGCGGCGTCGGAGGCGATATCCCGGCGCTGAGGCGGCTCGACGACGGCGTCGACGTCCTCCGCGAATCGTCCGCCGGGGCCTGTGCCGATGTGCTCATCGTCTCCGTCGGACCGTTCGCCAGGTTGGCCGGGGACGTCGCCGACGTGCTGGAAGGCCGCGGGATCACCGCCACGATCGTCGATCCCCGCTGGGTGCTGCCCGTACCCGAATCGGTCATCGCTCTCGCCGCCGAGCACAGTCTCGCCGCGGTCATCGAAGACGGAGTGAAGATCGGCGGCATCGGTTCGCAGATCCGCTCGGACCTGCGTGAGGCCGATTCGCGGATCGGCGTGCTCGAACTCGGGGTTCCCGACGAGTTCCTGCCGCAGGGGACACGGGAGGAGATCCTCGAACATGTCGGACTCGATGTCGAGACGATCGTCGACGACATCGTCCGTGCCCTGCCCGCCGAGGTGGCAGACCGCGCTGCTCAGAGTTCCCGTCGCGCGGTGTGAGCGCCGGGGGCGCAGTGTTGTAGTCCGTGATATTTCTGCAACTCGGCTTGCGGCAAATGCATTGACGATCTTTACTTGCCTTAAGGAGACACCTCAGCCGAATGCGTCCGTTTGGGGCGTGTTCGATTATCCATGCCGCTGAGCTCGATATGGACCAGTGAGCCGTGGCCAGGCTGGAACTGCGCGCCGCTGTCAAAGGCGTCATCGCCCGTTCTGCGGTCGTTCAAATCATCTCGGATACACATTTTCTTGACCCGGCGATCTAAAAACGCGTAGTCGTGAAATCAGAGACCCTTAGGGGCAAGTCGGCATGGTACGACCGATCTCATACTTACGGGGGATGCGGATTACGGGCTCTTCGTAATTGAGGGTGTAGACCGGTGATTTCAGGACACGGCGTGGCGTAGCCCGGATAGACATCGAGGTCTTCCGATGATGGAAGTTCTCACACAGTCCATCCGAAAGACCTCGACGTGGCCAAGCCTACTTTCTCGACCCCTGACCTCACGACATTCTGCCGACTCGACTCCCTCGACCTGACCTGTATCGGCCAACACATCACCAGGCACAAAGCCATCCTGGAATGTCAGCCCAACACTGCCGATGACTGGTGCCGTCGGTGTGGTGGCCACGGGTTCGTTCGCGATACCGTCGTCCGCCGTCTGGCACACGAACCCTTCGGCCACCGACCGACCACGCTTCATATTCGCCTCCGCCGGTACAAATGCGTCGAGTGCGGCCACGTATGGCGTCAAGACACCACTGCTGCGGCACCACCACGAGCGAAGGTCTCGCGAACCGGCCTTGACTGGGCGCTGCGTGCCCTCGTCATCGACCACGACACCGTGTCCGTGATCGCTGCGAAACTCGCCGTGTCCTGGCATACCGCGAACTCTGCAATCCTCTCTGAAGGCCACAGGCTGTTGATCAACGACCCGAACCGTTTCGACGGGGTCAGCGTCATCGGTGTCGACGAGCATGTATGGCGGCACACGCGTCGTGGTGACAAGTACGTCACCGTCATCATCGACCTCACCCCCATCAGTGCAGGAACGGGACCGGCACGCCTGCTCGATATGGTGCCCGGCCGGTCGAAGCAGGTGTTCAAGGAGTGGTTGAAAGCCCGACCCAAGGTTTGGCGTGATGGCATCGACGTCGTCGCGATGGACGGGTTCTCCGGCTTCAAAACAGCCTCGGTCGAGGAACTGCCAGAAGCCATCGAAGTCATGGACCCCTTCCACGTCGTCAAGCTCGCCGGTGATGCACTCGACGAGGTACGCCGCCGTGTTCAACAGGAGACAACTGGCCACCGTGGCCGAGCGAAAGACCCCTTGTATCGGGCGAGGAGGACTCTGCACACCGGGGCTGATCTGCTCACGACCAAGCAGCAGGAGAGGATCGTGGGCCTCTTCGCTGACCCGAACTTCACCGCGGTTGAAGTGACCTGGGCCGTCTACCAAGACATTGTGACCGCCTACCGAACCGCCGACGGCAACGAGGGTAAGAAACTCTTGCAGAGGGTCATCGATGCCCTGACAACGAACCTGCCTTCTGAGCTAATTGAACTCAAACGGTTGGGACGGACTCTGAAGCGTCGCGCTGATGATGTGCTGGCGTTCTTCACTCGACCGGGAACGTCGAACGGGCCGACGGAAGCGATCAACGGCAGGCTCGAGCATCTGCGGGGGTCTGCTCTGGGGTTCCGAAACCTCACCCACTACATCGCCAGGTGTCTGCTCGAGTCCGGTGGCTTCAGACCGGTTCTACACTCTCAATTACGATGAGCCGGATTACGGTTGGCCGTGTGTACTCTGTATCGAGTTCTCGTGTGACAGCAAGCAGTCATGACGGAATAGAGAAAGGACGGAACGATGAACCGATTTCGCGGATTGGGAGCTATTGGAGCAATAGCAATGCTGATAGTGAGCACGATTGTAGCCTCCCCAGCAAATGCTGAAGAACTTAATGTACCGGAAAAGCTTGCAAAGAGCGGTGGAACGGTTGAGATGGTTGTGGCTGGTCAATCCAAGTCTTTCGAAATCTCCCCGCGTAACTTCGATTCCCAGAAGACTGCTGTTCCGTACTGCAGCTATAAGGCGAAGAGCGGAACTATAGTTCGCACATATTCCCGAGCTGGAGTGAGCGGTTTTGGTGGTAGCAAAGCGTATCTCAAATGCGGCAAATATGACAATGAAAAGACTAAGCGGGACGGATGGGGGCTTCGCCATATTGGTGACGGTCATAAGAAGGCCTGGGAGAGTAAGGCTGGCGGGAGCGACTGGTTTGAAATGATGCAGTTCGCTACCAAATCCACTTTGAAGAATCCTGAAACGGGGATACGGCAACCCAGTGACAATTACCTGTACTGTGCTCCTGTCGAACTTAAATATAACGGAAAAGTGTACGATAGATTCAAGACAAAAGTGCCAGTTCGACACAAGGGCCAGATTTTGATGTCATCGTATCCAGGGGAGAAGTGTTGATGGCTAAGAAGATCCGAGATCTGGACTATGTCCTCGCTGGACGCCTGGCGGAAATGATTGGAACTGCGGGCGATGTCGAAGTCAGGGGCTCTGAGATGACTTTCCCGATGCGGGACAGCGAAGGGTCAATCCTGAACTACAGTTTCGATGTTCGCGGTCTTGCAGATCAGGTCGAGGAAAACATTTCGCAAGCAGTCGTTGCGAACGGAAACAGTCGCGGCGCGCAGCGCGCGGCACTGGAGGTCATCGCCAGCAACATTCTCAAAGATAACAATGACTTATGGGACATACCCGAACCTGACAAAGGCGATGTCGTCTATCACGTTGACAACTACGAGCCGATCGTCATCGATATGAAAGATTTCCCTCCGCGTCGGCGGAAGTGACGTTCTAGGAGAGTTTCAGTCTCCGGGCCGTTAAAGGTCCGGGGACTGAATGTTTTGAGGCGTATTGCGGATGAATCATTGGGAGATGACGCTGCTTAAGACGGCCTAGCCCCACAGCGATTGATGAGTCGTAGAAGACGATAGATATCAGCGAATGATCGGGCAGGCTTGTCGATGCGAGTGGCGATGCCTTGTTTAAGTAGACATCGACTCAGGCGCGGGGGAGAGTTGCGAGAGACTTTTCGAGCACCGGGGCACTGAGCTCGACTTGCCACGGGCGGGCTCCGGCTTCGGCGAGGTAGTCCGCAACGTCGACGACGGGCTGCGCCGCCAGGGACTTCACCAGTGCCGGCTGCAGCAGCACATCGTGGGGGATCGTCAGCGATTCCGACAGCTCGGCCATCGCCGACTTCAACGCGGCGACACGGTCCTTGAGGTCCGTGTGGCTGAAGGGGCTGCGGCGCTCCCGTCCGCCTGCCTGCTTCGGCGGCAGCTCTTCAGCGGTCAGCCGGGAGGCCTTGCGGTAGGCGCGGAAGAGGCGGGCCGCCTCGGCGCGGGAGAGCCTGCGCCACTTGGTCATGATGTCGTCGCTGGACTTCACCCCGGACTGAGCGAGCGCGACGAGATCACGGTCGCGCAGAACCTTGCTCGGTGCGATATCTGATTCGAAAGCCATCGCATCGCGGGCCTGCCAGAGTTCGCGGACCCGGGCGATATCGCGACGTGATCGCAGCTTCGACAGTCCGTGCGTGCGCCGCCATGGTTCGTCGAAATGCTTCGGTTCGAAGTCGAGCAGGTGCGTGAACTCCTGCTGAGCGTATTCCCACCGATTTGCGTCGAGCAGCGCTTGGTGGAGGATGTCGCGGATCGGCAGCAGCACCTCGACGTCGAGGGCGGCATAGTTCAGCCACGCCTTCGGCAGCGGCCGGGTCGACCAGTCGGCGGCCGAATGCTCCTTGGCCAGACGTACTCCCAGGGTGCGCTCGGCGACCGCGGCCAGACCGAA
Source organism: Brevibacterium spongiae (assembly GCF_026168515.1). Lineage (NCBI taxonomy): Bacteria > Bacillati > Actinomycetota > Actinomycetes > Micrococcales > Brevibacteriaceae > Brevibacterium > Brevibacterium spongiae. The sequence goes on along the minus strand of NZ_CP093443.1, from coordinate 2,353,002 downwards.
CTTCTCCCAGCCGAGGAGACGGGCGGCGAGCTCCGTGTCGAACAGCGCGGCCGGGCGCATCCCACGTTCCTGCAGGCACGGCAGATCCTGAGTGACGGAATGGATGACCCACTCATCGGAGCCGAAGGCGGGATTGAGATCGCTGAGGTCCCCGAGAGTCTCGGAATCGAGGAGGAAGGTGCCAGCATCCTCCCTGCGGAGCTGAATGAGGAAGGCCCGCTGTCCGTATCTGATGCCCGAGGCCCGTTCGGCGTCGATGGCGATCGGCCCACCGGCGGCAGTCAGACTGGCGACCGAGGAGGAGAGCCCCTCCGGGGTGTCGACAACGTCGGGGACGCCGTTAGCGGGTGTTTCCAAAAGCGGTAGTTCAGATGTCATCGACGGCGCCCGGGCAGGGCAGTGACTCCTTCAGGAAGTGGTGGCAGTCCGGCGACTGTGCTGAGCAGATCGATCCAGGCCTCGAAGTGATTGCCGATCAGATCCGGCTCGTCAATCACAGGTGTCCACGAGGCGCGCAGCTCCAAGTCTATCGTGGCCGGACGATCGGCCAAGGTGCCGAAGCTCTCCGACAGCACTCGCGTCGTCGTCCCGCCGGCAGCCAGCACCTGGCAGTCATTGGACTCCAGGGCGTCTTCGAGCCAACTCCACGCGACGTGACCGAGCAGCGTCTCATTGCCGAGCTCGTGCTCGAGCTCAGCCCGAATATAGGAGACGACCCGGAAGCTGCCTTCCCATTCCTCGGGTGCGGCAGGGTCGTAGAGGACGACGATGCGGCCGGTGGCGAGTTCGTCGATGGTCTCGCCGCTGGCGCGCAGGAAGGTCTCGTCCGCGCTGACTTCGGCACCGAGCGCATAGGAATAGGGCGCGAGCTTGGCCGGGGCGGGGATCTCGGAAATCGACACATTGTTCGTGCTGCGTGCCTGACGCAGCACCGAAGTCACGGCCGAGAACTCCGCCGGAATGCGATTGAGAGGTGAGGTGTTGACCACACTTGCCACGATAGATGAGCGCACCGGGCGGGGGAATCACCCACGCCGAGGCGACCCCGGAGATTCCGGACAAGCTGATCGAACTGCGCATCCGGTCGGTGAGATCCGTGCGCTCGAGGGGTCACACTGCACCGCGAAAAGCCGGTTAAGACTCCCCGTCTTGAAACCGCACTCAGGTGGGCACCGGCAGACGAAGAATGGGAGGATGGAGACATGACATCACCTCTTTTGGCCGCCCTGCGTTCGGAGCCGGTGCCGCACACTCCCGTCTGGTTCATGCGACAGGCAGGACGCTCCCTGCCCGAGTACCGGAAGCTGCGCGAAGGCACGAAGATGCTCGACGCCTGCCGAGACCCCGAACTCGTCTCGGAGATCACCCTCCAGCCCGTGCGTCGACACGGAGTGGACGCGGCCATCTTCTTCTCCGACATCGTCGTGCCCCTGCAGGCCGCAGGCGTCGACGTCGAAATCGTGCCCGGCGTCGGACCGGTCATCGACAGCCCGGTGCGCAGCCGCTCCGATATCGCGGCACTGCCAGAACTCGACGCCGCCGACATCCCCGACATCACCGAGTCGATCCAGCGCGTGACCGCCGAACTCGGGGATGCGACCCCGCTCATCGGCTTCGCCGGAGCCCCCTTCACCCTGGCCAGCTACCTCATCGAAGGCGGACCGAGCAAGAACCATGAGAAGACGAAGTCGCTCATGGCCTCCGACCCTGATGCCTTCTCCGAGCTGCTGGCGAAGCTCGCCCGCATCTCCGCCACCTTCATCGACGTGCAGCTGCGGGCCGGTGCGAAGGCATTCCAGCTCTTCGACTCCTGGGCCGGCTACCTCAGCCGTGAGGACTACGACGCCCATGTGCTTGAGCATTCCGCCTCAGTGTTCTCGGCACTGGCCGGCCACGAGGTCCCCAGCATCCACTTCGGCGTCCAGACCGGAGAGCTGCTGAACTCCATGTCACAGGCCGGCTCCACGGCAGTGGGTGTCGACTTCCGCGTCGACCTCGCCGCTGCCGCCACCCGAGTCCAGCCCGGCCAGGCACTCCAAGGCAACCTCGATCCCGCGCTCCTCTTCGCCCCTTGGGAGGCGCTGGCTCCACGCGTCGAGGCCATCGTGAGGAAGGGACTCGACCTCGACGGCGGGTTCGTCTTCAACCTCGGCCACGGCGTGCTGCCGGACACCGACCCCGAGGTGCCCGGTCGCATCGTCGACCTCGTGCACGAAGTCTCGGCTGACATCCTCGGTCGCCGCGGCTGATCCGATGCGCCACATCACCGTCGTCGGGGGAGGGATCTCCGGTCTCGTCACCGCTTACCGGCTCTCCGCTGACCACCGGGTCACCCTGCTCGAGGCGGCCGACCGCCTCGGCGGCTGTCTGAAGCCGACCACCCTCGGCGGGGCAGTGCCCGTCGGCATCGACTCCGGTGCCGAAGCGAGCCTCAACCGTCGACCCGAGACCCGAAGTCTCGCCGCCGAGCTCGGTCTCGACCTCGTGTATCCGTCGACGCGTCACAGCTCGCAGGTGCTGGGCCAGGGTCGCCTCCACGCGATCCCGAAACGCACCATCATGGGGGTGCCCGCCGAGGCGGGCGAGGTCGAATCCCTCATCGGCACCGAGGCGGCCCGCCGCCTGAGCAGCGAAACGCTCACTCCCCCGATTGACGGCGCCGACATCTCCTTGGGCGATTTCCTGGCCGCCCGCCTCGGCGACGCCATCGTCGACTCGCTCGTCGAGCCGCTCCTCGGCGGGGTCTACGCCGGCCGCTGCCGGGACCTGTCCCTGGCCGAGACCGTACCGGCGCTTCTGCCCGCCGCGGTCGACGGCACCTCGGTGCTCGACCTCGTCTCCGAACTCCTCGCCGCCCGCGACGCGAACGCGAAATCCGGGGCGCAGGAACCGGTGTTCATGAGCTTCGAAGGCGGAATCAACCGCCTCATCCCCGCCCTGTCAGAAGGGCTCGAAAACAACGGCGGGGAGGTCCGCCTCGGTGCCGGTGTCACCGAGATTCGCCGCGAGGCAGAGTCCTGGACTGTCACCGGGGACGGTTTCGATCTCACGAGCGAGGGTCTCGTCCTGGCCACGCCCGCCCACGTCAGCGCGCGCCTCCTCGCCGAGGCGGCACCTGAAGCGGCAGGGTCACTGACGTCGATCCCGTATGCCTCCACAGCACTCGTGGCCGCCCTGGTCGACCTCGACGGAATCGAACTGGAGGGCTCTGGATTCCTCGTGCCCGCCACCGAGGGCACGTTCATCAAGGCCGCGACGTTCGTGTCGAACAAATGGCCGTGGACGGCCGATCACATCCCGGCGGGCACCGCGCTGGTGCGGATGAGCATCGGACGCTTCGGCGACGCACCCGAGGTGTGGAGCACCCTGGACGATGACGAGCTCATCGAGCGCGCCTTCGCCGACTGGAGATCGATCACCTCCCGTCAGAGTGCACGAATCCTGGCCGCCGAGGTCCAGCGGTGGAACTCTGCGCTGCCGCAGTACCTGCCCGGACATGCCGCGGCCATCGCCGATATCGATGCGCAGATCGCCCGCATCGACGGTTTGGGCCTGGCCGGGTCGGCGTTCGGCGGGGTGGGGATTCCGGCCTGCATCGCCCGCGCCGAGGCGGTTGCGCAGTGCCTGCGAGCCCGGAGCGCCGATACGTGAGCAGCCAACCTGAGCATCCAACCTGAGCAACCGACCTGAGCAACGGGCCTGAGTAACAGGCCTGCGTAACTGGCCTGAACAACCGACCTGACCGACCGAATGACAATGAACAGAGCACAGAAGGAGCAGGAATGAGCGACTACACTCAGCCGACCGAAGCCCAGATCGAAGAAGCGAACAGCCAGACGAGGTACATCGCCTACTCTGTCTTCGCCTCGGCCGGTGAACTCGGCGACGCAGACCGCGCCGAACTCGCCGAGGAACTGCAGAGCGGCCTCGGACCGCTCAAGGAGCAGGGACTCGTCGTCCGCGGCATCTACGACGTCTCCGCTCTGCGCGCCGATGCTGACGTCATGTTCTGGTACCACGCTCCGACCATCGAGCTCGTCCAAGCGGCGTACTCGGTGATCCGGCGCAGCCTCATCGGCGGAGTCCTCGAGCCGGTCTGGTCGGTCGTCGGAATCCACCGTCCGGCCGAGTTCAACAAGGCCCACCTGCCGGCGCTGCTTGTCGACGAAGTCCCCGGCGACTACATCTGCGTCTACCCGTTCGTGCGGTCCTACGACTGGTACCTCCTCGACCCGGCCGAGCGGTCGACGATGCTGCGCGACCACGGCATGGCCGCCGCCGCATACAAGGACATCAAGGCCAATACGATCGCCTCCTTCGCGCTCGGCGACTACGAATGGCTGCTCGCCTTCGAAGCTCCGGAGCTCCACCGCATCGTCGACCTCATGCGGGACCTGCGCAACACCGAGGCGCGCCTGCACGTGCGTGAAGAGGTTCCGTTCTACACGGGACCGCGCAGGGAGCTTGTCGACATCATCTCCGACTGGCGCTGACCGACTTCGGCCGGGGGCGGGCTCAGTCCACCAGGTGGGCTCAGCCCACCTCCGCCTGTCGGTGAGAGGCGATGAGGCCGCCTCTGGGGCGCGGTCCGACAGTCGCTGAGACATGAAAGGGCCGCCGCACCATTCCGGTGCGGCGGCCCTTTCATATGCGTTGTAGGGGATTCTCCAGTCAGTCGGTGGACTTCTTCACGACGTAGGAGTGGCCGTTGCCATCGGTGCGCATCTCCAGGCCCATCGCGTCGAGCTGCTCGTGACGCAGGGACTCATCCTCGAAGTATCCTCCGGGACGCGTGTTGTCGACCTGTGCCGGCCCGACGATCTTGCGGAAGAAGTTATTCAGCCAGCCGACGCCGCGCTGCGAGTTGTGCTGCGAGCGCGAGGGTTTGCCGGAACCGTCAGGGGGAGTCTGCGAAGAGGATGGCATGTGAGGATCCTATCGACGAAGCACCGCAGCGGCGGGCTGATGGGCAATTGCGGAATCTACTGACAGTGTACACTAATCATTAGTGCACTAACTAGTTCAGGTCGAAAGGGAGACGATGCTCGAATCAGATGGTGCGGGGGAGCGATTGGAGAACCCGCTGGCCCTGGAGAGTCAGATCTGCTTCGCTCTGGCCGTGGCATCGCGCGGAGTGATCGGCGCCTATCGTTCGGTGCTCGAGCCGATCCACCTCACTCACCCGCAGTACCTCGTCATGCTCGCCCTGTGGCAACACGAGAAGCTGACGATGCGAGAGATCGCCGGACTGCTGCGACTCGAACCGGCCACCGTCTCACCGCTGATCAAGAGGCTCGAAGCGCTCGACTATGTGACGAAGACCCGCAGCGACCACGATGAGCGGATCGTCGAGGTCACGCTCACTCCCACTGGCCTGAATCTGCGGAAGACGGCCGAGGCCATTCCCGGAACGATGATGGACAAGCTCGGCATGGACGTCGACGGAGTGCGCGAGCTGCATGCTGTGATGCAGCAGATCATCGCCTCCGTCGACGCCGCCGAGGCCACCGAGGCGGGTGCCGGCTGAGGTCAGTCAGCGGGTCGTTCCATCGGGGTGTGTTCGAGGCCGTCTTCGAGGAAGCGCGGACCATTGGGTGTGAAGCCGAAGGAGCCGTAGAGTCCCTCGAGGTGTGACTGCGCATTGAGCGTCAATGGCGAATCCGACCAGGCATCGACGATTCCTGCCAGCAGCCTGCGGCCCCACCCCTGTCCCCGCGCCTCGGGGTGGGTGGCGACGCGGCTGATGCTGCGCGCTCCGGGTCGGGCGGCCGGCCCGTCGGGGACGTGAGCCGGAAGCAGTCGGGCATAGGCCCACGGGGACAGATCACGGCCGAAGGCGGCACCATGGGTGTCAGCCATCTGACCGGCCGGTCTCGGGTAGAAGATGTGCAGCGTCTCCGGCAGGGTGTCCACACCGTCGGCATCGAGGAAGACGCACTCCTGCTCGACGACGAAGGCACGGGATCTCAGCTGCAGGATTCCGTAGAGCTCCTCAGGCGTCAGCTCATCGAACGTCTTCACGACCGGTGCGACCACCTCGGCGATGACTGTGTCGGTGGCAGCCGGCTCAGCCCTGTGCATCGGCGGTGTTGAGCTTGAGCGAGATCGAGTTGATGCAGTAGCGCTGGTCGGTCGGGGTGTCGTATCCCTCGCCCTCGAAGACGTGACCCATATGGGAATCGCAGTTCGCGCACCTGACCTCGATGCGCTCCATGCCCAGTGAGCTGTCCCGGATGTAGCGGACCCGGTCCTCGGCCAGCGGAGCATAGAACGACGGCCACCCGCAGTGGGAGGAGAACTTCGTGTCCGAGGGGAAGAGATCGGCACCGCAGGCCCGGCACTGGTACATGCCGGCCGCCGTCTCATCGTTGTACTCACCGGTGAAGGGCCGTTCAGTCGCTCCCTGACGGAGCACCGCATACTCCTCGGGGCTGAGGACATCCTGCCAGCGGATCTCCTCGGGTGCGGTGCCTGTCTCCTCGGGTGCACTACCTGCAGCGTGCTGCGATGGCTGGGACATTCGAACCTCCGGTGTTGAACAGTGACTGATGTGGGGGTGAACAGGCATGCGCACCCCTCTGTCGAACATAACAGCGTTTGGCTCCTGCTCATTCCGTAGGCAACAATGAAGACAGGAGGTTTTCATGTCCCGCGAGACGAAGTTCCCCGCCCGCCTGCTGGTGGCCGCTGTCGGTGTCGGCGCCGGTGTCGGCGCATTGATCTCAGTGGCGTCCTCGGGCCTGGCCGCCTACTTCGCCCGGAAGATCGTCGTCCCGGAGCATGCGCCGGAAGAACTCGACATTCTGCACATCGACGGCTTTCCCCCGAACATGCGCATCCATCTGCCCGCCGATGAGGAGACCACGGTGCCCGGCACCTACGGTCTCTACTTCAATCAGGGAGCAGGGCACGCGGTGATCGGCGACATCGTCGAATACGATCCGCGCTCTCGCACGGTCTCCCGTGAGATCCTCTCCGTCACCCGCGGTGACATCCGCCGAGCCTGGCGCGGACGCTGGACCGGAATCGTCTACCCCGACCCGGTGGCCGCGGGAGTGAACTTCGACGACATCGAGATCCGTACCGACGCCGGCAGCCTGCCCGCATGGCTGCTGCCCACCGATCATCCGGAACCGCAGGAGACCTGGGCGATCCTCATCCACGGTCGCGCGAGCACCCGAGCCGAAGGTCTGCGTGCCGCCCCCGTGCTCAACACCCTCGGCATGCCCGCGATCGCCATGTCCTACCGCAACGACGCCGAGGTGCGGGTGGAGACCACCTCCCGCTACGGACTCGGCGACACCGAATGGATCGATGTCGACGCGGCCATCGACTTCGCCGTAGCGAATGGTGCGAAGAACGTCGTGCTCTTCGGATGGTCCATGGGCGGTGCCATCGCCCTGCAGGCGGCCGCACGCGGACGCAATAAGCGCTTCGTCACCTCGCTCGTCCTCGACGGACCCGTCGTCGACTGGGTGAATGTGCTCGATGGGCAGGCGAGGAAGAACCTGCTGCCGACCCCGATCGCCAAGCTCACCCTCGAGATGATCACTCAGCCGTGGGCGCGCCCGATCACCGGGTTGGAGACTCCGCTCGACCTCGACCGGATGGATTGGGTGACCCGGGCCGCTGAGCTCGACGTCCCCGTCCTGCTCATCCACTCCGACGACGACGAATTCGTGCCCTCGGGTCCGTCCCACGCCCTGGCTTCTGTCCGGCGTGACCTGGTGACGATGCCCGACTACAGCAAGGCCCATCACACGAAGGAGTGGAACATCGACCCGGTGCGCTGGGAAGACGATGTCGCGAACTTCCTCGAGGCGAAGATCCTCCCGAAGCCCTGAGCTGGGCTGAAGACCTGAGCGGGTGAGCGGGACTCAGGGTTCGAGGGTGAGCGTGTCCTCGGCCGCCGCAGCGACCGCCTGCTTCGAGTACGGCCAGGGACGGTTGACGTTCGCTGCCCAGTCGTTCGTCTGATCATCGTAGTGCGGGTGGAATGCGTGCCCCGAGGCGCCGGTGAGGTTGATCCAATTCGAGGCGTCGAAGTTCGACAGGTCGACCATCTGGCGCATCGATGGCACCCAGTTCGTCTCATACCCGACCGAGGCATCCCAGCCGGTGGCGTGGACGACACCCGAACCGCCGGAGACCTCGTAGGGCCCGCGGTTGAACAGCTTCTCGACCGGTGTGATCCCCGATTCGCCGAGGCTGGCGTTGCGGATCGTCAGCCGGTGCAGAATGCCCCAGCGCCAGGTCGCAGGCTCGGAGCCGAGCAGATCCTCGGTCGTCGTCCACGCCGTCTTCATGGCTTTGCGCAGCGCCTCGTCCTGACTGTCGACGCCCTTGCTCTTCCACCAGGAGGATTCGGGGTCCTCGAGGAGATTCGACATCACGAGATACCACCGCGAACCGCCGCTGGGGGAGACGCCCTCGGGCAGCTTGTCCGCGATCACCTGATCGAGCAGAGTCTTCGAGAGCACATTGAAGTAGGCGGCTGCGGCACTGTTGGCTGCATCGCTGCCGTTCCACTTCTTGAGCATCTCCTTGGCGCGGAGAATATCCTCATCGCCTCTCGAATGGACCTTCGTCGCCACGGGCACGAGCTTCGAGGCGAACGGGTTGAGGTCATCGCCCTGGATCGCGCTCATATCGGCGGGCTTGAGCTTCCTGCCCTCGGCGACCGCGTCCTTGATGCGCTTCGTGATGCGACGTGCCCGGTCGCCGTAATCGAAGTCTCCGCCCAGATCCACGGTCTCGCCAGGGGCCGCGACGGGGTTGTTCGCAGTCACGATCCAGCCGCGTTCGGGGTTGTACAGGCTCGGCAGGTCCTCGAAGTCGATCCAGCCCTGCCAGTCCTCCTCGGACTTCCAGCCCCGGCGCGGCACGGTTCCGTCGGCAGTGCCGCGCCGCGGGATCATGCCCGGTGCCTGGTAGCCGATATTGCCGGCGACATCGGCATAGACGAGGTTCTGGGAGGGAACGTCGAAGAGGGAGGCCGCGTGCCGGAATTCCTGCCAGTTCGTCGCCTTGTTGATCGCGAACACCGCCGAGGCGGTCGTGCCCGGGCGCAGCGCCGTCCAGTCGAGGGCGAGCCGATAGTGCTCCTCATCGGGACCGGACTTCGGGTTCTTCGTATCGGCCCCCGTCGCAGCGTCGAGGGCCCGGCGATAGGAGCCGTCGAGTTCGGACACGAGCGGCCCGTTGCTGGTGGAGCGGATGGTGATCTCGCGTGATTCCTCGCCTGCGACCTTCACCGTCTCCTTCCGGACCCGAACCGGCTCATCACCGTCATCGCGGATGACTCGGCCATCGCGGATCTTCTCGACCACGAGGTCGGTGACATCGGCGCCGAGGTTCGTCAGTCCCCAGGCGATCGACTGGTTGTGGCCGATGACGACGCCCGGGAGCCCGGAGAAGGAGAACCCGGTGACGTCGAAGGGGCATTCCTCGGTGACCTTCTTGCACCGCAGACCGACCTGGTACCACACGGAAGGCATCGCCGGGGCCAGATGCGGGTCATTGGCCAGCAGCGGGGATCCGGACTTCGTGTGCTCGCCGGAGATCACCCACGAGTTGGATCCGATATCGTCGCTGTTCATGCCCAGCATCTGCGGCAGTGATGCGACCGTCGACCTGAGTTCGAGCAGATCATCGGCGGCGCCTGGGACATCGGCGTCCGCGCTGCCGGCGGCTGATCCAGCCGCAGGGTCGCCGGCATCGGCTGCGTCCGGGGCATCGGTGACGGTGCCTCCGGCCCGTGCCTCCTCGTCGTCGGCGGACGCGTCTGCCGAATCTGGCGCAGGATCCTGGCTGTCGGCGGGAACCTTGCCACGCCGACTGCCGTTCTTCGCCGCCTTCTCACCGGCGATGCCGCCGAGGATCGTGGGGCGAGTCTCGTACGGGTAGTCAGGGTACAGATCGTCGACCTGCTGCTCATCGAGTTCTGCGGAGAGGACTGTGCGGTCGATTTCGTCTTCGAGGTTCGACCGCAGATCCCAGGCCATGGCCTTGAGCCAGGCGACGCTGTCGACGGGAGTCCACTTCTCGATCGTCGTTCCACCGGTCTGCAGGCCGAGGACGGTGTATTCGAGGGACACCTGACTGGGGGACTTGTCCTTGAGGTAGGCGTTGACCCCGTCCGCGTAGGCCTGGTAATAAGCGAGGCTCGTCGGATCGAGCTTCTTCACTTCCTCCTCGGCGACCTTGCGCCAACCGAGGGTGCGGATGAACGTGTCGGTGCCGAGCTGAGATTTCCCGAAGAGCTCGGACAGCCGACCCGAGGTGACGTGGCGGCGGAAGTCCATTTCCCAGAAGCGGTCCTGAGCATGGACGAATCCTTGGGCAAGGAACAGGTCGTGTGCGGTCTCTGCTTCGATGGTGGGCACGCCCGATTCGTCGCGGTGAACCGTGACCGCGGCGTCGAGACCAGGCAGAGAGATCTCCCCATCGGTGGTGGGAAAGGACCGGCGGACCAAGAAGACACCGATGAGCGCAAGCAGAAGTGCGAGGACGAGGATGCCGGCGAGCACCCGGATGAGGATGCGGCCGCTCACCGACAGGGAGGAACCGCCGGATGGGCGGAACACCTTGAGCAATACGCTCGATTCCTTCTCATTCTGCGCATCGGGTTCCGCCATGAGTCTCCTTCGGCCGTCCATAAACCTTCGGTTCACAGTATCAGTGCAGGCGGCGCCCACTGGGGGTATCAGCGGTTTCTGCAGGTGTGTCGATGGCGGTTCGGCCGGGTGAGACGCGGATGTCTGACCGGGTCAGACGCGAATGTCCGGAAGGTTCAGTCGCGGATGTCCGGTACGTCCGGCTCGGGAGGCTTCGGCTTGTGGACGAAGGTGACGAGGACGACGGAGATCATCATGAGCAGGAACCAGGCGACGAGCTTTGTCAGCGGCACCAGATGCCAGCCGTCGTCCTGACTCGGGTACAGCCACGCACCGGCCGCGGTGCCGATGTTCTCAGCCAGCCAGATGAAGAAGGCGACGAGCACGAAAGCGAGGAGCACCGGCATCGTCGGTCTGCTGCGGTGCACACTGAAGTGCATGCGGCACCGGAAGAAGACGATGACGGTCAGGCCGACGAGGACGAGGCGGAAGTCGACGATGAAGTGGTGGGTGAAGAAGTTGATGTAGATGGCGGCGGCGATGACTGCGGTGAGCCACCTCGGCGGGTAATGGGTGAACCTCAGGTCGAAGAGACGGTAGACGCGGACGATATAGGATCCGACGGCGGCGTACATGAACCCGGTGAACAGTGGAACCGCACCGATGTGGAGGACCCCGCCGGGGGCGTAGTTCCACGAACCGACCGCAGTCTTGAAGATCTCCATGCCCGTGCCGACGATATGGAAGAGGATGATGACGATGAGTTCGCGTCCGGTCTCCAAGCGTGCGGCGAGCATGCCGATCTGGATGACGACGGCGAGGATGACGAGGAAATCGTTGCCGGCCACAGCCGCGTCTGCGGGATAGAGCCAGGACGTGGCGATGATGGCGACGAGCATGAGCGCGCCGAACAGGCACGCCCACGCCTGTTTGATTCCGAAGGCGAGGAACTCCCGGACTCCTGCGGGGACGCGGGGGAGGAGACGGTCTGCAAAGGCATCGAGGACGGCCTCGAGCCGGGTGAGTTCGCTGCGTGCGGCCATGGGTTCCTTCGGTGGGGAAGCAGAAGGCAAGTTTATCGCGGCTCTGCTGCGATACGGGGCGGGCGGTGATCGCGGGACCAGCACACGACGGCGGAGAACAACGGGCACAGGTGAATTCCTGAACGAATTATGCGAGTCCTCTTCACGATCGCTCGAGATCCCTTTAATCTGAGCATCAGCGCCGCAGAGTCTCTGTGGCCGGGCAGAGCCGACACAGCAGTGACGTGGGCGAAGCCGACCCAGATTGTTGGATTCCGTCGGGCCCACCCGACAGGCATGCTGAAGGGGACCTCGAACCGATGAAACCGACTCGACTGCTGGCACCGGCTCTGGCCGGTGCACTCATCGCCGCGATGACGTCCGGACCAGCGCTCGCCGCCTCGACGCCGTCGCTCGGCGGCACGGGCACGACAGACAGCGCCCCCGCGGCAACCGACAGCGCTCCAGCTGCGGACGAGACTAGTCCTGCTACGGACGGGAGCAGTCCTGCTGTGGGCGAGGGCAGTCCGACTCCGAGTGACGGCAGTCCCGATGTGAAGGACAGCGCGCCGGCCGCCACCGATGACGCCCTTGTGGTGAGCCGGAACGCGGGAACGACCACGAAGACCTATTCCGTGGCGTCGGCGAAACTCAAGGCCCTCAAACTCGACGACTCGTCGGTCACCATCATCGGAGCGAGCTGGAAGGGCAAGGACCCGGAACTCGAAATCCGCTATCAGGATGATTCCGGGTGGTCGTCCTGGGAAGAGATGCCCGTCGACGACGGAGCCGGCCCAGACGAGACCTCAGCCGAAGGCAGACAGATGCCCGCACAGGAGAACGGGACCGAAGCCGTACCCGTCGTCGACTCCACTGCCGTCGAGATCCGTCCCGGCACCTCGGGCAAGGGCACCAAAGATCTCTCTGTCACGACCGTCGCCACCAAAGTCACCGCTGCCGATGCGGCTGTGACGAAGAAGCCCGCCTCGGTGACCGCCCAGGGTGTGAAGGCACAGGTGTCCCACCACGAACTCAAGGCGAACATCGTCACCCGGAAGGAGTGGGGAGCCGACGAGAAGCTCGTGCGGTGCAAGACCGATAAGACGACCACCTCGAAAGGGGTGTTCATCCACCACACGGCAGGATCGAACTCGTACACGAAGTCCCAAGCCCCCGCCATCATCCGCGGCTACCTCGCCTTCCACACGAAGGAACGCGGGTGGTGCGACCTCGGCTACAACTTCCTCGTCGATAAATACGGCACCATCTACGAAGGCCGTGCCGGCAGCATCGATCTGTCCGTGACCGGAGCCCACGCCTCCGGATTCAACTCGTACACGATCGGCATCAGCGTGCTGGGCACCTACACCGGATCCGCTCCCAGCACAGCCGCGCAGAACTCCGTCAAGCGCCTCATCGCTTGGAAGGCCAACCAGTACGCGTTCAACCCGACGGGGAAGATGACACTGACCTCCGGCGGAGGCAGCACGAGCCGGTACCCCGAGGGCAGGAAAGTCAGCCTCAATGTCGTCTCCGGGCACCGGGACACCAGCTACACAGCCTGCCCGGGCAATGCCTTCTATTCGCGACTCGGAGCGATCCGGTCGGGTGCGAAGGCGATGCAGTCCGATGTCGGCGGCTATCCGACGAAGGGCGCGATCGGCACCTACTACCGAGCGCATTCATCGCAGACCGGTGAGGCCCGCAGCGTCGAAGGCAAACTGTCCAACCCGAACGGCGCCTACCAGCGCTTCGCCAAGGGCACCGTCTACTGGTCATCGAAGACCGGAGCGCACCTCAACAAGGGCGGGATCCGCAACGGATACCAGCGGGCCGGCTACACGAAGGGCTTCCTCGGGTTCCCGAGCAGCGATGAGAAGGCCTTCAAATACCGCAAGAGCGCCTACTACCAGAACTTCGCAAACGGTATGATCACCTGGTCATCACAGACCAAGGGGCAGCCGATGCGCGGAGAGATGCTCAAGAAATGGAAGGCCCTGGGCTGGGAGCGCAGCAGCCTCGGTCTGCCGAAGTCCAGCGAGTTCGCCTCAGCAGGCAAGACGCGACAGAACTTCGAACACGGGTACATGACGTATACGAAGAAGGACGGCGTCAAGGTCTACGTGAAGTGACCGACGGGATTCGGCGGTTCGTCGCAGGAGGGGCTTAGACTCGCATCATGCATATCCTCCTCTTCGGTGCTTCCGGCCATGTCGGCACGGGCATCGCCCAGCACCTCGGCCCCGACCACAGCATCACCGGGGTTGTGCGCAGACCTCCGGACGCTGATGCGCCCTATCAGCCGCTTGTCGTGCCTGCGTGGGTTGACGAACCCGACGAGGTGATCACCGCACTCGCCGCCTCCGAGGCGGGCCCGGTCGATGCCGTCATCGCAGCAGTCGGCGGCTGGTACATCGACGCACCGGTGCTGGAGCGAGGTCTGGCGAAGTTCGACACCGACTACGACGCCTACCTGCGCGGCCATTTCACGGCGTGCGCGATCACGCAGCAGCTGTCGACCAAGAACGACCGCCGTCCGGTGCATCTGGCCCTCAACGGCGTCGCGAGCGTCGAAGCCCTGTCGGGGTCCGGGGCGATCAGCGTGTTCGGAGCCGCACAGAAGATGCTCATCGAGGTGGCCGCCGCCGAAACGCCGACTGTGGACTACCGTGAGCTGCGGGTCATGGCTCCGATCGGCGGGGATGACCGCAATGACCTCAGCGGGGGAGTGGAAACGGTCGGGCTCGCCGAGGTGGCCGCCTCGGCGAGTGCGATCCTCACCTCACCCGATCGCTTCGATGTGAGCACGGAGATCCATGCGGGAGGAACCGCAGCCGACTGACTGACCGACTCAGTCCAGACGCAGGGACAGCTGTCCGCCGTCGTCAGCTGTGGGCGAGTGGTCAGGCTCTGCGGTAGCGGAGGAAGACCTGATCGTCTTCGGTGCGGACCTCGATGAGCCGCAGCTCGATGTCAGCCTGCAGGCCCGAGAAATGACTGCCTGCCGTATGGATGTAGCGGGGGCTGATGCTCAGCAGCAGTTCGGCACCCGGGTAGTGCTCGAGCAGGCGGAAGGCGAGGTTCGGACCCGACTCGCACACGATGAGATCCTCACCGGCGTCAGTGTCGGCGCGCGTTGCCAAGGAGGCGACCACCTCGGCGAGGGTGTCCCGGGTGAACTGACGGGCGCGGTAATCCACCCCGATATCGCCGAGCTGTCGGGCCAGGAGGTCCGGATCCGATTCAGTGAGCACGTGCACGGGCGTGTGTTCGAGGGCCTTGCCCGGAGCGTTGATGACCGGCAGCTGCGGGTTGAGCGCGGTGCGACGGTCGATGATGAGCGCTGAGGCCCGACGGCGCAGAGCGATGAAATTGCGGAAATCAGCTTCGGTCGACACCCCGGTCGACCAGTTGTCCTGCGCGAACGATCCGTTGATGGATTGGACGAGGGAGATGATGAGGCGGCGCACTGGCTCCTACTTCTTCAGCTCGGTTTCGGGGCCCATGGCGATGCGCGGATGGTCATCGGGGTCGATGGTGCGCATGATCCATGTGAGGTCGGCCTCGTCGAGGGTCACACAGCCATTCGTCCCCGAGTCGTGGTCGAGGTGCAGCCAGATTCCGCCGCCCTTGTCCCAGCCCATCGGCCGGGTCTTGTCCGTGGGCGGGGTTCCCGGTTTGCGGTTGTAGTCGATGGCGATGATGTAGTCGAACACGGATTCGTAGTCCGCACCGTAGGCGACTGTCGCCGACGAGGGCAGACGATCGTCCTGAGTGTAGGGCAGCTTCGTGCCCGGGTTCGGTTTGAATCCTCCGGCGTCGCTGAGTGTGAAGACGCCGATCGGGGTCGTCTTATCGCCTTCTCGTCGATCCTTCAGCCAGCCGTTGCTGCCGTTGTGAGCTGAGAATGTCTTGAGCTTCTTCCACTTCTTGTCCTCGAACTCGAAGAAGCTCAGCGTCGAGTTCTCCGAATCGGCATCGGGCGAGGTCGCGACGAGCACCTGAGAGGTCTCCTCGGGGATCTGGTCCGCATACTCCTTCGCCAGCCCGGGAACGGGAACCTCATGGGCGGGGCCGTTCGCCTCGGCGTCGCTCGAGGCCTGGCCGGAGTCGGTGGCGGCATCGTTTGGGGACTGGTCTGCGCTGTCCGGGGACTGGCCGGAATCGGCACCGGCAGGTGAGACCTGCTCCGGAGCCGCAAAGTCGCCGAAACTCGTCTGCTGGGCTGGAGCGGCCACAGCAGTGGATTCGACGTTCGCGGCGGATTCGCCCCCGCCGTCGGAATCGGTGCCGCAGGCGGTGAGCAGCAGAGTGAGCGCAAGGAACGCAGGCACGCTCGCACGCCGGTGGACACCATTGGACATGCGGCTATCATCTCATGAACCTTGAGAACTCCTGAGTAATGACTATGCGAAAATGACGATATGAGCATTCCACCCGTGCCGAACCACCCTCCGCGCCCCGGGCGTCGGAAACCGGCCGAGGAGTCTCCGGAGTCGATCACAACGCAGTTGTTCATCGGCCAGGACGAGTCCGCGGCCGCGGATGGTTCTACTCAAGCGCTGACCCCCGCAGAACTGAAGAGGCTGCGGTCGATGGTCGAATCCGACGGCACCGACGCCACCGAGGTCCTCAGCCTCGAGGAGCTGCGTCAGCTCGCCGCGGCTGACGGATACGAAACCGGTGGACTTCCCGCCGCGCCGCGGAAAGCGAACTCCGAGGACATCGCCGCGGCAGAAGCCGCCTCGGCGCCGAAGCAGTGGAACCCGCTGCCGAACTCGACTGCCCAGGCGGGTGCCGAGCATCCGTCGGATCCCGCACAAGCCTCAGGCTCTGCGCATACCTCAGGTCCCGCGCATTCCTCAGGCTCAGCACATCCGCACGAGGGCCGATGGGGCCAGGAATTCGGGGCGGCCGGACACGCTGCCGCAGGGCAGCCGCAGGCAATGCCGTCACCCGGTGAAGCGCAGGTCGGCGGGTCCCATCCCGCTGGGGCTCACCCCGGTGGGGCTCAGGCTGGCGGGGCTCAATCTGGCGGATCTCAACCAGGGGGACCGCAGCCGATGCCTGCCGGATACGCTCCTGCCTACGCCGCAGCTCCGGCCGGTGCCGCAGGAGGCGGTTACGGTCCAGGCCCCCACGGCCCCGATGGACCCGGCTACGGTGGTCCCGGCGGACCGGGTGGCCCTGTCGGACCGGGCGGCTACGGCGGACCCGGAGGACCCGGAGGACCGTATGGTCACCGGCCCGAGACGAAGAAGGTCCCGGTATGGCTGTGGGTGCTTGCGACGATTGCGCTGGTCCTCGCCCTCGGCATCGTCGGCTACATCGTCTGGGACTCCACCCAAGGCTCCGACGACACCTCGGCCGCTCCCACGGACGAACCGTCGATCGGACAGACCGACGACCCCGAACCCACCGACTCAGGCAGCTCCGAACCACCTGTGGCCAAGGAGTCCTTCACGTCCCCGTCAGGCAATATCGCCTGCACCATCGACTCCGAACGCGCCCGCTGCGTGATCAAGGACTACGACTACTCGCCCCCGGCGAAGCCCGATGACTGCCGACTCGACGACTGGGGCGCCATCGTCGTGGCAAACAAGGAGGGCGCAGGATTCTCCTGTGTCGAAGCCCCCGAATCCGGCGGTGCCGCACGTGTGCTCGGCTACGGCGAATCCATCTCCGCCGAGGGAATGACCTGCACGTCCTCCGAAGAGGGCATGGAATGCAAGTCCGACGACTCGGGAGTCGGATTCAACGTCCGCCGCGCCTCGGTCGACTTCCTCAAGTGAGGGAGCAGGGCCGCCTCGGCGATCTTAGGATGTGGACATCATTGGGTCTGACGGAAGGTTGAGGTCTACGGTGATGCTGTGGCACACAGGTTCCTCCTCCTTCCTTGCCGCGACGAGTCCTGAACGGACAGCACACTCGTCGCGGAGTCTTCCTATGCTGGTCAAGCGTTGAGAAACTGAGATAGAGGAATCATGAAACTGCAGAAGCCCACTCCGATGCCGTTCAGCAAATACAAGTCGTTCCAGGACCGCATCAACCTGGACATGCGCGACCGGACATGGCCCGACAAACTCATCCGCAAGGCCCCGCGCTGGCTGAGCACCGATCTGCGTGACGGCAACCAGGCACTCATCGATCCGATGACGCCGGACCGCAAACGCAAGATGTTCGATCTGCTCGTCAAGCTCGGCTTCAAGGAGATCGAGGTCGGATTCCCCGCCGCCAGCCAGGTCGACTTCGACTTCGTCCGCGAGATCATCGAACAGGACGCGATCCCCGACGATGTGCGCATCTCCGTGCTCACGCAGGCCCGAGAGGACCTCATCGAGCGCACCGTCGAATCCCTCGTCGGCGCGAAGATGCCCACCGTCCACCTCTACAATGCGACCGCCCCGGTCTTCCGCAAGGTCGTCTTCGGCTTCGACGGCGAAGGCTATGACCAGACCCGCGATATCGCCCTGCAGGGCACACAGGCGGTGATGAAGCACGCGGAGTCGCTGCTCTCCGACGCGGACTTCGGATACCAGTACTCGCCGGAGATCTTCGTCGACACCGAACCCGATTTCGCGCTCGACATCGTCGGCTCCGTGCTCGACATGTGGCAGCCGGCCGCCGGTCGTGAAACCGTCGTCAACCTGCCCGCCACTGTCGAACGCGGAACTCCCAACACCTATGCGGACCAGATCGAATGGTTCTGCCGCAACATGCCCTACCGCGACGAAGTGGCCGTGTCCCTGCACCCGCACAACGACCGGGGCACCGGCGTCGCCGCCGCGGAGCTGGGCATGATGGCCGGAGCCGACCGCATCGAAGGCTGCCTGTTCGGCAACGGTGAGCGCACCGGCAACCTCGACCTCGTGACCGTCGCCCTCAACCTGTACACGCAGGGCGTGGACCCCGAACTCGACTTCTCGGACATCGACGAAGTCATCCACACCGTCACCGAGTGCAACCAGATCGGCGTCCACGAACGTCACCCCTACGGCGGCGACCTCGTCTTCACCTCGTTCTCCGGCTCGCACCAGGACGCGATCAACAAGGCCTTCGCCGACCGTGAGAAGAAGGCGAACGCCCAGGGCACGCCCGTCGACCTCATGGAATGGGACATGCCCTACCTGCCGGTCGACCCGAAGGACCTCGGACGCTCGTATGAGGCGATCATCCGTGTGAATTCGCAGTCCGGCAAGGGCGGCGTGACCTACCTGCTCAAGAGCGAATACGGCCTCGACCTGCCGCGCCGCATGCAGGTCGAATTCTCCCGCGCAGTGCAGCAGCACACCGAGTCAGGCGGCGAGGTCACCGCCGAAGAGATCCGTCGCATCTTCAACTACGAATACCTGCCCGCCGACGACCGTGAGAAGGCCTGGGGCCGCTTCCAGATCGTGGGTCTGCGCACAGAGTCGGGCAATGTCGACGAATCCGGTTCCTCCGCCGAGCGCATCGAGGTCGACCTCATCGTCGACGGTCAGGAACGCACGTACGAAGGTCGCGGCAATGGGCCGATCGACGCGCTCGTGAAGATCCTCATCGACCAGTTCGATGTCGATGTCCGCCTGCAGGACTACTCCGAGCACGCAATCGGCTCCGGCGCCGACACCATGGCCGCCGCCTACGTCGAGCTCGCGGTCGAGGACCGCGTCGTCTGGGGTGCCGGACTGCACCCGAACATCACGAAGGCCTCGCTCAAGGCAGTCGTCTCGGCCGTCAACCGCGCAGCCCGGGACCGTCAGGCCTGAAGCTTCCGGCGGAGAACGCCGCGGTCGATCTCACAGCAGTCGCAGAGCGCGGCGGGGATGATTCCCCGCCGCGCTCTGCGATAATGGGCGGGTGCACAATTATCGTGATGAAGGCATCGTGCTGCAGGGGCACAAACTCGGCGAAGCCGACCGCATCGTCACCGTGCTCACCCGCAGCCATGGCCTCGTCCGGGCCGTCGCCAAGGGGGTGCGGCGGACGAAATCGCGTTTCGGCTCCCGCCTCGAGCCCTTCATGCTCATCGACGTGCAATGCCATGTCGGACGCAACCTCGACATCGTCACCCAGGTCGAGCTCATCGAACCCTTCGCCCGCGGAATCGCCACGGACTTCGATGTCTATTCGGCCGCCTCGGTGATGGCGGAGACCGCACGCAGCATCACCGAAGTCGAACCTCAATCTCGCACCCACTTCCTCCTCCTCGTGTCCGCGATCCGCTCACTGTGCAACCGCGAACACCCGCCGAGGCTGTCGCTGGATGCCTACCTGCTGCGCGCGATGTCCGTGGCCGGGTGGGCCCCGAGCCTGCTCGACTGCGCTCAGTGCGGCCGACCCGGACCACACCGCGCGTTCTCCGCCTCCCTGGGCGGGGCCGTCTGCACGAACTGCCGACCCTCCGGGGCGGCACTGCCCGATACCGACGCCCTCGAACATATGGCCGCGCTGCTGTCCGGCGACTGGGAGCGTGCCGAGGCGTCTGACTTACACGATCAGATCGACGGCTCGAAGCTCGTCTCCGACTGGGTGTCGTGGCACCTCGAACGCAACATCAGATCATTGAGAGTTCTGGAGAGCACATGAGCTATCCCGCACCACCGGCCCACCCCAGCGGAGCGGAGCCTCCGCGCATCGACGCGAAGTTCGTGCCGAACCACGTCGCGATCGTCATGGACGGCAACGGTCGGTGGGCGAACCAGCGGGGACTGCCGCGGACGGAAGGGCACAAGGCCGGTGAGGCCTCACTGCTCGACGTCATCCACGGCGCCATCGAGATGGGCGTGGACTATCTGTCTGCGTACGCGTTCTCCACGGAGAACTGGAAACGCTCACCCGAAGAGGTGCGCTTCCTCATGGGCTTCAACCGCGATGTCATCCGCCGTCGCCGCGACGAACTCAACGCACTCGGTGTGCGGATCGTGTGGTCCGGGCGGCGTGGCCGGCTGTGGCGGTCGGTCATCGACGAACTCGAATCCGCTGCCGAGATGACCAAACACAACACCGGCCTGGTGCTCCAGTTCTGCGTCAACTACGGGGGACGGTCCGAGATCGTCGACGCGATCAATGAGATCACCGCCGAGGTGGCCGCCGGGAAGCTCAGGCCAGGCAAGGTTTCGGAGAAGACCGTTCGCTCCCGCCTCTACGCACCCGGAGTGCCCGATGTCGACCTGTTCCTGCGGTCCTCGGGGGAGCAGCGGACCTCGAACTTCCTGCTCTGGCAGTCCGCCTATGCGGAGATGGTCTTCCAGGACGTGCTGTGGCCAGACGTCGATCGGCGCACTTTGTGGGCCGCGATCGAAGAGTACGCCCGACGTGACCGTCGCTTCGGCGGAGCCGTCGACACGCCCTCGGCCTGAGCGCGTTCACGTCCGCTTCAGCTCGGTGAACTGACACCAGCTTGGTGCATGGACCAAGCTGCTGTCGGTTCACCAAGCTGGTAGGCGGCGCGGTTCAGGCAGCCGCGGTTCAGGCAGCGCGGTTCGACCGGCGAGATCGCCACACACAAAACGGCCCCGCAGCTCGATGCTGCGGGGCCGTTGCCGACGAATGGTGACGCCTACGCCGATGTCGGCATGATCAGTAGCGGTCGCGGGCGTAGTCGTTGCCGCGTCCGCCGAACTTCTTGCCGCCTCGGCGATCACCGCGGAAGTTGCGGCCGTCACCGGGCTGCTTGTCGAAGTTGCGCTTCTTGAACGGGCGTCCCGGGCGACCTGAATCGGGCCGGATGTCGATGGGGCGGCCCTGAATCTCAGTGTGTGCGAGCTTGCGCAGCACCGAGGGATCGAGATCCTTGGGCAGGTCGACGAGCGTGTGGTTCGCACGGATGTCGATATGACCGATCTGCTTCGAGGTGATGCCACCTTCGTTCGCGATCGCACCGACCACGGCACCCGGCTGCAGGCGCTCGTTGCGTCCCACGGCCAGACGGTAGGTCGTCATGTTCTCATCACGGGCGCGTCCGCCGCGACCCGGACGTCCGCCGTCACGGCCGCCATCGCGGTCGCGTCCCTGGCGACGTGCCGGCTCCGGCATCGGTTCGGCCTTGAGCGTGTTCGACTCGAGGACGAGGGAGGCCAGGGCTGCGGCGATGTTCGAGGCAGGAACATCGCGGGAGAGCGAGTACTGCTCGATGACGTCGGTGAGCTCGGACAGCTCGGTCTGAGCCAGCACATCGTCGATGCGCTTGGTGAACTTCTCAACACGCGTGTTCGTCAGCTCTTCGACGCTCGGCAGGGTCAGCGCTTCGACCTTCTGCTTCGTAGCGCGCTCGATCGAGCCGAGCATGCGCTGCTCACGCGGGGTGACGAAGAGGATCGCTTCACCGGAGCGTCCGGCACGACCGGTTCGGCCGATGCGGTGGACATAGGACTCGGTGTCGTGCGGAATGTCATAGTTGACGACGAGCGTGATGCGTTCGACGTCGAGACCACGCGCAGCCACATCGGTGGCGACGAGGATGTCGATCTTGCCCTCACGCAGCATATCGATCGTGCGCTCACGTGCCTGCTGCGGGATGTCGCCGTTGATCGCGGCGGTCTTGAAGCCGCGGGCACGCAGCTTCTCCGCGAGCTCCTCGGTGGCCTGCTTGGTGCGCACGAACATGATGATGCCCTCGTACTGCTCGACCTCGAGGATGCGGGTCAGGGCGTCGAGCTTGTGCGAGTGCTGGACCATGAAGTAGCGCTGACGGATGTTCGCACCGGTCTGCGACTTCGCAGCGATCCGGACTTCCTTCGGATCGTCGAGGTACTTGCCGGTGATCCGGTGGATCGAGGTCGGCATAGTGGCCGAGAACAGAGCGACCTGACGGTCCGGGCCGACCTGGCTGAAGATCTCTTCGATGTCCTCGGCGAAGCCCATCTTGAGCATCTCGTCGGCCTCATCGAGGATGAGGTGCTTGAGGCTGCCCAGCTTCAGGGAGCCCTTCTTGAGGTGGTCGATGACACGGCCCGGGGTGCCGACGACGACCTGCGCACCGCGGCGCAGACCCGCCAGCTGCGGGCCGTAGGCCTGACCGCCGTAGATCGGGAGGACGGAGAAGTCGTCGAGGTTCGTCGCATACGAGGTGAACGCCTCGGCGACCTGGATCGCGAGTTCGCGAGTGGGGGTGAGTACGAGAGCGAACGGGCCATCGTCGGCGCGCCCCGCCTCGGCGAGGTCGGACAGGGCCGGCAGGGCGAACGCTGCGGTCTTACCGGTTCCGGTCTGGGCGAGACCGATGACGTCACGGCCCGACAGGAGGGTCGGGATCGTCTCGGCCTGGATGGGGGTGGGGATCTCGTAGCCCTGGGCCTCTACGGCCTTGAGCACGAGCGGGTGAAGTCCCAGTTCGGAGAATCTCGGAGTGGTTTCGTCGGTTGCGGACACATCGGTCATGAGTGATCTCTCTCACGTCGGCACACACTTGATCGCAGATGACTGTAGTGGCGATCTACCCAGCGGCCGCTTGTGCAATCTTCGTGAGCAATCCGGGCCGAAACCGTAGAGATCCAAGAACTCGCTTGGACAGACGTGAAAACGTCGGTACGGAGAATAGGTTTGGGTGTGCCCCAAGTCTACATGCCGCACCCGCACCGAGGTGGCTCCTGAGGGAGAATCCGAATGTGAGATCAGTCGCCCCCTGGGCTCCAGCTGCGCGCCTACCGCGCTCCCCTCGCGTGACCGCGAACGGGTATCGGGGCAGGTCGGACACGGGTATCTGGGCAGGTCGGGCCGTCATTGAGGAAGCGGCGACGTGACCAGTTAGGCTGGTACCTGCGCGCCACGGCAGCCGGCCGTCGGCGAACTGAATCAAGGAGAGAACAAGTGGCACAGTCCAAGTTGGATGCCGTCATCGCCCTGGCCAAGCGCAGAGGATTCGTCTTCCAAGCCGGAGAGATCTACGGCGGTTCCCGCTCGGCATGGGACTACGGTCCCTTGGGCGTGGAGCTCAAGGACAACATCAAGTCTCAGTGGTGGCAGCAGTTCGTGCGCGGCCGCGAAGACGTCGTCGGCCTCGACTCCTCGATCATCCTGCCCAAGCGCGTGTGGGAAGCCTCCGGTCACGTCGCGACCTTCGTCGATCCGCTCGTCGAATGCCTCAACTGCCACAAGCGCCACCGCGAGGACCACCTCGTCGAGGCCTATGAGGCGAAGAACAAGAAGGCCCCTGAGAACGGCATGGCCGATATCGTCTGCCCCGACTGCGGAACCCGCGGTCAGTGGACCGAACCGCAGGAATTCTCCGGGCTCGTCAAGACCTACCTGGGTCCCGTCGACTCGGAGTCCGGACTGAACTACCTGCGTCCGGAGACCGCGCAGGGCATCTTCGTGAACTTCAACAATGTGCTCACCGCTGCCCGGAAGAAGCCGCCGTTCGGCATCGGCCAGGTGGGCAAGGCCTTCCGCAATGAGATCACTCCGGGCAACTTCATCTTCCGCACCCGTGAGTTCGAGCAGATGGAGATCGAGTACTTCGTCCACCCGGACGAGGCCGATGACTACTACAAGCAGTGGGTCGAAGAGTGCTGGGCCTGGTTCCTCGACCTCGGCATCTCCGAGGACAATGTCCGCCGCCTCGACGTGCCCGCCGAGGATCGAGCGCACTATTCGGCCGGAACCATCGACATCGAATACCGCTTCGGCTTCCAAGGATCCGAATGGGGCGAGCTCATGGGTGTGGCCAACCGCACCGACTACGACCTCGGCACCCACACCGAGGTGTCCGGGGCGAAGCTGCAGTACTTCGATCAGGCCAGCGGCGACCGGTACACCCCGTATGTCATCGAACCCTCCTTCGGTCTGACCCGGTCGATGATGGCCTTCCTCGTCGAGGCCTACACCGAGGACGAGGCACCGAACACGAAGGGCGGGGTCGACAAGCGCGTCGTGCTCAAGCTCGACCCGCGCCTTGCCCCGGTCAAGGCCGCGGTGCTGCCGCTGAGCCGCAATGAGAAGCTGACCCCTGCGGCCAAGGAACTGGCTGCCAGTCTGCGTCGGCGCTGGAACATCGACTTCGACGATGCCGGCGCCATCGGCCGCCGCTACCGTCGTCAGGACGAGATCGGCACCCCGCTGTGCATCACCGTCGACTTCGACACCCTCGACGACCAGGCGGTCACGATCCGCAAGCGTGATGACATGAGCCAGGAACGTGTGAGCATCGACCAGGTGGAGAAGTACCTGGCCGACCACCTCGGCGGAGCCTGACACCTCCCATTTGCTACCCGACGGCGCCCCAGCAACCTGGCGCAAGGTTGCTGGGGCGCCGTCGGGTAGTTCTTTCATCGGTCAGCCACCTCCTGAAGGCCCGCCATGCATATGACGTCCCAACACGAACCGAAGGCCTCGCCGCGGGTTCGCCTGATCATGATCGCCTGCCTCATTCCGCTCGTGCTCGTCACGATCGTCGGAATCGTGCTGCTGTGGCCCGGGAACACGGACACGGAGCTGCCTGGAGGAGGGCCGACGACGAACTCCGCCGAAGGCGCCTCGTCCACCGAAGCGACCGTCACCGGTGTCGACGCGACCGCATGCGAGGCGGGGGAGACGGACCCGATGATCCGCGCCGACTGCACGCGCTACACGGTCGAAGCCGGAGGCAGAGAAGGCAGTCTCTACGTCACACCCGACGCCGTCAAGGCCGGAGTGGACGTCGGTGACACGGTCAAGGTCCTCGACTTCACGCAGTCACCGGACCGTGCCGAGTTGGGCACCGACTACGTCTTCATCGACTTCGACCGGGATGTGCCGATGCTGGCACTGGCGATCCTCTACGCTGTGGTCGTCCTCCTCGTCGCCGGCCTGCGTGGTCTGCGGGCGCTGATCGGACTCGGGTTCGCCGGTGCCGTGCTGTTCGTGTTCATGCTGCCGGCGATGCTTGATGGCAGACCGCCGCTGCTCGTGGCGATGGTCGCCGCGAGCGCGATCATGGTCATCGCCCTCTACCTCGCTCACGGAATCTCGGCACGGACATCGACGGCCCTGTTCGGCACGGTGCTCGGCATCGTCATCACGGGCATCCTCGGTGCGTGGATGACGTCGTGGGCGAACCTGGGCATCGCCTATTCGGAGGACGGCTACCTGCTCGTCGATACGACGGATCTGGCGATGACCGACATCATCGTGTGCGCGATCCTCATCACCGGCCTCGGAGTGCTCAACGACGTCACGATCACTCAGGCCTCGGCCGTCTGGGAGCTGGCGACGGCGGCACCGACTATGAAGCCGGCGCAGCTCTTCGCCCGCGAGATGCGCATCGGCCGCGACCACATCGCCTCGACCGTCTACACGATCACCTTCGCCTATGTGGGTTCGGCGCTGATGACGCTCATCATCGTCTCCGCCCACGATCAGCCCTTGTTCGACACATTCACCCTCGGAGACATGTCCGTGGAGGTGGTGAGCATCCTCGTGTGCTCGATCGGGCTGGTCATTGCGATCCCACTGACGACCGGACTCGGAGTCCTCGTCGTCCGCTCGGGGCTGCGCCCACAGAGGCAGACCGCACCGACAGCGGAAGAGGACGAACCCGGCACGGCCGCTCCGCTCACGCGCAGGGAGGCCCGACTCCTCGATCGCGACCGCGGCCGCTGAGCAGCCTCCCACCACGTTCTAGAACTACCCGACGGGCCCCCAGCAACCTCGCGCGAGGTTGCTGGGGGCCCGTCGGGTAGTAACTGGGGTCAGAGTTTGGTCCAGGCTTCCGTGAGGACGCCGCGGATGATCTGCTCCATCTCATCGAACTCGCTCTGGCCCACGGTCAGCGGGGGAGAGAGCTGGATGACCGGGTCACCACGGTCGTCGGCACGGCAGTACAGGCCGTTCTCGTACATCTTCGCCGACACGAAGTTCTTCAGGATCCGCTCGGATTCCTCATCGGTGAACGACTCCTTCGTGTCCTTGTCCTTGACGAGTTCGATTCCGTAGAAGAATCCCTCACCGCGGACATCTCCGACGATCGGCAGGTCCTTGAGCTTCTCGAGCGTGAACTTGAACGCCGCTGCGTTCTCGTGCACGTGATCGTTGAGCTTCTCGGCCTCGAAGACGTCGAAGTTCGCCATGGCTGCGGCACAGGCGACAGGGTGTCCGCCGAACGTGTAGCCGTGGTAGAAGGTCTCGTCCCCGCCGGGGCCGAAGGGCTCGAAGAGCCGATCGGAGGCGATCATCGCACCCAGCGGCGCATACCCGGAGGTGATGCCCTTGGCCGAGGTGATGATGTCGGGGACGTAGCCGAAGTCGTTGCAGGCGAACATGTCGCCGACGCGACCATAGGCGCAGATCGTCTCGTCCGAGACCAGCAGCACATCGTGCTCAACGCAGATCTCGCGAACACGGTCGAAGTATCCCGGGGGCGGCGGGAAGCAGCCACCGGAGTTCTGCACGGGCTCGAGGAAGACTGCGGCGACGGAGTCCGCACCCTCGAATTCGATGGCCTCACCGATGCGGTCGGCGGCCCAGCGTCCGAAGGCCTTCTCGTCATGGGCGAGGTGCTCGGGCGCCCGGTAGAAGTTCGTGTTCGGCACCTTGTGAGCTCCGGGGACGAGGGGCGCGAATTGCTCACGCAGACCCGGCAGGGAGGTCACCGACAGCGCACCGTGCGGTGTGCCGTGGTAGGCCGTGGCACGCGAGATGATCTTGTGCTTGCCCGGCTTTCCGACGAGTTTGAAGTAGTTCTTCGCCAACTTCATCGCCGACTCGACCGAATCGCCGCCGCCGGAGGTGAGGAAGACTCGGTTGAGGTCGCCCGGCGCGTAGTTCGCCAGGCGCTCGGAGACCTCGATCGCCTGCGGGTGAGCGTAGGACCACAGCGGCATGAACGGCAGCTTCAGCGTCTGGTCGTACATCGCCTTCGCGATCTCCTCGCGCCCATGTCCCACCTGCACGGTGAACAGGCCGGCGAGACCGTCGATGTACTTCTTGCCCTTGTCATCGAAGATGTGGTGACCTTCGCCGCGTACGATGACCGGCGCCTCCCCACCGTTGAACAGTGACTGGTGTGGTGACATGTGCATCCACACGTTGTTGCGGATGGCATCCTGATAAGGAGTGCCGGCCCTGGTGACATTCTCTGTCATCGCGTCCCCCAATTGTATTTCTGCTTCTCGAGTGAGAGGTACATGAAGAGCTCCGTGTCCACGACGGCATCGATCGAGCGGAGCTCCTCATTGACGAACTCGATCAGATGCCGATCCGATTCGCACACGATCTCCACGAGAAGATCGAACGAACCTGCGGTCACGACGAGATAGTCGATCTCGTCGTAGTCGTGGAGTCGATCGGCGACCGCGGTGATGTCCCCGCGGACCTTCAGCCCCACCATCGCCTGCCGGGCGAAGCCCAGACTCAGGGGATCCGTCACGGCGACGATCTCCATGACTCCGGACTCGATGAGCCGCGAGACCCGCTGTCGCACAGCTGCCTCGGACAGTCCCACGGACTTTCCGATGGCCGAATACGACTTCCTTCCGTCGTGCTGCAGTTCGACGATGATCGCCTTCGATTTCTCATCGAGATTTCCCAGTCGGGAACCGCCGCCGTTCGGCAGGAACTGGTCCATTCTTCACCTCCGTGATGTTCGTCTCAGCCCAATCTACCACTGATTCTGCTGAAATGCCCCGTGTGGCGTGCGAAATCCGTCGAAACTGAAATTGTTTGATTCTGGATTCGTCAGAAATGTGCGGAATCGCCGCTGACAACACGCCCATCCGCAGTGATTGACAGGCTGTGAGGAGGATCACCACACTGGAGCCATGAATGAGGGTGAGCTGTTCTACGGCGGCGAAGATAATCGCCCCGATGTCTACGGTATGCGGCCCGGTGCCGAGCAGGGGCAGGCGAACCAGGAGGTCAAGGCTCGTCAGCAGCCGATTCCCGGTGAGGTCGATTCGATCGGAGCCGACGAGCTGTCGTTCACTCCGGAGGAGTACCTCGGCCGGATCGCATCGGTGCGCAATCGCATGGTCGACCAGGGGCTGGCCGCACTCATCGTCACCGACCCCGCGAACATCTACTACCTCACCGGGTACAACGCCTGGTCCTTCTACACCCCGCAGCTGCTCTTCGTGCCGTCATCGGGGCCGATGACGCTGTTCATGCGCGATATGGATGCGCGCGGGGCCTCGCATACCTCCTGGCTGC
This sequence comes from Brevibacterium spongiae, assembly GCF_026168515.1. Lineage (NCBI taxonomy): Bacteria > Bacillati > Actinomycetota > Actinomycetes > Micrococcales > Brevibacteriaceae > Brevibacterium > Brevibacterium spongiae. The sequence continues at coordinate 2,324,261 of NZ_CP093443.1, read as the reverse complement.
CGCCGGAGGATATCGTCGGCTACCCCGAACGCTATGTGCAGCGCCCCCACATCCATCCCTTCGACTGGGTCGCCTTCGCGCTGCGTCAGCGCTGGGAGGTCGCCCGCGCCTCGACCTCACCGGTCGGAGTTGAGATGGATTCGCACTTCTTCTCCCCGCGCGCCTTCCGCGCGCTCGTCAACGGGGTGCCCGAGTGGCGGCTCGTCGATTCCTTCGAACTGGTCAATTGGATCCGTGCTGTGAAGTCCCCGGCCGAGATCGCACTCATGCGCAAGGCCGCGCAGGTGACCACGGCGGCCATGGACGCCGCCCTGGGAACGATCGGGGTCGGAGTCGGGCAGAACGAGGTCGCCGCTGCGATCTCCGAGGCGCAGACCCGCGGCGGCAACGGGGTGTGGGGCGACTATCCCGCGATCGTCCCGCTCATGCCCACCGGCGAGAGCGCGGACACCCCGCATCTGAGCTGGACCGATCGGAAGTTCGAGGCCGATGAGTCCGTGAGCATCGAGCTCGCCGGCGTCCATCGCCGCTACCATGTGCCCTTGGCGCGGACCGCGGTGACGGGGCGACCGAAACAGGAACTCGTCCGACTCGAGGGCGTCGTCGCCGAGGCGCTCACCGCAGTTCTCGAGGTCGCCGCACCTGAGGTGCCCACCGCTGAACTCGCCCGCACCTGGAACCGTGTGCTCGCCCTGTCCGGGCTCGAGAAGCCGAGCCGGCTGGGCTATTCGATCGGCATCGGCTATCCGCCGGACTGGGGCGAGCGGACGATCTCGATCCGCACCGAGGATGATCAGATCCTCGAAGCGGGCATGACCTTCCACCTCATCGGCGGAATGTGGATGAACGGCTACGGCATCGAACTGTCCGAGCCGGTCCTCATCACCGACACCGGGTGCGAACCGTTCACGCACTTCCCCCGTGAGATCATCCGCGTCTGACGGCGAGAACACCCGCGTCTGACGACGAGAACACCCGCGCGTGACAGGCTGAACCGAGTCACGTCCGTCCTAGCCGGACGATCCCGCGCTCACGAATTGTGTCCCGCTCACGCGAAGAACTGGATGAACAGCCCCAGGAGAAGCGCGTCGATCCCGGCCACGGTCAGCGCCCGACCCTGGACCCAGGCGATGTCCCGCGCCGAGGCGGGGGTGGAGGCATCGGCCATCTGCACCGCCATCGCCACCCGGGGAGGAGCGGCCAGGGCCGCCAGTGATCCTGCGGCGTTGCCCGCCGCGACGACCGGCAGCGCAGCCACATGGGAGGAGCCGGCCACGGCCGTCAGTGTGCCGGTGAACATCGAGTTCGCCCCTGTGTTCGACCCTGTGAGCACGGCGCCGGCGGCGGTGAGCCAGGGGGTGAGCAGGATGAGCCCGGCCGGCATCGCCGCGCCGATGGCCTCGCTCATCCCCGTCGTCGTCATTATCCAGCCCATGAGCATGAACGCTGCCGTGCCCACTCCGATGGGCACCCATGACCGTGCGGCCGAGCGTGTGACGCCTCCCCGGCCGGGCACCCGGATGGCGGCGATGAGACAGGCGACGGCCAGCCAGAACGGAGGTGAGGAGATGATCTGGGTGGGCACCGACGGAAGCGCCGAATGCAGCCACCTCGCGAGCAGGAGTCCGATCGTCAGCGAGCCGTAGGGCAGCACGGCCAGCCCCAGGTCCCGAGTGAGGCCGGCGCTGCGCTGACGGAGGATGAAGACCGTGCCCATGACGATGATGACGAGGAGCGAGCCGACGATTCCGGCCGGGGCCATGCCGATGACATAGCTGGCAGCGAGGATGCCCGCCCACATCAGCCCGGCGGCCCCGATGATCCCGAGCGCCGAGGCGGGAGAAGGGCGCATGATCGCGATCACCGCGATCGTGACGATGATGACCGGGATCGCGTTGAGCCATGCGGTGGCCAAGCCGAGTTCGTCCACGTCGAGTCCGGCCAGGGCTGCGGCGACCGTGGTGCCGGGCCCCAGGGCGCCCCAAGGCACGGCGATGAGGCCGAGGAGTCCGAGGATCGCGGACTGTCGCAGGGAGCACCCGAGGTGCCGCAGGACCGGCACTCCGATCGTCACACCGATCCCGAAGCCCGTGACCGACTCGGCGAAGGGCACGAGGCCGAAGACGACGAGCGCGACGCCGAGCGGGCGACTGGGGGAGCGGGACTCGACCCATGAGGAGATCTGCGACATCGCCCCGGCGGACTCGAGCAGCCGGGCCAGCACCATCCCGAAGAGCAGGATGAGTGCGACCTCGAGGATGAGGGGGAAGTAGTCGACACCGGATTCCACCAGCACCGAGGCGGGGGTTGGGAAGACGAGTGCGACGAGGATCGCCGCGGCGACGGCTCCGGCCAGCGCCGCGATCCACGAACTCTGCTTGAATAGGAGCAGTGCGATCGCCACGAAGATCGGCACGATGGCCAGCACTGCCGTCATGGGCACAAGTTTCCTTTGTGAGAAATGCGTCTACTATTCAAGAATAGTCTATGATTCGACCATGGTGAAAGAAGAGGACCTCGGAGCACGCGTCTTCGGAGCTCGCATCAGAGCGCGGCGCAAGTTCAACGATCTCACCCTCAACGAACTCGCCTCCAGGGCGGGACTGTCCCGAGCCGCACTGTCGAAGATCGAACGAGGAGAGCAGGACACCTCGGTCTCGAACGCGATGGGGCTCTCCCGCGCCCTCGGCGTCGATGTCGGCGAACTCCTCGCCGCCCCCGAAGTGACGATCACCCGCGCCGAGGCGATCCCGACCTCATCGGACTTCGGGCGGGGAGTGCGGCGTCGGGACCTGCCGTCGGCGATCGAGAACATGGACGTCGTCCACTACAGGTTGGACCCCCGCAGCGAGACATCGGCATTCGCCGCCCACCGCAGCGGATCGCGTGAGAGCTTCTTCATCCTCTCCGGCAGCATCGAGATCGTCACCATCGACCGTCGCACCACACTCCACGCCGGGGACTGCGCCCAGGCGCCCGGGGACGTGCCGCACCAGCTGGCGAACCCGCACGACGAGCCTGCCGAACTCATGCTCATCATCGTCTGAGGCCGATCGCCCAAACCCCGGAACTACCTGACGGGCTCCCAGCACCCTGGCGCCAAGTTGCTGGGGCGCCGTCAGGTAGTAAGAAGGGGTAATCGGGGCAGGTCTTGACTCGCCGAGGCGATTCGTCCACCCTTGATTGTGTTCCATTCCCGACGAAGGACGTCTCGACAGTGAAGTGAATCCTCATGCCGTGAACTGCGGGTGCCACGGGCCCGCGGCGCTTCTGCGTACACGAAATGAGGACCCTCATGCCTTCAGCAATCACTGTCTCCGGACTGGACTACCGCCTCGGCGACGATACCGAGATCTTCTCCCAGCTGACCGCCACGATTCCGGCCGAACTTGTCGGACTGGTCGGTGACAACGGGATCGGCAAATCGACTTTCGCGAAACTGCTCGCCGGCCACATGCCGGCCACCCTCGGCAGGATCACCGGCACGATCACCGGCGCGGACAGCGCCGTCTACGTCGACCAGCTGCTGCCGCATTCGGCCCAGCGCGTCGACGCGGCCCTCGGCATTGCGGACGTCCGGTCTGCACTGCATCGCGCGCTGAACGGGGACGCGGGCGAAACCGATTTCGCGCTCATCGCCGACGATTGGGACATCGAAGAGCAGGCGCTGGCGGCCGCAGCGGATCTCGGCCTGCAGCTGGACCCTGGCGACCTCGATCGCAGCCTCAGCAGCTTCTCCGGCGGACAGGCCACCCGCATCGGCCTGGCACGGGCGGCTCTGGTCGCGGACAACTGGCTCATTCTCGACGAACCGAGCAACAACCTCGACGAGGGTGGTCGGCAGCTGCTGAGCTCCCTGCTCACCGCCCGTCGCGGTCCCACGCTCGTCATCTCACATGATCGCACCCTGCTCGAGCACATGGACTCGATCATCGAGATGACCGACCGTCTGCGCGTCTACGGCGGGAACTTCGATGACTATGAAGCCATGGTCGCCGCCGAAGAGGAGGCGAAACAGCAGAAGGTCACCGATGCGAAGAAGTCCCACCAGGTCGAGAAGCGACAGCGAATCGAACTGGAGACGAAACTCGCCCGCAGCGAGCAGAAAGGGGCGAAGGACAAACTGAATAAGCGTCGTCCCCGGATCGCAGCCAACGCTATGGCTCACTTCGCGGAGAAGTCTGCAGCCAAACGCCGCGGCGACAAAGCCGCCGACGAATCAGCGGCCTGGGACGAACTCACCACTGCCAAGGATGCGCTGCGCCGCTCAGCGAGCGTACGCCTCGACCTGCCGGACACTCAGGTGCACGCATCCAAACGCGTCCTCGAGGTCGCCTCGGTGAGCCTGGAACGACCGCGGCAGCTCGTCGGACCCGAGCGGATCCGACTGACCGGACCGAACGGAGCGGGCAAGTCCACTCTGCTCGCCGCCATCATGTCGGCCGCGGGAGAGGACCGAGAGCTCGGCGCGAGAGGCGGCGCGGGTCCGACAGCCCCCGTTGCGGGCGGGGAGGCAGAAGTCGTCGAATACGGCCGAGCAACCGCTGAACCCGGCCCGCCGGTCGCGGAGCTCTTCGGGGAGCTGGCGATCACGGTCGGCGTTCCTGCGGCCCACCTCGACCAGCAGTACCGGCTGCCGCCCGAACTCACCGTCATGGAGGCTGTGCGCGCAGACAACCCGAGCCTCGATCCGCACCGCGTCCACGAAGTGCTCGCTGCGATGGGACTGCGTGCCGGCCGCACCGACCAGATCTGTGCGACGCTGTCCGGCGGTGAGCGCTTCCGCGTCGCCCTCGCCGCAGGGCTCCTCCAGGATCCCGCCCCGCAGCTGCTCATCCTCGACGAACCGGGCAACAACCTCGACCTGTCCTCACTCGAAGCCCTCGTGACCGCGCTCGAGGGATTCGGCGGGGCGATGGTCATCGTCACCCACGACGATCGGCTCGCCGCCGAACTCGCCGTCGACATCGAATGGGACGTCCGGGAATTTCTGCGCACCGATTCGGTTGACACGAAGAGATGACGCAACAGGACGGGGAAGCCCGCAGAACAGCGCAGCAGATCGGGCCATGACGGAGACGGAGAACGAGGGCGAGAATGTGCGATTTTGACTGCACTGGGATAATGGTCTCGTGAGTGTTATCAGTCCTGCCCCAGAAACCGCATCCCCGAAGCCCGCAGCACCTCTGCGCATCGGCCCCATCGAGCTGTCCTCACCGGTCGTGCTCGCCCCGATGGCCGGGATCACGAACACCGCCTTCCGCCGCCTGTGCCGCGAGTACGGGGCTGGTCTCTATGTGACCGAGATGGTCACCACCCGTGCCCTCGTCGAGCGCAGTCCGAAGACCATGCGCATCATCCACCACGAACCGTACGAGACCCCGCGCTCGGTTCAGCTCTACGGAGTCGATCCGGTGACGATGGGCCAGGCCGTGCGGATGCTCGTCGAGGAGGACCGGGCCGATCACATCGACCTCAACTTCGGCTGCCCCGTGCCCAAGGTCACCCGCAAAGGCGGCGGCTCCGCCCTGCCGTGGAAGCAGGATCTGTTCAAGGCCATCGTCACGACCGCCGTCACCGAGGCGGCCCGCGGCGGGATCCCCGTGACCGTGAAGATGCGCAAAGGCATCGACGCAGATCACACCACCTTCCTCGATGCCGCCGAGACCGCACGCAATGCTGGCGCCGCCGCCGTCGCGCTGCACGGCCGCACGGCCGCCGATCTCTATTCGGGGACCGCCGACTGGGACGCGATCGCCCGACTCAAGGACCACCTCGGCGACACCGTGCCGGTGCTCGGCAACGGTGACATCTTCGCCGCCGAGGATGCCCTGGACATGATGGCCAAGACCGGCTGCGACGGCGTCGTCATCGGCCGCGGCTGCCAGGGACGCCCCTGGCTGTTCGGCGACCTCGCCAATGCCCTCAACGGCAGCGATGAACGCCATCGTCCCGGCCTCGCCGAGGTCGGGCAGGCTGTGTACAAGCACGGGCAGTACCTCGTCGACCACTTCGAAGACGAGTTCTACGGTGTGCGTGACCTGCGCAAACACATCGCCTGGTACTTCAAGGGCTATCCGGTCGGGGGAGAGCTGCGCAGTCAGCTGGCCATGGTCTCCTCGCTCGAGGAGCTGGCCGGGCTGCTCGACCAGCTTGACCGCGACGCTCCCTATCCGGGAGAAGCCGCCGAAGGTTCCCGCGGACGCACGACCAGACCGAAGAAGCCGCACCTGCCCGAAGGCTGGCTGGACTCCCGCATCTTCGACCCCAGCGGGAAATCGCTGCTGTCGGAGGCCGAACTCGACATCTCTGGAGGATGAGAATGCCCTTCGACACTCACCCGCACACCTCGGTGCGGACGGGCACCGTGGCGGTCTACACGCCATGGGACGAGGAACGGTGGGTGCGCGAACCGGCAAAGAATCCACGACGCTCGGCCTTCCAACGTGACCGCGCCCGCGTCCTCCACTCCTCGGGTCTGCGCCGCCTCGGTGCGAAGACCCAGGTCGTTTCGCCCGGCACTGACGACTTCGTGCGCACCCGCCTGACCCACTCCCTCGAAGTGGCCCAGGTCGGACGCGAACTCGCCCGCTACCTCGGCTGCGACCCCGATATCGTCGACACCGCCTGCCTGTCCCACGACCTCGGACACCCGCCCTTCGGCCACCACGGGGAGACGATCCTCGACGCCCTGTGCAAGGACATCGGCGGATTCGAAGGCAATGCGCAGACCCTGCGCCTGGTCACCCGCATCGAACCGAAGGTCATCGCCGAGGATGGGCGTCCGGCCGGACTCAACCTGTCCCGGGCGAGCCTCGACGCACTGACGAAGTACCCGTGGCCGCGCGCCGAAGCCACCGCCGGCCGCCGCGACTCCGGGGTGCGCAAGTTCGGCGTCTACGATGATGACCGCGCCGTCTTCGACTTCTACCGCTCCGGCATCGACAACGGCAAGAAATGCATCGAAGCCCAGGTCATGGACTTAGCCGATGACATCTCCTATTCCGTCCACGACGTCGAAGACGCCGTCGTCGCAGGCCACCTCGACCTCGCCGACTTCGGTTCCAGCCAGGCCTCGGAGAACCGTCGGGCCGCACTGTTCGAGATCACCCGCCAGTGGTACCTGCCGGAGACCACGGACGCAGAGATGGACAAGGCGCTGAGTCGGCTCCAGGCGGCCGCCTATTGGCCCGGGGAGCCCTTCGACGGCTCGCGCCGCGCCCAGGCGAGCCTCAAGCACATGACCAGCCAGCTCATCGGACGGTTCATCGGCGCCGCGGAATCGGCGACTCGTGAGGAGTACGGGTGGGAGCCGCTGGCCCGCTATTCGGCCTCACTCGTCGTCCCCGAGGCCACAGCGGTCGAGATCGCCGTGCTCAAGGGCATGGCGACGCTGACCGTCATGGTCGCCGAGGACCGCCTGCGGCTCCACGATATCCAGGCCGCAGTCATCGGCGATCTCGCCGAATGGTACGCGGAGAATCCGGAGCACCTCGACCCGATGTTCCGCGCCGACCATGCCGAAGCCGCCGATGACGCGGCCCGGCTGCGCGTCATCGTCGACCAGATCGCCTCCCTGACCGACCACTCCGCATGGGCCCTGTACCACCACCTCAACGCCGGGGCGGAGGATCGGCTCTAGACCATGGCCGGACTCATCAAGCGCGAGGACATCGACGAACTGCGCACCCGCACCCGCATCGACGAGGTGATCGGAGAGTTCGTCACACTCAAGACCGCGGGCATCGGATCGCTCAAGGGGCTGTGCCCCTTCCATGACGAGAAGACGCCGTCGTTCACCGTGCGCCCGCAGGTCGGGATGTACCACTGCTTCGGCTGCGGAGAGTCCGGCGATGTATTCACCTTCCTGCAGAAGGTCGAACAGCTCAGCTTCGTCGAAGCCGTCGAGACACTGGCCGGCAAGGCCGGGATGCATCTGCGCTACGAAGACGGGAAAGGCCCTGACCGGGAACAGGCCAGCCGTCGACAGCGTCTGCTCGAGATGCACGAGGTCGCCCAGCGATTCTTCTCCCAAGCACTCGAATCCGAGGCCGGCCAGATCGGTCGCGAGTTCCTGTCCGGTCGCGGCTTCCCCGCCGAATCGAGCCGCGAGTTCGGCATCGGCTTCGCCCCGAAGTCCTGGGACGCGCTGACCTCCCACCTGCGCAAGGCAGGATTCACCGACGAGGAGATCCTCGCCGCCGGCCTGGCCAGCGAAGGCGGCCGCGGCATCTACGACCGGTTCCGCGGACGCGTCATCTGGCCGATCAAGGACATGACCGCCCGAACCATCGGCTTCGGCGCCCGCAGACTCTTCGACGATGACAAGGGTCCGAAGTACCTCAACACCCCGGAGACCGCGCTCTATCACAAGAACCAGGTCCTCTACGGCCTCGACCTGGCGAAGAAGTCGATCGCGAAGACCAAACGCGTCGTCGTCGTCGAAGGCTACACCGATGTCATGGCCGCCCACCTGGCCGGAGTCGATCAGGCAGTGGCGACCTGCGGCACCGCCTTCGGCGCCGAACACGTGAAGATCATCCGCCGTCTCCTCGGCGACGATCCCACCGGACAGGTGATCTTCACCTTCGACGGAGACGCCGCCGGACAGAAGGCCGCGCTCAAGGCCTTCGAATTCGAGAGCCTGTTCACCGCGCAGACCTTCGTCGCCGTCGAACCCGATGGACTCGACCCCTGCGACCTGCGGATGCAGAAGGGCGATGCGGCCCTGCGCGAACTCATCGACGGATGCAAACCCCTCTTCGAGTTCGTCATCACCACGGCGATCGCGCGCTTCGACCTAGACACCGTCGAAGGCAGGATCTCCGCAGTCAAGGCCGCCGCCGATGTGCTCACCGATATCCGCGACCGCAACAGCCTCACCCACTACTACCGCTTCGTCGCCGGACGCATCGGCGTCGACATCGACGAAGTGGAGACCGCTGTGCGCACTGCCCAGCGGAAGCCGAAGCAGAACCGCCAGACCGCCGAGGCGCCTTCCCCGCAGACGAACTTCCGCGCGGGCCCGCCGCCGGCACCGCCCGCACCGCCGGCACCAGGGCAGGGCGGCTCCGCAGGGTCTGCGACGGGGACGGGCTCTGGGCCCGCGGCACGGCAGGGATCCGCAGCAGGGCAGAGACCTGCAACCGGCACCGGAGCCGCGGGCGGGGCCGGACCGGTCGGGACCGGACGCGAGCCCGGTGCCGCCTCGGCGGGGGAGATCTCCGACGAACGCGGGATCGAATACGTCTATGAGGAACGCCCCGACGTCTCGAACCTCTCCGCCCCCATCAGCCCCGCCCGGCTGAAGACGGAGAAGGGCGTCCTCATGGTCGCTCTCCAGCACCCGGAGGCCGTCAACGCGAAGCTCTTCGACTCGCTGTCGGCCAAGGCCTTCGAACACCCCGGCTACCGGCGGATCCAAGACGCGATCAAGGCCGCCGGGGGACTGGGCTCGGCCGGTTCCGAACAGTCGAAATGGGCCGAGCGAGTCCTCGAAGCCAGCGCCGAGGATCTCCGACCCTATGTCGCACAGCTGATCGTCACCCCGCTGCCGATCATCGAAGACACCGGCATCGACCGGTTCGCCCGCGGCATCGTCGCCCGCCTGTTCGACTACGACCTCGAACGCATCGCCAAGGAGCTGCACTCCCGCCTGCAGCGGCAGGACACTGCCGATGGTGCTGGGCAGGCGACTCTGCTCGGTCAGCTCCAGACCCTCGAGCAGCATCGCGCCAGGCTCAAGATGCTCATGTGACGCATCTCCGTGTGATGCGTGTTCGACAGCAGAGGCGGAAGGCCGCTGCACCGTCCGGGCAGGGTTGCACACAGTGAAATAGTGCACAATTGCAGATTTGCAGTTGGTGAAAGTTTGCATGAGATGCAAAATGGTCTTATGCCTGTTGAAGAATCCCTGCGCTCGAAGAAGGCCCGGCTGACCCGCAGCGCCCTCCACGAGGCCGCGATCACCCGAGTCCTCGAAGATGGTCTCACCTTCGCGACCGTGGCGACCATCGCCGCCGACGCAGGCGTGTCCACGCGCACCTTCTTCAACTACTTCGAGACGAAGGAAGACGCAATCGTCGGCCTCGGCGCCGACGTCAGCGTCGATGAGAGCCTTGCCGACGACTACGTCTATGCGGACTCCGGGCTCGACACATTAGCCGAGGACACAGCGCGTTTCGTCCGCGAAGCGCTGCTCATCGGCTCCGTCGATCCGGAGATGCCGGCCAGGCGCCGCCGCCTCTTCGCCCTCTACCCCGAACTCGTGAGCAAGAGCTTCGACCGGGCAGAGGCTCTCGAGGAGATCGTCGCCGGCCATGTGCTGCGACGCCTGCGCCACCTCGGACAGGAGTTCTCGACCGAGGACTCCGCCCAGCGCAGCGCGCGCATGCTCACCCAGCTCTGCCGCGTCCCGCTCAACCATGCGGGACAGACGATCAAGCGATCACCCGAGGTGGTCGAGGACAGAGGCGGGACCAAGGAGATCTTCGAAGACTCCCTGGGACTCTTCCTCAAGGTCCTCGAGCGCCTGCAGTGAACAGGCCGCGAATGACGAACGAGACGACGAAACAGACGAAAGCCGTGATGAGAAGCAACCGCGATATCGAAACCGAGACGATGACAGTGAAACCCCAGACAACCTCCTCGGCCACCGAGGCACCGGCGACACCCGGCGATGACACGGCACCGATGACCACCTCGGCGATCATCCTGCTCTTCGTGGGCCTCATGATCGCAATGTTCATGTTCTCCCTCAACCAGACGGTGCTCGCCACCGCCCTGCCGACGATCGTCGGCGAACTCGACGGCGTCGACCAGATGCTGTGGGTCTCCACCGCATTCATGCTCGCCTCGACGATCATGATGCCCGTCTACGGCAAGGTCGGCGACCTGTTCGGACGCAAACCGCTGTTCATGTTCGCGATCTGCTGCTTCCTGCTCGGGTCGGTCTTCGCGCTCATCGCCAACGAGATGTCGACGCTCATCTTCGGCCGCGTCCTCCAGGGCATCGGCGGCGGAGGGATGATGATCCTCTCACAGTCGATCATCGCCTCGGTCGTGCCCGCGCGTGAACGCGGCAAATACATGGGCATCATGGGCTCGGCATTCGCGGTGTCCTCCGTGGCCGGACCGCTCATCGGCGGTTGGCTCACCGAAGGCCCCGGCTGGCGCTGGGCCTTCGCCATCAACTTCCCGCTGGGCATCATCGCCCTCATCGCCGCCGCGATCTTCCTCAAGGTGCCCAAGCACGCCAGGGGCAGCGGTCCCCGCCCGAAGGTCGACGTCTTCGGCATGGCGCTGATCTCCGTCGTCACCTCCTGCATCGTCCTCGTCTCCGCCTGGGGCGGCCACGACTTCGCATGGGGATCCTGGCAGATCAACGGACTCATCGTCACCGGCGTCATCGCCGCCATCGCCTTCGTCTTCGTCGAACTCAAGGTGAGCGAACCGGTCATCCCCATGTACCTGTTCACCAACCGGGACTTCCTCCTGTGCACGATCGCCGGTCTCTTCGTCGGCATCGGCATGTTCGGCGTGCTCTCCTATATGCCCACCTACCTGCAGATGGTCCACGGCATCGACGCCACGATCGCCGGACTGATGATGGTGCCGATGATGGGCACCATGCTCGTGTCCTCGACGCTCGTCGGCTTCATCGTCTCGCGGACCGGCAAGTACAAGAAGTACCCGTTGGCCGGCATCCTCATCATGGCAGCCTCGCTCGTCCTGCTCTCCCAGCTGAAGGCCGAGAGCTCGGCCTGGGAGACCATCGGCTGCCTGGCACTGCTCGGACTCGGCCTGGGACTGAGCATGCAGACGCTCGTCCTCGTCGTCCAGAACGCCTTCCCCGTGAAGATGGTCGGCACCGCGACCGCAGCGAACAACTACTTCCGCCAGGTCGGTGCCACCCTCGGCATGGCCTTCATCGGCTCCGTGTTCACCCAGCGCCTCATGGACAACATCAAGGACGGCATCACCGAGATCGCGAAGGCGGCCCCGCAGGGTCACCTGCCGAAGCTCTCCTCGACAGGACTGACCCCGGAGATCGTGTCGAAGCTGCCGGAGCCGATCCACTCGCTGATCATCAACTCCTACAACGACGCCCTCGTCCCGCTGTTCCTGTGGGTGGCCCCGCTGGCAGTGCTCGGCTTCATCTTCCTCTGCTTCCTGCCCAACACTCCGCTGGCGCAGACGCTGAAGAACGAACCCGCGAAACGGGAGAGCCTCGACGTCGCCGCAACGGAGAACCGAGGCGCCGAGACCCCCGGTGCGGTCTCATCGGTTAGTCTGGCAGAAAGCCCGCTGCCAGAGGAGACGAGGAATGACGGTACTGACGATACTCAACTCACCCGGAACAGAGATTCCCGACCTGCTCACTGACCTGGGGGACCGGGAGGGAATCGAACTGCGCATCGCCGAGGCGGACACCCTCGGTGCTGCGCTGCCGGGCACAGATGTGCTGCTGATGTGGGATTTCTTCTCCACTGCCCTCAAGGACGCCTACGGCAGCGCCGACCGGCTCGAATGGGTTCATGCCGCTGCGGCCGGAGTCGATTCCCTCCTCTTCGACGAACTCGTCGAGGCACCGGTGACGGTGACGAACGCGCGAGGGACCTTCGACCGTCCGATCGCCGAATTCGTGCTCAGCTACATCCTCATGCACGCGAAGAACTCCGTGGGATCGCTGAGCGATCAGGCACAGGAGAAGTGGAACCGCCGCTCGACGCGCGATATCGCAGGGACCACGGCGCTGATCGTGGGCACCGGAGCGATCGGCAGGGAGATCGCCCGACTGCTGAGCGCCGTCGACATCTCGGTCACCGGGGCCGGTTCGCGCGCCCGCAGCGGCGACGCCGACTTCGGTGACGTCATCGACTCCGCCACCCTGGCCGACAATGTCGCCGGATACGACTGGGTCATCGACATCGCTCCGCTGACGGAGAGGACCGAACGGCTCGTCGGTGCCGAGGTGTTCACCGCCATGGACGACACCGCTGTCTTCATCAACGTCGGTCGCGGCGACACCGTCGACACCGACGCGCTCGTCGATGCCCTGCGCACCGGGAAGATCGCCGGAGCCGGACTCGATGTCTTCGACGAGGAGCCGCTGCCGGCCGGACACCCGCTGTGGACGATGGACGATGTCATCATCACCCCGCATATGAGCGGCGACACCGACGGCTGGCGGATGCGTCTGGCCCAGCAGTTCCACCAGCTGTTCGAGCAGTACCTCGCCGGTGAGGAGTTCCCTCACACCGTCGATAAGAAGCTCGGGTACGTGCGTTGAGCCAGGCAGACGACCCTGCTGCCCAACGAGCCTTTCTGGCCAGGGTGCTCGCCGAGCTCATCGCCGTGCGTCGGGCTCGCCTGCTGAGCATGCTGGTCATGGCGGCGGCGATGCTCGTCGCAGGCCTCGGCGCAGCACTGCAGGCCCAAGGCGATCACATCGACGCCGTGCTGCTGTTCTCCGCCTTCAGCCTCATCATGATCGGCATCGTGTGCGCACTCGGAGCGATCATCGCGTGGACGCGGATCAACCGCGACATCCTCGACTCGGTCGCTGCGAGCCGTCCGGCGAAGGCTCGAGCCCCTCGCACACGGACCGCGGGTCTGGCCGTGGCCATCGGCTTCGTCGTGATCGGGATCCTCGTCGGCGCGCTGCTGTGGTCACAGACGCCGATCCTCGCCGGCGCGATCGTGCTCGCATGCCTCCTGCTCGCCTGTCTGGGACCCATCTGGGCGGGGAGCTCGCCGGTGCCGACGACCGACTGGCCGTCATCCTCGACAGCGATGACGAGCTGTCCGCCCGATTCGCCGACTTCACCCCGATCTGGCTGCACGAAGCGATGGAGTCCGACACTGCCGAGTGATCATCCCCTCTCGGTGCCGGCAAAACCTCCCGTTCCTGCGGGAGGTTCTGTCGTTCCCGAGGGGTTGTGGCGGGAACTGTAGGGGGTGACGCTGCCGGTGCGGGATGGTGCGGGAGTGGGAAGCGGACTGCCGGTGAATGACGAAGGCGCCCGGAGTCGTAGGACTCCGGGCGCCTGCCTCAGCTGCTCAGCGACGAATCATCTGAGGATCCGGTGGGCCGCCTCGGCGATATCAGGGGAACGCGGGAACGTCGACATCAGCCATCTTCGCCACGCAGCGCACCACCTGGCAGGAGTAGCCGAACTCGTTGTCGTACCAGACGTAGACGACGACGCGGTCCTCATCGACGATCGTGGCCAGACCGTCGACGACTCCGGCGCGCTTCGAGCCGACGAGGTCGGTGGAGACGAGCTCGGGGGAGGTGACGTAGTCGACCTGGTTGCGCAGCGCCGAATGCATCGACACCTCGCGCAGGAAGGTGTTGAGCTCATCCACGGTGGTGGCGTTCTTCAGGTTGAGGTTGAGGATCGCCATCGACACGTTCGGGGTGGGCACGCGGATCGCGTTGCCCGAGAGCTTCCCGGCGAGCTCCGGCAGGGCCTTGGCCACGGCCTTGGCAGCGCCGGTCTCGGTGAGGACCATGTTCAGCCCGGCTGCACGGCCGCGACGGGAGCCCTTGTGGAAGTTGTCGATGAGGTTCTGGTCGTTCGTGAACGAGTGCACCGTCTCGACGTGGCCGTTGCGGACACCGAACTTGTCGTTGATGGCCTTGAGCACGGGGGTGATCGCGTTCGTCGTGCACGAGGCGGCCGAGATGACCGTGTCCGTGTCGAGGATCGCATCGTCGTTGACTCCGAAGACGATGTTCTTGACATCGCCCTTGCCGGGAGCGGTGAGCAGCACCTTCGAGGCGCCGGGGCAGGCGAGGTGCTTGGACAGGCCCTCCTCGTCGCGCCATTTGCCGGTGTTGTCGACGATGATGGCGTCGTTGATGCCATAAGAGGTGTAGTCGACCTGCGACGGATCATCGGAGTAGATGACCTGGATGAGGGTGCCGTTGGCCTGGATGGTGTTGGCCTCTTCGTCGACGACGATGGTTCCGTCGAAGGAGCCGTGCACCGAATCGCGGCGCAGCAGGGACGCCCGCTTGACGATGTCGTTGTCCCCGCCCTTGCGCACGACGATGGCGCGCAGACGCATGCCGGTGCCGCCGGCGCGGTCGATGAGGATGCGGGCCAGCAGACGTCCGATGCGGCCGAATCCGTAGAGGACGACGTCGCGGACTTCGCCCTGACCGGACTGCGAATCGACGACCTCGGCGAGTGTCTCGGCGAGGAACGCATCGACATCGCCGTTCGGGTCGTCGAGCTTCTCGATGAGGCGGCCCAGGTCGATGCGGGCCGGCGCCAGGCTGAGCTCGGACAGAGCCTTGACGATGCGGTGCGTGATCTGGATGTCCAGCTCTTCACCGAGGAAGTGGCGCGCATAGCGGTGGGCCTTGATCATGCCGGTCACCGACTTGTTCAGCAGCGACCGTCCGAACAGCGTCAGCAGCACGTCGTTCTCACGGTACAGGCGTCCGACTAGCGGAATGAGTTCTTCGGCGGCGGTCTGCTTCTTCGCCCAATCGTCCAGGCGTGCCGTCGTTGCGTCAGTCAAAGGTCGTGTCCCCTCGGTCAGTTGAAACGGATGCGGCCCCAGTCTACCGTCTCAGCTGTTCGCGATCGGACCGGTGCTCGTCGTAGCGTTTGAAGCCGAGCAGGGTGAGCGCGACGATGCCGGCACCCGCGATGAGCGCGCCGAGGCTCTGTGCCTGCACCTTGGGTACGACGAACTGGTAGTCCGGGTCGTCCTCCTCCCGCGGCCTCGGTGCCTTCGCTGTGCCGATCCACGCTGCGATGAACAGGATGATGCGCGCGAAGACGTTGAGGGTCAGCATGATCGCGATGATCGACCCGAACACGCCGGCGGCCTTGTTCCCGGAGAAGAGATTGACGAGCACGGTGGAGAAGTTGATGAGGATGAGGAACGCGACCGCACCGATGAGGGCGCCGCGGTTCTTCGCCTGTTTGTCCACGGGCTTCTCCGGGAGCATCGTGAACAGGAACCAGAAGATCAGCCACGCGGCTCCGAACGTGAGGACGAGTGGGACGACGAAGAGCAGGCCGGCGGCGAATCCGCCGAGGCCGAGGAAATCGGCGATCATCGACCGCAGACCGGTGCCGACGACGGTGAGCGCCACGGCCAGCAGGAGTCCGATGATGAGCCCGATGAGGGTGACGATGTTGTTGAGGATCTTGCTGACGAATGACTTCTCCGGGACGGCATCGTCGAAATCGTCATGAAGCTGTGCGCGCACCGCCGCACCGAGGTTGCCGATGAATCCCTGACCCGTGTAGAGACCGGTGAGGATACCGATGATTCCGACTGCCTGCCAATCGAGGAGGTAGCTCTCGAGCTGCTCCGTGAGAGTGGAGTTGCCGGCAGTGAAGGTCTCGATCTGATCGGTCACCTGGGGGAGGAGCTCGGGGCGCACGATGTCGAGGACGAAGCCGATGGACGCGAGGCTGACCATAGCGATGGGCATGACCGCGAGAACGAGGAAGTAGGTGATGGCAGCACCGAACTGGTTGCCAAGACGCTGGCCGAACCGCTGTACGGCGCGCATGAGGTGTGCGGGTCCCGGCCGATTGACGGCATTGTGGCCGACCTCGGCGACAGTGTTGCGCGAGGCCAGTACTTTGGCTGGTGCCACGTGGTTGCTCCTTCGATGTCTGTCCGTCGATGCCTGCGAAGAGATACCTGCGATCGTCCTCGGAGGTGTCCGTTTCCACACTAGCCGCTGTGAGGCCACTGTGAGCGGCAAGCCGCGCTGTTATCTAGAATTTTGACCATGCCGATCTCATTTTCGACCACGTCATCTGCCCTTCTCGCCCAGGCGGCGACCGGCGGTGACCCCTCGGGTGGAACCCTTGCCGGCAGCGGCGCTCTCGCCGCAGGTGGCAATGTCCTGGCCGCCGGCGGCGGTGCGGCGGAGGGCCTCAGCGGATTCTCGGCATGGACCGTGACCATCATGGAGACCCTCGGGCCGCTGGGCGTCGGGTTCCTCGTGTTCCTCGACAACATCTTCCCGCCCATTCCCAGCGAACTCGTTCTTCCCCTGGCCGGGTTCACCTCGAGTCAGGGGCAGCTGAACATCGTGGCCGCGATCATCTGCGCGACCTTGGGCTCACTCATCGGCGCCATCGTGCTGTGGGCGCTGGGCAAGTGGATCGGCATCGAACGCATCGCGCGGATCGCGGTGAAGATGCCGCTGGTCGATGTCGACGATGTGCATAAGACCGTCGACTGGTTCGATCGGCACGGCGACAAGGCAGTGTTCTTCGGTCGGATGATCCCGATCTTCCGATCGCTCATCTCCATTCCCGCGGGAATGCGGGACATGCGTCTGCTGAAGTTCACGCTCCTGACGACGGCCGGCAGCGCGATCTGGAACACCATCCTCATCGTCGCCGGCTTCTACCTCGGAGAGAACTGGGCGATCGTCGAAACCTATGCCGGATACTTCCAGAAGATCGTCATCGTCGCCGTCATCGTCCTCGTCATCGTGTGGATCCTGCTCAAGGTCCGCAAACGCCGGCGCAAGAAGGCCGCCGGCGCCGACGTGACCGAGAACGATCACATCGAACCCGGAGAGTTCGACTCCTGACCTCGCCGAGGCGGCCGCCTCACTTCTCCCAGGCGGCCGCGGTGTGGGCGAACGCCACCTCTTCACCGTCTTTGACGGGGCCCGGAGCGCTCCCGTCGCCGAAGGGCGAACCGCCGAACTTCGCATCACGACCGTGATCGCTCAGCCAGCCCGACAGATCCGGTCCCTTGGGCACGATCTGCGTGGGATTCACGTCGCGGTGGACGATGTAGTAGTGCTGTTTGATCTGCTCGAAGTCGACGGTGTCGCCGAATCCGGGCGTCTGGTACAGGTCGCGGGCATATCCCCAGAGGTTCTCGAAGCTCGTCAGCGGCTGACGGTTGCACTTGAAATGGCCGAAGTAGACGGGATCGAAGCGCACCAGGGTGGTGAACAGACGCACATCCGCCTCGGTGATGGTCTCGCCCATGAGGAATCGTGACCGGCTCAGGCGGTCTTCGACGATGTCGAGGGCATTGAACAGACGATCGAAGGCAGCTTCGTAGGCGTCTTGGGAACCGGCGAAGCCGCAGCGGTAGACGCCGTTGTTGATCTCCGTATAGATATGGCGCATCACCTTGGCCATCTCGTCCCGGGATTCCTCCGGCCACAGGTTCGGTGCACCGTCCCGATGGTAGTCGGTCCACTGTGTGGAGAAGTCCTCGGTGATCTGCGGGAAGTCGTTGGTCACGACGACCCCGGTGGGAACGTCGACGATGGCGGGCACGGTGATTCCGCGCGGATAGTCCGGGTAGCGGGCGAAGAAGGCCTGCTGCAGACGTTCGATGCCGAGCACCGGATCCACTCCGCCCTGATCGAGATCGAAGGTCCAGGACCGGGCATCATGGGTGGGGCCGGGCATGCCGATGGAGATGGCGTCCTCGAGGCCGAGGAGGCGACGGACGATGATCGTCCGGTTCGCCCACGGGCAGGCGCGGGCCGCGACGAGGCGGTACCGACCGGGTTCGACCGGCCACTGGGCGTTCGGATCGTTGAGGATGCGATCGTCGATGTAGTTCGTATCGCGGTTGAATTCCTGGCCCTCGGTCACATAGCTGGGAATGTGTTCGGCGTTGTCGGCCATGGCGTCTGCCTCCGTCTGCTTCGATGATTGAGACTTCTTCCCTCAGCTTACGACGTGAGGCTCCCCAGCGGGCCGGCCAGGGCCAGACAGGGCGCAGGCGGTGCGCACGGAAACGGCCCGGGCGCGGACTCGCTGTGAGTCCGCGCCCGGGCCGTTCGGTGAGGAGATCCGTGAGCGTGCGGCGGGTTCAGCCCGAACGGATGGGCGAAGCAGCCTGCTCCTGAGCTGGGTCAGCCGGCTCGCGCACTGGATCAGCTCGCGTAGAGGGCGTCGATGTCCTCGGCGAAGTCCTTGTTGACGACGTGGCGTTTGACCGACTGCTTGGCCGAAAGATACCCGTTCTCTTCGCTGAGCTCGATGGGCAGGATCGTGAACTTCTTGATGCCCTCGGCCCGTGAGACCGTCCGGTTCACTGCCTCGACGGCCTTCTCGATCTCGGCCCGAATCGTGTCATCGGCGGCGGCCTCGCGCAGATCCATCTCCGGCAGGCCGTGGTTCTTCAGCCATCCGGGCAGCATCTCAGAATCGAGGAAGACGAGTGCGGACACGAACTTGCGGTTCTCACCGACGACCACCGGCTGGCCGACGAGCGGATGGCGACGGAGCACATCCTCGAGCGGAGCGGGTGCGATGTTCTTCCCGCTGGAGGTGACGATGATCTCCTTCTTGCGGCCGTTGATCGTGAGGTAGCCGTCGTCGTCGATTGAGCCGAGGTCTCCGGTGCCGAACCAGCCGTCATGGAACTCCTTGGCCGTGGCCTCGGGGTTGTTCCAGTATTCGCGGAAGACGGGCACGCCCTTGGCGAGGATCTCACCGTCGGGAGCGATCGCCACTGAGACACCGGGCAGCGGAACGCCGACAGTGCCGATCTTCGAGTTCTCCGGCACATTGACGGTGATCGGCGCCGTGGTCTCGGTGAGGCCGTAGCCTTCGAGCACGATGATGCCGAGTCCGCGGAAGAAATGCCCGAGGTGTGCTCCCAGGGCGCCGCCGCCGGAGACGGCATGAGTGACGTTGTCGCCCATGACCGCGCGCAGCTTCGAATACACGAGCTTGTCGAAGAGCGCGTGCTGCAGCTTCAGGCTCAACGGCACATTGCCGGTGTCCAGTGCCTTCGAATAGGCGACCGCGACCTGCTCGGCACGACGGAAGATCTTCTCCTTGCCGCCGGCCTGTGCGGTGGCCAGGGCAGAATTGAAGACCTTCTCGAAGACGCGGGGCACACCGAGGATGAACGACGGATGGAAGCTGCCCATCGCATCGGTGAGCTTGGTCAGGTCCGACTGGTGAGCCAGCAGGGCGCCGTTGCTGATCGAGAGCACTTCGATGAACCGGGCGAACACGTGAGCCTGCGGCAGGAACAGCAGGCAGCGCATCGAGGTGTCGAGGACGCTGGGGATCTGGTGACGGGCCGCCTGGGCGGTCTGGACGAAGTTCGCGTGGGTGAGCACGCAGCCCTTCGGTTTGCCGGTGGTGCCCGAGGTGTAGATGATCGTGGCCACGGACTCGGAGCCGACCTGGGACCGAGCCGATTCGAGCTGCTCGTCGGTGATGTCCTTCCCCGCCTCGGCGAGGTCGGCGAACGCACCCGCACTCCACACCCGCAGCGCTGGTTCGGGCCGTCCGGCGGCCGCAGCCGCCGCCCTGACTCGGTCGGCGTGCTCAGGTGTGGCGACGAGCCCGCGGGCGACGTCGGCGTCGGTGAGCATCCACGCGAGCTGGTCTTCCGAAGACGTGTCGTAGAACGGGACCGAGATGCCGCCGGCATACCAGACGGCATAGTCGCTGAGGGTCCACTCATATGACGTGGGGCCGAAGATCGCGATCCTGTCGCCGACTCCGACCCCCAGAGCGATGAGCCCCTTCGCTGCGGCACGCACCTCCTCAAGGAATTCGCCTGCCGGCACTTCGATCCAGCTCTCGCCGTCGGGCTTGGCGACGAGAGGGCGCTTCGGATCCTCGGCTACGGTGCGGAGGAAGATGTCGGTCGTCGACGAGACGGTATCGACTTCGAATCCGACGACGGGAGTTGTCGCCTGCGGCATTGTCGTTGGGCTCATGGGTCTCCTTCGAGGACGTAAGTTACTGCCCGGTTATCCTACCGTTCGGTACGTGCACAGTGAAATCGATCACGTTTGCTGTGATAACTCGCCGGTGAACGCTCTGTGAGCAGTCTAACCAAGTCGGATCAAGGGGTGTTCAGAGTACGATGGTCGGAACCCGCTCACGTCTGTCCAGCGAAGGAAGGTAATGACGACGAACCCTGAGGAGACCGGTTTCCGCTATGATGCGGCGCTGGCCGAGAAGATTGAGAAGTCGTGGCAGCGCACATGGGAGGAATCGGGCACATTCCACACCCCGAACCCCACCGGAGACCTCGGCGAGCTCGCCTCCCAGGACACCCCGTCGCCCTACAGCCCACCGGCCGATCTCAGTGAGCGCGAATCCCTCTACATCATGGACATGTTCCCGTACCCCTCCGGTGCGGGA
Source organism: Brevibacterium spongiae (assembly GCF_026168515.1). Lineage (NCBI taxonomy): Bacteria > Bacillati > Actinomycetota > Actinomycetes > Micrococcales > Brevibacteriaceae > Brevibacterium > Brevibacterium spongiae. Next base: position 2,303,124 of record NZ_CP093443.1, on the reverse strand, counting down.
CTGCATGTCGGCCACCCGCTGGGCTACCTCGGCACCGATGTCTACGGCCGCTACCAGCGGATGCGCGGGCACAACGTCATGCACGCCCTGTCCTATGACGCCTTCGGCCTGCCCGCCGACCTCTACGCAGTGCAGACCGGTCAGCACCCGCGCATCACCACCGATGCGAACATCGCGAACATGACCGAACAGCTGCGCCGCCTGGGCCTGGCTCACGACGTGCGGCGCCGGTTCGCCACCACAGATGACGGGTTCGTCAGGTGGACGCAGTGGATCTTCCTGCAGATCTTCAACTCGTGGTACGACCCCGAGGCGACCACGCCCGACGGTGAAGCGAAGGGAGCGGCCCGCCCGATCGCCACACTCATCGAACAGTTCGCCTCCGGGACTCGGGCGACCCCGGACGGTCGCGCCTGGTCCGAACTCGGCCACGCCGAACGCGAAGACGTGCTGCAGGGCTACCGCCTGGCCTATGTCTCCGAATCGCCGGTCAACTGGTGCCCGGGACTGGGCACAGTGCTGGCCAATGAGGAAGTCACGGCCGAAGGGCTGTCCGAACGCGGCAACTACCCGGTGTTCACCCGCCGGCTGCGCCAGTGGAACATGCGCATCACCGCGTACGCCGACCGCCTCATCGACGATCTGGACGGCCTCGACTGGCCGAATGCGATCCACGCGATGCAGGTGAACTGGATCGGCCGCTCGAAGGGCGCGCTGCTGCGTCTGCCCGTCGTCGGAGCAGAAGACCGGGAGATCGAGGTCTACACGACCCGTCCGGACACCCTGTTCGGCGCCACCTACCTCGTGCTCAGCCCCGAACATCCGCAGGTTGCCGAGCTCACCGCCGCGGCCTGGGACACATCCACGCCCGAATCCTGGCGAGGCGGTCAGCCCACCCCCGCCGAGGCGATCGCCGCCTACCAGCGCGCCGCCGCGGCCAAGACCGATGCCGACCGGCAGCAGAGCCGGGAGAAGACCGGCATCTTCACCGGCTCGTACGCACTCAACCCGGCCACGGGCGACCAGGTTCCCGTCTTCATCGCCGACTACGTCCTCATGGGCTACGGCACCGGGGCGATCATGGCAGTGCCCGCCGAAGACGCTCGCGACTGGGACTTCGCGAAGACCTTCGACCTGCCCTATATCCGCACCGTGCAGCCTCCGGCCGACCACGATGAGGACACCCCGTACACCGGGCCCGGAGTGATGGTGAATTCGGCGAACGCCGAACTCGACATCAACGGGCTCGACATCGATGCTGCCAAGGCCGCGGTGACGCAGTGGCTGGCCGGCAAGGGCCTGGCCACCGAATCCACGCAGTATCGTCTGCGGGACTGGCTGTTCTCCCGGCAGCGCTACTGGGGCGAACCGTTCCCCATCGTCTACGACCAGAACGGCACCCCCATCGCCCTGCCCGATGAGATGCTGCCGGTGGGCCTGCCCGAGGTCGACGACTTCGCGCCGCGCACCTATGCCCCCGACGACGCCGACAGCCGTCCCGAACCGGCGCTGAGCCGCAACCAGGAGTGGGCCGAAGTCGTTCTCGACCTCGGCGACGGTCCGAAGACCTACCACCGTGAGACGAACACGATGCCCAACTGGGCCGGATCGTCGTGGTACCAGCTGCGCTACGCCGACCCGCACAATGACGAGCGCCTCGTCGACCCGGTCAACGAAAAGTACTGGTTGGGACCGCGGGCGTCGAAGCCGCGCGGCGGTGCCGACCTCTACGTCGGCGGGCAGGAGCATGCCGTGCTCCATCTGCTCTACGCCCGGTTCTGGCACAAGATCCTCTTCGACCTCGGGCACATCTCCTCCTCTGAGCCCTTCCACCGCCTGGTCAACCAGGGATACATCCAGGCCTATGCCTATACGGATTCCCGCGGTGTCTATGTTCCCGCCGCCGAGGTGGAGGAGAAGACCGAAAGCAACGGCGAGCTGACGTTCTGGTACAACGGCGAGCAGGTCAACCGCGAATACGGGAAGATCGGCAAGTCGCTGAAGAACTCGGTGATGCCCGACGAGATGTACGACGCCTACGGTGCCGACACCTTCCGCGTGTACGAGATGTCGATGGGACCGCTCGAACAGGACCGCCCGTGGGAGACCCGAGCCGTCGTCGGCGCCCACCGCTTCCTGCAGCGGGTGTGGCGACTCTTCGTCGACGAGACCACCGGCGAATCGGTGATCGAAGACGGCAGTGCCGACGCCGAATCGCTCAAGGTCCTCCACCAGGTCATCGACGGCGTCCGTGACGACATGGATCATCTGCGGTTCAACACTGCGATCTCCAAACTCATCGTGCTCACCAACCATGCGACCAAGCAGGGTGTGGCGAGCCGGGAGCTGCTGGAGCCGCTGACGATCATGCTCGCGCCCTTCGCCCCGCACATGGCCGAAGAGCTGTGGAAGCGCCTCGGCCACGATTCGACGGTCACCTATGCCTCCTTCCCCGAGGCGGACCCGGCCCACCTCGTCGACGACACCGTCACCTGCGTGGTGCAGGTCAAGGGCAAGGTGCGTGCTCGTCTCGAGGTCGCCCCGGACATCTCCGCCGACGACCTGGAGAAGCTGGCACTCGAATCTCCGAATGCCGTGAAGGCGCTCGGCGGTGCGGGAGTGCGCAAGGTCATCGTGCGCGCTCCGAAGCTGGTCAACATCGTTCCCGACGCCTGAGGACCCGTCCTCGGCGCCTGTGGCCGGCGGACACATCGCTGTAACACAGGATCTGGGACACTGCATGAGTACCCGGGGTGATGCACGACGAATCGCCCCTCCGACGACGACTGGTGAGAGCATTGACGAACGAGAGAGCTCAGGACGAGATCAGGCACGCCCTCGGCGTGCGACCGCAGATCGACCCGGCGACGGAGATCGCGCGGAGGGTCGAGTTCCTCGTCGACTACGTCCTGACCACGGGTGCCAGGGGCCTCGTGCTGGGCATCAGCGGCGGCCAGGACTCGACCCTGGCCGGTCGGCTGTGCCAATTGGCCGTGGAAGGTCTGCGTCGCCGCGGTGCCGAAGCGGAATTCTGGGCAGTGCGACTGCCGAACCATGTGCAGGCCGATGAGCAGGACGCGCAGGATGCGCTGTCCTTCATCGGTGCCGACCATGAGGTCGTCATCAACATCGGCGCCGCCACAGACGCGGCCGCCGACGAGTACGAGAAGGCAACCGGAACACCGATCACCGATTTCGGCAAGGGCAATGTCAAGGCCCGGATGCGGATGATCGCCCAGTTCGAGCTGGCGGGGGAGAAGCGGGCCCTCGTCGTCGGCACCGATCACGCCGCAGAGGCGGTCACCGGCTTCTTCACGAAGTTCGGTGACGGGGCTGCCGACGTCGTCCCCCTGGCAGGTCTGAACAAACGGCAGGGACGAGCGCTGCTGGCTCACCTCGGTGCTCCCGACCACCTCATCGTCAAGGTTCCGACAGCCGATCTGCTCGATGACGAACCCGGGCAGACCGACGAATCATCGCTGGGACTCAGCTATGAGCAGATCGACGATTTCCTCGAAGGCAGGGAGATCGAACCCGCGGCCGCCTCGGCGCTCATCGAGAAGTACCGCAGGTCCGAACACAAGCGACGGACTCCGGTGGCTCCGACGGACACCTGGTGGATTCGGCACTGAGCTGATTCGGCACCGAAGAGGTGCATGAATGACGGACCGCCCCTGACGATCATGTCAGCGGCGGTCCGTCGTCTCCGGCCTGGGGAAGCCGGGACAGCTGTGCTGTGCGGCCGCAGCGGCTGGGCGAATTCGGCCTCAGTCGTTGAACGGCGGGGCCCCGGAGACGAGTCCGAGTTCGAGCGCTGTCTGGTTGAACTCCCAACGCGAGGAGACGAAATCGTCGCTGAGGCGTTCGCCGCGGCTGCGGGCCTCAGTGTATTCGCGCCAACCGTCCTTCCTGGCGTCACCGGGACGGATCTCGCGAATCGTCGAATCTTCGCCCGACACCTGCGTCTCGTCCTTGACCCAGAGCGACAGGCCCTCGGCGGCCCGGTAGAGATTCATGAACGCCGTGTGCGAACGCGGATTGGCGAAGCTGGCCTTCTTGAACTCCTCGCAGAACGTGTAGAGGGGTTCGAGCTCGTCGGTGGCCAGGGTGCCGAAAGTGGCATCGAGACGCAGAGATTGGACGAGCCCTCCGGAGTCCGGGATGAGTTCGAGGATCCGCCGGGCGCGTCGCTCATCGGGCAACAGTTCGACAGTGTCATCGACCGGGGTCAGTCCGGGAGTGTCCATCCGCCCGCGCTCGACACTGAGCTGCTGGCGCAGCGCGTCGATCTGGCGCTGCGACCGACGCCATTCGCCATGGAAGAGCAGCAGTGCGACGATCACGCCGAGACACAGCACGAGACCGATGATCCATGCCGCAGAATGCAGTCCGGGGATGGCGAAGGCCACGACGCCGAGCACGGTGAGCACCGCAAACGTCACGGCCGCCGGTGAGTTGGTGAGGAAATCGAGGAAACGCTTCACGTTTCCAAGCCTACTGTTTCAACCTCCACATATCGTGCAACCGGGTGGCATATAGTGTGGTGCGAAAACGCATGCCTATTCGCAGGGAGAACTCGGTTTGAAGATTTCAGTCATCGGTTGCGGATATCTCGGCGCGGTGCATGCGGCGGCCATGGCCTCATTGGGTCACGAGGTCACCGGTGTCGACGTCGACGAAGCCAAGGTGGAGGCGCTGACCGCCGGGCGACCGCCCTTCTACGAACCGGGGCTGAGTGAACTCCTCGTGAAGGCACAGGAGAAGGGCAAGCTCGAATTCACCACCGACATCTCCCGCGCCGCGGATGCGCGCGTGCATTTCGTGTGCGTCGGGACTCCGCAGAAGCCCGGCGAATTCGCAGCCGATGTCACCTACGTCGATGCGGCCGTCGAATCCCTGCATGAACATCTGACTCCGACGTCGATCGTTGTGGGCAAGTCGACGGTTCCGGTCGGCACAGCCGAGCGGTTGGCCGGACTCATCGCCGACACGGGCGCTGCGATGATGTGGAACCCCGAGTTCCTCCGCGAAGGCCACGCCGTCGAAGACACACTGCACCCGAACCGTCTGGTCTACGGTGTGGCCACCGGGCCCGAGGGGCAGGACGCGGCGGCGGCACTTGACGAGGTGTATGCGTCGATTCTCGCCGAGGACACCCCGCGGATGATCACCGACTTCGCGACCGCCGAACTCGTCAAGACCGCTGCGAACTCGTTCCTGGCCACGAAGATCTCATTCATCAACGCCATGGCCGAACTCTGCGAGGCCTCCGGCGCCGACGTCACCCAGCTCGCCGATGCGATCGGCATGGACGACCGGATCGGACGGAAGTTCCTCAACGCCGGCCTCGGCTTCGGCGGCGGCTGCCTGCCGAAGGACATCCGCGCGTTCATGGCCCGTGCCGGTGAGCTCGGAGCCGACCAGGCGGTGGCGTTCCTCAAGGAGATCGACTCGATCAACATGCGTCGCCGCGTGCGGATGGTCGACATCGCCCGCGACGCCCTCGGCGGATCCTTCATCGGCAAGAAGATCACGATCCTCGGCGCCGCATTCAAACCCGACAGCGACGACGTCCGCGACTCGCCGGCACTTGCCGTGGCCAGACTCATCGCCACCCAGGGCGGGGTCGTCACCGTCACCGACCCGCAGGCGATCGACAATGCCGCGAAGTCGTTCCCCGAACTCAACTACGTCACCGACACCACTGAGGCTCTGACCGGGGCCGATGCGGTGCTGCTCCTGACCGAATGGCGCGAATACCGCGACCTCGACCCGGTCGCCACCGGGCAGCTGGTCAACGGGCAGGTCCTCGTCGACGGCCGCAACGTGCTCACACCGGGACAGTGGCGCGAGGCCGGCTGGACATACCGCGCCCTGGGTCGTCCATGAAGATCGGGCTGGTCACCGACTCCACAGCGCAGCTCTCGTCTGCCGAAGTCGACAGGCTCGAGCAGCTCACCGGGGGACTCTTCGCAGCGGTCCCGCTGACAGTGCTCGTCGGCGGCGTCGCCTTCGCCGATGGTGAGATCTCTGCCGGCCAGCTGTGCGAGAAGATGACCGCCGGTGACGACGTCTCGACCTCGATGGCCACCCCCACCCAATTCGCCGAGGCCTACTCCACCCTGCGCAGCCGAGGAGCCGAAGCCATCATCGTCATCACCATGTCCGGTGACCTCTCCGGCACCCGGGACTCCGCGGTGAATGCTGCCGAATCCGAAGACATCCTCATCGACGTCGTCGACTCACGCTCCACCTCGGCGGGCCAGGCAGGCGCCGTGGAGGTGGCCGTGGCCGGCATCCGGCAGGGACTCGACGTCGAATCGATCGCCGGCACCGTCGCCGACTGGTGCGCGAGCGAGACCCGCACGGTATTCGTCCCAGGAAGCCTCGAACACCTGCGCCGAGGCGGTCGCATCGGGGCCGCCGCATCGCTGCTCGGCAGAGCCCTGCAGATCGTTCCCGTGCTCGGCCTCAACGCGGGAGTCGTCGTGCCCCTGGCCAGGGTGCGCACCCGAGCGAAGGCGCTCGACAAGATCGTCGCACTGAGCACCGCCGCCGCCGAGGAGCTGTCCGAGCACGGGCCGAAGGTGGCAGTGGAGATTCAACAGGCCGAAGGCGAGATCGACGACGCCGATGTCGTGAGCCTGACCGAACGCCTGAGCGAACTCGGCGTCGACACTCGATTCCGAACCCTGTCGACGATCATCACCGCACATGTCGGGCCCGGCACGATCGGTGTGAGCGTCCAGACGACACCCTGAGACCGGCCACGTCGACACCGGCCACTTCGGCACCGCCGGCTGGGGATCGGTTTGCGACTCTGACACCAGGAGCCTGTGGACCCAGCAAAGCCGTCCACAGGCACCTTCGCCGAGCTCGCACCGCGAGGGCAGGCGTCCCTAGCCTCGGACCATGGCTGTGTCTCCGGATGATCGCTTCGCCGGGCTCCTCAACGCCAGCGCCGAGCGCGGCGGGTGGGTGCCCGGCGACGTCTTCACCGCTGACACTGCCGGCGAAGAGGAACCTGTCGCACCGCGCCGGGTGCGACTGCCGATCCTCGTGGCCGTCGCCCTCGCCACGGTCGGAGTGCTGATCCTCGCCTTCTTCCTCTTCCGTCCTGCCGACCAGCACGCAGCGACAGAGACCGGCGGGAATTCCAGCGGGAATGCCGGCGGGCAGGATGATGGCCGGGCCGCAGATGAGTCGGCCGGGTCCTCGTCCGCGCCTGACGACGGTCAGCCGGAGAAGGAGGGGACGAACGACGCACAGGAGGGAGCCGCCTCGGCGAAGGCTGACGGAAAGGTCATCGTCCATGTCACGGGAGCGGTGAAGACACCATCGGTGGTCACGCTCAAGGCCGGAGCCAGGGTGCAGGACGCCGTCGAGGCCGCCGGAGGACTGGACGCCGGGGCCGACGCCGAATCGGTGAACCTCGCACGGGTGCTCGGCGACGGCGAGCAGATCCACATTCCCACTGTCGGTGAAGCACCTGCCGCAGCCGCGGCAGACGAGGGCGGTGCAGGTGGTGGGCCGGGCTCCGACACAGGCGGCGCAGCGGGTCCCGATCCGGCAGCGAGCTCCGATCCGGGAGTCGCGGCGAACGGAGCCGGCGGTGCAGGGCCGGAGGGAGCCGGCGACGCTCCGGGCGCCGGCGGGAAGGTCGACCTCAACTCCGCCGATCTCACCGCTCTGCAGACCCTGCCCGGGGTCGGTCCGGTCACTGCCGAGGCCATCGTCAGCCACCGGCAGGCCCAACCGTTCGGCAGCGTAGAGGATCTGCTGCTCGTCAAAGGCATCGGACCGAAGACCTTCGAAAGCCTCAAAGACCTTGTCACCGTCGGCTGAACACGCCGCCCGCCGACCCCGCGTGCCGGAGGCGGCGGGCCGGGCGGTTCGGTCTGCGCGGTCGATGGCGTCGGAACTGCTGGACCGGGCACGAACCGCAGCTTCGCTGTGGCCGGGATCGGTCCGACTCCTGTGCTGCGCAGCCGGACTGTGGTCAACCGCGCTGCTCGCCCCTGGACCGTGGGCACTGATCCTCACGCCGCTGGCCGGTCTCCTCGGATTCGTGCTCCTGCGCCGGCACCACCACCTCGGTGTGGGTCTCATCGTCTTCGCCTGCCTGTTGACCATCCAGGTCACTGCCCTCGCCGGCTCACGCGGACCGGACGAGGACACGGAGACGACTGGGATCGTCGTCGGGCACAGCGACCCCGGCAGCACCGGGTGGACACGGCTGACCCTGCTCGGTGCCACCGGATTCTCTTCGGTGCTCAGTCCCGAAGTCGCCTCCGACGGGGCCACGGTGCGGATGCGCACACACCCCCTCGACGACATCCGATCGACCGACACCGCGCCTGAGATGATCGCCGAACCGAATGGGGCGTGGCGGTGGCGTGAGCACCTGCGCACCGAGCTGCGCGCACACTCCCTGGCCGCCGGCAACGAGGGCGGACGCCTGCTGCCGGGACTCGTCGTCGGTGACACCGACCCGCAGGATGACCGCATGCTCGCCGACATGCGCGTCGTCTCACTCACCCACATCTCAGCCGTCTCAGGCAGCAACGTCACGATCGTCAGCCTCGGGGCGGGCCTCCTCGCGGGAGCCTGCCGGGCAGGGCCCAGGCTGCGGGTGAGCATCGGGGTGGCCACCTGCCTCGGGTACGTCTTCATCGTCGGCTTCGAGCCCAGCGCGATCCGCGCCGCCGGCATGGCGATCGCCGCCGCACTCGTGTTCCTGCGCGGCGGCGGCATCTCACCGGTGGCGGTGATGTGTTCGACGGCGAGCCTGCTCCTGGCCTTCGTCCCGGTCCTGGCCACCTCGGTGGGGTTCGTCCTGTCCGTGGTGTCCACGGCCGCGATCATGTTCGTCGTCCCGGTCCTGCTGCGCCGACTCTCCGTGCACTTCCCGCTGCTGCCGAGCGTGCTCATCACCGCGCTGGTCGTCCCTTTCGTCGCCCAACTGGCCTGCACTCCGGTGCTCGTGGCCATCGACCCGCGCATCGGGGTCTGGTCCGTGGCCGCCAATGCCCTGGCCGCGCCTGCCGTGCTGCCGGCAACCGTGGCGGGCTTTCTCAGCCTCGTGAGCTCGGGAATCGGTTCGACAGGAATGCCCGGCGCGGACTTCTTCTCAACCCTTCTCGCGTGGCTGGGATCGCTGCCGGCCTGGTGGATCGTGCACGTCGCCCGGTTCTGCGCGAGCCTGCCCGGAGCTGCCCTCGACTGGCCGGTCCCACCCTGGGGAACCGTGCTGGCACTGGGCCTGCTCGTCATCGCCGTGGTCGGAGTCGGACTGCTCGTCCGGCGTCGTCTGTGGGGTCTGCCCGTTCTCGTCCTGTGCGTCATCCTCACCGCCGCAGTCATCGTCAGCGTGCGCACGAAACCACCCGCGGCTGACTGGCTTGTCCTCGTCTGTGATGTCGGGCAGGGTTCCGGTGCGGTCATCAACCTCGGTGACGGGCGGGGGCTCGTCGTCGACACCGGCAAGGAACCCGGCCCCATCGACACCTGCCTCGACGAATCCGGGATCGACGAATTCGACCTGCTCATCTCCCACTTCGACGCCGACCATTTCGCCGGGTTCGCGGGCACCACCTGGGGGCGGCAGATCGACCGGCTCTTCGTATCTGGCAATGTCGCGGACTCGGCTGAGGCGAGACAAGTGATCACCGAGACCGGCGCCGAGGTGGTGCCCGCCCAGCGCGGACAGACGCTGAGGGTCGGTTCAGCCGCGGTGCAGGTGCTGTGGCCGCCGCTGCGGGAGACGCCTGCGGGGGAGGACGAGGAGCTGCGCAATGAGGACTCGCTGGTCGTGCGCATCGATCAGCAGGGACTGAGCACCCTGCTGCCGGGAGACGTCGGCGCCGAGGAGCAGTATGTGCTGGCCCAGAGCATCCGCCCCGTCGACGTGCTCATCGCTCCGCATCACGGGTCATCCGATCTCGCAGCCGAGTTCTTCGCCGCGGCCGACCCCCAGCTGGGCGTGCTGTCGGTGGGGGAGAACAGCTACGGGCACCCCACCCGGAAGTCGGTGCGCGCCTTCGGTCCCGTGCCGGTGCTGCGCACCGACCGCTGCGGTTCGGTCGCCCTCTACGCCGAGGGACACTTCAGCACGGGCCGTGACTGTCCGGGAAGCAGCGGATGAGCTGGTTCGCAGCGTGCGGTTCGCGTCCGTTGGCCGCGTGCGGTGCGCACTCTCCGTGCCGTCCGGTCCCGCTGCGTTCCCGTCGTGCTCTTCGCGTCCGTTCGCCGCGATAGGCTGGGTGCCATGGCAGTGAAGAAGACCCTGGTCCCGTGGAGTTCGGCGAAACCGGCACCCGTCGTCATGATCTCCGGCAGCGAGTCGGTGCTCGTGCGCATGGCCAAGGACCGCATCGTCTCGGCAACCCGGAAGAAGGATCCCGAGGAGATCGAATTCGACGCCGCCGGTTACCAGGCAGGTGAGCTGGCCATGGCGGCTTCACCGTCCCTGTTCTCCTCCGCGAAGCTCATCATCGTCGACGCCGTCGAGAAGTGCTCGGAGGATTTCCTCAACGACGCTCTGGCCTACCTCGACGAACCCAATGACGATGCCGTCGTGCTGCTTCTGCACGGTGGCGGCAATCGGGGTGCGAAACTCGTGAAGAAGCTCGACGCCGCCGGATTCCCCCGCGTCGACGCGGCGGTGCTGAAGAATGAGAGCGACCGGGCGAAGTTCGCCCAAAGCCGATTCAAGGCCGCGAAGCGTCGGATCGACGAGGCAGGAATGGCCGCACTCATGTCGGCGCTGGGCTCGGATCTGGCCGAACTCAACGCCGGAGTCGACCAGCTCATCGAAGACACCGAAGGCACCATCACCGCCGAGATCGTCGACCAGTACTACGGCGGACGCGTCGAAGCGACCGGGTTCAAAGTCGCCGATGCTGCAGTGTCCGGAGATGCGAAGAACGCTCTCAGCCTCCTCCGTCATGCCCTGTCGACAGGATCCGATCCGGTTCCGCTCGTGGCCGCGGTGGCGATGAAGCTGCGCGGAATGGCGAAAGTGCAGGGATTCTCCGGCACCAGCGGCGAACTCGCCTCGGAGCTGAAGATGGCACCGTGGCAGGTCGATCGGGCCAGACGCGAAGTGCGGCGCTGGAACGAAGTGGCTCTCGGCCAGTCACTCATCGCCGCCGCCGAAGCCGATGAGGCAGTCAAGGGCGGAGGCCGCGACCCGGTGTACGCCGTCGAATGGTTCGTCTCCGAAGTCAGCCGCCTCGCCCGCGTCCGATAACTACTACCTGACGGGCCCCCAGCACCCTGGCGCCAGGGTGCTGGGGGCCCGTCAGGTAGCAATAGGGGTGAATTGTTACGGGGCCCGATCCGTGATGGATCGGGCCCCGTGGAGCTGTAGCCTCAGTCGTCGGCTCAGAGAGCGTTGATCTGCGTGGCCAGGCGCGACTTGCGGTTCGCAGCGTTGTTCTTGTGCAGAACACCCTTCGAAACAGCCTTGTCGAGCTTGCGGGCGGCGACAGCATAAGCCTGCTGTGCTTCGTCCTTGTTGCCGGCAGCAATGTTCTCGCGAACGACGCGGACGTAGGACCGAACCTCGGACCGGACTGCCTTGTTGCGCAGGCGAGCCTTCTCGTTGGTCTTGTTCCGCTTGATCTGTGACTTGATATTAGCCAATTTCAACACTCTTTCGTGTTAGTGATACATGGTCGTGAGGGCTCATCCGATCGACATTCTCATCTCCGCGGGGAAACACATCGATGACATCGAATCGAATGGCATCTTCACCCGACCTCGGCGAGACACACGCCATGATGAAGACACAGGAACCAATCCTACAGCCTGGACTCCACGGTTCGAAATCCCCGAGGCGGCCCGACCGGAGACTGTTCAGCCGGCGATGCTGTCTGCCACGCGGTCGAAGACATCGCGGGGCATGATCGCTCCCTCGCGACGAATAGAATCGGGGTCGAGTCGGATGACGCGGTCGAGCCGGATCTCCGACGGGCGGCCCTGCGAATCCCAGTCCCCGGAGCCGATATTCATCCAGCGGGCGTGCCGATCCTCACGGACCTCGCCGAGTCCTCCCGGGATGTGGTCCTTGCTCGTGAGCATGAGCGCGAGCACCCACCTCCCGTCGCGGCCGACGACCAGGGACGGGCGATCCTTGCCCTGGGAATGGTCCTCCTCGAAGGGAACCCAGCCCCAGACGACCTCGCCGGGATCGGCGTCGCCGTCGAGGTCGGGGGAGTAGCTGACCGTGAGCGGGCCCGTGTAGTCGCCCGGGTACGCACCGGCAGCACCGCCCGATCGTCCGCCGGGCCGCTGGGACGGACTCGCCGAGGTGGCCCTCGCGTCGGATCCGCGCGATCCGGAATCCGGCCGGCGGGCATCGGGTCGACCGGTGTCCGGACGATCGCCCCGGGGTTCGGGTCCGGAGTTCTTCTTCGACTGCGATTGCCGCAGGTAGCGCAGGCCCTCGCGGACCCCGATCCGAGCGGCCCTGTTGACGAGTGTTTTCCAGTTCATGCCCACAGCCTAATGGAGCAGCGTGAACGGACTCCGTGTCCGAGCTGTTCCAGCCGCGTCACGAGGATCTGTCAGGAGAACTGCAGGACCGCCTCGACGGGAAAATGATCGGACGGGTACTTCCCGTCGACGGCGAAGGTGTCGATGCGCGTGGAGACCGTGTTCAGCCCAGCCGTGGTCAGTATCCAATCGATGCGGGGGTCTCCGGCTTTCGGACCCTTGTACCGGTGGAAGGTGCCGATGTCCTCACCGGGCACCTCGGCGGCCGTATCGGTGAGACCGAGTTCGGTGCAGAAATAGTCGTAGACGGGGGAGCCGGTGGCGACGTTGAAGTCGCCGGTGACCACGGATGGGTGGGCCGCCTCGGCGATGGACTCGGCCATGATCCGACCCGATTCGAGCCGGGCACGTTCGGATTTGTGATCGAGGTGGGTGTTGAGCACGCGCAGGCTGCGTCCCGTCTCCAGGTCACGGACGTCGACAGTGGTCAGCGTCCGGGCGTGGGAGACGCCCCACGATTCGGAACCGACCGTCTCGGGCTGTTCGGAGAGCCAGGAGATGTCGACGGCATCGATGTCGAAGCGAGCAGAATCGACGATCACGGCGGTGAACTCGCCGGCATTGCCGCCGGAGTGCCCTTCGCCGAGCCAGATGTATTCCTCGGGCAGCAGGCCGATGAGTGTCTCGAGCTGATCGAGTTCACCCTCCTGGGTGCCGACGATGTGGGGATGTGCGCGTTCGATGAGCTCCGCGGCGATCGGCAGACGCTCAGCCACCGGATGGCCGTCCATCGCGGGGTAGCGGAGGTTGAAGCTCATGACTGTGAAATCGCTCATGCGTCCATCTTCGCCGATCGCGGTCCGAAATCGCGGCTTCGGCACGGATTCCGAGTCCGCGCGCAAGTCATGAAAGAATGGGGGATCTGATCTGTCGAAGGAAGGGCGTTCATGTCACCTCAGGTGAATAAGGAAGCTGTGAAGCGGATTTCACCGTCTGCCACCTCACCCGAGCTGATTCGCAATTTCTGCATCATCGCTCATATCGACCACGGCAAGTCGACGCTGGCCGACCGCATGCTCCAGATGACCGGTGTCGTTGAGAACCGCGATATGCGCGCTCAGTATCTCGACCGCATGGACATCGAACGCGAACGCGGAATCACCATCAAATCCCAGGCGGTGCGCATGCCCTGGGAGCACGAGGACACCCCGTATGCGCTGAACATGATCGACACCCCGGGCCACGTGGACTTCAGCTACGAGGTCTCTCGGTCGCTGGCAGCGTGTGAGGGTGCGCTGCTGCTCGTCGACTCCGCCCAGGGCATCGAGGCCCAGACGCTGGCCAATCTGTACCTGGCCATGGAGAACGACCTCACGATCATCCCCGTGCTCAACAAGATCGACCTGCCTGCCGCACAGCCGGAGAAGTACGCCGAGGAGCTGGCGAATCTCATCGGCTGCGAACCCGAGGACTGCCTGCTCGTGTCCGGCAAGACCGGTGAAGGCGTCGAGGAGGTCCTCGACCGGATCATCACCGACATCCCCGCCCCGGTCGGCGACGCCGAGGCTCCGGCCCGGGCGATGATCTTCGACTCCGTCTACGACACCTATCGCGGCGTGGTCACCTATGTGCGCGTCATCGACGGTTCGCTGTCCCCGCGTGAGAAGGTCGAGATGATGTCGACCCGCACCACCCATGAACTGCTTGAGATCGGTGTCTCCTCTCCCGAACCGAAGGCGACGAAGGGACTGGGAGTCGGCGAGGTCGGCTACCTCATCACCGGTGTCAAGGATGTGCGTCTGTCGAAGGTCGGTGACACCGTCACGGCGGCCGCGAAGCCCGCAGACGAGGCGCTCGAGGGCTACCGGGAACCCAAGCCGATGGTGTTCTCCGGTCTGTTCCCCATCGACGGCTCCGACTACCCGGTGCTGCGCGACGCACTCGACAAACTCAAACTCAACGACGCCTCCCTGGCCTACGAACCCGAGACCTCGACAGCGTTGGGCTTCGGCTTCCGCTGCGGATTCCTCGGGCTCCTCCACCTCGAAGTGCTGCGCGACCGTCTCGAGCGCGAGTTCGACCTCGATCTCATCTCCACAGCACCATCGGTCATCTACGATGTGACCTTGGAAGACGGCTCCGAGACGATCGTGACGAACCCGAGCGAATACCCGACGGGCAAGATCAAGGAAGTCCGGGAACCGGTGGTTCAGGCGACGATCCTCACCCCGAGCGACTACATCGGCGCGGTCATGGAGCTGTGCCAGGACCGTCGCGGCAAACTCCAGGGCATGGACTACCTGTCCTCGGACCGGGTGGAGATCCGCTACCGCCTGCCGCTGGCCGAGATCGTCTTCGACTTCTTCGACCAGCTGAAGTCCCGGACCAAGGGATATGCCTCCCTCGACTACTCCGACGACGGTCAGGACGCCTCCGATCTGGTCAAGGTCGACATCCTGCTGCACGGCGATCAGGTCGATGCGTTCTCCGCCATCGTCCACCGCGACAAGGCCTACTCCTACGGTGTGGCGATGGCCGGGAAGCTGCGCAAGCTCATTCCGCGCCAGCAGTTCGAGGTGCCCATCCAGGCGGCCATCGGCTCCCGCATCATCGCCCGAGAGACCATCCGCGCGATCCGCAAGGACGTGCTGTCCAAGTGCTACGGCGGTGACATCAGCCGTAAGCGCAAACTGCTCGAGAAGCAGAAGGAAGGCAAGAAGCGGATGAAGATGGTCGGCACCGTCGAGGTGCCGCAGGATGCGTTCATCGCGGCCCTGTCCTCGGATGAGCCGGATGCGAAAGACAGCAAGAAGTAAGTGCCCGCCCAACCGACCGGTGAGGTTCCTCCGCTCGACGGCTCCCTTCCCGCCTCGGCGGGCATCGGCGCTGCCGACCGGGGGCTGAGCCTCTACGTCCACGTGCCCTACTGCCGCGTCCGCTGCGGGTACTGCGACTTCAACACCTACACGGCCGAGGATCTCGGCCCGGGGGCGTCCCGCGACGACTACCGTGCCAACCTCGCACGTGAGCTCGATCTGTCCGTGTCCACCCTCGCCGAGGCGGGGGCGGGCAACCGTGAGGTCTCGACGATCTTCTTCGGCGGAGGCACCCCGACGCTGCTGGCAGCCCAGGTGCTCGCCGGAGTGATGGACGATATCCGCGCCAGGTTCGACCTGGCCGCCGATGTCGAAGTCACGACCGAAGCGAATCCCGACACCCTGGACCCGGCTTATATCGCGACATTGGCGGGCGCCGGTTTCAATCGCATCTCCATGGGCATGCAGTCGGCGGTGCCGCATGTGCTCAAGACCCTGGACCGGACGCATGACCCTGAGAAGATCCCCGAGGTGGCCCGCTGGGTCAAGGCGGCAGGCCTCGAACTCAGCCTCGACCTCATCTACGGCACCCCAGAGGAGTCGATCGACGATTGGCGCAGGTCTCTCGACGTCGCTCTGGGGAACGAGGTCGACCATATTTCGGCCTATTCGCTCATCGTCGAACCCGGAACGAAGATGGGTTCGATGGTCCGTCGTGGGCAGCTGCCGATGCCCGATGAGGACGATCTGGCCGATAAATACGAGATCGCCGATGCCGCGATGGCCGCCGCCGGACTGCACTGGTACGAGGTGAGCAACTGGTCGACCGGGCCCGAGACTCGCTGTGCGCACAATATGGCCTACTGGCGCAACGCCGATTGGTGGGGGTTCGGTCCAGGTGCGCATTCTCACGTCGGGGGAGTGCGGTTCTGGAACGCCAAGCATCCGAAGGCCTGGTCGGATCGACTGCTGGCCGGCGATTCCCCGGCGATCGGACGTGAGGTCCTCGACGGCAGCACTCGGGAGATCGAGAGGATCATGCTCTCGGCTCGCATCGACAAGGAGCTGCGACTCGACTCGCTGGCCGCCGGCAGCGAACAGGCGATCCGCACCTTCGTCAAGCAGGGTCTGCTCGACGGCGATGCG
Organism: Brevibacterium spongiae; assembly: GCF_026168515.1. NCBI lineage: Bacteria > Bacillati > Actinomycetota > Actinomycetes > Micrococcales > Brevibacteriaceae > Brevibacterium > Brevibacterium spongiae. The sequence continues at coordinate 2,286,664 of NZ_CP093443.1, read as the reverse complement.
GCAGACGACGGCTGGTTCCAGCCGACCCTGCAGGGTCGGCTGCTCGCCGATCATATGGTCCGCATCCTCACCGAATACGTGTGAATGAGTCTCGCCCCGCCACCCGGATCGGGTGGCGGGGCGAGCTGCTCTGCGAATCTGCTGGGGTGAGACCCTCGGGGACTGTCAGATCACTTGATCCAGTTCGGGGTCATCGGGATGCGGTATCCCTCACCGCGGTTGGCTGCCAACCCGGCGATGATTTCGATGACGATCATGTAGATCGTGAGTACCGGCAGGAGCAGGAGGATGAGGAATCCGATTCCCACGATCGTGAGGATTCCTCCGATGAGCCCGATGCCGAATGCGGCGATGACGCCGACGATGAGCAGGTTCAGTGACTGCGCACCGTGATGCCGCAGATAAGGGGACTTGTCTTTGTTGATGATGAAGAGGATGAGAGTGACGATCCAGCCGAGGCCGATGACATAGGTAGCGGCGTGCGCCAGGTGTGACCACAGCGCGGTGGTCCGTTCGGTCTGATCGGCATTCCAGAAGCCGACCGAGCCGGGGCCGTAGGCGGCCGGAGGAAGTTCGGCTCCCATCGGCACCGAGGCGGCCGGACCGAAGGCTGAGGAGGCTCCGACGGGACCTGCGCCGTAGCCTCCCGGCTGCCCGTACGATTGCTGGGATCCGTACGGCTGCCCGGAACCTGGGGCCTGCTGCCCTCCGTAAGCCTGCTGTGAACCGTATTGCTGCTGCGAACCATACGCCTGCTGCGAGCCGTACTGAGGATTCTGCTGCTGGGAACCGTAGCCGGGCTGCGAACCCTGCTGCTGCGAGCCGTACTGCTGCTGTGAACCCGCGGGCGGCTGGGAGCCGGACTGCGGAGAGTAGTTCGGAGGCATCGGCCGCGACTGGTCGTTGTTCGGCTGCTGGGGGTTGTCCGACATGAGAGTCCCTTCTGAGGTTGCAGTCACACCACAGTAACGCAGAAGCCCTGCGGTTCAGTGACAACGGGGTGAATGAACGCAGCGACCGGTTCAACTCGCCCGAGGACGATCAATCACTTGACGAAATCGAAGACGAGCGGCATCTTGTAGCCCTCGCCGCGGTTGGCCGCGATGCCGGCGATGATGTAGAGGACGATGTAGACGCAGGGCACGATGAATGCGACATACATCAGGAACATGCTCAGCCCGAAGGTGACGAAGGCGAGAAGGAAGCCGACCATGCCGAAGACGAAGAATGCTGCAATGGTGGCGATCGTGTTCGTGATCAGCGCGTTGAGTCCCTGACGGGTGTGTTCGCGCACGAACGGCGATTCGTCCTTCTTGACGAGGAACATGATGAGAGGCAGGTACCCGAAGAGCAGACTGCCCAGATGCGACCACATGGCCGTGGTCCGCTCCGACTCGCTGGCCATCCAGAAAGGCGGTGATTCGGGGCCGTAGGCGGCGTCGGGCAGATTGCGGGAGTCGAAGAGCGCGGGATCGACGAAAGGCTGTGGCCCACCGGGACCGTACTGCCCACCGGAACCAGGCTGACCGTAACCGGGACCATTCTGACCATAACCGGGCTGCCCGTAGTTCGGCTGCTGGCTGCCGGGCTGACCGAAACTGTAGCTCTGCGCACCAGGCTGTCGGGAGTAGGGCTGCTGCGGCCCCGAGGCCTGCGAGTAGTGCGGGGGCATGGGGCGGCCGCTGTTCGGCTGCTGGGGATTGAACGACATGATGGTCCTTTCACTGCCTTTGTCGTTTCACACTATCCCAGCCATCGGCACCCGGAGGCATCCGAAAGACCCGATCCTGTTCCAGGTTCGCAACAACTGAGGATCAGCCGACAGTGACGAAGTCGATGAGCTCCTCGACCCGACCTGACAGTGTCGGTTCGACATCGGCGATCGTGTTCACCTTCCCGAGGATGCGGACCCACCCGCGGGCGACGTCCCTGTGGTCGGCGTGGGGCCACCCGATCCGGCGCAGAATGCCCGTCTTCCAATCCTCACCACGGGGGACGACCGGCCATTGTCCGATGCCGACGACATGCGGCTTCACGGCCTGCCAGATGTCGACATACGGATGGCCGATGATGTGGACGACATCGCGGTAGCGCGGGTCGGCGCGGACCGCCTCGGCGATCTTCGATTCCTTCGTCCCGTCGACGAGATGGTCGGCGAGCACACCGACCCGATGCTCCCGGTCCGGGCCGAAGGCTGCGAGTTTGTCGGCGACGTCATCGAGGCCGCCGAGGGGCTCGACGACGACGCCTTCGATGCGCAGATCGTCGCCCCAGATCTTCTCGACCAGTTCGGCATCGTGTTTGCCCTCGACCCAGATGCGCGAACCGCGCGCCACCCGCGCCTTCGCACCGGCGACGGCACGCGATCCGGAGGCTGTGCGTCCCGGAGTCTGCGCCGGCTTCTTCGTCGGCAGCCGCAGATCGACAGGCTGACCCTCGAGCAGGAATCCCGGACCCAAGGGGAAGGCACGCACCTTTCCGTTGCGGTCCTCGAGCTTGACGACGACGCCGGACGTGGTCTTCTCCGCACCCACGACCGCGCCGACGTATCCGCTCATCGCATCCTCGAGGACCATGCCCAGCCCGAGCTCGACCGGACGGGACTTCTTCGGACGGTGAGACGACGGTGAGGAGCCGGAGAGCACATCGGGTCCATAGCGATCAAAAGCATTCACGGGCACCTACCCTAATCAAGGAGCCTCCGGACCTCGCGCAGACCCGCGGGCCGCCCCGGAAATGAGGAAGACAGCCCCAGAAATGAAATCGAGAGGCGAGAGGCGTAGAATTGGCACTCAGACGCGATGAGTGCCAGACCGGGCACGGTCAGGTCGGCATGCGGATCGTGTGCCAGGAACACGGCGCGCGGAGCAGAGACGGGGAGGAGGTCCGTGATGAATGACAGCAGACGAGCACAGGTGCTGCGCGCCATCGTCGAGGACTTCGTCGCCACCAACGAACCCGTCGGCTCGAAGGCGATCGTGCAGCGCCACACCCTCGGCGTCTCTCCGGCGACGATCCGCAACGACATGGCCCAGCTCGAGCAGGAGGGCTATATCGCCCAACCGCACACCTCAGCTGGTCGGATCCCCACCGACCTCGGCTATCGGATGTTCGTCGACCGCATCGACGAATTCAAACCGCTGACCAGCGCCGAACGGCGGGCGATCTTCCAGCTCATCGACGGTGACGTCGACCTCGACGAAATGCTCGACCGCACCGTGCGCGTGCTGTCGGGACTGACCCACCAGGTCGCACTCATCCAATATCCGACTGTCTCCCGCGCCCGGATCAAGCACATCGAGATCGTCGGCCTCGGCCCCGGCCGCATCCTCGTCGTCCTCATCACCGACGCCGGACAGGTCGAACAGAAGATCATCATCACATCGGCCTCAGTCGACGACGACACGATCCGCGGACTGCGTGACCAGATCAACACCGAATTCGCCGGCCGCAAGCTCTCCGCGGTCCTCGGCTCCGCACCTCTCGCCGAGGCGGCCGGTGCCAATCCCGGTCCGAGTGAGTCCGAGGCCCGCGACGAGAACGGCCTTCGCCAGATCCGTGCCGCCGTCATCGACCTCGTCGCCGCCACACGCGAAGAGCGCATCATCATGGCCGGCACCGCCAACCTCGCCCGCTCGGGTCACGAGTTCGGCGAGAAGATGGCCCCCATCCTCGAAGCCTTCGAGGAACAGGTGGTGCTGCTCAAGCTGCTGACCTCGATGGCCGAAGACCAGGACGAGATCAGCGTGCGCATCGGGCGTGAGAATACTCACGAATCATTCAGTTCGACTTCCGTCGTGGCCGCCGAATATGGTCATGACGCGGGTTCCTCGGCCAGACTGGCGGTGCTCGGTCCTACCAGAATGGACTATCCGACGACGATCTCGGCTGTCCGAGCCGTCGCGAAGTACGTGTCCTCGATTCTCGATCGAGGGTAGGGCCCCTGGGCAGGCAGAGCCGGAGGCGCCCGGCAGCGGGCACAACCACATCGGTGAGGACTGCGCACACGCGCCGGGACCACCACGAACAGAGAACACCACTACGTCAGGGAGAGAGAAGTTTCTGTGGCCGATCACTATGAAACACTCGGAGTGTCCAAGGATGCTTCTGCGGCTGAGATCAAGTCGTCGTACAGGAAGCTGGCACGCAAATACCACCCGGACGTCAATCCCGGCCACGAGGACGAATTCAAAGCCATCTCACTGGCCTACGATGTGCTCTCCGACCCGGAGAAGCGCCGCAACTACGACATGGGCGGCGGCGAGAACGGTCAGGGCTTCCCAGCCGGCGGCGGCTTCGGCGGTTTCGGAGACATCTTCGAAACCTTCTTCGGCGGCGGAGGCGGACAGGCGGCAGGCCCGATCCCACGCACCCAGCGCGGCAAGGACGCGCTCGTCGGGGTCAACATCGACCTCAGGACCGCGGCCTTCGGCGGCACCGTCGACCTCGATGTGACCACCGCCGTCGTCTGCGACACGTGCTCCGGTGCCGGAACCCAGGAAGGCACCTCGGTCGAGACATGCAGCCTGTGCCATGGTGCCGGCAGCGTCCAGCGCATGACCCGGACCCTGCTGGGCCAGATGGTCACGAACCAGACGTGCAACTCCTGCCACGGCTTCGGCACAGTCATCCCGAACCCCTGCCTCAACTGCCAGGGCGACGGACGAGTGCGCAAGCAGCGGACGATGAAGATCCGCATTCCCGCCGGAGTCTCCGACGGCACCCGCATCCAGCTCTCCAGCCAGGGCGAGGTCGGCCCCGGCGGCGGACCCGCCGGCGACCTCTTCGTCGAGGTCATGGTCACCCGCCATGAGGTCTTCCACCGTGACGGCGACAACCTCCGTGCCGCAGTGGCCGTGCCGATGACAGCGGCCACCCTGGGTGCGACGATCCCGTTCGAAACCTTCGACGGAACCCAGGACCTCAACATCGCCGCCGGCACCCAGTCGGGCACGGTCGTCAAACTTCCCGGACTCGGAGCGACCCGCCTGCGTTCGGAGACCCGCGGCGACCTGCTCATCACCGTCGATGTGCTCACCCCCGAGAAGCTCGATGACGAACAGCGCGAGCTGCTCGAGAAGCTCGCACAGCTGCGCGGAGAAGAAGCCCCGCGCGCGCAGATCAGCACCGAGAACCGTGGAGTGTTCTCCCGGATGCGCGAAAGGTTCGCCGGTCGGTGAGCCTTCCCGTCTTCCGCTCCGCAGCGGCCGCCGAGGCGGTCCCCGGACAGGTCCTCACCCTCGGTGAGGACGTGGCCGGGCATGCGGTGCGGGTGCGACGGATCGGGCCCGGCGAGGTCATCGACATCGTCGACGGGGCCGGCACACGTGCCCGCGGCACCGTCACGACCGCCTCGGCGACGGAAGTCTCCATCGACGTCACCGCTGTGACCACGGAACCGGCCCCGGCACCGCGCCTCGTCCTCGTCCAAGCACTGGCCAAGGGAGACCGCGACCTGCAGGCCATCGAAACGGCCACAGAGATCGGCGTCGACGACGTCATTCCCTGGGCCGCCGAGCGCTCGATCGCCGACTGGCCGGCGAAGAAGCGGGAGAAGATGGCGGCGAAATGGGAGAACCTGCTCCACGCCGCATCCCTGCAGGCCAGGCGCTCCCACTTCCCGCAGCTGCACGAACTCGTCCGCGGCGCCTCCCTGGCCCGACACCTCGACGATTCCGATGCGGTCTTCGTCCTCCATGAGACCGCGCAGACCACGCTGACTGCTGCCCTGCGAGACCTCACGACAGGCGAACTGCCCGACCGCATCGTCTTCGTCGTCGGACCCGAAGGCGGCATCAGCGACAGCGAACTCACGGCCCTGCAGGAACATGGCGCCGCACCTGTGCTGCTGGGCCCGACCATCCTGCGATCCTCGTCTGCCGGATCCGCCGGCCTCGTCTTGGCCCAGAATTCATTGGGCCGATGGTGAGGCATCGGACTAGGATGGAAGCACACTCCGGCGCCGCCGGCGACGGCGCGCCCGCATGCAAAGGAACATTCTGGACATCACCCACCCCACCACGGACCCTGTGAACACCGACTCCGACTCGACCGGCGCCGACGCCCCGGCGGACTCCCATGCCGCTGACTCCGTGCGGCTCGTCATCCCCGACTCCATCGACCTCGTCGAATTCTTCGGACCCGGGGAAGCGAACCTGCGCACCCTGGAGAAGTCGTTCGACGACCTCGACATCCACGTGCGCGCCAACCAGGTCCAGGCCGCCGGCGATCCGAAACGGGTCGAAGCCTTCGTCAGCGTCATCGGAGAGCTGAAGAAGCTCTACGCGGCCGGACATCGGATCAACGATGAGACGATCGAACGGGTCACGAAGTTCTCTTCCGAAGGGGCGGCCGCCTCGGCGGTGTTGGGCACGAACATCCTGTCCACGCGGGGCAAGTCGATCCGTCCGAAGACGATGGGCCAGCACGACTACGTCAAGGCCATCCGCAACCACACGATCACCTTCGGCATCGGCCCCGCCGGCACCGGCAAGACCTACCTGGCCATGGCGATGGCCGTCAACGCCCTCCAGCACAAAGAGGTCTCGCGGATCATCCTCACCCGGCCCGCCGTCGAAGCCGGCGAATCCCTGGGCTACCTGCCGGGCACCCTGAACGAGAAGATCGACCCCTATGTGCGCCCGCTCTACGATGCGCTGCACGATATGGTCGACCCCGAATCGATCCCGCTGCTCATCGAGACCGGCACCATCGAGGTCGCACCCTTGGCGTATATGCGCGGACGCACACTCAACGATGCCTTCATCATCCTCGACGAAGCACAGAACACGACTGCCGAGCAGATGAAGATGTTCCTCACCCGGCTCGGCTTCGGCTCACGCATGGTCGTGACCGGAGACGTCTCCCAGATCGACCTGCCGGGCAAGACCCGCAGCGGACTCAAGGTCGTGCGTGAGATCCTCGACGGCATCGACGACATGCAGTTCTGCGAACTGGGCAGCAAGGACGTCGTCCGGCACTCGCTGGTGACGAAGATCGTCGAAGCCTACGACCTGTGGGGGAGTGCCGAATGAACACCGAGATCCTCAATGAGACCGACGCCGAGGTGGACCTCGACGAGGTCGTGGCGCTGACCGAATACCTCGGTGAGGCCCTCCACATGCATCCCGGTGCCGAACTCGCCGTGACCATGGTCGATTCCACGGCGATGTCGGAGCTGCATGTCACGTGGATGGACCTCGAAGGACCGACCGACGTGATGTCCTTCCCCATGGATCAGCTTCACCAGGGCGAACCCGATCGACCAACCGAAGGACAGATGGGCGACATCATCATCTGCCCCGAGGTGGCCGCGGCCCAAGCCGAAACCGCCGGCCACTCGACGATGGATGAGATCCTGCTGCTGACGGTGCATGGATTCCTCCACCTCCTCGGCTACGACCACGGCGAGCCCGAAGAGCGTGAGGAGATGTTCGCCCTGCAGCGGCATCTGCTGCTGACCTTCTTCGCCGCCCGCTACGACGGTCGCACCGACATTCCCACCCCCACCGAGGTCTGACCGTGTTCATGTACTTCCTCGGGGCGGCTCTGTGCCTCGTCATCGCCGCCACACTCTCAGCCGTCGATGCGGCTCTGCTCAACGTCTCCCACCATGCTGTCGAGGAGGTGAAGGAAGAGGGCAAGCGCGCGGCAGTGCGTGTGGAGAAGATCCTCGCCGACCTGCCGACGAACATCAACGTCATCATCTTCGTCCGCAACTTCCTCGAGGCGCTGGCCACGGTCTTCATCGCCCTGGCCTATGACTCGTACTATTCGGTGGGGCCGCTCATGGTCTTCCTCACGGTGCTCACCGCCTCGGTGGCCGTGTTCATCATCGCGGGCGTGTCCCCGCGCACGATCGGCAAACGCAGGTCCCTGGCCGTGTGTCTCAACCTCAGCTGGGTCGTGCGCATCGTCCTCGTCGTCCTCAAACCGCTCACCCGCATCCTCGTCGTCCTCGGCAACCTGCTGACCCCGGACAAGGTGTACAAGGACGGTCCGTTCGTGACGTCCGAGCAGCTGCGCGACCTCGTGGAGAGGGCCAGCGAATCCGACGTCATCGAAGACGGCGAACGCGAGATGATCCAGTCTGTGTTCAACCTCTCCGACACCTCCGCGAACGAGGTCATGGTTCCGCGCACCGACCTCATCACCGTCGACGCCGATGTCAGCCTGCAGAAGACGATGAGTCTGTTCTTCCGGTCCGGCTTCTCCCGCATCCCCGTGTGCGGCAACGACCTCGACGACGTCCGCGGCGTCGCCTACCTCAAAGACGTGGCCCGGCGCCTCAACCTCCACCCCGATGAAGCCGATCGGCCCATCGGGTCGCTGGCGCGCAGCGTGCTCTTCGTGCCTGAGACGAAACCGGCTGATGATCTGCTGCGGCAGATGCAGCTGGACTCCACGCATCTGGCGATCCTCGTCGACGAATACGGCGGCACCGCCGGGCTCGTGACCATCGAGGACATCGTCGAGGAGATCGTCGGAGAGATCGAAGACGAATACGACAACGGCGACGACGAACTCATCGCCGAGGCGGACGGGTCGTTCGTCATCAGCACCCGCATGTCGATCTCGGACTTCGCCGAGTACTTCGACGTGCGCATCGACGAAGACGACGTCAACAGCGTCGGCGGACTGCTGTCGAAACTCATCGACAGGGTGCCCATCGACGGTTCGCATGCGAGCATCGAAGGCCTGAACATCACAGCGATGGAAGGCCAAGGACGCCGCCACCGCATCACCCATGTGCGGGTCACCCGCAACGCAGACGACACTGCCGAGGCGAAGACAGTCGCGGCCGGAAGCCCGGGGACGAAGGAAGAAGACTGAGATGGAATTTCGCACCGATTATCCCGAGGACTACCGCGCCGGCTTCGCCTGCTTCGTCGGCCGCCCCAACACCGGCAAGTCGACGCTGACGAACGCCCTGGTGGGGGAGAAGGTGGCGATCACCTCGGCGAAACCGCAGACGACGCGGCACACGATCCGCGGAATCGTCCACCGCGACGACCACCAGCTCATCCTCGTCGACACCCCCGGACTGCACAAACCGCGGACGCTGCTGGGAGCCCGACTCAACGACCTCGTGGCCTCCACCCTGAGCGAGGTCGATGTCATCGGCTTCTGCCTGCCTGCCGATGAGGCGATCGGCCCGGGCGACCGCTACATCGCCTCCCAGCTGGCGCTGCTGGACGGGCGGACCCCGATCGTGGCATTGGTGACGAAGGTCGATCTCGTGCCCAAGGACAAGGTCGCCGAGGCGCTGCTGGCCGTCGGCGAGCTCGCCGACTTCGCCGATGTCGTCCCGGTCTCCGCGGTCGACGGCTTCCAGATCGACACCGTCGATTCCGTCCTGTCCTCCCATCTGCCGGTGTCGCCGCCGCTGTACCCCGACGGAGATCTCACTGATGAGCCGGAGGAGAAGATGATCGCCGAGCTCGTCCGAGAGGCCGCGCTCGAAGGCGTCCGCGACGAACTGCCGCACTCCCTGGCCGTACAGGTCGAGGAGATGTACCCGCGGGAGGGACGCAGCGAGGACAACCCGCTGTGGAACGTCCACGTCAATCTCTACGTCGAGCGGCCCAGCCAGAAGGCGATCATCATCGGCAAGGGCGGCAGCAGGCTCAAGGCGATAGGCTCGGAGTCCCGACAGGGCATCGAACGTCTGCTGGGCACCAAGGTGTATCTCGACCTCCACGTCAAGATCGCCAAGGACTGGCAGCGCGACCCCAAGCAGCTGGGTCGGCTCGGTTTCGACTTCAGCTGAACGCGGCCGGCTCGTCTCCGGGACCCGGGCTTCGGGCGCACGGCGGGGGACCCTTGTCCTTGGGGGGCGAACGCATTGTGAGCGGCCCCACACGTAAGGGTCCGAATTCAGTCGGGCCCGTGGGCCTGCCTTAGACTAGGCCGAGTGAATGCCGAGCAGACTCTGGTCGCACTGAGCGACCGATCCCCACAGGTTGCCCCCGACGAGCTCATCGCGGGCCTCGTCCCTCCGCCGCAGTTCGAGGATGTGTCCTTCGACAGCTATCGCACCGACCCTGCCGAACCTTCGCAGGCCGAAGCGCGGAACAAGCTCGAACAATTCACTGCGGAGTCGAGCTCCAAGGGGTTCTTCGGCAAACTCTTCTCCAAGGGAAAGTCCGGACCCAAGGGCGTCTACCTCGACGGCGGCTACGGCGTCGGCAAGACCCACCTTCTCGCTTCTGCGTGGCATGCCAATGAGAAACCCGCCACCTTCGGAACCTTCGTCGAGTACACGAACCTCGTCGGTGCCCTGGGCTTCGCCCGCGCCCGCGATGATCTGTCGCAGATGAAGCTCGTATGCGTCGACGAATTCGAACTCGACGATCCCGGCGACACGGTGCTCATGTCCCGGCTCATGCGTGAACTCACCGACGCCGGGGTGAAGATCATCGCGACGTCGAATACACTGCCGGGATCCCTGGGGGAGGGCCGCTTCGCCGCTCAGGACTTCCTCCGCGAGATCCAGGCGCTGGCCGACCAGTTCGAGGTATTCCGCATCGACGGTCAGGACTATCGTCATCGGGCACTGAGCTCCCCGGCCGACCCGCTGCCCGCCGATGAACTCGACGCGGCCATGGCGACGCTCGAAGGCACCGTGGCCAGAGACGACTTCTCCCAGCTGCTGTCCCACCTGTCCACGGTCCACCCCTCACGCTATGGGCGGATGGTCGACGGTGTGGATGCCGCTGTGTGGGAGAACGTGACGACGATCGACAACGAGAGTGTGGCCCTGCGCTTCGTGGCTCTCGTCGATCGTCTCTACGATCGCAACGTCCACATCATCAACTCAGGGGCGCCGTTGGACAAGATCTTCACCGAGGAGTCTCTGGCCGGCGGGTATCGGAAGAAGTACATGCGCTGCCTCTCGAGGCTGACCGCGCTGTCGTCCTGACGCTTCTTCCGCTGTGGCCGCAGCGAAGCGTATGCCCGCTGATCCTGGTTGAGGATCGGCGGGCATTTCGCATTCATCGGTTCGGCGCAATGGCCGCAGGCGGCGCAGCCGAGTGGGAAATCTGTACGGTCAGCGCAGTCCCGGCCGGGTGTCCGCCCGGTCAGTGCAGACCGAGCACCTCGAGTACGGGCAGATCCGGCACCCAGTCCGGCAGGCCGGTGAGCCGCAGAGCGCACCAGACGATGAAGCAGACGAAAGCCGCGGTCAGCCCGCCGATCGTCCAGCGCACCCACAGCGGCTGAGCCATGATCCACTGCGTCCACTTCTCCACATTCACTCGAACGAAGTGAAGCAGCCTCTGCGCCCAACGGAATTCGCTGGAGATGATGAAGAGACCGATGATGACGATGAGCCAGCCCGGGCCCGGCAGAGGCACGAGCACGAGTCCGATGAGGACGACGAGCGTGCCGAGTCCGCCGACGATGGTGCGATAGACGCGGGCGGTGTGCGGATTCGCCAGCACCGTTCGGCGCCACCGGAGGAACGCCAGACGCAGCTTCCTCCAGGGCCTGGGGCCCTGGCGATGGTGGCGGGACAGCCACCCCTGAGGGCGGGTGCGCGGGCGTTCGACATTCACCTGACTACTATATGTACGCAACCCTGAAAGCTTGATCTGCGCCTGTGACCACGATCACCCGATTCCGATTTTGCGTATGCCGCCACCTGCGTATAGAGTTATATCTCGTTGCGAGGGAAACCCCGCAGCGAGAAATGCGGATGTGGCTCAGTTGGTAGAGCATCACCTTGCCAAGGTGAGGGTCGCGGGTTCGAGTCCCGTCATCCGCTCGGAGGCGTCATGGCACTGCCTTGGCGGTGGCGTGGCCGAGAGGCGAGGCAGCGGCCTGCAAAGCCGTATACACGGGTTCGAATCCCGTCGCCACCTCGGATGGTCAGCAGGAATGCTGACTGACAAGCGCGATTGGCGCAGCGGTAGCGCGCTTCCTTCACACGGAAGAGGTCACTGGTTCGATCCCAGTATCGCGCACAGGGACCATCGGTTCCGGTGCAACAAATGAATAGAGCGCGATTGGCGCAGCGGTAGCGCGCTTCCCTGACACGGAAGAGGTCACTGGTTCGATCCCAGTATCGCGCACAGAAGAAGCCCCGGGTGATCTACCCGGGGCTTCGTGCATTCCGCAGACGTTGGTGGATCACAGGGTTCCGTCGAGAGTCCAGGTTCGGGTCTGTCAGGTTCTGTTGCAGGTCTGGAACGGATCGGTATGCGGTTCTGAGCAAGTTTGCTAGTACTCTGAGTGTTGTACCTAACGACGATGACTTCGGAGCACTCATGTCTACTCCTCAGAACCCCTACGGTTCCGGTGACGGTTCGGGCGGCAACAACCCGAATGGCCAGAACCCCAACGGCCAGAACCCCAACGGCCAGAACCCGAACAATCAGCCGCCGAGCGCACCCGGCTACGGCAGCGACCAGAACTCAGGACAGCAGCCTCCGCAGTACGGTTCGCAGCCCTCGCAGCCGAACTACGGCCAGGGCGGCAACGACGGATCCCAGGGATACGGGCAGCAGCCTCCGCAGTACGGTTCGTCAAACGACCAGAACCCATACGGTCAGAACTCCGGCGGCCAGGACCAGAACCAGTACGGCTCACAGCCGCACTACGGCCAGAACCAGAGCCAGGATCAGAGCCAGTACGGTTCCCAGCCGCAATACGGTCAGGATCAGTACGGTCAGAGCCAGGGCCAGTACGGTCAGGATCAGTACGGGCAGAACCAGTACGACCCCAACGCTCAGTACGATGCCAACCAGTACGGTCAGCAGCCGGCCTACGCAGGTGCCGAAGGTTCGTCCGACCAGTTCATCCCGGCCAACCCGAATGCAGCGTACGGGCAGTACCCCTCGGGGTCCGGCAACAACACCTCGAAGAACATCTGGGGCATCCTCGCCCTCATCGGCGGCATCGTCGGTATCCTCGGTGCCTTCGTCTTCGGTGGCGGTGCGCTCTTCGGCATCGCCGCAATCATCTTCGGCTTCGTCGGACTCTCCGCGATCAAGAAGGGCCTGGCGAACAACAAGGGCCTCAACATCACCGGCATCATCCTCGGTGCTGTGTCCATCATCATCTCGATCATCGTGATCGTCGCGACCGTCATGTTCGGCGCGTTCATCTTCAGCGCCGCCGAAGATGCGGCCAGCTCCTCGGCGCCGGCCGACCCGAGCCAGGGTGCCGGCCAGGATCCGGGCGAGGGGGCAGGCGGCTCCGACGGAGGCGAGGGCGCTCCGGCACAAGGCGGAGAAGTCACGATCGGCACGGACCTCACTGCTGCTGTGTCGGTCAGTTCGGGCACCGCGAGTTCGAGCGCCTCCGGAGCCGAATCGACCAACGGCCAGATTGCTGTCGTCACCATGACCGTCAAGAACAACTCGAGCAGTGACGTCAAGATGACCCTTTCCGATCTGACCGCCAACAACGGCTCCGGCAAGGAGTACGACGACGTGTTCGACAGCAGCGGTGGCTACCGCGGCTCGCTCGCCTTCGCCGATCCTGTCCCCGCCGGCGGTGAGAAGACCTACAAACTGGCTTTCGCCGTGCCCTCGTCGGACATCGACAATATGCGCGTCCAGCTCAAGCTCAGCGAAGATCTCGGCAACGGCACGGACTTCGAGTGGAAGAAGCAGTGACGAGAAGCACCACGGGCACTCGCTGAATGCGAGACCCCGCGGTCACCGCGGAACACCTCGAGCAACACAATCGGGTGGCAGTCGACCGACTGCCACCCGACTGATCTGCGGCAGTCGAATTGGTACTAGAATCTAAGGGCGAGAAGTCCTCGGTCCGGACGATCCCGGGCGGACTCAGACGAACATCCAACGAATGGAGAAATCAGTGGCGGACAGCATTGACTGCGCGGGCGAAAGCATTCCCTGGAAAGAGGGACTGACCGGCACGGAGATCTTCTCCACCGACCGCACAGTCATCGCCATGTGGCTGAACGGCGAACCCGCCGACCTCAGCCGCCAGCCGCAGCCGGGCGACTCGATCGCTCCGATCACCATCGACTCCGACGCCGGACTCGACATCCTCCGCCATTCGACCGGGCACGTCACTGCCCAAGCTGTGCAGGAGCTCTTCCCCGGCACCAAGCTCGGGATCGGCCCCTACATCACCGACGGCTACTACTTCGATTTCGACGCGGCCGAGCCCTTCACTCCCGAAGACCTCAAGGCGATCCAGAAGAAGGCCGCCCAGATCGTCAAGTCCGGGCAGACCTTCAACCGCGTCGTCGTGACCGAAGAAGAGGCCCGGCAGCGTATGGCCGACGAGCCGTACAAGCTCGAACTCATCGGCGACAAGGGCTCAGCCGCCGACGACGGCTCCTCCGTCGAGGTCGGCGGCAGCGAACTCACCGTGTACGAGAACGTCGACCGCAAGGGCGAGGTCGTGTGGCAGGACCTCTGCCGCGGACCCCACCTGCCCAACACCAAGCTCATCGGCAACGGCTTCGCCATCACCCGCTCCTCGGCCGCTTACTGGCGCGGAGATCAGGCGAACGCGAGCCTGCAGCGCGTCTACGGCACCGCGTGGGCCTCGAAAGACGATCTCAAGGCCTACCAGGACCGCTTGGCCGAGGCGGAACGCCGCGACCATCGCAAGCTCGGCGCCGAGATGGACCTGTTCTCCTTCCCCGAGGAGCTCGGCTCTGGTCTGCCCGTCTTCCACCCCAAGGGCGGAGTCATCAAGCGGGAGATGGAGGACTACGTCCGTGCCCGCCACATCGAAGAGGGCTTCGAATACGTCGGCACGCCGCACATCTCGAAGGAGACCCTCTACTTCACCTCGGGCCACCTGCCCTACTACGGGGAGAACATGTTCCCGGCGATGTCCGTCGACGAGGTTCGCGACGACTCCGGACAGGTCGTCAAGGAGGGCACCCCGTACCGCCTCAAGGCGATGAACTGCCCGATGCACAACCTCATCTACCGCTCCCGCGGCCGGTCCTACCGTGACCTGCCGCTGCGGCTGTTCGAGTTCGGCACCGTCTACCGCGACGAGGCCTCCGGCGTCATCCACGGACTCACCCGCGTGCGCGCGCTGACCCAGGACGACTCCCACTCCTACGTCGCGCAGGAAGACGCGGCGAAGGAGATCCGCCACCTGCTCAACTTCGTGCTCAGCCTGCTGCGCGACTTCGGGCTCGACGACTTCTACCTCGAACTCTCCACCCGCGACGAAGAGGGCAAGAAAGCCGACAAATTCATCGGCTCCGACGAGCAGTGGGCCGAAGCCACCCGCGTCCTCGAGGAAGTCGCCGCCGAGACCGGTCTCGAACTCGTTCCCGACCCGGGCGGAGCCGCCTTCTACGGACCGAAGATCTCCGTCCAGGCCCGCGACGCCATCGGCCGCACCTGGCAGATGTCGACCGTGCAGCTCGACTTCAACCAGCCCGAACGCTTCGGACTCGAATACGTCGCCGCCGACGGCTCCCGTCAGCAGCCGGTGATGATCCACTCCGCGAAGTTCGGCTCCATCGAACGCTTCCTCGGCGTGCTCACCGAGCACTACGCCGGAGCGTTCCCCGTATGGCTGGCCCCCGTCCAGGTCACCTGCATCCCCGTGGCCGAGGAGTTCAACGACTACCTCGCCGAGGTCGCCGCACAGCTGCGTGCCGTGGGTGTGCGCGTCGAGATCGACGACAGCGACGATCGCTTCCCGAAGAAGATCCGCAACGCCTCGAAATCGAAGGTCCCCTTCACCCTCATCGCCGGGGGAGAGGACCGCGACGCCGGAGCCGTGTCCTTCCGCTTCCGGTCCGGTGAACAGGACAACGGGGTCGCCGTCGCCGAGGCGGTGCGCCGAATCCTCGACGCGATCGAGACCAAGGCCCAAGTATGAGCGAAAGCGGCGTGGACACGTCCGCACCGGAGGACAACGGCGGCGGCAGCCTCGGCGAGGGGATTCCCCAGCCCGAGGCTGCCGCCGGGTTCCCCGGGGAGCCCGACGGCTTCCAGCGTCTGTGGACCCCGCACCGAATGGTCTACATCGACGGTCAGGACAAGCCAGAGGATTCGGGGTCGTCCGAATGCCCGTTCTGCACCGCGCCGTCGAAGACCGACGCCGAGGGACTCGTCGTCGCCCGCGGCGAGGCGGTGTACGCCGTGCTCAACCTCTACCCGTACAACCCGGGCCACCTGCTCATCTGCCCCTACCGGCACGTGGCCGACTACACGGACCTGAGCGAAGACGAGACGATCGAGCTCGCCCACTTCACGCAGAAGGCTATGCGCGTCATCCGCGCCGTCTCCGGTCCCCACGGATTCAATCTGGGAATGAATCAGGGTCCCGTCGCCGGTGCCGGCATCGCCGCACACTTGCACCAGCATGTGGTGCCGCGGTGGGGCGGAGACGCCAATTTCCTGCCCATCATCGCGCAGACGAAGGCCCTGCCGCAGGTGCACGCCGATGTGCAGCAGCGGCTGTCAGAAGAATGGAATCGATGAACCCCGAAGACCTCGACACACTTGCCGAATACACCTCACCCGGATGGGACGGCGACGAAGCCGTCATCGCGATCCGCAGACCCGACCTCGAATCGAACAGCTACCTGTCCCAGCTGTTCGCGCTGACTTCCGAGACCTCACGCCGGCTCACACACGCCTGGCACGATTCGGCCCCGCAGATCGGTTCGAACTGGTCGGGATACCTCAGCGCGGAGAAGAAGGCCGCCCCGCAGCTCTTCGCCGGTGCCACGCTGGAGACGGCGCATCAGATCACGGACAGCCACCTCGGCGTGTCCGAATTCGCACTCGACGACACCGGTGCACGTGCCCTCTACATCGCGCGGGTGGCCGAACCCGGCCGCTACGGTACCGATGATGACGTTCCGGCCGCCGAGGAGGCACCCCGCCGGATCACCACCGCGGGCTATCTGAGCAACGGGCTCGGGTACACGAACGACCGCCCGGCCCGAGCCTTCCTCGTCGACCTCGTCGAACCCGGACTCGGGAAGGCGGGGCTGCGTGGTGCGGGAGAAGTGCCGCTGTCGACCCTGCTGAGAACCCCGGAGTCCGACGTCCACGATCCGCAGTTCTCCCCGGGCGGACACTGGGTGAGCGTGATCGCCGCTGTCGCACCCGATCGGGGGCAGCCCGATCTGCGCAGCACAGTGTGGCTGCTCGGAGCCGAAGAGTCACGGCCCCTCGACCTGCCCCGGATGAGTGTGAGCCAGCACGTGTGGATCGACGAGGAGACCGTGCTCCTGCTCGGCAACGACCTGACCCGCGACGAACTCGACTTCGTCGGGCAGATGCCCGGACTGTTCGTCCACGATCTGACGACCGGTGCCACGAGGCGCCTGACCGATCCGGAGACCGTGGCGCTGGCGCCGATCCGACCGCAGGTTCACGGGGGAGAAGTCATCGCCGTCATCGACACCGACGGCGCATCCCGGCTTGTCAGCATCGATCTGAGCGCCGAGGAGATCGGCATCGAGGAGCTCGTCTTCCTCAGCGACGACACGACCGTCGTCAACGGCTTCGATCTGGGAGATTCGGGTCTCGTGTTCACCGGGGCGACCCCGGCCTCACCGGCTGTGCTCGGACGGATCGACCTCGGTGCCACCTCGGCGAGCGATGCCGGCGACGAGGCCGCCTCTGCGAGCGATGCCGGCGACGAGGCCGCCTCTGCGGCCCCTGCGAGCGTGGCCGCTGCCCCCGCCGTGGTCATCAAGGAGCACCCGGCTCCGGCGAACTCCGTCCGTCCGGACGTGCTGCGTGTCGACGGCGAGGGCGGCACCGTCACCGGCTGGCTGGCCACGCCGGCAGGCCCGGGACCGTTCCCCGTCATCCTCAACATCCACGGCGGACCCTTCGCCCAATACACGCATTCCTGGTTCGATGAGACCCAGGTGCTGACCTCGGCCGGGTACGCCGTCGTCTACTCGAACCCGCGCGGCTCCGGCGGCCGCACCCGAAGCTGGGGAACCGCGGTCCAAGGCGATATGGCGGCCCCGGCGATGGCCGATGTGCTCGCCGTGCTCGACCACGCGCTGGCGACCGAGCCGAGCCTCGATCGGAACCGAATCGGAATCCAAGGCGGATCCTACGGCGGCTACCTCACCGCCATGACCATCGCCGGCGATCACCGCTTCCGGGCCGCGATCGTCGAACGCGGATACCTCGACCCCGACAGCTTCGTCGGCACCTCCGACATCGGACGCTTCTTCACCGAGGAGTACACGAGCCGGAACCGTGAGGCCATCGCGGCACAATCGCCGCTGGCTCACGCCGACCAGGTCGGCACTGCGACCCTGGTGATGCATTCGGAACTCGACTTCCGCTGCCCGCTCGAGCAGGCCCAGCAGTACTACGCTGCTCTGCAGCGGGCCGGCGTCGACACGGAGCTGCTCATCTTCCCGGGGGAGAACCACGAGCTCTCCCGGGCCGGGCAGCCGCGGCATCGTCGGCAGCGTTTCGAAGCCATCCTCGACTGGTGGGACCGGCATCTGACCGACCCTGTCGGAAGGTCATGAGCCTCGAGTTGGTCGGGACGCCGCGATGCCGGTATCGTTCTCTCGACCGCTGTCGCGCTCTTGCCGAAACCCCCCAGCATCATTATTCTGCAAACACCTGCCTCCCTTCGTCGTCGACCACTGGAGAACCATGAAACCTCGTAAGGCCTCACGGGTCGTTTTACTCAATGAGCGCGACGAGGTTCTCCTGATCCGGGCCCAGGATCTGCTGACTCCGAGTCACCAATGGTGGATGACCTGCGGCGGCGGATCCGAACTCGGCGAATCGGCCGCACAGACCGCGGCACGGGAACTCGCCGAGGAGACCGGGATCGAATGCGAACCGCACGAACTCATCGGCCCCCTGGCCACACGCGACGAAGTCTTCGAGTTCACCGAGAAGTCGCTGCGCCAGCTCGAGACCTACTTCGCGTTCCGCACGACCGAGGACATCGAACTCGAAGACGCCGTGTGGACCGACATCGAGAAGCGCAGCCTGCTGGAGTTCCGCTGGTGGACACGCGATGAGCTCATGTCGACGACGGAGACGATCTATCCCAAGAACCTGCTCAGCCTCATCGATCTGGCGACAGCCGGATCCGTGCCCGAAGTGCCGCTGGTCATCGACTGATCCGGCTCCACCCGCACGTCCGAACAGGCAGGGGAGAGCACGAGCTGAGCAGAGAGCCTCGACGAGCGTATAGACTTGAGAGGCTGTAACTACAGGAAGGAACACCAGTGTCAGGTCATTCCAAATGGGCAACGACTAAACACAAGAAAGCTGCCATCGATGCCAAGCGCGGCAAGCTCTTTGCCAAGCTGATCAAGAACATCGAGGTTGCCGCACGCAACGGTGGACCTGACCCCGACGGCAACCCGACGCTCTTCGACGCGATCCAGAAGGCGAAGAAGAACTCGGTCCCCGCCGACAACATCACCCGCGCGGTCAAGCGCGGCGGCGGCCTCGACGGCTCGGCAGTCAACTACGAGACCATCATGTACGAAGGCTACGCCCAGGGCGGCGTCGCACTGCTCATCGAGTGCCTCACCGACAACCGCAACCGTGCCGCGTCCGAGGTCCGCGTAGCCGTGACCCGCAACGGCGGTTCGATGGCCGATCCGGGTTCCGTGACGTACAACTTCAACCGCAAGGGCGTCATCACCGTCCATGCGGAGGAGACCGACGAAGAGGCCATCCTGCTGGCGACCATGGACGCCGGAGCCGAAGAGGTCAAGGAAGTCGGCGAGAAGTTCGAGATCATCTGCGAAGCCACCGACCTCGTCGCCGTGCGCACGGCACTCGTCGACGCCGGCATCGACTACGACTCGGCCGAAGCCTCATTCGTTCCCGAACTCGAGGTCAGCCTCGACGCGGAGACGGCGCAGAAGGTCTTTTCCCTCATCGACGCTCTCGAAGACAGCGACGAGGTTCAGAACGTCTACTCGAACGCCGATGTCAGCGATGAGGTCCTCGCCGAACTCGATGCCTGATGCGCATCCTCGGCGTTGATCCCGGTCTCACCCGCTGCGGGCTCGGTGTCATCGACACCCTGCCCGCGCGGAAGGTGAAGATGGTGGCCGTCGACGTGCTGCAGACCCCGTCCGCGGACTCCGTCGACCTGCGCCTCGGTGCCATCGCCGAGGCATTCGATCAGTGGCTCGACGACTACCGTCCCGACATGGTCGCGATCGAGCGGGTCTTCGCCCGCAACGACGTCTCGACGATCATGGGCACCGCCCAGGCCTCGGGACTGACGATGGGCCTGGCCGCCCGGCGCGGACTTCCCGTGGCCATGCACACTCCCTCGGAGGTCAAAGCCGCGATCACTGGGTCCGGTCGTGCCGACAAGAAGCAGATGACCACGATGGTCACACGGATCCTCGGACTCGACGCTCCACCGCGGCCCGCCGATGCCGCTGACGCCTTGGCGATCGCCATCTGCCACTCCTGGCGGGGAGCTCTGTCGGCCCAATCGACCCCGGGCAAGAACAAAGACCTCACCGAACGCAAGGCCGGCGGTCGGGAAGGCTCCGGACTGACGAAGGCCCAACAGCAGTGGGCCGAGGCGATGCGGCGCGCCAAGTAGCAGTGAGGGAGCCCGCCCCTGCTAACCTGGATTCGTACACCTGTTCCCCTCAGAAAGGCAGTTCGTGATCAGTTTCCTCAGCGGTACGGTGCATCGGATCGCAGCTGACCACATCGTCGTTCTCACCTACGGTGTCGGCCGAAAGGTCCACGTCACTGCCGACACTCTGACCGGCACCCGACACGGCGCGGAGATCGAACTCGTCACCAGCCTCGTGGTGCGTGAGGACTCGATGACCCTCTACGGCTTCGGCACCGAGGACGAGAACCACACCTTCGAAGTGCTCCTGTCGATCTCCGGGATCGGCCCCCGGCTGGCCATGGCCGTCCTGTCCGTCATGGGCCCCGACGAACTCGCCGCCGCGATCTCCAACCAGGACGCGAATGCGCTCACGCGGGTTCCCGGGATCGGGAAGAAGGGCGCCTCGCGCATCATCCTCGAACTCGAGAACAAGCTGCCGAAGCTCAAGGCGTCGAGCCCCGGTCCCACCCTGTCCTTCGGCGGCGGCAATCAGCAGGTCGTCGACGCCCTCGTGGGACTCGGCTGGAAAGAGGCACAAGCCGAAGAGGTCGTGGCCGACGTCGTCAAGGAGACCGGTGCTGACGCCGGAACCTCCGTGGTGCTCAAAGCCGCACTCAAGGTCCTCGGTGCGAAGAGATGACGGAATCGTTCGAATCCGGGACCGGCGACGACGTCACGTCCTACGAGTTGGACTTCGGTGATCAGACGATGACCGGCGCCGAACGCGACCGACTCGTATCCGGGCAGGCCGAAACGGCCGAACGCGATGACGAGGCGGCGCTGCGGCCGAAGGGACTCGCCGACTTCATCGGACAGCCGAAAGTCCGCGAGCAGCTGTCCCTCGTCCTCGACGCGGCGAAGGCCAGGCAGAAAGCGCCGGACCATGTGCTGCTCTCCGGCCCGCCCGGTCTGGGCAAGACCACCCTGTCGATGATCATCGCCCACGAGATGAACTCGAGTCTGCGCGTGACCTCCGGGCCGGCCGTGCAGCACGCCGGTGACCTCGCCGCGATCCTGTCCTCCCTGGAAGAGGGAGAGGTGCTCTTCATCGACGAGATCCACCGGATGGCGCGTGCGGCCGAAGAGATGCTCTATGTGGCGATGGAGGACTTCCGCGTCGACGTCATCGTCGGCAAGGGGCCAGGCGCCACGGCCATCCCGCTCGACCTCCCGCAGTTCACGCTCGTCGGGGCCACCACCCGCTCCGGTCTGCTCCCGGCGCCTCTGCGCGACCGCTTCGGCTTCACCGCGCTCCTCGACTTCTATTCCAGTGCTGACCTGCTCACCGTGCTGCAACGTTCGGCCCGAATGCTCGGCATCGATGCCGAACTCGCCGGACTCGAGGAGATCTCGACTCGGTCCCGCGGCACTCCGCGCATCGCGAACCGTCTGCTGCGTCGTGTCCGCGACTGGGCGCAGGTGCGCGGCAGCGGCATCATCGACAAGGACGCTGCGGTCAAGGCTCTGCGCGTCTATGAAGTCGATGAGCTCGGACTCGACCGCCTCGACCGCTCTGTCCTGCATGTGCTGTGCAAGCGCTTCGGCGGGGGACCGGTGGGCCTGGGAACTCTCGCCGTCTCCGTCGGAGAAGAGGCCGATACCGTCGAAACGGTCTCCGAACCGTACCTTGTGCGGGAGGGCCTGATCAGCCGCACTCCGCGGGGTCGGGTGGCCACTACGGCTGCCTGGAAGCATCTGGAAATGCAGATCCCAGCAAACTATGAGTACTGAATCCGGCAATTGAGTTCGCGTTGGACAATAAGGACGCACTAAGCTGGATCACTGGTTCATTCCTATGAAAGGCTGATATCTGTGGGCGATTTGTTGATCCCTCTTGCGCTTGCCGCGCTGCTGATCTTTTTCCTGTTCAATTCTCGACGTAAGCAGAAGGCGCGTGCGGAGCAGATCAAAACGGGCCTTGTGCCCGGTGCAACAGTGATGACGACCTTCGGTGTATTCGGCACCGTGCTCTCCATCGATGAGGAGAACAACCAGGTGACCATCGAATCGGGTCCGGGCACCGTTCTGCGCGTCCACCGTCAGGCCATCGGCCAGATCGACAATCCCGAGGCCGCAGTCGCAGCAGCTCCCGCTGATGCCCCCGCCGCCGATTCTCCTGCCGACGTCGATGCCGACGAGCAGGACGAGAAGCCGGCGATCACCGATGCCGAACTCGACGCCATGAACGCACGCAAGCGCGCCGAGCAGGACACCGATGCCGACGATTCCGTCGTTGCTGATTCCGACGATTCCACCACCGGCGGTTCCGTCGCTGCCGAATCCGACGTTTCCAACACCGCCGAGGACCAGGACACCGAAGTCACCGACTCCGAAGCCGTGGATTCGGCTGAAGCCGAGGACCCCGCTGACGCGGACGTCGACTCCTCTGATTCGGATTCCGACAAGAAGAACTGATTCGTCCTCACACTCTGCTCCCAATCGAAAGCTGAAACGTGTCCGATATCGAAGAAAAACCACGTCCTGGTTTGCGCTTCCTGTGGCTGACGATCGTCACCCTGGTGCTCGCCGGCATCATCGCCGCGGGTGTCATCTGGTCGAACGCCACGACGACTCCCAAACTCGCACTCGACCTCGAGGGCGGAACGTCGATCATTCTGGAACCGCAGGTGTCCAAGGGCACGGACATCAGCAAGGAGCAGCTGGACCAGGCCGTGGCGATCATCCGCCAGCGTGTCGACTCGACCGGTGTCTCCGAAGCCGAGATCACGACGCAGGGTGATCGCAACATCATCGTCAACCTCCCGGGCAACCCCGACGAGGAGACCCGCAACCTCGTGCGGTCGTCGGCTCAGCTCGTGTTCCGTCGGGTCGCGCTCGTCGGTGACCCGCGCTCCCAGGAGCAGATCCAGAAGGAGCAGGAGAAGAGCGGCGACAGCGGACAGGAGTCCGGCGGCGACGACGGGCTGAGCGACGAAGAGCGCAAACGACTCGAGGACCTCACCGGCAAGGACGGCCAAGGTGACGCCCAGGGCCAGGGCCAGGGGCAAGGTCAGGATGAGGCTCCGGCAGGCGGCGGCGAAGTCGCCAAGGCCGGCAGCACCTCCACCGAGGCGGCCGGAAAGTCCGAGTCGGCCGAACCCACCGATTCCGCCAGCAAGTCCGCCAAGGCCGACGATTCGGAGAAGAAGGTCACGGACTCGACGCCGCGCCCGCTGTTCGATCCTGAGAAGGACGCCAGCGCGTGGCAGAGCCAAGACATCATCAAGAAGTACACCGAGCTCGACTGCACGAACAAGAAGAACCGCACCGGCGGTCAGCAGCAGCCTTCGGACGAACCGGTCGTCTCGTGCTCCGAGGATGGTTCGGCGAAGTACATCCTCGGTCCCGTCGAGCTCTCCGGTGATCATCTCGCCGATGCCAGTGCCGGCTACGCCGCAGGAGCCAACGGCGTGCAGACGAACAACCCGGCCGTCAACATCTCCTTCGATGCGACCGGGCGTGAGATCTTCAAGCAGATCACCTCGGACATCACCGGCAAGCAGCAGCCGTACAACCAGTTCGCGATCGAACTCGACGGTCTCGTGCTCTCGGCTCCGTCCTCGGACGCGGTGATCACCGACGGAAATGCCCAGATCTCCGGCAACTTCACCCTCGACGAAGCACAGACCCTGGCCAACCAGCTCAAGAACGGTTCGCTGCCCTTGAGCTTCCAGGTTCAGAGCGAGGACCAGATCTCACCGACCCTGGGCTCGAACTACCTGAAGATCGGTCTGCTCACCGGACTCGTCGGACTCATCCTCGTCGTCATCTACTCGCTGCTGCAGTACCGGGTGCTCGGCCTCGTCACGGTCTCGAGCCTCGTCGTCGCCGGTGTGCTCACCTACCTGCTGCTGCTGTTGGCATCCTGGAGGTACGGCTATCGCCTATCCCTTGCCGGTGTCGCCGGTATCATCATCGGCATCGGCATGGCGGCGGACTCGTTCATCGTCTACTTCGAACGCGTGAGAGACGAGTTGCGCAGCGGTCGCAATCTGCTCTCCGCCGTCGAAGTCGGTTGGGATCGCGCCAAGCGCACGATCTATGCCTCGAAGGCCGTGAACATGCTCGCCGCGGTCATCCTCTACATCCTCGCCGTCGGCTCGGTGCGCGGCTTCGCCTTCACCTTGGGCCTGACGGTGATCATCGACGTGCTCATCGTCTTCCTGTTCACCCACCCGATGCTCCAGGTGCTGGCACGCACGAAGTTCTTCGGCGAAGGCCACCCGATGTCGGGTATGGATCCGCGTCTGCTCGGAGTCAAACCCGCCGCGTACCGTGGCGCCCTCAACCTGTCCATCGACGACAAGGACAAGACACCGGAGGCCAAACGTCGTGAGAAGGCCAGACGCCGCAAGGCAGGCCTCGACACCGAGGCGGAGGACTCCGAGGTCTCGACCGTGAGCGAATCGTCGGCATCGTCGGAGGCGACCACCGGTTCGGATTCGTCCGCGGCGTCGGAGACTGCCGCGAGCGAGGCGAAGACCGAGTCCGGATCGACGAAGACGACTGTGAAGTCGACCGAACAGAAGTCCGCCGCGAAGAAGTCCGGCTCGAAGAAGCGGAAGACCGGAGCCGCCACGGCTGCGGCCGGAGGCAGCATCGCCGAGCGGAAGGCCGCGGCCCGACGGGCCGCGGAAGAGGAAGCCGCCGCAGACTCGGCGGATCAGGACGGCAAGGAGGCTGACAAGTGAAACGGTTCTTTGCCTGGGGCAACCGCCTCCACAGCGGCGAATCATCCATCCCCTTCGTCGGCAAGGCGAAGCTGTGGTTGGCCATCTCCGGTGTCCTCGTCATCCTCTCCCTGCTCGTTCCGCTCATCGCCGGGTTCAACTTCGGCATCGCCTTCAAGGGCGGATCGCAGTTCCAGGTCGATCACGTCACAGACACCTCGTCGGCCAAGGGCGAAGGAATCGTCACCGATGTCGTTCCGCAATCCGAACCGCGGCTGACGCCGACGAGTGACACAGCGGTGCAGATCGAGACGAATCAGCTCAGCGACTCGCAGATGCAGGAAGTCCGCGACGCACTCGTCGACGGCTACGATGTCAAAGCCGAAGAGGTCACCTCGACCTTCGTCGGGCCCGAATGGGGTCAGGACGTGACGTCGAAGATGATCCGTGCGCTCGTGATCTTCGTGGGCATCGCCCTCGTCGTCATGGCCCTGTACTTCCGGACCTGGAAGATGTCGGTTGCGGCGATCGTCGGCCTCTTCGTCGTGATGATCGTGACCATGGGCATCTACTCGGCGACCGGATTCGAAGTCACCCCCGAGGCGGTCATCGGCTTCCTCACGGTCTTGAGCTTCTCGCTCTATGACACAGTGGTGGTCTTCGACAAGATCCGTGAGAACACGGCGAGATTCCAAGACAAACGCAATCTCAAGTTCTCCGAACTGGTCAACCTCGGTGTCAACCAGACGACGGTGCGCTCGATCAACACCTCGGTGGTGTCCGTGCTGCCGATCGCGTCGATTCTGTTCCTCGGCGTGTTCCTGCTCGGCGCCGGCACCCTCGTCGATATCTCGTTGTCCCTGTTCATCGGTACTATAGTGGCAGCCGCTTCGACGCTGTTCGTCGCGAGCCCGCTCTACGCTCTGCTGCGCGCCAACGAACCAGCGGTCAGGGAACAAGAAGAGGCCGTGCGTGAACTACGCTTGAAGAACGGGGAAGCAGACGTCCCACCGGTGACTCACGCCGAAGTCTGATTCCCGAGAGAGGAGATGTTGTGGCTTCGTCCGCTGATTCGCGTCGTCCGCGTGGCATCTCCCGCCTAGCCTGGTGGGCGGCCAGGGCACAGAACAACCCTGGCTACCCCCGAGTGCTCGGTCCGATGATCCGGGCCCTGCAGTCGAACCATCCGAAAGCGGACACCGACCTCGTCGTACGCGCCTACAAGGTCGCCGAGGAGGCCCACCGCGGACAGACCCGCAAGTCCGGTGATGCCTACATCACCCATCCTATCGCCGTGGCGACGATCCTCGCGGAGATCGGCATGCTCCCGGTCACGCTCGCCGCTGCCCTGCTGCACGACACCGTCGAAGACACCTCGTACTCGCTGGCGGAGCTCACCGAGGAATTCGGCTCCGAAGTCGCAGCCATGGTCGACGGGGTGACGAAGCTCGACAAGCTCACCTACGGGCAGGCGGCACAGTCCGAGACCGTGCGCAAGATGATCGTGGCGATGGCCAAGGACATCCGCGTGCTCGTCATCAAACTCGCCGACCGCCTGCACAATGCGCGCACCTGGCGTTTCGTTCCGGCTTCATCGAGCACGAAGAAGGCCCGGGAGACGCTCGACATCTACGCCCCGCTGGCACACCGGCTGGGTATGAACACGATCAAATGGGAGCTCGAAGACCTGTCCTTCCAGGTCCTGCACCCGAAGGTCTATGACGAAGTCGTCCGCCTCGTCGCCGATCGGGCTCCCGAACGTGAGAAGTACCTGGCTACGGTCTCGGCCGAACTGCAGGGCGAGCTCAAGGACTCCGGGATCGAATCCGCGATCACCGGACGACCGAAGCACTACTATTCGATCTACCAGAAGATGGTCGTGCGCGGACACGAATTCGCCGATATCTACGACCTCGTCGGTGTGCGCGTGCTCGTCGAATCCGTGCGCGAATGCTACGCCACCCTCGGCATCGTCCACGCCCGCTGGAACCCCGTTCCCGGGCGGTTCAAGGACTACATCGCAATGCCGAAGTACAACATGTACCAAAGCCTGCACACGACGGTGATCGGGCCGGGCGGCAAACCCGTCGAGATCCAGATCCGCACCCACGAGATGGACCGGCGGGCTGAATTCGGCGTCGCCGCGCACTGGAAGTACAAAGACCTGGGCAAGTCGTCGAAGGCGGCGACGTCGAACACCGCACGCTCGGTCAAGGTCTCCGACGCAGGTGAGGTCGATGACGCTGCCTGGCTGCGCCAGCTGCTCGACTGGCAGCGGGAGGTCAGCGACCCCGACGAGTTCCTCGACAGCCTCCGCTACGAGGTGAACTCGAAGGAGGTCTACGTCTTCACGCCCAAGGGCGATGTGATGAGCCTGCCCGCGGGCGCCACCCCCGTCGACTTCGCCTATGCCGTGCACACAGAGGTCGGACACAAGACCATGGGCGCCCGTGTCAATGGTCGCCTCGTCGCGCTGGACACAGAGCTGAAGAACGGCGACTCCGTCGAAGTCTTCACCTCGAAGGACGAGAACGCCGGGCCCAGCCGTGACTGGCTCGGCTTCGTCAAGAGCCCGCGGGCTCGGAGCAAGATCCGTCAGTGGTTCTCCAAGGAACGGCGCGAAGAGGCGATCGAGAACGGCCGCGAACAGCTGGCTCGCGCGATGCGCCGGCATTCGATCTCGGCCGCCTCGCTGATGAGCCAGGAAGCTCTGCAGGTCGTGGCCACGGAGATGCGACTGCCCGATGTCAGCGCCCTCTACGCCGCGATCGGCAACGGCGTGTCCTCGGCTCAGCACGTCGTCGACCTGCTGGCGAAGGAAGTCGGCGAAGACGACGAAGAGGTCGTGCTCCCGCCGGAACCGCGCAATCGCACCGGTCAGTCCTCGGGCCACCACTCCTCATCGGAAGGCGTCATGGTCAAGGGCGTCGACGATGTGCTCGTCAAACTCGCCCGCTGCTGCACCCCGGTGCCGGGAGATGAGATCCTCGGCTTCGTCACCCGCGGATCCGGTGTCTCCGTCCACCGGGTCGACTGTCCGAACGTGACCTCCCTGAAACGGGAGCCCGAACGCATGGTCGACGTCGAGTGGGGAGAGAAGACCAGCGGCATCTACCTCGTGCAGATCCAAGTCGAAGCCCTCGACCGTTCGGGTCTGCTCTCCGACATCACGAAGGTTCTGACCGAGACACACGTGAATATCCTCTCCGCCTCCGTCGGCACCTCCCGAGCTCGCGTGGCGCAGTCGAAGTTCGTGTTCGAGATGAGCGATGCCAGTCACCTGGACTCGGTGCTCTCTGCGGTGCGGAAGGTCGAAGGCGTCTTCGACGTCTATCGCATCTCCGGCGGCTGAGCCTGCCGGTCGAGGATCTCACGCATCTGTGCGACGAAGGGTCGGCGTGAGATCTCGCCGAGATAGTCGCGAAACCGCCGGGCCGAGAGCTCCGGGATCTCGTCGATGATGCTGCGCAGGCTGCGCGCCGATTCGACACCGGGGGCTCTCAGGTGGGGAAGGAGCACATCGTAGAGTGTGCGTTCCTCGGTGGTGACCGGCAGACCGTCGATGAGCAGCCATTCGTCAGCGGCGAGGACGATCTCATGGACGTCGAACCCGTCGTCGGCGACCCAGCGCCGCCTGGGCAGAGTGATGAAGCTCAGCGGCGAGGGTGACCTGCCGAGTCCGCGGTGAACCCACCACGCACTGTCATGGGACAGGGCGAGTCCCGGCGGGATCGCCGAGTGCAGAGCCGCCATCCTGTCGGAGGGGGAGAGTATCGCCCCCTTGCACACCCACGTCGATTCGGTGAGCCTGATGAGCAGACCATCGAGAGTGAGCTCGGTGAGGTGCTCGTACCCATAGTCACGCAGATGAAACAACGCCTCCATACTCAACGACTATCGTCGCGTATGGAGGCGTTGACAAGGCCGACCGTGGGGCCTGTGGACAAGTGCCGACTCGATCACCGGCACCTGTGGACGGTCAGCAGGTCACCGAACGCTGCTCAGCCGACCGGCTCGGCACGTCCTCAATCGAGTTCGGCCGCCGTCTGTGCGAGCTGGTCCCGCCAGGCGCGGCGGGCGTCGAGGGCCTCCTGCGCCTCAGCGACGGCCTTGTCGTCACCACCGGACTTCGCCTTCTCGAGCTTCTTCTCCAGTTCGACGATCGACTCATCCAGCTGGCTCAATGCCCCCGAGGTACGTGCCTTCGTCTCCGGGTTGCTGCGCTGCCACGCGGCCTCTTCCGCCTCGGACAGGGCCCGTTCGACGTCACGCAGGCCGTTCTCCATCCGGGAGATATCCGCACGGGGAACCTTCCCGGCCTCTTCCCACTCGTCCTGAATGGTCCGCAGCTCCTTCTTCGCCGCCACCGGGTCTGTGATCGGCAGCAGCGCCTGCGCCTTCTTCAGCAGCTCCTCCTTGACGACGAGGTTGCCCTTTAACTCCTCATCGAGGGCGGCGTTCTCCGCATCCCGCGCGGAGAAGAACACATCCTGGGCGGCACGGAACCGTGCCCACAGGGCGTCATCGTCCTTCCGTGAGGCGCGCGGAGCCGCTTTCCACTGACTCATGAGGTCCTTGTACTTCTGGGACACGGTGCGGAAATCGGTCGATGCGGACAGGGATTCCGCCTCGGCGACGATCTTCTCCTTGATCCGCTTGCCCTCGGCATTGTGCTTGTCGAGTTCGGCGAAGAACTCCTTGCGCTTGTGCTCGAAGGTGTTCCGAGCCTCCGAGAATCTGCCCCACAGCTCCTGATCGACCGCACGCGGCAGACGCGGACCGCTGCGCTGCATGTCCTTCCACTGCGCGAACAGCTCCCGCAGCCTGGCCCCGGACTGCTTCCACTGAATCTTCGACGGATCCCGCTTGGCCAGAGCCTCGGCTTCGGCGACGAGCTCCTCACGGTCTTCGGCGGCGGCGAGCTTTGCGGCCTGGGCGCGGGCAGCCTGCTTCGACTCCGTGGCCTCGGCATCGGCGACGAGGGTGTCGAGAGTCGCGCTGAGCCCCTTGAGATCGCCGACGACATTGGCCTCGGGCAAAGTCTCCTGCAGCGACTTCGCCGCGGACACGATCTCCCGGCCGGGAGCCCCGGCGGACAGGCGGTTGCGCAGCAGGACCGCGCTTTCGACGAGTTCGACGTACTTCTTCGCGAAGTACTCCAGCGCCTCCTCGGGCGTCGCGTCCGGATACTGGCCGACGGCGCGTTCTCCATCGGCGGTGGTGACGAACACATTGCCCTGCTCATCCGCGCGACCGTGCGTGACCGCGCGAGCCACCTCGGCGTCATGGTCGATGTGGTTGGCATTGACCACCTGCGCAGCCTGCGGGCGGGGCAGGGACGACGGGCGGGGGGTCGGCTTCGGGGTCGACATGGTTCTCACCTTGTTTCCATCGGTCGAACCGGCGGGTCTTTCCACCCGCCGATCACTCGATTACGGGATAGACGTTATCCCAGCATAACCATCAGCGTGCCTGTAGATAGACTTTGCACATGGATGTGTTCTCAACCCGTGCCGAATTCCTCGACGTCAACTGCTATGCCGTGCGCGCCGAAGGCCGCAGCGACTGCATCCTCATCGACTCCGGGCACGACTGTGCGCCCGGGCTCGAACGTCTCCTGGCCGAAGAGGGACTGCATCCGCAGGCGATCTTCCTCAGCCACGGACACCCGGACCATATCCTGGGCCTGACGAACGTTCTCGCCCGCTGGAACGTGCCCGTCCACTTGGGCGAGAACGACCGCTACCGTCTGGAATCACCGGCCACGACGCTCAGCCCACAGTTCGCCGCGATGCTCGCCCCGCTCGTCGCCGACTGGAAGGCACCGGAGGTCATCGAGGTGGGCGATGCTCAGCAGTTCGAATTCGCAGGGCTGACGATCACAGCGATGGCCGCACCCGGACATACGGAAGGATCGATGCTGCTGCGCGTGTCCGACGGAGACGAGGAGATCATCTTCACCGGAGACGTCGTCTTCGCCGGGGCCATCGGCCGCGTCGACCTGCCCGGGGGAGACGCGCAGGCAATGGCCGAATCGCTCAGGGCCTTCGCGACGCTTCCCGATGTGCCGATCTATCCTGGACATGGCCCGGCCTCGACCGTCGGACACGAACTGGCGTCGAACCCGTTCTTCTGACACCCCGCACCACCGCTGCACCCCGCAGCACCGCTGCATCCCGCAGCACACACATACGTTTCAGCACCGCACCGAAAGCAAGGAGCACCATGGCGAAGTCAGCCCGTCTGTCCGGATTCCCGGAACGACTTCCGGCCGAACGCGTGATCGAGAAGACCATCATCGACACCCTCGAACACACCTTCGCCCTGCACGGGTTCTCCGCCCTCAACCACCGCGCCGTCGAACCGATCAGCCAGCTGGCCAAGGACGGGGAGATCGACAAGGAGATCTTCGCCGTCTCACGACTGCACTCCGAAGGCGCCGAACGCAATCCGCTCGGCCTCCACTTCGACCTCACGGTGCCGCTGGCCCGGTACATCGCAGACAACGCGAACGAACTGAGCTTCCCGTTCAAGGCCGCCCGCATCCAGCCTGTCTGGCGTGGAGAACGCCCACAGGCAGGCCGCTACCGCGAATTCATCCAAGCCGACATCGACGTCATCGCCGATGGTGAGCTGCCCGGACACTTCGAGGTCGAGATCCCACTGGCCGTCGCCGACGCCTTCTCCCGACTCGCCCCTCTGGGTGTGCCGGGGATCAGGATCGTCGTCAACGACCGCAGGCTGCTCGAAGGCTTCGCCCGCGGCATCGGACTGACGAACATCCAAGCGGTGCTGCGCTGCCTGGACAAGTACGACAAGATCGGCCCCGACGAGGTCGCGAAGCTGCTCGCCGCCGAAGCCGGCGCGAATGAGGAACAGCAGCAGCTGTGCCTGCGACTGGCCGCCATCGAGTCGGACTCCCCGGACTTCGCCGACGACGTCCGTGCCCTCGGCGTCGAACACCCGCTGCTCGACGACGGCCTCGAATCCCTGACGACCCTGCTGCGGGCCGCAGCGGAACGGGCCCCCGGCGTCGTCGTCGCGCAGCTGAAGATCGCCCGCGGACTCGACTACTACACGGGAGCGGTTTACGAAACACAGCTCATCGGCCACGAAGAGCTCGGCTCCGTGTCCTCCGGCGGCCGCTACGACTCACTCGTGGCGGTGGGGAAGAGGAACTACCCAGGCGTGGGAATGTCCATCGGCGTCTCCCGTCTCATGGCGTTCATCCTTGGCGAAGAATCGGATGTGCGCGCCACCCGCGGCACCCCCTCGGCGGCCGTCATCGCAGTCACCGATGAGGCCAAACGCGGTGAGGCCGATGCCGTGGCCGCCCAGCTCCGGTCCAGGGACATCCCCTGCGAAGTCTCACCGAGTGCCGCGAAGTTCGGCAAACAGATCCGGTACGCCGAACGCCGCGATATCCCCTTCGTCTGGTTCACCGACGGTGAGTCAGGCCACGAGGTCAAAGACATCCGCTCAGGGGAGCAGACCCCGACCGACCCCGCCGCCTGGACACCTGACGCCGATGACCTGTGGCCACGCGTGTACAGGGCGTGAGCGGACACCGACTATCATTGTTCAGGCGCCCGACCATCAACATCACTAAGGAGCCTTAGGTGCTGCGAAGCCACGAAGCCGGAAGCCTGCGAGCCGCAAACGCAGGAGAAACCGTCACCCTCACCGGGTGGGTCGATCGTCGTCGCGATCACGGAGGTGTCGCCTTCATCGATCTGCGTGACGCTTCGGGCATCGTGCAGGTCGTCGTCCGCGAAGACGATGCCCACCAGCTGCGCAACGAAACCGTCGTCAAGGCCACCGGCACCGTCTCGGTCCGCCCCGAGGGCAATACGAACGCGAACCTGCCCACCGGCGAGATCGAGATCATCGACACCACCGTCGAGGTGCTCTCCGAGGCGGCGGCCCTGCCGTTCCAGGTCTCCGATCACGCCGAGGACTCCGGTGCCGTCGGTGAGGAGACGCGTCTGCGCTACCGCTACCTCGACCTGCGCCGGTCGGGGCCCGCGAAGACCATCCGCCTGCGCTCCGACGTCAACAAGGCCGCCCGGTCGGTGCTCGACGCCCACAGCTTCGTCGAGGTCGAGACCCCGACCCTGACGAAGTCGACCCCGGAGGGCGCCCGAGACTTCCTCGTCCCGGCCCGCCTCAAGCCAGGCTCCTGGTACGCCCTGCCGCAGTCGCCGCAGCTGTTCAAGCAGCTGCTGCAGGTCGCAGGCATGGAGCGCTACTACCAGATCGCCCGCTGCTACCGTGACGAGGACTTCCGTGCCGACCGGCAGCCCGAGTTCACCCAGCTCGACATCGAAGCCTCCTTCGTCGAGCAGGAGGACATCATCGCTCTGGCCGAAGAGATCCTCACGGCTCTGTGGAAGCTCATCGGCTACGAGATCACCACCCCGATCCCGCACATCACCTACCACGAGGCGATGGAGCGCTACGGTTCGGACAAGCCGGACCTGCGCTTCGGCCTCGAACTGCACAATCTCACCGAATTCTTCGCCGACACCCCGTTCCGCGTCTTCCAGTCGCCCTACGTCGGCTCCGTCGTCTACCCCGGCGGCGGATCCCTGCCGCGCCGGCAGCTCGACGGCTGGCAGGACTGGGCCAAACAGCGCGGCGCGAAGGGCCTGGCCTATGTGCTCATCGGCGAAGACGGAACCCTGTCCGGCCCCGTGGCCAAGAACATCTCCGACGAGGAGAAGGCAGGCCTCGCCGAGGCGGCCGGTGCACAGCCGGGCGATGCGATCTTCTTCGCCGCCGGAGACACGAGCATGCGCGCCCTCCTGGGTGCCGCGCGCAACGAGATCGCCGAGCGCACCGGACTGATCAAGGACGGCGACTGGGCATTCGTCTGGGTCGTCGACGCGCCCCTGTTCGAGTCTGCCGCCGAAGCGCAGGCCGCCGGAGACGTCGCCGTCGGCGGCGGGCAGTGGACGGCAGTGCACCACGCGTTCACCGCCCCGAAGCCGGAGTTCCTCGACACTCTCGAATCCGATCCGGGTGCCGCCCTGGCCTACGCCTACGACATCGTGTGCAACGGCAACGAGATCGGCGGCGGATCCATCCGCATCCACCGCAAGGACGTGCAGGAGCGGGTCTTCAAGATCATGGGCATCTCGGAAGAGGAAGCCCAGGAGAAGTTCGGCTTCCTCCTCGAAGCCTTCAAGTTCGGTGCGCCCCCGCACGGCGGCATCGCCTTCGGCTGGGACCGCATCGTGTCCCTGCTGGCCGGAGTCGACTCGATCCGTGAGGTCATCGCATTCCCGAAGTCCGGCGGCGGCTTCGATCCGCTCACGCAGGCACCGGCACCGATCACCGACGCCCAGCGCGCCGAGGCCGGAGTCGACTTCGAGCCGGAAGACGACGACGCCGAGGCCTGATGAGCCAAGAACCGAATCTGTTCTCCGACGGCCCGGACCAGGAATCACCTGGTCCGGGCTTCGCCGGTTCCTCCGACGGCTCCCGCGGGCGCGCGCTCGACCCGCTGGCGGTGCGGATGCGTCCGCGCACCCTCGACGAGGTGGTCGGTCAGGAGCACCTGACGTTCCCCGGGTCCCCGCTCAACCAGCTCGTCGAAGCCAGCGGGGGAGACCGGGCGGGCGCCTCCTCGGTGATCCTGTGGGGACCTCCCGGAGTCGGGAAGACGACCCTGGCCCATGTCATCTCCCATGCGCCGGGACGCACTTTCGTCCAACTCTCCGCGATCACCGCCGGTGTCAAAGACGTGCGGCAGGTCATCGAGAACGCCCGCCGCGAGCGGGAGATGTATCAGCGCACCACAGTGCTCTTCCTCGATGAGATCCACCGCTTCTCCAAGGCCCAGCAGGATGCACTGCTGCCCGCGGTCGAGAACCGCCTCGTCGTGCTCGTTGCCGCAACGACGGAGAACCCGTCGTTCTCCGTCATCTCGCCTCTGCTCTCCCGGTCCCTCCTGCTCACCCTGCGCCCGCTCGACGATGAAGCCGTCGGGCGGCTGCTCGACCGGGCGATCGAATCGGAGAGGGGACTGGCCGGGCAGTTCACCCTCACCGAGGAGGCGCGGGAATTCATCGTCCGCATCGCCGGCGCCGACGCCCGCCGGTCGCTGACAGTGCTCGAAGCCGCCGCCGGCATCGCCGCAGCCCAGGCCGATGCGGCCCGGGCCGATCGTGCGCAGACTGGCGAGGATCCGGGCGAGGACGCAGAGTCCGCTGACGGCGAAGCCGGGAGCAGCGAAGCCCGCCCGATCCTCATCACCGAGGAGAGCTGTGCGGAAGCCAGCAGCGAAACCGTTCTGCGCTACGACCGGAACGGCGACCAGCACTACGATGTGGTCTCCGCATTCATCAAATCCATCCGCGGCTCCGACGTCGACGCCGCACTGCACTATCTGGCGCGAATGATCGTCGCCGGTGAGGACCCGCGCTTCATCGCCCGCCGCGTCGTGATCTCGGCGGCCGAGGACATCGGCATGGCCGACCCGCAGGCGCTGCCGATCGCTGTGGCCGCCTCCACCGCGGTGCAGAACATCGGCATGCCCGAGGGGCGAATCCCACTCGCCGAGGCGGTCACCTACCTCGCCCTGGCACCGAAGTCGAACGCGAGCTACCGGGCCTTGGACGCCGCGATCGCCGATGTGAAGAACGGGCTCGCCGGACAGGTGCCCATGCATCTGCGCGATGCCCACTACCCAGGTGCCAAGGAACTCGGCCACGGGAACGGCTACAAATACTCCCACGACTACCCGCACGGAGTCGCCGCTCAGGAGTACCTGCCCGAGACGCTGCGGGGCAAGCAGTACTACACCCCGAGCACCAACGGCATGGAACGGACCATGGCCGAGAGACTCGAGAACCTGCGGCGTCTGCTCCGGCCCTGATAGCTTTGGAATAGACGCGGCAGAGTGCGAATGCCTCCCGGCTGCGGCCGAGCGAGGAGGACGGCATGGCAGACATCGTCATCACCATCGCCGCCGCGCTGGCACTCGGCCTCATCGCCCACGAACTGCGCATCCCGCCTCTCGTGGGGTTCCTCGCCGCCGGATTCCTCCTCCACCTCTTCGGCTTCACCGCGTTCGCCGGACTCCAGGAGATCTCCGACCTCGGAGTCGTCCTGCTGCTGTTCACCATCGGCCTGAAATTCGACCTGCGGTCCCTGCTCCAACCCGAAGCACACGGCACGGCGGCCCTGCACATGGTCACGGTGATCCTCCTCGGCGCGGGAACGATCGGCCTCGCCGCCGTCATCGGAATCGTCACCGTCGGCGGGGGAGTGGGGACGCTTGCTCTGCTGGGGTTCGCGCTGTCGTTCTCCTCCACGGTGCTCGTCGTCAAAGTGCTCGAGGACCGGTCCGATGACGGTTCCTACTACGGTCAGATCGCCATCGCCATCCTCGTCCTCCAGGACCTCGCAGCGGTCGCCTTCATCACGATCGCCGGTGAAGAGCCGCCGAGCCCCTGGGCCTTCGCACTCGTCCTGGTCATCCCTGCGGTGTGGGTGCTGCGACAGCTCCTCGACCGAGTCGGTCGAGGGGAGCTGCTCGTGCTCTTCGGCGTGGTCATGGCCCTGGGGCCCGGCTATGTCGCCTTCGAATCCGTGGGCATCCACGGTGACCTCGGTGCCCTCGTGCTCGGGCTGCTCTTCTCCACTCATCCACGTGCGGTCGAGATGTCGAAGTCGCTGTTCAGCGTCAAAGAGCTCTTCCTCGTCGGATTCTTCGTCGTCATCGGACTCCAGGCGGTGCCGACATGGTCGGATCTGCTCATGGCCCTCCTGCTGTGTGCGATCCTGCTGCCCTTCAACTTCGTCAGCTTCTTCCTCATGGGCCGCGTCTTCGGGCTGCGCAACCGCACGAGTGTGCGCACGAGCCTCGCGCTGAGCAACTTCTCCGAGTTCGCGCTCATCGTCGTCGCCGTCGGCATCGACAACGGTCTGTTCGACGACAACTGGCTGACCATCACCGCCCTTGCCGTGGCCCTGGGCATGATCGGATCGTCACTGGCCAATGCCTACAGTCTCCAGATCGTGGCAAAGCTCGATGCGATCCTGCCCGATGAGAACGAAGCCAGACTGCGCGCGAACGACCGCCCGCTGGACACCGGGGATGCCGACGTCGTCGTCCTCGGCATGGGACGCATCGGCCGCGGCGCCTACGAGAGGTTCGTCGACCGCGGCGGCAGCCGTGTCATCGGCATCGACAACGATCTCACCGTCACCGAAGCCCTGCGCGCAGATGGGTTCACGGTGCTCGAAGGCGACGCGACCGACCACGAATTCTGGCACCGCCTCGTCGTCGGCGGCAGCGCGCACACCGTCGTTCTGGCCATGGCGCTGCACGATTCGAACACCTTCGCCCTCGAACAGCTGCGGATCGCGGGCTTCCCCGGCACCATCGCCGCAGTCGTCCAGCGCCCCGACCAAGCCGACCATTTCGCTCGAGTCGGCGTCCACGCGGTCATCAACATCTACAGCGGGTCCGGAGCGGCAGTCGCAGATGCCGCCCTCGACTGCCGCGACGGCACGGCCGGATAAACGGCGACGTCGGGAGCCGAACCGGGCCGCAGCCGAACTCCGTCACAGTCGGAGCGGAGTCGACGTCGGGAACATCACAGCCACGGCCGATGATCGCTTTGCGGCAGGAGCCGTCCACCCGGTAAGATGGTCAGCTGTTGTGCCTGCACTCTAAAGGCGGTCGGTGCGAGCGGATCTCGACGCTCAAACCCTCTTTCCCATCCGGGGAAACAACAGTTGCGTTCGGGGCGAGAACCCTCAGGGCCCTTCGTGACAGAACACATTGATGAAAGGTAATACAGTGCCAGCACCAGCACGTAATCGCCGGATGACGCGCCTCTCGCGCGCCCTCGGCATTGCTCTGACACCCAAGGCCGAGAAGTACTTCGAGCGTCGCCCGTACCCTCCAGGCGAGCACGGTCGCGCCCGTCGTCGCAACGACAGCGACTACTCGGTCCGCCTCAAGGAGAAGCAGCGTCTGCGCGCGCAGTACGGCATCCGTGAGGCCCAGATGCTCAAGACCTACAAGGAAGCCAACCGCCTCCCCGGCCTGACCGGTGAGACCATGGTCGAGCTCCTCGAATCGCGTCTCGACGCCCTCGTCCTGCGTTCGGGCTTCGCCCGCACCATGGCACAGGCCCGTCAGTTCGTCGTCCACCGTCACATCACGGTCGACGGACAGCGCGTGGATCGTCCCTCCTTCCGCGTGAAGGAAGGCCAGACCATCCAGGTGCACGAGCGTTCGGCATCGATGGATCCGTTCCAGGTCGCCGCCGCCGGTGGTCACAAGGACGTTCTGCCCGCAGTTCCCGGCTACCTCAACGTCAACCTCGAGGGCCTGCAGGCGACTCTGCTGCGCACCCCGAAGCGCGAAGAGGTTCCGATCACCTGTGACGTTCAGCTCGTCGTCGAGTTCTACTCGCGCTGATCTGCTGAACACAGCGCATCGCGCCGCCACGACTGCCCGGGACCTCACGGTTCCGGGCAGTCGTGCATTCACGGCACGCCGCGCCACATCGCATATTGCGACGGAGCCATTAAACTAGTCCCTGTTAAGTGCGGGTACGCACGAGTAGGTGTCGCGTCGGGCTCATCCGCCGGACGGCGCACAGACAATATCTGAAAGGCCATGGATTGAAGACGGCAGAGATCAAACAACGCTGGCTGGACTACTTCGAAGCGAACGGGCACACCGTGGTCCCCTCGGCGTCGGTGATCAGCTCCGATCCGTCCATCCTGTTCAACATCGCAGGCATGGTCCAGTTCATCCCCTACCTCACCGGCCGGGAACCCGCCCCATTCAACCGGGCCACCAGTGTGCAGAAATGTGTGCGCACCGCCGATATCGAAGAGGTCGGAAAGACGACCCGCCACGGCACGTTCTTCCAGATGAACGGCAACTTCTCCTTCGGCGACTACTTCAAACGCGATGCCATCAAATTCGCCTGGGGACTGCTGACGAACCCGGTCGCCGACGGCGGTCTGGGCTTCGCCCCCGAGAAGCTGTGGGCGACCGTCCACGAGGACGATTCCGAGACCATCGACATGTGGCTCGAACAGACCTCCATTCCGCGTGAGCGCATCCAGCTGCGCGACAACGAAGACAACTTCTGGCACACCGGCCAGCCCGGACCCGGAGGCTACTGCTCGGAGATCTACTTCGATCGCGGCCCCGACTACGGCGTCGAAGGCGGCCCCGTGGCCGACGAGGACCGCTATATCGAGATCTGGAATCTCGTGTTCATGGAGTTCGAACTCGCTGAGGTGCGCTCGAAGGTCGACTTCGACATCGCCGGGGATCTGCCCGCGAAGAACATCGACACCGGCATGGGACTCGAACGCGTGGCCTTCCTGCTCCAGGGCGTGGAGAACATGTACGAGATCGACGAGGTCTTTCCCGTCATCGAGGTCGCCAGCCGACTCTCCGGTCGCGAATACGGAGCCGACGAACACGCCGATGTGCAGATGCGCGTCGTCGCCGACCACGTCCGGTCCGCACTCATCATCATCGGCGACGGGGTCCGCCCCGGCAACGAGGGGCGCGGCTACATCCTGCGTCGGCTGCTCCGCCGTGCCGTGCGCGCAATGCGCCTGCTCGGGGTCAAGGACGAGGTCCTGCCCGAACTGCTGCCCGTGTCCATGCAGGCGATGAAGCTGTCCTACCCCGAACTCGAAACCGACTTCGACCGGATCTCCCGGGTCGCCTACGCCGAGGAGAAGGCGTTCCTGCGCACCCTCGAATCCGGCACCCAGCTGTTCGCGAACGCTGCGGAATCGCTGTCCGGGAGCGAGAAGACCATCAGCGGGGACATCGCCTTCGCCCTGCACGACACGCACGGCTTCCCCATCGACCTCACCCTCGAAATGGCTGCCGAGGCAGGACTGAACGTCGACGAGACCGGGTTCCGTGAGCTCATGAGCGAGCAGCGCACCCGGGCGAAGGCCGATGCGAAGGCGAAGAAGGGCGGTGGGCACACCGATCTGTCCGCGTATTCAGCCCTGCTCGACGAAGGCACCAGCGAATTCGTCGGCTACGACCGACTCGAAGCCGATTCGCGTGTGCGCGGCATCGTCGCAGACGGCGTCGCCACCGAGGTGCTCACCGCCGGCCAGAGCGCCGACGTCGTCCTCGACCTCACCCCGTTCTACGCCGAATCCGGCGGTCAGCGCGCCGATGTCGGCCTCATCTCCGGCCACGGCTTCACCGCCCGCGTCACCGATGTGCAGAACCCGGTCAAGGGATTGCCCGCCCACCGCGTCGAGGTCATCGACGGCGAACTCCACGTCGGCGACGAAGTGCTCGCCGCGGTCGATCACGATCACCGATTCCAAGGTGCTCAGGCCCACACCGCCACCCACCTCGTCCACGCCGCTCTGCGCGAGATCCTCGGCAACCACGCCGTGCAGGCCGGTTCGCTCAACCAGCCCGGTTACATGCGCTTCGACTACTCGTTCCCCGAAGCCCCGAGCACGCAGATGCGGGCGGAGATCGAAGAGGTCGCGAACCTCGCCGTGCGATCGAACTACGAGGTCGGCACCGAATACATGCCCTTCGACGAAGCGAAGAAGTCCGGTGCCATGGCCCTGTTCGGAGAGAAGTACCCGAACGTGGTGCGCGTCGTCGACATCGGCGGCCCGTTCTCCCGCGAACTCTGCGGCGGCACCCACGTCGGCGCCTCCGCCGAAGTCGGTCCGATCTCCGTGCTCTCCGAAGCCTCCGTGGGTTCGGGAGTCCGCCGCATCGAAGCCGCCGTCGGCATGGACGCCTTCCGCTCCCTGGCCGCCGAGCGGACCATCGTGTCCTCCCTGTCCGAGATGCTCAAGGTGCCCGGCACCGACGTGACCTCGCGCGTCTCGGACCTCATGAGCCGGCTCAAGGACGCGGAGAAGGAGATCTCCCGTCTCAACGCCCAGCAGCTGCTGGCCTCGGCCGGGAAGTTCCTCGACGCCGCACAGACCGTGGGCGACACCCTCTTCGTCGTCGCCGAACTCGGCGAGGTCTCCAACGCCGGCGACATCCGCACGCTCGTCACCGATCTGCGCGGACGCGTCCACGACCGACAGGCCGTGGTGCTCGGGCTCGGCGTGAGCAACGGCAAACCCGTCGTGGTCATCGCCACCACCGAGGCGGCCCGCACCGCCGGACTGCAGGCGGGCAAGCTCGTCTCCCTGGCCTGCGGCGAGCTCGGCGGCGGGGGCGGCGGCAAGCCCGACCTCGCACAGGGCGGCGGCAGCGATCCAGCAGCGATTCCGGCCGCGATCGGGGCCGTCAAGGCGGCTATCCAGTGAGTTTCCGCCGAGGTCGCCGACTGGGCCTCGACATCGGCTCGGTCCGCATCGGGGTCGCCTCCTGCGATCCCGACGGCATCCTCGCCTCCCCGCTTGCCGTGGTGCGTCGCAAGGACGAACCGGCGGCCCTGCGGGAACTGCGCGAGATCGTCGAGGAGTACGAACCCATCGAACTCCTCGCCGGCGATCCGAAATCCCTCGATGGGGCCGCCCGCGCGGCGGCCGCCTCGGCGCTGGAGTTCGCTCGGAAGATCGCCGCTGCCACGGGCACACCCGTCAGGCTCGTCGACGAACGCTTCACCACAGTCGAAGCCCACCACGCTCTGGCAGCGGCCGGAAAGTCCTCACGTCAGCGGCGCGAGATCGTCGATGCCCAGGCCGCTGTCATCATCCTGCAGAACGCCCTCGAGTTCGAACACAACACCGGTGTCCCCGCCGGCCGTGAGATGCCCGACGAGGAGAGTGAGCAATGAACCCCTTCCCAGGTGAGTTCTCAGCAGACGACGGACTGAGCCGTGCGGAGATCAGGGCGAAGAAGCGACGCCGGATGATGCGTCGGCGCCGGACGACGACGATCATCGTCATCTGCGTCCTCATCTTCGGCATCGGCGGATTCTTCGGCGTCCGAGCGGCCGGGGGAGTCTTCGACGACCTCTTCGGTCCCAAGGGCGACTACGAAGGACAGGGCACCAACGAGGTGTCCATCGAGATCGCCCCCGGATCCTCGGCGCGCACCGTGGCCAACCAGCTCGTCGAGGAGGGCGTGGTCATGAACTCCGAACCCTTCCTCGACGAGATCGAACGCCGGGATGCGACGATCCAGGCCGGCACCTGGACGATGCGGGAGAAGATGAGCTCGAAGGCCGCGGTCGAGGCGCTCATCAACCCCATCGCCCCACCGAAGATCACGGTCGCCGAAGGCAAACAGGTCGAGGAGATCAAGGCGATCATGATCGAATCGGGAATGAACGCCGACGAGGTCGACAAGGCCATCGACGACAAGACTCCGAAGGACTACGGTCTCGAGATCGACGCACCGAGCCTCGAAGGCTACCTGTACCCGGCGACCTACGACATGAAGAAGTCGAAGACCGCCGAGGATGTCGTCCAGGAGATGGTCGACAAGACCGAGACCGAACTCGACGAACTCGGAATCGAGCACAAGGACGCCAACCGCGTGCTCACCCTGGCCAGCCTCGTGGAGAAGGAATCACCGGGAGACGAAGAGGTGCGCAAGAAGGTCGCTCGCGTCTTCCTCAACAGGATCTCTGAGAAGTCTCAGACCGGCGGACTGCTGCAGTCCGATGCCACGGTGGCCTATATCCATGGTGCCCGTTCGGACCTGACGACGACGAAGAAGGAACGCCAGTCGGATTCGCCGTACAACACGTACAAGAAGAAGGGGCTGCCGCCCGGACCGATCAACGCCCCGAGCCAGGGCGCGGTGGAAGCCGCCCTCGAACCGGCCGACGGCGATTGGCAGTTCTTCGTGGCCACGAACCCGGATACGGGGGAGACGAAGTTCGCGAAGACCTACGAGGAGCACCAGAAGAACGTCGAG
Source organism: Brevibacterium spongiae (assembly GCF_026168515.1). Lineage (NCBI taxonomy): Bacteria > Bacillati > Actinomycetota > Actinomycetes > Micrococcales > Brevibacteriaceae > Brevibacterium > Brevibacterium spongiae. The sequence continues at coordinate 2,243,578 of NZ_CP093443.1, read as the reverse complement.
ATCTACCGGAAGTGGCTCAAGGAGCACAACTCCGACGGCGGCAAGGAATGAGAATCCGTGCTGCGGTGCTGGGGTCGCCGATCGCACATTCGAAGTCTCCGCTGCTGCACCGCAGCGCGTTTGCGGCCCTCGGCCTGGACACGAGTGAGTACTCACGGTTCGAACTCGTCGCCGATGAGCTTGAGGCGTTCCTCGACGCGCATCCCCAGCACACGGGGTTCTCGCTGACGATGCCGCTCAAGGACCGCCTCGTCGAGTTGGCCGGCATTCGCGGCTGGTCGCTCGAGGACACTGCCGCTCTCACCGGAGCCGGCAACACCCTCGTCCGCACCGGCAGCCAGACCGCGGTGGCGAACACTGATGTGCGCGGCATCGTCCGTGCCGTCGCCCCGCACCTGAGCCGGGCCCGGGGCGACGGGGCGGCGTGTCCCGATCAGCACGGTGCGGGAGCCGGACGAGCGACGATCCTCGGTGCCGGGGCCACAGCCGCCTCGGCGATGGTGGCCTGCCGCGATCTCGACCTCACCCATGTCGACATTCGCGTGCGCAACCCGAACCGGACCGGGAGAGTCCTCGACCTCGCCGCACAGCTGGGGCTGACGACCACGGTGGGTCGGCTCGACCGGATCGATGACTCCGAGGTCGTCATCTCCACCCTTCCCGCCGAGGCGGTTCCCGAGCCGATCTGGGCCGAATCCTTCACCGCCGGCGCAGCAGTGGCCCTCGACGTCGCCTACGCCGCGGAATCGGCATTCCTCGCCGCGGCCGCAGCCCACGGCCTGCACCCGGTCGACGGAACGGCGATGCTCGTCGAACAGGCCGTCGCCCAGTTCGAGCTGTTCCTGGAAGCAGCACGGCAAGCCGACGCCTCGGTCGACGATTCCGCACAGGCCGCCGCTGCGTCCGGGCTGCCGACCGATCAGGACCTGCCGGCCGGGGACGAGCTGCGCGAGCAGGTCGCGGACGCGATGTACGCAGCCCTGGCCGAATCCGCTGCCGCGCCGCGGGCCTGAGCCGAGGCAGCGACTGTGGACACCGGGGTGCTGCACGGGATGGTCATCGGCCTCACCGTGCTCATCGCCTTCGCCGTGGGACTGGTCCTGGCCCGCACCACCCGATTCTGGCTCAACGACGACACCCAGCTGGCCAGGGTGGAGTCCTCCCGGCTCTACCGCGGCTGGGTGCCCGTGCTCATCGGCCTCGTCCTCGCTGCCGCGGCCGCGTGGGCGTTCCCGCTCCACCAGCTCGTCGGTTCCGGATGGAGCGCGTATGCGCCCCTGAGCGGGACGACATTCACCCCGCCGCAGCCGAATTCCGCCGACCGGATCGGCACCGCCTGTCTTCTCGGCCTCGCCGCCGGCACAACCCCGTTCCTCTTCACCACCGATATCATCGTGCGCCGGCTGCCCGACCGGATCGTGCTGCCGACCGCCATCGCCGGACTGGCCGTGATCATCACTGGCTCCATCCTCGGCGCCTCACCGGCGTGGTTCACGGCTTTCTTCGCAGGTCTCGCGGCCCTGGTCCTCTTCGCGCTCCTCCACCTGCTCGGGCGGGTGCTGCGCAGGCAGACGATGGGGCTCGGGGATGTGAAGGTCTCGTTCCTCGTCTTCGCCGTCGCCGGACTCTACGACATGTGGGCACCGGCGCTGGTGCTTGTCGTGATGATGCTCATCGCCGGCGTGTGGGCGCTCATCGGGGTGATTCGGGCCAGGCGGGTGCGCGGCGTGACGATCGCCTTCGGACCGGCGATGCTATCCGGGATGTGGCTGGGGTCCATGTTCGCCCCGATCGTTTTGTAGAATCGGTGGAATGTTGAGATGGCTGACTGCAGGCGAATCCCACGGCGAGGCGCTGACCGGGATCATTGAGGGGCTTCCGGCCCATGTACCGATCACCAGAGACGATATCCGGGCGAGCCTGGCTCGCCGTCGACTCGGCTACGGCCGCGGCGCCCGGATGAAGTTCGAGGCCGACGAGGTGAGGCTGCTCGGCGGCGTCCGCCACGGCGAGACCCTCGGTTCCCCCGTGGCGATCGAGGTCGGCAATACGGAATGGCCGAAATGGGAATCCGTGATGAGCGCCGACCCCATCGATGACGCCGAACTCGAGGGCTTGGCACGCAACGCCCCGCTCACCCGTCCCCGCCCCGGCCACGCCGATATCGTCGGAATGCAGAAGTACGGCTTCGACGAGGCCCGCCCGGTGCTCGAACGCGCGTCGGCGCGCGAGACCGCGATGCGGGTGGCCCTGGGCACCGTGGCAGCGAAGTTCCTGCGCGAACTCGGCATCACCCTCGTCTCCCACACCGTGGCCATCGGCACGGCCGAACAGGATTCGGACACTGAACCCGCCCTGCCCACCGCGGCCGATGTCGAATCCCTCGACGCCGATCCGGTGCGCTGCTTCGACGCTGATCTGTCGGCGGCGATGGTCGCGCAGATCGATGCGGCGAAGAAGGCCGGGGACACCCTCGGCGGAGTCGTCGAGGTCGTGGCCTACGACCTGCCTCCGGGCCTCGGATCCCACGTGCATTGGGACCGTCGCCTCGATTCCCGCCTCGCCGGTGCCCTCATGGGCATCCAGGCGATCAAGGGCGTCGAAGTCGGTGACGGCTTCCTCACGACGAAGCGCCCGGGATCGCAGGCGCATGACGAACTGGAAGTCGGCCCCGACGGATTCCGACGCGTGAGCAACCGCGCCGGCGGCACCGAGGGCGGAATGTCCACAGGCGGACCGCTGCGGGTGCGTGCCGGAATGAAGCCGATCGCCACCGTCCCGCGGGCACTGGCGACCGTCGACGTCGAAACCGGTGAGGCCGCGAAGGCGAATCATCAGCGGTCCGACGTCTGCGCGGTGCCTGCCGCCGGAGTCGTGGCCGAAGCGATGGTCGCCCTCGTCCTCGCCGAGGCCGTGGTCGAGAAGTTCGGCGGCGACTCTGTGGCCGAGACGAAACGGAATCTGGACGCCTACGCTGCGGCGATTCCGGAGAACCTCCGCATCGGGCAATGAACCACGCCCCGCTCCCGAAACCGGTTCCGCCGCTGGAACCGGTACCCGCCGCGCTCTCGCGCATCGTGCTGTCCGGGCCCCCGGCAGCCGGCAAGTCGACGATCGGCAGGCTGCTGGCCGACCGCCTCGGTCTGCCGCTCATCGACACCGATGCGAACATCGTCGAGAAGTACGGAGTCATCTCCGAGATCTTCGTCGAACGCGGTGAGGACCATTTCCGCAGGATCGAACGCGAAGTCGTGCGTCGAGCCCTGCGCCGGCTGCTCGACCGTCCGGGAATCGTGTCCCTCGGCGGGGGAGCGATCCTCAACTCAGGAACCCGCGCCCAGCTGCTCCACCCGGCGATCAAGGTCGTGCACATCGATATCGATGTCGAGACCGTGGCCCAGCGCCTGACCGCTCCGCACCGCCCGCTGCTGCGCGGGGCCGGCACCGCCGTGGAGAACTGGCTCGCCCTGGTCCAGGAACGCGAACCGTACTACGAACAGGTCGAGACCTTCCGCGTGCACGCGTCGAACTCGCCGCCGTCGACGGTGGTCAACCGTGTCGTCGATGTGCTCACGGGACTGCAGCGGGCCGAAGAGTACGCGAAGTACGCGCATCCGGACGACGACGAGGACAGGACCGGCGCGCCAGGCTGAAACTGCGGCCCCAGCTGAACGGCCGCCCACCCCGGTTGAAGGGCAGTCCGCGGGATGAGACCTTGCCCACCACGGACACGGGAGACTTCGCCCGCACCGCCTCGGCAGGGCTAGGCTGGGCCGGGGCCGCCGCGCAGCCGCGCACCGGCCGTAGAAGACACTCGAGACAGATCAGGAAGACGGACGAATGAGCCTCACACGCATCGATGTCGACGCCGGCGGAACCTATCCGGTCCTCGTCGGCCAGGGACTGCTCGGGGAACTTCCCGAACTGCTGGGAAACCGGGTCGAGAAGGTCCTCGTCATCCACCCGCGCGCCCTGCGCACCACCGGTGAGACCGTCCGCGACGATCTCGCCGCCGCAGGACTGAACGCAGTCGCAGCGGAGATCCCCGACGCCGAAGAGGCCAAACACGTCCAGGTCGCAGCCTTCTGCTGGCAGGTGCTCGGCCAGTCGGACTTCACCCGCACCGATGCCATCGTCACCGTCGGCGGGGGAGCCGTGAGCGACCTCGGCGGCTTCGTCGCAGCCACATGGCTGCGGGGGATCCGCGTCATCCACATCCCCACCACCGTGCTCGGCATGGTCGACGCCGCAGTCGGGGGAAAGACCGGGATCAACACGGCCGAAGGCAAGAACCTCGTCGGATCCTTCCATGCTCCCGCCGGCGTGCTCGTCGACCTCGATACACTCGGCACCCTGCCGGAGAACGAACTCTTCACCGGCCTCGCCGAGGTGGTCAAGACCGGCTTCATCGCCGATGAGACCATCCTCGATCTCATCTCCTCCCATACGAAGGAGGAGATCGGCGATGTGCAGGGGCCGGTGCTGCGCGAACTCATCGAACGCTCCGTGCGCGTCAAGGCCGAGGTCGTCTCCGGCGACTTCAAGGAATCCGGTCGCCGGGAGATCCTCAACTACGGACACACCCTCGGCCACGCGATCGAACACAAGGAGCGCTACCAGTGGCGCCACGGTGCGGCAGTGTCCGTGGGCATGGTCTTCGCCGCCGAGGTCGCCTCGATGGTCAAGAACCTCCCGTACGACGTCGTCGACCTCCACCGGGAGCTGCTGAGCAAGCTCGGCCTGCCCATCGGATACCGCTCGGACGTGTGGCCGCAGCTGCTGGACACCATGAAGCGGGACAAGAAAGCGCGGGGAGCGATGCTGCGCATGGTGCTGCTGAGCGGAATCGGCGAACCGAGCACCGTCGAGATCCCCGACGCCTCGATCCTCTTCACCGCGTACCAGGAGATCGGGGAGAGCTCACCGAAGATCTCCCTGAGCACCGACCTCGGCTGAACACCCGATCGGCTCTGACCGGTTCCGACTGGTCTCTGCCCGGTGCGCAGGCGGCCGCGGATGGAAGCGGCACCCTGAGCTTGCTAGACTTGCCCAGTGGCGTATTCGTCGACCCCGGACAGCGGGTCACGGACGACGCCGGCCAACTGCGATCACCGTTCGGTGATCTGGACCGAAGCGAAGAAGGACGAATTAGTGGCGACAACGAACGACCTGAAGAACGGCCTCGTGCTCAACCTCGACAACCAGCTGTGGCAGGTGCTGGAGTTCCAGCACGTCAAGCCCGGCAAAGGTCCGGCGTTCGTTCGCACCAAGCTCAAGAACGTGATCTCCGGCAAGATCATCGACAAGACGTTCAACGCCGGCACCAAGGTCGAGACCGCCAACGTCGACCGCCGCGACATGCAGTACCTCTACCATGACGGCACCGACTACGTGTTCATGGACGCCAAGGACTACGACCAGGTCAACATCTCCGCAGACCTCGTCGGCGATGCCGCGAACTACATGCTCGAGAACCAGGACCTGCAGGTGTCCTTCCACGAAGGCACCGCCCTGTCCGTGGAGCTGCCGCCCTCGGTGGAACTGACCATCACCCACACGGAACCCGGTCTGCAGGGCGACCGTTCGACCGGCGGATCGAAGCCGGCGACGCTCGAGACCGGTTACGAGATCCAGGTGCCGCTGTTCCTCGAAGAGGGCACCAAGGTCAAGGTCGACACCCGCAGCGGCGACTACCTCGGTCGCGTCAAGTAAGTGGCATCCGCACGAACCCGAGCCCGTCGCAGGGCTCTCGAGCTGCTCTTCGAAGCCGGGCAGCGTCGACTGGCCATGGACGAACTCGTCACCATGCGGTCGAACGACCCCGACTACCCGATGAAGGAATACGCGGTCGAGATCGTCTCCGGCATCGCTGAGAAGCAGGTGGAGATCGACGAGATCATCTCCACCTACTCGCAGGGGTGGACACTGGATCGGATGCCCGCCGTCGACCGGTCTCTGCTCGAGATCGGCACGTGGGAACTGCTCTACAACGACGATGTCCCCGACAAGGTGGCCATCGACGAGGCAGTGTCCCTGGCCCGGCAGTTCTCCACCGACGATTCACCCGGCTTCGTCTCGGGGCTGCTCTCTCGCATCCTCGACATCAAACCGACGCTCATCTGAGTCGGAGGGTCCGGACTCCGGACCCTCCCACCGGTGCCGCCTGCACCGGGTCTACAATCGAATCGAACCACTCCTTTAACCACCGTCCGGAGAGGCGGAGAAGGGGAAGCATGACACAGCGAACTGTGCTCGACGCACCCGATATATCGCGGGCGATCACCCGCATCGCCCACGAGATCATCGAATCCAACAAGGGCAGCGACGACCTCGTCCTCCTCGGCATCCCGCGCCGTGGAGTCCCGCTGGCCCACCGACTCGCCGAGGCGATCGCCTCGATCTCGGGCCGCCCCGAGACCGCGAACGACCTCGCCGGCAGCCTCGACATCACGATGTACCGCGACGATCTGCGCGGAGGCTCCTACCGGGCTCCCGAACCCACCGCCATCCCGGCCGAGGGCATCGATGCGAAGACCGTCGTCCTCGTCGACGATGTGCTCTTCTCCGGACGCACCATCCGGGCCGCACTCGACGCCCTGGCCGATGTCGGCCGCCCCGCAAAGGTCCGCCTCGCCGTCCTCGTCGACCGCGGCCACCGTGACCTGCCGATCCGCGCCGACCATGTGGGCAAGAACCTGCCGACCTCGAGCAGCGAACGCGTCAACGTCACGCTCACCGAGATCGACGGATCCGACTCCGTGTCCATCTCGGGAGGACGCGAATGAAGCACCTGCTCGACACCGCCTCGCTGAGCCGTGAGGACGCCATCGGCATTCTCGACATCGCCGAGGAGATGGCACTCGTCTCCGAACGGGAAGTCAAAAAGCTGCCCGTGCTGCGCGGGCGCACGGTCGTCAATCTCTTCTTCGAAGACTCCACCCGCACCCGGCTGTCCTTCGAAGCTGCGGCCAAACGCCTCTCGGCCGATGTGCTCAACTTCTCCGCCAAGGGATCCTCGGTGTCGAAGGGCGAGAGCCTCCAGGACACCATCCAGACGATCTCCGCGATGGGCGCCGATGCGATCGTCGTCCGCCACGCCGGGGCCGGCACCGCACACCGGCTGGCCCACACCGGATGGATCGACGTCCCCGTCGTCAACGCCGGCGACGGCACACACGAACACCCCACCCAGGCCCTGCTCGACGCTTTCACCCTGCGCCGGGCGCTGGCCGGAGTCCCCGCCTCGGGGCCGGTGTCCGGGGGACCCCGCGGTCAGGGCCTCGACGGGGCGCAGGTCGCCATCGTCGGCGACATCCTGCACTCGCGGGTGGCCCGATCCAACGTCCACTTACTCGCCCGCCTCGGCGCCGATGTCCACCTCATCGCCCCGCCCACGCTGCTGCCGTGGGGCGTGGAGGACTGGCCGGTGACCGTGCACTACGACTTCGACGCGGCACTGAGCGCCGAGGACTTCGCGGCCGTGATGATGCTGCGCGTCCAGCACGAGCGCATGCACGAATCGTTCTTTCCCAATGAACGCGAATACGCGCGCCTGTGGGGTCTGAGCGCCGCCAGGCTCGCGAAGCTGCCCGAACACACCTTCATCATGCATCCGGGACCGATGAACCGCGGATTCGAAATCTCCGCTGCCGCAGCGGATTCACCCCGCGCCCTCGTCCTCGACCAAGTCGAGAACGGAGTGAGCGTGCGAATGGCGGTCCTCTACCGTCTGCTGACCGGTCAGGAGGAGACCAATGACTGATTACCTCATCCGCGGAGCCGATGTGCTCGGACGCGGAGTCGCCGACATCGCCATCCGTGAAGGACGCATCGTCGACCCCGAACTCGTCGCCGGAGGCGATGCCGAGATCGTCGAGGCGAGCGGACTCGTGGCCCTGCCGGGCCTCGTCGACATGCACACCCACCTGCGCGAACCCGGCAAGGAAGACGCGGAGACGGTCCTCACCGGCTCCCGTGCGGCGGCCGCCGGCGGATACACGTGCGTGCATGCCATGGCCAACACCGCGCCCGTGGCCGACACCGCCGGAGTCGTCGAACAGGTGCACCGCCTGGGCCGGGCCGCCGGCTTCACCGAAGTCGTGCCCGTCGGAGCCGTGACCACCGGACTCGAAGGCCGACAGCTGGCCGAACTCGGTGCGATGGCCCGCTCGGAGGCGCGCGTGCGGATGTTCTCCGACGACGGAATCTGCGTCTCCGACCCGCTGCTCATGCGCCGCGCCCTCGAATACGTCAAGACCTTCGACGGGATCATCGCCCAGCACGCACAGGAGCCGCGCCTGACCGAAGGCGCACAGATGAACGAGGGCACCGTCTCAGCCGAACTCGGTCTGCCCGGCTGGCCGGCCGTGGCCGAGGAGTCGATCATCGCCCGCGATGTGCTGCTGGCCGAACACGTCGGCTCCCGCCTGCACGTCTGCCATGTGTCCACCGCCGGCAGCGTCGACCTCATCCGCTGGGCCAAGTCCAGGGGAGTGGCCGTGACCGCCGAAGTGACCCCGCACCACCTCATGCTCACCGACGAACTCGTGCGCACCTTCGACCCCGTCTACAAGGTCAACCCGCCGCTGCGCACTGACGCCGATGTCCAGGCGCTGCGCGAGGCCCTGGCCGACGGCACCATCGACGTGGTCGGCACCGACCACGCCCCGCACACCGCCGAACACAAATGCAGCGAGTGGACGGCCGCGGCCATGGGCATGGTCGGCATGGAGACCGCGCTGTCGATCGTCGTCGAAGCCATGGCCGGCCACGACTTCGACTTCGGTGACGTCGCCCGCGTGATGTCGGCGGCACCCGCGCGCATCACCGGCGCCTCCGGACACGGCAGCCTGGCGGTCGGTGCGAGCGCGAACATCGTCCTCGTCGACCCCGCCGCCCGGCATACGATCGAACCCGCCGATCACGCCACGAAGGGACGCAACAACCCCTTCGCCGGGATCGAAGTCACCGCGAAGGTCACCGACACCTTCTTCTACGGCCACCGGGTACTGGCCGCAGGGTCACTGACCACACCCCACCCGGCAGGAGCATCATGGACCGATCAGTAGGCACCCTCATCGTCGCCGTCGTCATCGTCGCGGTGATCATCGCGATCGCCTGGGGGTGGAGCCGACGCAAGCAGTCCCAGTCCGCGGTCGTCACCCCGCCGAAGCCGCACATGGGAATCACCCGCGTCGCCGAACCCGTCGAAGGCTCCTACGTCTCGACGACGAAGGCCGGCCACCCGCTCGAACGCGTCGCCGTCCACGGTCTGGGCATCCGCACCACCGGTGAGCTCGTCATCACCGACGGCGGCGTGATCATGGACCTGGCCGGACGCGAGGACTTCCTCATCCCGCGCCGGGACATCGTCTCCGTGGACACCACCTCGGGCATGATCGGGAAGTTCGTCGAACGCGGAGGCATCGTGCGCATCACCTGGCGCCTCGGTGACACCCTCGTCGACACGGGCTTCCGCGCCCGCTACTCAGCATCCACCACCCCCACCGTCGACCGCATCCGCGAAATGATCGAAGAGGCACAATGAGCTTTTCCACCACACCCGCTGTCCTCATCCTCGAAGACGGCCGGACCTTCCACGGATCCGCATACGGCGCCATCGGCGAGACGACCGGCGAAGCCGTGTTCGTCACCGCGATGACCGGCTATCAGGAGACTCTGACCGATCCGTCCTATCATCGGCAGATCATCATCCAGGCCGCCCCGCACATCGGCAACACCGGCATCAACCGCACCGACGATGAGTCCGCTCAGATCTGGGCCGCCGGATACGTCGTCCGCGATGCCTCCCGGATGTCATCGAACTGGCGCTCAGAAGGCGACCTCGTCGACTGGCTGCGCGAATCCGGAATCGTCGGCATCAGCGATGTCGACACCCGCGCCCTGACCCGTCACCTGCGCGACAAGGGCGCCATGCGCATGGGCATCTTCTCCGGACCCGCCGCCGAGGCGGCCGAATCCGAGCTTCTCGCCCGTGTCCAAGCCTCGCCGCAGATGGCCGGGGCCAACCTCGTCGACGAAGTCTCGATCAGGCAACCGCAGCTCATTCCCGCCCGCGGAGAGAAGAAGTTCAGCGTCGCCGCCGTCGACCTCGGCATCAAATCGATGACACCCGAGCGTCTGGCCGAACGCGGCATCGATGTCCACCTCCTGCCCTCGACCGTGACCTTCGAAGAGATCCAGGCCCTCGGCGTCGACGGAGTCTTCTTCTCCAACGGCCCCGGGGACCCTGCCACAGCGGATGACCAGGTCGAACTGCTGCGCTCGGTGCTCGATGCGAAGATTCCGTTCTTCGGCATCTGCTTCGGCAACCAGCTGCTCGGCCGTGCCCTGGGCTTCGGCACCTATAAGCTGCCCTTCGGCCACCGCGGCATCAACGTGCCCGTCATGGACCGCACGACGGGCAAGGTCGAGATCACCTCCCAGAACCACGGCTTCGCCGTCGACGCCCCGCTGGACGGGGAGACGACAGCACCGCAGAGTCCCGACTACGGTCGCGTCATCGTCTCCCATGTGTGCCTCAACGACGACGTCGTCGAGGGCCTGGCCTGCCTCGACATCCCGGCCTTCTCCGTTCAGTTCCACCCCGAGGCCGCTGCCGGACCGCACGATTCCGCCTACCTGTTCGATCGCTTCGCCGACCTCATGTCCGCTTCCCAGGCCGATTCGGCTGCCCAGGCCTAAGGAGTACACCTATGCCACTGAGACAAGACCTCACATCCGTCCTCGTCATCGGCTCCGGCCCGATCGTCATCGGCCAGGCCTGCGAATTCGACTATTCCGGCACCCAGGCCTGCCGCGTCCTGCGGTCCGAGGGCCTGCGCGTGATCCTCATCAACTCGAACCCGGCGACGATCATGACCGACCCGGACATCGCCGACGCCACCTACGTCGAGCCCATCGACCCGCAGGTGATCGAGACGATCATCGAGAAGGAGCGCCCCGATGCGCTCCTGCCCACGCTCGGCGGACAGACCGCGCTCAACGCTGCCATCGCCCTCCACGACGCCGGAGTGCTCGAGAAGTACGGCGTCGAACTCATCGGCGCCGACGTCGAAGCGATCCAACGCGGTGAGGACCGCCAGAAGTTCAAGGACATCGCCGAAGCCTGCGGCGCCGAGGTGGCCCGCTCGGCCATCTGCCACACCCTCGAAGAGACCATTGCCGCCGCCGAGGAGCTCAACTACCCCGTCGTCGTCCGTCCCTCCTTCACCATGGGCGGACTCGGCTCGGGCATGGCCTATGACGAAGCGGACCTGCGCCGCATCGCCGGAGCCGGGCTCGCCGACTCCATCACCCACGAGGTGCTCCTCGAAGAGTCGATCCTCGGGTGGAAGGAGTACGAACTCGAACTCATGCGCGACAACAAGGACAACGTCGTCGTCGTGTGCTCGATCGAGAACGTCGACCCTGTCGGTGTGCACACCGGCGACTCGATCACCGTGGCCCCGGCGCTGACGCTGACCGACCGTGAGTACCAGGAGATGCGTGACATCGGCATCGCCATCATCCGCGCCGTGGGCGTGGACACAGGCGGCTGCAACATCCAGTTCGCGGTCGATCCTGCGACCGGACGCATCATCACCATCGAGATGAACCCGCGCGTCTCCCGCTCCTCGGCGCTGGCGTCGAAGGCCACCGGCTTCCCGATCGCGAAGATGGCGGCGAAGCTCGCCGTCGGATACTCACTCGATGAGATCCCCAACGACATCACGAAGGTGACCCCGGCAAGCTTCGAACCGACCCTTGACTATGTGGTCGTGAAGATCCCCCGCTTCACCTTCGAGAAGTTCCCGGCCGCCGACCCGACCCTGACGACGACGATGAAATCCGTCGGCGAGGTCATGGCCCTGGGACGCAACTTCACCACCGCCCTGCAGAAGGCGATGCGGTCGATGGAGCAGAAGGACTCATCCTTCAGCTGGGCCGAACTGCCCGACGTCACTGATGAGGACGTCCGCGAATCCGTGCTCGAGGCGATCTCCCACGCCACCGCCGATCGCATCCACTCCGTCCAACGCGGACTGGCCGCCGGACTGAGCGCGGCCGAGGTCTTCGACGCCTGCGAGATCGACCCCTGGTACCTCGACCAGATCCAGCTCATCAATGAGGTCGCAGCGCACATCCGCGATGCCGACGAACTCGATGAGCAGGTGCTGCGGGTCGCGAAGAACCACGGGTTCTCCGATGAGCAGATCGCGGCGCTGCGCAACCTCGACACCGATGTCGTCGCCGGCATCAGGCACGCCCTGCGCGTGCGTCCGGTGTTCAAGACCGTCGACACCTGCGCCGGCGAATTCGAGGCCAAGACCCCGTACCACTACTCGTCCTACGACGCCGAGACCGAGGTCATGCCGCGCGACCGCCCGGCAGTGATCATCCTCGGCTCCGGTCCGAACCGGATCGGCCAGGGCATCGAATTCGACTATTCGTGCGTCCACGCGACGATGGCGATCTCCTCGGCCGGGTACGAGACGATCATGGTCAACTGCAACCCGGAGACCGTCTCGACCGACTACGACACCGCCGACCGTCTCTACTTCGAACCGCTGACCTTCGAAGACGTCATGGAGGTCTACCATGCCGAGCTCGCCGCCGGTGAGGTCCTCGGCGTCGTCTGCACCCTCGGCGGACAGACCCCGCTGGGACTTGCGGATCGCCTCAAGGCCGCCGGTGTGCCAGTGCTCGGCACCCAGCCCGAAGCCATCGACCTGGCCGAGGACCGCGGCGAGTTCGGTGCCGTCCTCGAACGTGCCGGACTCACCGCGCCCAAGCACGGCACAGCGGTGACCGCCGCGGAGGCCGCGGAGATCGCGGAGAACATCGGCTACCCGGTGCTCGTACGCCCCTCCTACGTCCTCGGCGGACGCGGAATGCAGATCGTCTACGATCGCACCCAGCTGCTCGACTACATGGCCACCGCCACGGAGATCTCCGTCGACCGCCCAGTGCTCGTCGACCGGTTCCTCGAAGACGCCATCGAAATCGATGTCGATGCGCTCTACGACGGTGACGAGGTCTACATCGGCGGCATCATGGAGCACATCGAGGAAGCCGGAATCCACTCCGGCGACTCCGCCTGCGTGCTGCCCTCGCTGACGCTCGGCGACGACGTCCTCGAACGTGTCCGGCAGGGCACGAAGGCCATCGCCGAGGGCGTGGGAGTGCGCGGACTGCTCAACATCCAATTCGCCATCGCCGCCGATGTCCTCCACGTCATCGAAGCGAACCCGCGCGCCTCGCGGACCGTGCCGTTCGTCTCGAAGGCGACGTCGACGCAGCTGGCCAAGGCCGCCGCACTCATCGCGGTGGGACGGTCCATCGACAGCCTGCGCGATGAGCTGCTGGCCGCTGACGGCGACGGCTCCACGCTGCCGCTGGATCACCCGATCGCCGTCAAGGAGGCGGTCCTGCCGTTCCGTCGCTTCCGGACGGTCGAAGGCAAGATCGTCGATTCGATCCTCGGCCCCGAAATGCGCTCGACCGGTGAGGTCATGGGCATCGACCACAACTTCCCGACGGCTTTCGCCAAGGGCCTCCTCGGTGCGGGGATCACGCTGCCGACCTCGGGGACCGTGTTCGTCTCGGTCGCCGACCGTGACAAGCGTGCCATGGTCCTGCCGGTCAAGGAGCTCGTCGACATGGGCTTCGACGTCGTCGCGACGACGGGAACCGCCGCAGTGCTCTCGCGCTACGGGATCAAGACCACTCAGGTGCACAAGCACTTCGAAGCCGACGCCGAAGACCGCACGGTCATCGACTACCTCACCGCAGGCACCATCGACATGGTCATCAATGTGCCTTCGGGCAGGCAGGAACGCGCCGACGGCTACGAGATCCGTGCCGCCGCGACCGCGAATTCGGTCCCGCTCATCACGACGCTGGCCGAATTCGCCGCCGCAGTGACCTCACTCGAGGTCGTCCGCGATGAGAAGTTCGACGTGCGCAGCCTGCAGGACTGGAGCGCCTGATGTTCGGCACCAGGCTGGCTGAGGCCATGGCCGAGCACGGGCCTCTGTGCGTGGGCATCGACCCGCACGAGCACCTGCTGGAGTCCTGGGGCCTGCCGGTCAGCGCGGCCGGGGTCAGGGAGTTCGCTCTGCGGGCGGTGGAGGAGCTGAGTGGTACGGTCGCGGCGATCAAGCCGCAATCGGCCTTCTTCGAACAGTTCGGTTCGGCTGGCGTAGCCGCGCTGGAAGAGACCTTGGCCGCGGCCAGGGAAGCGGGCATCCTCACCGTTCTCGACATCAAGCGCGGTGACATCGGGTCGACGATGGGTGCCTACGCGAAGGCCTACCTCGACCCCGCCTCGGCGCTGGCAGCCGATTCGATCACGGTGTCTCCCTACCTCGGATTCGGGGCCTTGGAACCGGCATTCGAACTCGCCGCCGCCCACGGCAGGGGAGTGTTCGTGCTGGCTCTGACCTCGAACCCGGAGGGTCGGGAGGTCCAGCACGCCCAAGGCACGCACGGGGCAGTGGCCGGGACGATCGTGTCCCAGGTCGCCGCCCGCAACTCTCGTGCCCTGGCCGCGGCGGACGGCTCCGACGCAGAGAGCCCCGCCGCAGACGGGCATGCCGCGACGATGGGTCCCTTCGGCCTCGTCGTGGGCGCAACGATCGGTGAGGCCGCCCGCGAGCTGGGAATCGATCCCGCCGACTGCGGGGGACCGATCCTGGCCCCCGGCGTCGGCGCCCAAGGGGCGGGAATCCGTGAGCTGCGGGCCGTCTTCGGCGACCGCGCATTGGCCTCGGGCCAGGTGCTCGCCACCGCCTCCCGAGCGGTGCTCGCCGCCGGACCCCAGGGAATGGCCGAGGCCGCCAGAGACCTCAACCGGGCACTGTCCGAGTTCAACTGAAGCCCTCGCCAGAGCTCGGCTCAGAACCTCGCCCGAGCTCGACTGAGACCCTCATTCGACCTCGACTGAGACCCTCGGTGTCCGGACCGAACAGCGCATCCGGACACCGAGACAGCGTCTCACCGAGGTGGGAAATCGAGACCCCGGAGAGTTTAATTCCGCCGATTCCACATCTCCGCAGGGATTTTGTCTTAGACTGAGACAACTTCCCTACCTGCCCGTTCATGGTGACAGAGGAGATAATGTGGCACTCGAACCGTTGACCCCTCAACAGCGAACCGCTGCTCTGGACAAGGCGTTCAAGGCACGTCAAGCACGAGCCGAAGTGAAGTCGGCACTGAAGAACGGCGATACCGATCTCGCCGCCGTGCTCAAAAAAGCCGCAGGCGATGAAGCCCTCGCGAAGATGCGTGTGCTCGACCTGCTGCGTGCACTGCCCGGAGTCGGCGACAGACGCGCCGAAGCGGCGATGGAAGAGGTCGGCATCGCCACCTCACGTCGGATCAAGGGACTGGGCGTGCACCAGAAGTCCGCCCTGTTGGAGAAATATTCCTGAGTGTGACAACCTCAGATCTGTGAATAATCGACTCACCGTCCTCGCGGGCCCGACCGCCGTCGGAAAAGGCACCATCAGCACGTACATCCGACAGAACCACCCCGAGGTCTGGTTCTCCGTGTCCGCCACCACGCGGCCCAGACGACCCGGCGAAGTCGATGGTGTCCATTATCACTTCCTCTCCGACGATGACTTCGACGCGCTCATCGCCGACGATAAGCTGCTCGAATACGCGGTCGTCCACGGTCGGCACCGCTACGGCACACCGTCCGCTCCTGTGGAGGCGAAGCTCGCAGCCGGAGTCCCGGCACTGCTCGAGATCGATCTGCAGGGAGCCCGGCAGGTCAAGGAGAAGATGCCCGACGCCCGGTTCGTCTTCCTCGCCCCGCCCAGCTGGGACGAACTCGTGTCCCGACTCACCGGGCGCGGCACCGAAACCGCCGAGGAGCAGGAGCGCCGATTGGCCACCGCGAAACGCGAACTCGCCGCCGAATCCGAGTTCGACGTCACCATCGTCAATGACCACGTTCGCACTGCGGCCGAAGAACTCCTATCATTGATGGGTATATCCACTTCCGATTAGATGGGAATCTCCTTGCCCGCACAGCCCGAAGGCATCACCAATCCTCCGATCGACGATCTGCTCAGCGTCACCGGTTCGAAGTACGAACTCGTCTCGATCGCGGCTAAGCGCGCCCGGCAGATCAATTCCTACTACGCTCAGCTGCAGGAGGGACTCCTCGAAAACGTCGGTCCCCTCGTCACGCCGGGCACCAACGAGAAGCCGCTGTCGATCGCTCTGCGCGAAGTCAACGAGTCGAAGATCGTCGCCCGCGAGGTCTCCGAAGCCGACTTCATCCAGGCCGCACCCGAGGCCGAGGCTCCCGCACCAGTGAGCAACGACGGCGCGATCGACTTCAGCGACCAGTGAGAACCGTACTCGGCGTCGCCGGTGGGATCGCCGCCTACAAGGCGGCACACATCATCCGGCGACTCCGAGAGCTCGACCACAGCGTCAAGGTCGTCCCCACGGCCAATGCGCTGAACTTCGTCGGCGCACCCACGTTCGAGGCCCTGTCCGGCCAGACCGTGACCACCGACGTCTTCGATGAGATCGACACCGTCAACCATGTCCGCATCGGACAGGACGCCGAACTCGTCATCATCGCCCCCGCGACCGCGAACATCATCGCGAAGATCGCTGCGGGAATCGCCGACGACCTGCTCACTGCGACCGTGCTCACCACCACCGCCGAGGTGGTCGTGGCACCGGCCATGCACACTGAGATGTGGCAGAATCCGGCCACCGTCGCGAACATCGCGACCCTGCGTGCCAGGGGAGTGCACGTCCTCGATCCGGCGATCGGACGGCTGACAGGACCCGACTCCGGTCCCGGGCGGCTGCCCGAACCCGAGGACATCGTCGCCTACGCGCTGTCCGTCACCGAGGCGGCAGGTGCGAGCGCGGCAGAGCCCGGCACGTTCTCCGCTGAGTCGAACACGTCGACTGCGGAGACCGGCCCTGGTTCCGACAGCCTGACCGGCCGCCGCATCGTCATCAGCGCCGGCGGCACCCGCGAGGCCCTCGACCCGGTCCGCTTCCTCGGCAATCGGTCCTCGGGCAAACAGGGCATCGCCCTGGCCAAGGCCGCTCACGCCGCCGGAGCAGAGGTCGAACTCGTGGCCGCGAACATCGACTCCGGACTGCTGTCCGACCTGCCCGCAGGAATCACGATCACCCCGGTCGAATCGACCCTCGAGCTGCAGACGGCGATGCACGCCTCACAGCCGGCCGCCGATGCGCTCATCATGGCCGCAGCCGTCGCCGACTTTCGGCCGGCTGAGACCACCGGTTCGAAGATGAAGAAGACCGGCGACGACGGTCTCACCCTGCGCCTCGTGCAGAACCCCGACATCCTCCGCGGCCTCGTCGACGAGCGAGTCGGCGCCCAGATCATCGTCGGCTTCGCCGCCGAGACCGGAGACGCACAGTCCACCGCACTCGACTACGCCCGCGCGAAGTTCGCACGCAAAGGCGTCGATCTGCTCGTGTTCAACGACGTCTCGAACGACCGAGCCTTCGGCCACGACCACACCGCGGTCCAGATCATCGGTTCCGCTGACGGCCAGACCACGATCGGTGAGGAATTCCAGGGCTCGAAGGACGATGTTTCACAAAAGGTCATCGCGGCCCTGACCGAACAGCTCACTGACTTAGAATCGACACCGTGACTCAATCAAATCTGCGTTTCTTCTCATCCGAGTCCGTCACCGAGGGACATCCCGACAAGATCTGCGACCAGATCAGCGATGCGGTGCTCGACGACCTGCTCCGCCAGGACCCCAACGCGAAGGTGGCCGTGGAGACCATGGTCACCACCGGACTCGTGCACGTCGCCGGCGAGGTCAACACGGCCGCTTACGCCGATGTCGCCGGGATCGTGCGCAGCCTCATCACCGGGATCGGCTACGACTCCTCGGACACCGGGTTCGACGGCCACTCGTGCGGAGTGTCCGTGTCGATCGGCAGCCAGTCCACGGACATCCACTCCGGAGTCACCAACCCGCTGGACTTCCGCGAAGCCGTCGCCTCCGACGACCACGGGACCAGCCTCGGCGCCGGGGACCAGGGTCTGATGTTCGGCTACGCCGACAACTCCACCGACGTCCTCATGCCGCTGCCGATCCACTTGGCCTCTCGGATGGCCGAACAGCTCTCGGCCGTGCGCAAGTCGGGCCAGCTGGACTACCTGCGCCCCGATGGGAAGACCCAGCTGACGCTCGGCTACGACGGCGACGAAGCCGTGACGATCGAGAACGTCGTCGTGTCGACCCAGCACTCCGCTGACACCAGCCAGGCCCAGCTGCACTCCGAGATCCGTGAACTCGTCATCGACCCGGTCATCTCCGCATCGGGTCTGGACACGACAGGGGCGAACATCCACATCAACCCCGCCGGACCGTTCGTCACGGGCGGACCGATGGGCGATGCCGGGCTGACCGGGCGCAAGATCATCGTCGACACCTACGGCGGCTTCTCCCGCCACGGCGGCGGGGCCTTCTCCGGCAAGGATCCCTCGAAGGTCGACCGTTCGGCCGCATACGCGATGCGGTGGGTGGCGAAGAACGTCGTCGCCGCCGGACTCGCCGACCGTGCCGAGGTGCAGGTGTCCTATGCCATCGGCCGCGTCGACCCGATGGGCCTCTACGTCGAGACCTTCGGCACCGAGAAGGTCGACCCGCACAAGATCTCCGCCGCCATCCGTGAGGTCTTCGACCTCCGCCCGGCGATGATCATCCAGGAACTCGACCTGCTCCGGCCGATCTATTCGCAGACCTCGACTTACGGCCACTTCGGCCGCCCGCTTCCGGACTTCACCTGGGAGGTCACGGACCGCGCCGACGACCTGCTGCGCGCCGTGTCCGCACACTGAGCCGGGCGTTCCAGAGTGGACGAGCCCCTTCCCATCGACACCGGCACCTCGGCCGAAGGCCAGGTGCCGTTGGCGTCCGAGAATCCGGTTGCCAGGGTCCTCATCGACCATCCCGTCCCACACCTGGCGCGGACGTTCGACTATGCGGTTCCTGAGAAGCTCGCCGAGGCGGCCCTGCCCGGGGTGCGTGTGCGCGTGAAGTTCGCCGGTCGGCTCCGGGACGGCTACCTGCTGGAACGCGTCGACTCCTCCGACCACGTCGGTCCGCTGGCGACGATCCAAAGGCTCAGCGGTCCTGTGCAGGTCCTCGGACCCGAGCTGCTCGCCCTGTGCGAAGCCACGGCACGCCGCTACGGGGGGACGCTGGCCGATGTGCTGCGCTTGGCGATTCCGCCCCGCCACGCCCGCGGTGAGAAGGCAGTCCTCAAGGCCGCACAGACTCCGGCCGCACAGACTCCGGCCGCACAATCCACGGCCGCACAGACCGATGCCGGGCAGACCTCCGCCGAGGAGACTGAGGCCGGACCAGCGGGGGACGGCACGGACACCGGACCTGAGGCGGATCTGCTCGGCCGCCTCGGCGAATGGGTTCTCAGCTCTGAGACCGAACCGCGGCAGACGGACCCTGCCGCGGCACCGCCCCGCCGTCGGGCACTGGCCGCCACCCCCGGGCCGACGCCCGGGCTGAGCTGGATCCGGGCCGGGCTGGAGGCGGCCAGGGCGACCCTCGAGGCAGGGAAGTCCGTGCTGTGGCTCGTGCCCGACCACCGTGAGCTCCTCGTTCTGCAGGCGAGTCTGACCGCCGCGAATCTCACCGACTTCTCCGTCCTCAGCGCCGATCAGTCACCCGAACAGCGGTGGCAGGCATGGCTGCGCGGCCTGCTCGGGCACACCCGCATGACCATCGGCACACGCGCCGCCGCCTTCGCTCCGCTCACCGAGCTCGGCCTCATCATCTGCACCGACGACGCCAACCGCAGCTATCTCGACCAACATGCGCCCTACCCGCACGCCCGCGAGGTCAGCCTCCTGCGTTCGACGATCGAAGACACCGAACTGCTCTTCGTCTCCACCGACCGCAGCGCCGAGGTGCAGCGCCTCGTCGAGATCGGATGGCTGAGCGACATCACCCCGACCGGGCCCGCACGACGCCACGCCGCTCCCGTCGTCTTCGTCCCCGACGAAGACCGCGACCCCTTCGCCTGGCAGCGCATCCCCAGCCGGGCCTGGCAGATCATGCGCACGGCGCTGCGCCCGCGACCGCGCGACGGCGGAGTGCCCGGACCCGTGCTCGTCCAAGTGCCCCGCTCCGGCTATTATCCAGTGTTCGCCTGCGCCCGCTGCCAGGAAGTGGCCCGCTGCCCCCGCTGCCAGGAGACACTGACCACGCAGTCGGAGGTCGGCCCCTTCGCCTGCCGCTCCTGCGGATACCACTCGGAGACCTTCAGCTGCGCGCGATGCCGGTCGAACCAGGTGCGCTCCATCGTGCGCGGGCGGGCCCGCACGGTCGAGGAGCTGCGTCGAGCGCTGCCCGATACGGAGATCGTCGAATCCGGGGGAGACGACATCACCACCGTCCTCGACGAGACACCGCGACTCGTCGTCGCCACCACCGGTGCCGAACCCTATGTGATCGGCGGCTACGCGGCAGCGATCCTACTCGACTCGCTGTGGCCGGGACCGTGGATGCGCTCGGTCGATGAGAGCGTGGCCAGGCGACTGCGCGCGGCAGCTCTCGTGCGCTCCCGCGATGAGGGCGGAACCGTCTACCTCGGCGACGAGGACGAGGTCATCCGCTCGACCCTGACCGCATTCGACCCGGCCACCGCGATGTCGCGCCAACTGGCCGACCGGAAGGTGCTCGGATTCCCTCCCTACCGGCGCATCCTCGAACTCACCGGAGCCGGTGCCGATATCGACGCCGTCCTGGCCGAGCTGAGCGAAGTGGGCGAACTCGACGAGCTGCTGCGTGAGGAAGCCGAAGACGGTCAGCGCAGCGTCAGCGCATACCCGATCGCCGCCGGCGACAGGGTCGGCTCACGCGTGGCGGAGATCACCGCATCCCGTTCGGCGAAGAAGCAGCCGCAGGTCCGTGTGCGCATCGACGATCCCCGGTCGCTGTGACGGCTCGGCAACACAGTAGAATCCGAGGAGTGGATATCGTCTTCGCTGGAACTCCGGATGTCGCAGTTCCCGCCCTTGAAGCCCTCGCCGGATCCGAGCACCGCATCCGCGCGGTGCTCACCCGACCCGACGCCCCGGTCGGACGCAAACGGGTGCTGACCCCCTCACCGGTGAAGACCCGGGCGCTCGAACTCGGCCTCGACGTCATCGAAGCCGACCGCCTGCGCGGAGACGTCATCGCCGAACTGCGCGCCCTCGAGGTCGACGCCGTCGCCGTGGTGGCCTTCGGCGCCATCGCCGGACCCGCCGCGCTGGCCACCGCCCGGCTGGGCTGGTTCAATCTCCATTTCTCACTCCTGCCGGCCTACCGCGGAGCCGCACCCGTGCAGAGGGCGCTCATCGACGGAGCCCGGCGCAGCGGAGTCAGCGTGTTCCGCATCGATGAGGGCATGGACACCGGTCCCGTGCTGCGGAGACTCGAACTCGACCTCGACCACCCTGATGTCGCAGCAGCGCTGGATGACTATGCCCGGCGCGGGGCGCCCGAACTCGTCGCCGCCATGAACGACCTGGCCGCCGGCACCGCGGTCGAGACCCCGCAGACCGGTGCGGCCAGCCATGCGGAGAAGATCACCGTCGCCGACGCCCATCTCGACCTGGCGTCCCCGGCAGCTCGAGTCATCGACCGTGCCCGCGGCACCAGCCCGGCACCCGGCCCCTGGGTCGAGTTCGGCGGGAAGCGCACCAAACTCTTCGGACTCGCCGCGCCGCCCGACGGCATCGACGCAGCCGGCGAGGCCCCGGTGGGCACCCTGACGAGCTGGAACAAGACCCCGGTCCTGCGCTGCGGCGACGGATGGGTCACAGTTGCGGAGATCCAACCCTTCGGCAAACCCCGGATGGCCGCCGCAGACTTCCTGCGCGGTCACGGCGACATCACCTTCGACCCCCATCAGGAAGCATAAGAGCCATGGCCGAGTCATCAGGCACCAACGGGGCCCCGGACGGACGCCGTCGCGGCGACCGCAGAGCCCCACGACGGGACGAGCGCAGAGCCCCACGAGACGAGCGCAGCGGAAAGAATCTGCCCCGTCGCATCGCCTGGGAAGTGCTGCTCGACGTGGCGACGAAGGACGCGTATGCGAACCTGCTCCTGCCGGCGAAGCTCGCTCGCACCCACATGGCCGCTCAGGACGCCGCCTTCACCACCGAGCTGACCTACGGTGCGCTGCGGCGCCAGAAGTTCTACGACGCCGTCATCGAGATCGCCTCCTCCCGGTCGATCGACGCCATCGATCCCGAGCCCCTGGCCGCGATGCGCCTCGGCGCCCACCAGCTGCTGTCGATGCGCGTACCCGACCATGCGGCCCTGTCAGAGACCGTCGCCGTGGTCAAACGCTCGGCGCAGAAGACCGCCGGCTTCGTCAACGCAGTGCTGCGCCGCATCTCCGAGGCCACGGACGACGAGTGGCTGGCTCGGGTCACCGCGGACAGCGCGGACACGACACGTCTGGCGATCGCACACTCCCACCCCGAATGGATCGTCCGGGCATTGACCCAGGCACTGAAAGGCCACGAACGGGAAGCGGGTGAACTCGAGGCTCTGCTCGCCGCGGACAACGTTCCCGCGAAGGTCGGTGTCAGTGCATTGCCCGGACTCATCGATCGCTCCGAACTGCCCGGCGAGGCCACCGAACTCTCACCGATCGGCGTGACCTTGGACACTGCCGTGCCCCGCGATGTGCCGGCCGTGGCCGACGGGCGAGCCCGCGTCCAGGACGAGGGCTCGGCGCTGGTGGCCCTCGCACTGGCCGCAGTCGACGCCCCGGCAGGAATCTGGGCCGATCTGTGTGCCGGACCCGGCGGCAAGGCTGCCGTCCTCGCCTCGGTCGCCGCCGGTGACGGCACGAGGCTTGAGGCCTTCGACTCCAGCGAACACCGTGTCGAACTCGTCCGCGACTCCACTCAGGCACTCGAGAACGTCACCGCCGAAGTCCGCGACGGACGTCAGGCCCGCGGCCCGTATGCCAAGGTGCTCGTCGACGTGCCCTGCTCCGGGCTCGGCGCTCTGCGCAGGCGCCCCGAAGCCCGCTACCGCAGGCAGCCCTCGGACATCACTGCCCTGTCAGGACTGCAGAGCGAGCTGCTCGACTCCGCACTCGACGCGTGCGCGCCCGGGGGAGTGGTGGCGTATTCGACATGCTCACCTCACTTCGCCGAAACAGTGCTCATCGTCGACGACGTCCTGCGGCGACGCGCGAAGTCCGGGCGTGACGACGTCGAGATCCTCGACGCCCCGGCCGTGCTCGCGGAGATCACCGGCGCCGAGGCGGAATCGTTCGCCTCGGTCACCCGGGGTCAGGGCCGCTTCGCACAGCTGTGGCCCCATGTGCACAACACCGACGGAATGTTCCTGGCCCTCCTGCGAAAGGCGAAATGACCCATGGCAATCGACATCAATCCCTCCATCCTGTCCTCGGACTTCTCCGATCTGCGCGGTGAACTGGAGAAGATCAGCACCGCGGACATGGCTCATATCGACGTCATGGACAACCATTTCGTCCCCAACCTCACCTTCGGCCCTCCCGTCGTCGAACGGATCCAGGCGATCTCCCCGATCCCGCTCGACGCCCACCTGATGATCGCCGACGCCGATCGCAACGCACCTGTGTACGCAGAGATCGGGTGCGCCTCGGTGACCTTCCACGCCGAGGCGGCCGCCGCTCCCGTACGGCTGGCCAGGGAACTGCGCAAGCTCGGTGCCAAAGCCAGCCTCGCACTCAAGCCCGCGACCCCGATCGAGCCCTTCATCGACCTCCTCGGCGAATTCGACCAGATCCTCATCATGACCGTCGAACCCGGATTCGGCGGCCAGAAGTTCCTCGATGTGTGCCTGCCGAAGATCCGCCGCACGCGTGAGGCGATCTCGGCCTCCGGACTCGAGATCCGTCTGCAGGTCGACGGGGGAGTCTCGGCGTCGACGATCGACCGCGTCGTCGACGCCGGCGCCGACGTCCTCGTGGCCGGCTCCGCCGTCTACGGAGCCGAGGACGCGGCCGCGGCGATCAGCGAACTGCGCACCCTGGCCGCCGCCCACACCCACTGACCGAACCGGGCCGCGCACCACACGGCCCCTGACTGCAGAAGAGTCGCCGATGGACCTGTTCGACTGGCTGAACACCCCCGCATTCGAATTGCTGGGCAAGCCCGTGCCCTTCTCCGATCTGTTCGGCAATCTCTGCGCACTGGCCACTGTGGTGCTCGCACTGCGCCGCAACATCCTGTCCTGGCCGGTGCAGATCCTCGGCTCGATCCTGCTGTTCTCCGCGAGCGTGTCAGCCGGCCTCGGCGGCAACGCCTCCCGCCAGGTCGTCATCATCGTCGCAGCGGTCTGGGGATGGACCCAGTGGAGGAAGTCCCAGCAGACCTCCGGCGAGGTCGTCGTCCGGTGGGCGAGCTGGAAGGAGCGCGGACTGCTGCTCGCGGCCCTGCTCATCGGCACCGCTGCCTTCGGGTGGGTGCTCGCGCAGGGCGGATGGTCCTGGAACCCGTACCCCGATGCCTATATCTTCATCGGCTCGGTCGTGGCCATGTACGCCCAAGGTCGCGCCATCGTCGAATTCTGGTTCGTCTGGCTGGCCGTCGACCTCGTGGGCATCCCCCTGGCCGTGGCCGGAGGGCTCGTCTTCTCCGGAGCCGTCTACCTCTTCTTCCTCGTCATGGTCGTCGTCGGCCTCATCGACTGGGCGAAACGCTCGAAGCAGACGATCTCGGCACCGCACCGACCGGCCACCGACATCGGCCGCGACCCCGAGGACTGACCCGTGGCCATGAGACCCCGCATGCTCCACCCCGCAGCCATGCATTAGGCTGGTCGGGTGAAGACCTTTGAGACTCTCTACGCCGAACTCCAGCAGAAATCCATCGATCGACCGGCCGGTTCGAAGACCGTGGCCGAACTCGACGCCGGAGTCCATGCGATCGGCAAGAAGGTCGTGGAAGAGGCCGCCGAGGTGTGGATGGCCGCCGAATACGAATCGAAGGACGAGCTCGCCGAGGAGATCTCACAGCTGCTCTACCACGTGCAGGTGATGATGATCGCCAAGGGACTCACCCTCGACGACGTCAACACCCACCTCTGAGACGCTCCCCCGCGAACTCCGACCGATCACATCGAACTCCAAAGGGACCCCATGCTGCGTGTAGCCGTGCCCAACAAGGGCGCACTGTCCGAAGCCGCCTCCGACATGCTCAGCGAGGCCGGATACTCCACTCGACGCGGAACCAAGACACTCGTCCATCAGGACGAGGTCAACGGGGTCGAATTCTTCTACCTGCGTCCCCGCGACATTGCCGTCTACGTCGGCTCCGGCATCCTCGACGCCGGCATCACCGGTCGTGACCTGCTGCTGGAGTCGAAGGCCGAAGCCGACGAGGTCCTCGGACTCGGATTCGGAGCCTCCCGCTTCTTCTACGCCGGCACCGTCGGCAGCTTCACCTCCCCGGAGCAGCTGGCCGGGGCACGCATCGCCACGAGCTTCCCGAACCTCGTCGACGCCGACCTCGCCAAGCGCGGAATCGACGCGACGACGGTGCAGCTCGACGGCGCCATCGAAGTCTCGATCCAGCTCGGCGTCGCCGACGCCATCGCCGACGTCGTCGAGACAGGATCGACGCTGCGGGCGGCAGGACTGGAGACCTTCGGTGAGCCGCTGCTCGAATCCGAAGGCGTGCTCATCCAGCGTGCCGGCGCCGCAGAGCGCATCGAGGTGCTCAAACGCCGCCTCGAATCCGTGATGGTCGCCCGGCAGTACGTGCTCGTCGACTACAACATCGAAGAGCGCCTCGTTCCCGAAGCGATCTCGCTGACCCCGGGACTCGAATCTCCGACCGTCTCACCGCTGCAGGAGACCGGCTGGGTGGCAGTGCGCGTCATGGTCGAGGCGAAGGAAGTCAACAACGTGATGGACCGGCTCTACGGCGTCGGTGCCCGAGCGATTCTGGTGACGAACATTGGCGCCTGCCGAATCTGATCTGCGCGTCTTCCGGCCCCGACAGGTGCGCGTCATCGGCATCGTCGGCGCCATCGCCGTGACCCTGGGCTTCGCCGTCCTGTCCGTGGCTCTGCTCGTCGTGGACTGGGAACCCTGGACCGTGCTCGACATGGTATGGATGAACCTGTTGGGCATTCTCTTCGGAGCCGCCCTGCTGCGCATCGCGGACATCCAGGCCCGACCCAGCGAGACCGGACTCGTGGTCAAGAACATGGTGCGCACCCGGCACTTCGACTGGGGGCAGATCCTCGGCGTGAGTTTCTCACCCGTCGGCGACGATCCCTGGCCGCTGCTCGACCTCACCGACGGCACCACGTGCGCGGTGATGGCGATCCAGCATGCCGACGGGCCCCGCGCCCAAGAGGAGGTCGCACGATTGCGTATGCTCATCAGCAGAAGCACCCACTTCAAGGAGGATTAGGAATGGCGAACGAGACACCGGAGACCGCCACGGGACCGCTGACCGGCTACACCGTCATCGATCTCTCACGCGCCCTGGCGGGACCGCATGCGGGAATGATGTTCGGCGACCTCGGTGCACGAGTCATCAAGGTCGAGAACCCCGGCAAGGGCGACGACTCACGCTCCTGGGGGCCTCCCTTCGTCGGGCCCGCGGACGATCCGCAGGCCACCTACTTCTTCTCCTGCAACCGCAACAAGGAATCCATCGCCCTCGACCTCAAATCCGAGACGGGCAAGGACACACTCACCGGCCTCATCGAACGCGCCGATGTGCTCATCGAGAACTTCCGCACCGGCGTCCTCGACCGGCTCGGCTTCTCCACGGCCCGATGCCTGGAGATCAACCCGCGCCTGGTCATCCTCTCGATCACCGGCTTCGGCCACGACGGACCGGAAGCCTCCCGCGCCGGCTACGACCAGATCGCCCAGGGCGAAGCCGGACTCATGTCGCTGACCGGTTCCGGACCCGATGACATGCAGCGTGTGGGTGTGCCGATCGCCGACCTCCTGGCCGGCATCTACGGCTCGTACGGAGTGCTCGCCGCCCTGCTCGAACGCGAACGCACCGGCAAGGGCAAGGTCGTTCGCACCTCGCTCATCGCCGGCATGGTCGGCGTCCACGCCTTCCAGGGGACACGCGCCACCGTCGCCGGACAGGAACCGCAGCCCGGCGGCAACCACCACCCGTCGCTGTCCCCCTACGGTCTGTTCACCTGCCGTGACGGTGCCGTGCAGATCTCCGTGGGCAATGAGAACCTGTGGCAGAAGTTCTGCGCAGCCTTCGACATCGATCCCGCCACCGAGGGGATGGCCGACAACTCCGCCCGCGTGGAGAACCGTCCCGCAGTCATCGAACTCATCGAAGACCGGTTCTCAGCCTTCGACGCAGCCGATCTGCTCGCCAAGCTCACCGAGGCGGGAATCCCATCGGGCACCGTGCGCACCCTGCCCGAGGTCTACCAATGGGAGCAGGCGCTGAGCCAGGGCCTCAAGGTCTCCGTCGACCACCCGGTGCTCGGCGACATCGATCTGCCCGGACCCCCGCTGCGCTTCTTCGACGCCGAGAGCTCCGGCGAGGTCGAGACCACCCGCACCGCCCACGATGCACCTCCGCTGCTCGACGAGGACGCCGAGTCGATCGTGGCGTGGCTCGCCGACGGAAACTGAGGGGCGTGCCGATGCCACGACTGAACGCACACGAACTCGTCGACATCGTCCTCGACGGCGGCTCCTTCGTCTCCTGGGACACCACACCGATCCCGCCTGCGGGCGGAGTCTCCGCGGACTACGCGGCCGAACTCGCCGCGGCTGCCGAGAAATCCGGCGTCGACGAAGCCATCATCACCGGTGAAGGCACCATCGAAGGCCGTCGCGTGGCGGTCATCGCCGGCGAGTTCCGGTTCCTCGCCGGATCGATCGGCGTCGCCGCCGCCGAGCGCCTCGTCGACGCCATCGAACGGGCCACCCTCGAAGGACTGCCCCTGCTCGCGGGACCGGCCTCCGGGGGAACCCGGATGCAGGAGGGCACCATCGCCTTCCTGTCGATGGTGAAGATCACGAACGCCGTGGTCGCCCACCGCAAGGCCGGCCTGCCCTATCTCGTCTATCTGCGCCACCCGACCACCGGCGGTGTCTTCGCCTCCTGGGGCTCCCTGGGACACGTCACAGTGGCCGAACCCGGATCGCTCATCGGCTTCCTCGGCCCCCGAGTGTTCGAAGCCATCTACGGTGAGAAGTTCCCCGAGAACGTGCAGACGGGGGAGAATCTGCACAAAATGGGCATCATCGACGCCGTCATCGGGCCCGAACGCATCGCCGGCACCGTCTCACGCGTGCTCGACGTGCTCATGGGAGCCAAGGAGGTCCCGGCCCGGGTCCCCGATCCGGACACCGCACCGGCGACGGTCGACCCGGACTCAGACGCCTGGGCGGCGATCACGAGCTCCCGGCGTCCCGAACGCCCAGGCGTCCGCGACCTGCTGCGCACCGCCGCGAACACTGTGCTGCCGCTCAACGGCACAGGCGAAGGCGAAAAGGACCCGGGCCTGCTGCTGGCCCTGGCGAAGTTCGGCTCCGCCCCGTGCATCGTGCTCGGCCAGGACCGGTTCCGGCAGGACTCCCGCGCCCCGCTGGGACCGGCCGCGCTGCGCGAGGCCAGGCGCGGGATGCGTTTGGCCGGAGAGCTGCACCTGCCGCTCGTGACGATCATCGACACCCCCGGTGCGGCACTGTCGAAGGAAGCCGAAGAAGGCGGCATCGCCGGCGAGATCGCCCGCAGCCTCGCCGACCTCGCGAACCTCGACGCCCCCTCGGTGTCGGTCATCCTCGGCGAAGGGTCCGGTGGTGGCGCACTCGCGCTGATCCCGACCGACCGGGTCCTCAGCGCCGAACACGGATGGCTCTCGCCGCTGCCGCCCGAAGGCGCCTCGGCGATCGTCCACCGAACAACCGAGCGGGCAGCGGAGATGGCACAGAGCCAGGGCGTGCACGCGCCCATGCTCCAGGCCACCGGTGTCGTCGATCGGATCATCGCCGAGCATCCCGATGCCAGCGACGAACCGCTGGACTTCGTCGCTCGAGTCGGTGCGACACTCGAATTCGAACTCATTTCGCTGATGCGCGAACCATCGGGCCGTCGACTGGCCCGCAGGATGGATCGCTATCGGGGCCTGGGAATCTAGGAGAACTGCATGACAGCTGTCAGAGTCATCCCCTGTCTGGACGTCGACGGCGGACGCGTCGTCAAAGGCGTGAAGTTCGCCGATCTCAAGGACGCAGGGGACCCCGTGGAGCTGGCGAAGCGCTACGGAGCCTCAGGCGCCGACGAGCTCACCTTCCTCGACGTCACCGCCAGCAGCGGTGACCGCGAGACCGTCCACGACGTCGTGCGCGCCTGCGCCGAACAGGTCTTCATCCCGCTCACCGTCGGCGGGGGAGTGCGCAGCGTCGACGACGTCGACCGCCTGCTGCGCGATGGAGCCGACAAGGTCTCCGTGAACACCTCTGCAGTGGCGAACCCGAATCTGATCAGCGAGATCTCACGGCACTTCGGCAATCAGGTCCTCGTGCTCTCCCTCGACGCCCGGCGCACCCAGGGCGCGAGCACTGCCTCGGGCTTCGAAGTCACGACCCGCGGCGGACGCGAAGGCACCGGACGCTGCGCGATCGAGTGGATCCGCGAAGCCGCCGATCGCGGGGTCGGGGAGATCCTGCTCAACTCCATCGATGCCGACGGCACCAGGGAGGGCTTCGACCTCGAGCTCATCTCGGCCGCCCGCGCGGCCGTCGGTGTGCCGCTCATCGCCTCGGGCGGGGCCGGTGCGGTCGAGCACTTCGCCCCGGCCGTGGCCGCGGGAGCCGACGCCCTGCTGGCCGCAAGCGTCTTCCACTTCGGCACCCTGAGCATCGCCGAGGTCAAGGATGCGCTGCGCGCCGAAGGGATCGAAGTCCGATGAGCCGCGACGTCGACGCCACACCGGAGAACTGGCGCGAACTCATCCGCCCGAACTCCGATGGCCTCGTGCCCGTCATCGTCCAGGAGGCCACGAGCCGGGATGTGCTCATGGTCGCCTGGATGGACGTCGAGGCGGTCTCGCGCACCCTGGAGACCCGACGCGCCACCTACTGGTCACGGTCCCGACAGGAATACTGGGTGAAGGGAGAGACCTCGGGACACGTCCAGCACGTGCGCTCACTCAGCCTCGACTGCGACGCCGATGCCCTGCTGCTGCTCGTCGACCAGACCGGGCCCGCCTGCCATACGAACACCCCGACCTGCTTCACCGGAAGGACCATCAGTGCCGACTGAACCGACCGACCCGACGGCGAGCTCACAGGGGCTGCCGATCCGTCCCAGCCTCGAACAGTTCCGGGCCCTGGGCGCCCAGCACCGTCTCGTGCCCGTGCACACGCAGGTCCTCGCCGACTCCGAGACCCCGCTGAGCCTCTACCGCAAACTCACCGACGGCGGTCCCGGAAGCTTCCTCTTCGAATCCGCCGTCGCAGGCTCCTGGGCCCGGTACTCCTTCATCGGCTCCGCCCCCGTGGCCACCCTGATCTCGACCGATGACGGCTTCGACTGGACCGGCACCCCGCCGCTGGGCATCCCCACCGAAGGCGATGTGCTCGAGGCGGTGACCGCCACGCTCGAACTGCTCGCCGTGGGAGCCGACGAATCCGAGCTGCCGCCGATGGTCTCGAGCTTCGTCGGATACTTCGGCTGGGACATCATCCGCCGCTTCGAACGCCTCGGACCCCCACGTCCCAACGAGCACCACCTGCCGACGGTGCAGCTGATGATCCCCGGCGACATCGCCGTCTACGACCACTATTCGGGCATGGTCACCCTCGTGGCCAACGTCTTCAACGTCAACGGCACCGACGCCGGCATCGACGAGGCGCACGCCTCCGGAGTCGAACGCATCACCTCCATGCTCGACCGCCTGCGCCGCCCCAGCCCGGCCGACATCATCGACGTCCGCAGGGCCGACCCCGAGGTGACGCTGCGCACCGAACGCCAGGTCTACCTCGATGGGGTGGAGCAGGCGAAACAGGAGATCGTCGACGGCGAGATCTTCCAGGTCGTCATCGGGCAGCGCTTCGATACGCCGTGTGCTGCCGATCCGCTGAGCGTGTACCGGATGCTGCGGCATTCGAACCCGAGCCCGTTCATGTACCTGCTCAACCTCCACGACGACGAGGGAGAGCCGGTGAGCATCATCGGGTCCTCACCCGAAGCGCTCGTCACCGTCCGCTCCGGAGAGGTCGTCACCCACCCGATCGCCGGTTCGCGTCCCCGCGGAGCCACTCCGGAAGCCGATGACTCTCTGGCCCGCGAGCTGCTGGCCGATGAGAAGGAACGGGCCGAGCACCTCATGCTCGTCGACCTCGCCCGCAACGACCTCGCGAAGGTCTGCGAAGCCGGGACCATCGACGTCAGCGACTTCATGGACATCGTCCGCTACAGCCACATCATGCACATCTCATCGACAGTGCGCGGCGAACTCCGACCGGACATCGGCGCCGTCGACGTGCTGCGTGCGACCTTTCCCGCCGGCACCCTCTCGGGCGCGCCGAAGCCCCGTGCTCTGCAGATCATCGACGAACTCGAACCCATCGGGCGCGGCATCTACGGCGGAGTGGTCGGCTATCTGTCCTTCACCGGCGACCTCGACCTCGCGATCGCCATCCGCACCGGGGTGCTCCGGCAGGGCACGATGAGCGTCTACGCCGGAGGCGGCCTCGTCGCCGATTCGGTGCCCGAGACCGAATATCAGGAATCCGAGAACAAAGCCGCGGCAGTGCTGCGGGCCGCTGCTGCCGCGAACGCGCTCACTGCAGCAGCGGACCCAGAGTGCGGCGCGACCGCCAACCAGGAGTGATCTCACATTGTCGAAGTCACGCGGAGTCCTCATCGTCCTCGTCATCGCCGCCGCC
Source organism: Brevibacterium spongiae (assembly GCF_026168515.1). Taxonomy (NCBI): domain Bacteria; kingdom Bacillati; phylum Actinomycetota; class Actinomycetes; order Micrococcales; family Brevibacteriaceae; genus Brevibacterium; species Brevibacterium spongiae. The sequence continues at coordinate 2,211,634 of NZ_CP093443.1, read as the reverse complement.
CTGTGGGCGCTGACGATCTCTGCCTGGCAGGCCGGAGTCGGGTCAGACACGCTCGGACCGGCAGGCGTGGCCACCGTCACCGATGATTCGGCTTCGCAGGCCTCACCCGTCGCTACAGCCTGCGTGGCGATCATCGCCGTGACCGGACTGCTCGCGGCGATGCTCGGCCGGATCGGACGCTTCGTCGTGCTCGGGCTCGCCGCGGTCGCCGGGATCGGCTACGGAATCACCGCCCTCACCGCCGCCGCATCGCCGGGAGCGACCTCCTGGCCGATCATCGCCGCCGTGGCCGCCGGCATCGGCGTCATCGGCATCCTCTGGGTCGCGACCGCCTCGGCGCGATGGACGAACTCCAACCGCTACGCCCGCTCCGCCGAAGCAGGCGGCGAGGAATTCGACTCGGCCGCCACCTGGGACGCCCTCTCCCGAGGTGAGGACGTCGAAGACGACCCGGATTCGAAATGACCTTGTGACCGGGTCGGTGTCCGGTCGGCAGAAGAAGCGTGACACAATGGAGGAAAGATTCCACACGCGTGCCACGCAGTCACTCAAAGGAGCACCATGTCGCAGTCCCTCGCCCGCAACGGGGCCTCAGATCTCGACAAGTCCACGATCGACTACGCAGCGATCGCCGACCCCGGCCACGGAAACTCGGTGGCGGGTTGGACCGGCGTCATCATCATGCTCATCGGCGTCACCGTCGGCTGTGTGGGCTTCACCATCCACAACCCGACGATCACCTACGTCGCCATCGGCATCGTCGTGCTCGGCCTCATCGTCGGGATGATCCTGCGCGCAGTCGGTCTGGGCAACAAGCCGAAGAGCAAATGACGGTTCTGTCCGACATCGTCTCCGGCGTGCGCGAGGATCTGCAGACACGCCGGAACGAGGTGCCGCTGAATGAGATCATCGCGCGCGCCGAGGCGGCCGCTCCCGTCCGCAGCTTCGACCTCGACGTCGAATTCGGAGTCATCGCCGAGGTCAAGAGGAAGTCGCCCTCGCGCGGCGACCTCGCCCATATCCCGGACCCCGGCACCCTGGCCGGGCTCTACGCGGCCGGGGGAGCCCACGCCATCAGCGTGCTCACCGAGGCCCGCCGGTTCAACGGCAGCCTCGCCGATCTCGACTCGGTGCGCGCAGCCGTCGACATCCCGGTCCTGCGCAAGGACTTCATGGTCGACGAGTACCAGTTCTACGAGGCCCGGGCCCATGGAGCAGACCTCGTGCTGCTCATCGTCGCCGCCCTCGACCCGGTGCAGCTGCGCGACTTCCACGCCCTGGCCGCCGAACTCGGCATGACCGCACTCGTCGAGACCCACAATCGTGAGGAACTCGAGGTCGCGGCCGGACTCGATGCGCGGCTCATCGGAGTCAACACCCGCAACCTCAAAGATCTGAGCGTCGATACGGACCGATTCGCCCCCTTGGCCGAACTCGCACCCGCTGGCTGCACCCTCGTCGCCGAATCCGGCGTGGCCGGAGGCACCGAGGTCGCGAAGTACGCCGATGCCGGGGCCGACCTCGTCCTCGTCGGCGAAGCCCTCGTCACCGGCGGCCGTCCGCAGGCCGCGGTCGAGGAGTACACCGCCATCGGCCGTCAGCGCCGCGCAGTGTCCGCATCCTGAACCCTGCCCGCGTCGGCCGCCTGATGTGGCCGACGATGAGGCAATACCGCACCCATTCGGCCATCGTCCGGTCGAGGCCCGACCTCGAAACGAGCCCGGCCCCAACCGGACGAGACCACGAGGAGATCGAGAAGGACCGCAATGACCGATGTGAGCCAGGAGACCGGACCGTACTTCGGCGCGTTCGGAGGCAGGTTCATCCCCGAAGCCCTGATCCCCGCCCTCGATGAGATCGAAGAGACATGGCTCAAATCCCAGGTCGACCCGGCCTTCACCGAGGAGCTCCTCGACCTGCAGCGCAGCTACATCGGCCGCCCCTCACTGCTGACCGAGGCCGCCAGGTTCGCCCAGCACTGCGGAGGAGCACGAGTGTTCCTCAAACGCGAGGACCTCAATCACACGGGCAGCCACAAGATCAACAACGCCCTGGCCCAGGCTCTGCTGGCCAAGCGCATGGGCAAGACCCGCCTCATCGCCGAGACCGGAGCCGGACAGCACGGTGTCGCGACCGCGACCGCAGCGGCCCTGCTCGACATGGAGTGCGAGGTCTACATGGGTGAGGAAGACACCCAGCGGCAGGCCCTCAACGTCGCTCGCATGCGTCTGCTCGGAGCCACGGTCAACGCCGTGACCAACGGCACCCGCACGCTCAAGGACGCGATGAACGAAGCCATGCGCGACTGGGTGGCCAATGTGCAGGCAACCCACTACGTCATCGGCACCGTGGCCGGCCCCCACCCGTTCCCCGCGATGGTCCGCTCGTTCCAGAACGTCATCGGCGTCGAAGCCCGCGAGCAGATCGTCGAGGCGGCCGGACGGCTGCCGGACGCCGTGTGCGCCTGCGTCGGCGGAGGATCGAACGCGATGGGTCTCTTCGCAGCGTTCCTCGGCGACGCTGATGTGAAGATCTACGGCTTCGAAGCCGGCGGCGAAGGAATCGACTCCGGTCATCACGCCGCCCGGTTCTCCGGGGGCCGACCCGGTGTCCTCCACGGTTCGGCGACCTACATCCTCCAGGACTCCGATGGACAGACGCAGGCCTCACACTCGGTGTCGGCCGGTCTCGACTACCCCTCGGTCGGTCCCGAACACTCACACCTCCACGACACGGGGCGGGTGACCTACGAACCCATCGTCGACGACGAGGCGATGGAGGCCATGCGGCTGCTCTCACGCACCGAAGGCATCATCCCCGCGATCGAATCCGCTCACGCCCTGGCAGGAGCGATGAAGGTCGGTCGTGAACTCGGACCGGACGCAGTTCTGCTCGTCAATCTCTCCGGCCGCGGCGACAAGGACATGACCACAGCCGCCAAATGGTTCGACTACATCGATGAAGGGGCGGTGCAGGTATGACGCACTCCGGTCCACGCACAGGCACGACTCTCGATTCCGTCGCCGAGGCCGGACGCAAGGCCGCCCTCATCGGCTACCTGCCCGTCGGCTTTCCCAGCGTCGAGGGATCGATCGAGGCCATGGTCGAACTCGTCCGCAACGGCGTCGACATCGTCGAGGTCGGGGTGCCGTACTCCGATCCCGGAATGGACGGCCCCGTCATCCAACGCGCCGCCGAGGCGGCCCTCGAGGCCGGAGTGCGCACGAAAGACGTATTCAGGGCCGTCGAGGCGATCGCCGACGCCGGCGGCACCGCAGTGGTCATGAGCTACTGGAACCTCGTCCTGCAATACGGTGTGCGTGACTTCGCCCGCGACCTCGATGCGGCCGGCGGCGGCGGAATCATCACCCCCGATCTCATCCCCGATGAGGCCGGAGACTGGCTGGCCGCCTCCGACGAGTACGACCTCGACCGCATCTTCCTCGCCGCGCCGTCGTCGACGCCCGAACGGCTCGCGACGATCGTCTCCGGCACCCGCGGATTCGTCTATGCCGCGTCGACGATGGGCGTCACCGGCGTCCGTTCCGAAGTCGACTCCCATGCCCGCGACCTCGTCGCCCGTCTGAAGGAAGCCGGCGCCGAACGCGCCTGCGTCGGACTCGGCGTGTCCTCTCGCGAGCAGGCCGCCGAAGTCGCCGAATACGCCGACGGTGTCATCGTCGGCTCCGCCCTCGTCCGTGCGCTCGACGCCGACGGCGTGCCCGGGCTGGGCCGTCTCGCCGCAGAGCTCGCCGAAGGGTGTGCATGAGCTTCAGTCCGGCTTGGCTCGTCTTCACCGTCCTCGGACTCGGACTCGCCCTGTGGATGACGGGCATCCAGTGGCGTGCCCGCGGCGGTCATAAGGGCGACCTGTGGGCGATCACGGTCATCGGTGTGCCCGCCGCCATCGTCGGCGGACGCATCGGGCATGTGCTCTCGGCTCCTGACACGTACTTCGGGTCCGGCGGCAGTCCCTTGCGGCTCCTCGCCCTCTGGGACGGCGGCTTCAGCTTCTGGGGTGCCCTCATCCTCGGACTGGTCTCCGTGTGGGTGCTCACCCGTTACCAGGGGATCCGCTTTCTGCCGCTGCTCGACTCCGTCGCTCCCGGTCTCATCCTCGGCCATGTCGCCGGGGCCTTCAGCGACTGGTTCGACGGACGACTCGAACTTGCCACGGTGCTGGCCGAATCGGTGTGGAATCTGTTGGCCTGCATCGTCCTCATCGTCGTGGCCAAACGGCTGCGGCTCGGCTATGGGCAGGTCTTCGCCCTCTACCTCGTCCTGTTCGGACTCGGCCGGATCCTGCTCGAGGCCCTGCGCATCGGCACCCCGGCCGCCGAGACCGCCCGACTGCTCCTCGGCCTGCCGCTCAACGTCTGGACGGCGGTGGCGACACTGCTCGTCGGGTTCGTCTGGATCGTCGTCTCCCGTCTGCGACATCGCACCCAGGAGACTGGCGTCTATACCCATGGCGCCCGCACGCTGCTGCGTCGCCATCGGCGCGGCAAGCACACCTTCGAGGTCAACGCGGCCAATATCGACGCTGCCGGCGTGCCCGTCCATCCACAGCAGATTCCTGCGACCCCGCAGGCCGACGCGGACGCCGGCCCTCGGCAGAGCGCCGGCGCGGAACCGGCCGGTGCGGCCGGTGTGGAATCCGCCAGCGCGGCCGGTGCTGCCGATGCGGCCGGTGCTGCCGAGGAAGAGTCGGGCATCGACCTCAGCGGTCGTCACAGCTTCGGATTCTTCGGAGCGGTCACCTCGGCGATCTCGATCGTGCCCGACGTGAGGGGTGCGTCCGGGGCCGATGTCCGTGGTGCCTCAGGGCCCGACGTTCGTGGTGCCTCCGGGACCGAATCGCGGGCGGAAGCAGGGCCGGACCGACCGCAGAACACAGCGGGTCCGTCCGAGCGCTGAGACGAATTGGTTCGCACTTCGTTCCTTTCCCCATTTTCAAAAATTGTTGCACAGGGTGTAAGTTGATACTCCGGCTGTGAGAGCGATCTCACAGACGAGCCCGGAGGGGAAGCTTTCGGGTACGCCCAGGCCGCAGAGGACAGCGCCGTCTTTTCGACAGGTCGAACCACACCGAGAAGGCAGCATATGAACGACATCGCGTCAGCGACCCAGAAACGACCGGCACCGCCGGGCCGAATCGGTCTCTACGATCCCGCCCTCGAACACGACGCCTGCGGACTCGCCCTCATCGCCCGTTACCGCGGGGGAGCCGACCACCAGGTCATCGAACAGGCGCTCGACGCTCTGCGGCGTCTCGAGCACCGAGGCGGAATCGGATCTGACGAAGGCACCGGAGACGGTGCGGGCATCACCATCCAGATTCCGCACGCCTACTTCGCCGAAGAGCTCGCCGCATCCGGAATCGCACTTCCCCGTCCCGGCGACTACGCCATGGGCATCGGCTTCTTCGCCCAGGACTACTCGACCGACCTCAACGCGACCACCGTCGCACTCAACGCCGCGACCGAGACCCCGGTGTCGTCCGAACCGGTCGCACCTGATCAGGAGGCCCTGCTTCACACCACTGCCGCCGAAGAGGGCCTGCAGGTGCTGGCGGTGCGCGACGTGCCCGTCGACCCTTCCGTCCTCGGCGAGATCGCCCGAGCGACCATGCCGACGATGCGCCACGTGTTCTTCTCAGCCCACCCCGATCATCCGCTGCGCGATGACTCCGATCTTGCGCGCCGGTCCTATATCGTGCGCAAACGACTCGACAATGCGGGTCTGTACTTCCCGTCCCTGTCGCCGACGACACTGACGATCAAAGGCATGCTCTCGACCGGCCAACTCGACGCCTTCTACACCGAGCTGCGCGATGAGCGCCTGACGTCGGCCATCGCGCTGGTCCACTCCCGGTTCTCGACGAACACCTTCCCCTCCTGGCAGCTCGCTCAGCCGTTCGGCACGATCGCTCACAACGGTGAGATCAACACGGTGCGCGGCAACCGCAACTGGATGCAGGCGAGGGAATCAGCGCTCGTCAGCGAACTCCTCGAATCCCCGGTGCCCGGAACCGACTCCGGGATCGAACGCATTCTTCCGATCATTCCGGCCGGAGCCTCGGATTCCGCGTCCTTCAACGCCGTGCTCGAACTCATGGTCGCCTCGGGGCGCTCACTGCCGCAGGCGATGCTCATGATGATCCCCGAAGCCTGGGAGAACAACCCGGCAATGGGCGATGACCGGCGCGCCTTCTACGAATACCACTCGCTGCTCATGGAGCCGTGGGACGGACCGGCCTGCGTCTCGTTCACCGACGGACGCCTCGCCGGAGCCGTGCTCGACCGCAACGGACTGCGCCCGGCCCGCTACGTGATGACCGACGACACCGTGGTCCTCGCCAGCGAAGCCGGCGTCGTCGACCTGCCCGAAGCCGAGATCACTGCGCGCGGCCGACTCACCCCGGGCCGAATGTTCCTCGTCGACGTCGAAGAGGGCCGCATCATCTCCGATACGGAGATCAAGAACCGTCTGGCCACCGAACACCCCTATCGTGACTGGGTGTCCGAATGCTCGACACGCCTGGCCGATCTGCCCACCCGTGTCCACGTCAGCCACCCGCAGTCCTCGGTGCGCCGTCGTCAGCGGACCTTCGGCTACACGGAAGAGGAGCTGCGGGTGCTCATCGGGCCGATGGCCGAAACCGGGGCCGAACCCCTGGGCGCGATGGGCAGCGACACAGCGATCGCCGCCCTGAGCACCCGCCCGCGACTGCTCTTCGACCATTTCCACCAGAACTTCGCGCAGGTGACGAATCCGCCCTTGGACTCCATCCGCGAAGACATCGTCACGAGCATGTCCGCGGGCATCGGCCGCGAAGGCAACCTGCTGTGCTCCGACCGTCCGGACTCCACGCACATCCTGCTCGAGCGACCGGTCATCGACAACGACGAACTCACGGCGATCGCGCACCTGGGAGGCGACCGCCTCGGCGCGGACATCACCACCCCGTCGGTGACGCTGTCCGGGCTTTACCCGGTGGCCGCCGGGGCAGAGGCGATGGCCGAGCGGATCGCCGAACTGTGTCAGGAGGCGAGCGCAGCGGTAGCCGCCGGTGCAGTGTTCCTCATCCTCACCGACCGGGAATCGAACTCCGAATACGCGCCGATCCCGTCCCTGCTGCTGACTTCGGCTCTGCACCACCACCTCGTGCGGGAACGCTCCCGCACCCAGGTGAGCATCATCGTCGAAGCCGGTGACGTGCGCGAGGTCCACCATGCTGCGACACTCGTGTCCTTCGGCGCCTCCGCAGTCAACCCCTACCTCGCCATGGAATCGGCCGAGGACCTCGTCCGGTCCGGCCGGATCCTGGGCATCAGCGAGGAGACGGCTGTGGCCAACGTGCTCACCGCGCTGAATAGGGGTCTGCTGAAGATCATGTCGAAGATGGGCATCTCGACGGTTCAGTCCTACCACGGGGCGCAGACCTTCGAGGCCCTGGGCCTGGCGGATTCCCTCGTCGAGGAGCACTTCGCCTCGACCCCGCATCAGCTGGGCGGGAAGACGCTGTCCGATATCGCGGTCGAGACCACCGCGCGGCATGCCGATGCCTACCGGGACGATCATCCGCGTCCGGCGCACCGAAATCTGCTCGTCGGCGGCGAGTACCAGTGGCGCAGGGAAGGCCCGGGGCACCTGTTCAACCCGGAGACGATCTTCAAGCTCCAGCATTCCACCGCCACCGGCCGCTTCGACATCTTCCAGCAGTACACTCGGGCCGTCGACGAGCAGTCGGCAGAGCTGATGACGCTGCGCGGGCTCTTCGACCTCGTCCCCGTGGAATCCGGACCGATCGACATCGATGAGGTCGAACCCGCCGAGGCGATCATGCGCCGCTTCTCCACCGGGGCGATGAGCTACGGCTCCCTGTCCGCCGAGGCGCATGAGACCTTGGCGATCGCGATGAATAGGATCGGCGGGAAGTCGAACACCGGTGAAGGCGGAGAGGACACCGAACGCCTGCTCGACCCGCAGCGACGCTCGGCGATCAAACAGATCGCCTCCGGTCGCTTCGGCGTCACCAGCCACTACCTCTCGGCCGCCGATGATCTGCAGATCAAGATGGCGCAGGGCGCGAAACCGGGGGAGGGTGGTCAGCTGCCGGGGGAGAAGGTCTATCCGTGGATCGCGAAGACCCGCCATGCCACCCCCGGTGTCGGACTCATCTCACCCCCGCCGCACCACGACATCTATTCGATCGAGGATCTCGCCCAGCTCATACACGACCTCGGGCGTGCCAATGAGAGCGCCCGTGTGCACGTCAAGCTCGTCTCGGGAATCGGTGTCGGCACCGTCGCCGCCGGGGTCGCGAAGGCCGGTGCCGATGTCGTTCTCATCTCCGGTCACGACGGCGGCACGGGTGCCAGCCCGCTCAACTCCCTCAAGCACGCCGGCACCCCTTGGGAGCTCGGCCTGGCTGAGGCGCAGCAGACGCTCGTGCTCAACGGGCTGCGCGAACGCATCAGCGTCCAAGTCGACGGTCAGCTCAAGACCGGCCGCGATGTCATCATCGCCGCCCTGCTCGGGGCCGAGGAATTCGGCTTCGCGACGACCGCGCTCGTCGTCTCCGGCTGCATCATGATGCGCGTGTGCCACAAGGACACCTGCCCCGTCGGGGTGGCGACACAGAACCCGCAGCTGCGCGAGCGCTTCCACGGGCAGGCCGATCATGTGGTGAACTTCTTCACCTTCATCGCCGAGGAGGTCCGCGGCTACCTCGCCCAGCTGGGTCTGCGCAGCCTCGACGAGGCGATCGGCGCGGTCGAGAGACTGCGCATCGATGAGCAGCGGGCGGCAGCCTCGGGACTCGATCTCGACCTTGCCCCGATCCTCACCGTACCCACCGATATCCACGGTGACACCGCCTCGGTGCGCACCAGCGGGAACCGATCACCTCGCGAATTCGCCGGGGAGCTCGACCTCGAACTGCTGCAGCAGGCCGAAGACGCGATCATCGCGGGAAGCCCGATCGAGATCACCACTCAGGTCGAGAACACGCACCGGTCGGTCGGCACCCTGCTCGGCCACCGTGTGACGACGGCCCACGGCGGCAGCGGCCTGCCGACGGGAACCGTGCGGGTGAGACTGCACGGCACCGCGGGACAGTCACTCGGCGCCTTCCTCCCGCACGGTGTGAGCATCGATCTGCGCGGAGACGCCAACGACTACGTCGGCAAGGGCCTCTCCGGCGGCACGATCAGCGTCGCACCGCATCCGGAGAACCCGAATCGCCCCGAACACAATGTCATCGCCGGCAACGTCATCGGCTACGGCGCGACCTCCGGCTCGCTGTTCCTCTCAGGCACTGTCGGGGAGCGCTTTCTCGTGCGCAACTCCGGCGCCGAGGCGGTCGTCGAGGGCATCGGCGACCACGGACTCGAATACATGACAGGGGGCACGGCAGTGATCCTCGGACCGACGGGACGGAACTTCGCGGCCGGCATGTCCGGCGGCACCGCGTACGTCCTCGACTTCAATCCGAGCAGGCTCAACCCGAAGGAGCGCGCCGCAGGAGTCTTCCGCTTCGGCGGATTGGGAGTCACCGACACCGAGGTGCTCGAGAGGCTGCTCGCCGCACATGTGGAGGCAACGGGATCCCCGTTGGCCGACGAACTGCTCGCCGGACTCCACCGCGGGCAGGACGTCCTGTCCCGCTTCACGAAGATCATCCCCGTCGCCTACGCACGGGTCAAAGACATCCAGGACGAGATCACAGCCGGCGGCGAAGCCGCTGACTCCGAACAGGCCTGGCAGACGATTTTGGAGGCCGCTCATGGCTGATCCGCACGGATTCCTCACCATCACCGAACGCGAACTGCCCGCCCGCAGGCCCGTGCCCATCCGGCTCATGGACTACTCCGAGGTCTATGAGAAGGGTGATCCCGCACAGCTGCGCCGACAGGCCTCGCGCTGCATGGACTGCGGTGTCCCGTTCTGCCACCAGGGCTGCCCGCTGGGCAACCTCATTCCGGAGTTCAACGATGCGATGTACCGCGGGGAACTCGGCCGCGCGGTCGAACTGCTGCACGCGACGAACAACTTCCCCGAGTTCACCGGTCGCGCCTGCCCGGCCCCGTGTGAGAACGCCTGCGTGCTCGGCATCAACCAGCCGGCCGTGACGATCAAGCAGGTCGAGGTCTCCATCGTCGACCAGGGCTTCGCCGCCGGTCTCATCACCCCGGTCGTGCCCGACCGGATCACCGGGCACACCGTGGCAGTCATCGGTTCGGGGCCGGCCGGACTGGCCGCTGCCCAGCAGCTGACCCGCGCCGGGCACACCGTCGTCGTCTACGAACGCGACGACCGCCTCGGCGGACTGCTGCGATACGGCATCCCCGATTTCAAGCTCGAGAAGCATCACATCGATCGCCGGCTGTCCCAGATGCGGGCGGAAGGCACTCGGTTCGAGACGGGAGTCGAGATCGGCCGCGATATCGAACTCTCCGAGCTGCGGACCCGCTTCGATGCCGTCCTCGTTGCCACCGGAGCCACCGTGCCCAGGGACATGCCGCTGGCCGGGCGCGAACTGAACGGCATCGAATTCGCCATGGACTACCTCGTGCCCTCGAACCGGACGCAGGCCGGGGACACCGTCGCCGCACCCATCGACGCGGCGGGAAAGAACGTCGTCATCATCGGCGGCGGCGACACGGGAGCCGACTGCCTGGGCACGGCCCTGCGGCAGGGAGCCGCCTCGGTGACGACCCTGGCGATCGGAGCCAAACCGCCTGCGGATCGTGATGCGGACTCGCCGTGGCCGACGGTGCCGCGGATCTTCGAGGTCCAGTCCTCCCACGAAGAGGGCGGCACCAGGCGCTACCTGGCCTCGACGACCCGGTTCGTCGGCGACGAGTCCGGTCGGGTGAGCGGCATCGAGGTCGCCGAAACGCAGTTCGTCGACGGGCGCCGGATCCCGACGCCGGGCACCGAACACGTCATCGACGCCGACCTCGTGCTCCTGGCACTGGGATTCAACGGCCCGGAGGTCGACTCGATCGCTTTGGAGACGGGAGCGCGCGGGGCCTTCGACCGGGACGGGGACTTCGCCTCGACTCCGGGCGTCTTCGTCGCCGGCGATGCCGGTCGCGGACAATCGCTCATCGTGTGGGCCATCGCCGAGGGGCGTGCCGCCGCGGCCGCAGCCGATCGCTACCTCACCGGTTCGACCCGGCTGCCGGCACCCGTGCGACCCACCGATGCCGAGTTCAAATGTTAAGATAGCTCATGTCATAAATTGAGAAGCGATGGTGGGGCGGCACAACGCAGTGCCGTTCGTCCACCGCATGTGACCAGCGGCGACCGATGACGGCAGACCGCTGGGACTTTAGGTAGGGTGTTGCGTATGAGGCGTGCAAAGATAGTTGCAACTTTAGGTCCGAACCAGAACTCCTATGAAGAGATCCGCGAACTCGTCGATGAAGGCGTCGATGTCGCCCGATTCAATCTCAGCCACGGAACTCGCAGCGAACACGAAGAGAAGTTCGCATGGGTCCGTCAGGCCGCGCTCGACACCGGCAGGCCCGTCGCCGCACTGCTCGACCTGCAGGGTCCGAAGATCCGGGTGGGCACCTTCGCCAACGGCAGGGAGCAGCTCGTCGAAGGCGCCGCCTTCACGATCACCAGCCGCGATGTCGACGGCACCGCCGAACTCGTGAGCACCACGCTGCCGACCCTGGCCGATGACGTCTCCGTGGGAGACCCGCTGCTCGTCGACGACGGTCGGCTGCGTCTGCGTGCCACCGAGGTGACCGCCACCGACGTGGTCACCGAGGTGGAGATCGGCGGAACCATCTCCAATCACAAGGGCATCAACCTCCCCGGAGTGCCCGTGTCGGTCCCCGCCCTGTCCGAGAAGGACATCGAGGACCTCAAATGGGGCCTGCAGCTCGGCTTCGACTGGGTCGCCCTGTCCTTCGTCCGCAGTCCCGAGGACATGGACGATGTGCGGGCCGTCATGGACGAGGTCGGAATCACGGCCCCGGTGATCGCGAAGCTCGAGAAGCCTCAGGCCGTCGAACAGCTCGATGCGGTCATCGACGCCTTCGACGGAATCATGGTCGCCCGCGGCGACCTCGGCGTCGAACTGCCGCTGGAGCAGGTGCCGATCGTGCAGAAGCGAGCCGTCGAGATCGCCCGCCAGCAGGCCAAACCCGTCATCGTCGCCACGCAGATGCTCGAGACCATGATCGATGAATCGCGTCCCACCCGCGCTGAGGCCAGCGACTGCGCGAATGCCGTCCTCGACGGCGCCGATGCGCTCATGCTCTCCGGGGAGACCTCGGTGGGTGCGCACTGGGTGGAGGCCATCCGGACGATGAGCCGGATCATCAGCTCCACCGAGGAGCACGGACTCGAACGGATCCCGAAGCTGGGCACCGTCCCGCACACGAAGGGCGGAGCCGTGACAGCGGCCGCCGTGCAGATTGCTGAGCAGCTCGATATCGACCTGCTGTGCACGTTCTCGCAGACGGGTGACTCGGTGCGCCGGATGTCACGTCTGCGCCCGTCCTGGCCGATCCTCGGCTTCACCCCGGACCCGCAGGTCCGCCACCAGCTGGCTCTGACCTGGGGTGTGCGCCCCTACCTCGTGAAGACTGTGCGCCACACCGACCAGATGGCTCGCCAGGTCGATGCCGTCCTCCTCGCCGACGGCACCGCTCGCGAAGGCGATCAGAGCATCCTCGTGGCCGGTTCCCCTCCGGGAATCCCGGGCTCGACGAATGCTCTGCGCATCCACACCATCGGTGATGCGGCCAAGGGCGTCGCGGCGGCCTATCAGGATTCCTCGGATTCCGAAGAGGATCCGCTGGCCGGATACGGGGTCGTCGCCGAGGCGCCGATCACCCGTGAGGTGCCGATCGTGGAAGAGAACCGCTCGCCCCGACACTGACTCTCTGGGCAGATTCAGGCGGCGTCCGACCCGAAATCAGGGTCGGGCGCCGCCTTCGTCGTCTGCGACGCGTCTCACACCGATTTGCGGAATTTCGAAGATTGCTCAACAGTTGTGCTCCTGTGTTGCCTTCCTCCTCTCGTCACCTCGAGAGGAGGCCAAGCTAGGAGAGGAAATCAATGAGACTGCCCGCGTGGAGCAAGTCCTTCGGAGTGCAGGTGACGATCGCACTCATCGCCGGTGTCGTCCTCGGGCTCATCGCCCGGTCATGGGGGCCGGTCAGCGAGAGCCAGGACAACTGGCTGGGACAGACCCTGGACACCATCGGCTCGTCCTATGTCACCCTGCTCAAGGCGGCAGTCGTCCCGCTGGTCATCACGGCGATCATCGCGAGCATCGGCAACCTGCGCAAGGTCACGAACGCGGCCAAGCTGGCGATGTCGACTCTGCTGTGGTTCGCTCTCACCGCCCTCATCGCCGTCGTCCTCGGGCTCATCCTCGGGGTCGTCATCCAGCCCGGCGCGCACGCCGATGCCGCTTCGCTCAATCCCGGAGCACCGGATTCCCAGGGCAGCTGGATCGGCTTCCTCACCGGGCTGGTCCCGGTGAACTTCCTCGGACTCGAAGTGGCCACCTCGGCGGACGATGGCGGCAGCCTGACCTCTGAGGTCAACTTCAACATCCTCCAGCTCATCATCGTCTCCGGTGCCATCGGCATCGCCGCCGTCAAGGTCGGCAAGGCGGCCGAGCCGTTCCTCGAGTTCGTCGAGGCGGCGCTGGCCGTGGTGCAGAAGGTTGTGTGGTGGATCGTGCGCATCGCCCCGATCGGCACCCTCGGACTCATCGGCAACGCGGTGAACTCCTACGGCTGGTCGACGATGGGCTCCCTGCTGTGGTTCGTCGTCGCCGTCTACGTCGGCCTGGCGATCGTGTTCTTCGGCGTCTACCCGGCGCTGGCACGCGCCAACGGACTGTCCATGCGCCAGTACTTCTCCGGCGTCTGGCCCGCCGCACAGATGGGCTTCGTCTCCCGGTCCTCGATCGGCACCATGCCCGTGACGCAGAAGGTCGCCACCGACAACTTCGGTGTGCCGCACTCCTACGCCGCCTTCGCCGTGCCCTTCGGTGCGACGACGAAGATGGACGGCTGCGCCGCGATCTACCCGGCCATCGCCGCGGTGTTCGTCGCCCAGTTCTTCGGGATCGACCTCTCGCTCATCCAGTACCTGCTCATCATCTTCGTCGCCGTCATCGGCTCGGCAGCGACCGCCGGCACGACAGGTGCGACCGTGATGCTCACACTGACCCTGTCCACCCTGGGGCTGCCGCTCGAAGGCGTGGGTCTGCTGCTGGCCATCGAACCGATCGTCGATATGGGACGCACCGCCCTCAACGTCTCCGGACAGGCGCTCATCCCGGCCATCGTGGCCAAACGGCATGAGATCCTGGACGTCGAACGCTTTGATGCGCCCCGCATCAACGGCTACGTTCCCGTCGAGGAGGACGCAGATGTCGACGAATCACTCACCGAGGCAGCCGCGGACACAGCGCGATCCGCTGAGTCAGCGCGAACCTCTGAGCCAACCCGGTCGTCCGAGCCGGCCCGGTCCGGCGAAAGCGTCGGCTGACCGAACGGAACCGGAGCCGATCGCATCGGTCCGCGGGGGAGCGGCGGGTATGAGCATCGAGCTCATGCCCGCCGCCGGTCTCAGCGAGGCCGATGTGCAGCGAGTGGCGGAACTGTTCGGCCGCCTCGTCGAGGCAGGGGCTGCTCTCGGCTGGGTGGAGGCGCCCCTGCGGGCGGAGATCGCCGAGCTCGTGGCCGATCTGGCATCCGGAGTCGACGACGGGGAGACCAGCGCTGCGATCGCACGGACCGGTGACGAGATCGTCGGCTTCGCCTATTGGAGACGGTATGCCCGCCCGACACATCGGCCGCATGTCGATATCGAAAAGGTCGGCGTCGACCCCAGGGCGCAGGGAACAGGCGCAGGACGCGGTCTCATGGACGCGCTCATCGCGTCGGCCCGAGAACAGGGGACGGAAGTGGTCACGCTCGACCTGCGCGAGGACAATGCGGCGGCCATCGGCCTCTACGAATCCTTGGGGTTTCGCCTCTGCGGTCGCCTGCCGAGATTCGTCGCCGTCGGCGCACAGCGCTTCGATACTCTGCTCTACGCCCTCGACCTGCGCTCAGGTCGCTGATCTACGGCCGAATAGTGTGCATGAGCGGCTTCAAAGATCATCTGTGGTGATCTTGATCGGTGCGAATGAATGTCGAACCCGCGGGTGCAAGAAGGCACTGTCGAAAACGCATTCGACAGTGCCTTCTTCTCGTACCGGATGCGGGACTCGAACCCGCACGTCTTTCGACAATGCATTTTGAGTGCACCGCGTCTACCGATTCCGCCAATCCGGCTCGCGCTCGTCAGCCCCGTGGGGCCGCCTCGGCGACGGGGACGATTCTACTGCGCGAGCGCACCGATTGCACAATCGAACGATGCTCGACCGGGAGCCTCGGTGGTCGCCGTCACCGGTGGTGGTCACCCTCACAGAAGAAACTTCCACGCCCGCTGGCATGGACGTCACCGCCCTGGTCTAGACTGGTGACGTGCTTTCAAACAGCGAAGAGTCAACTGCAGATGAGTCCGTGCCTGTCCGCCGCGTAGTCGTGGCCGAAGACGAGGCCGTGATTCGTCTCGATATCGTAGAAATGCTCCGCGAGGTCGGCTACGACGTCGTCGGTGA
Source organism: Brevibacterium spongiae (assembly GCF_026168515.1). Classification (NCBI taxonomy): domain Bacteria; kingdom Bacillati; phylum Actinomycetota; class Actinomycetes; order Micrococcales; family Brevibacteriaceae; genus Brevibacterium; species Brevibacterium spongiae. The sequence goes on along the minus strand of NZ_CP093443.1, from coordinate 2,195,979 downwards.
AGCCGCAGACGGCGAATCCGCCATTCGCCTGGCCGAGGAGCTCCGCCCCGATCTCGTCGTCATGGACATCAAGATGCCCATCCTCGACGGAATCTCCGCAGCCGAGCGCATCGCCCGCGCCCGCATCGCGCCGGTCGTGCTGCTCACCGCGTTCTCGCAGAAGGAGCTCGTCGAGCGGGCCCGCGATGCCGGTGCCATGGCCTATGTCGTCAAGCCGTTCACCTCGGCCGACCTCATTCCGGCACTGGAGATCGCGCTGTCGCGCCACGCCGAGATCAGCTCCCTCGAATCGGAGATCTCCGATCTCACCGAGCGCTTCGAGACCCGCAAGCTCGTCGAACGCGCGAAGAGCCTGCTCCAGACCTCGATGGGTCTGAGCGAACCCGAGGCCTTCCGCTGGATCCAGAAGACCTCGATGGATCGTCGCCTGACGATGCGCGAAGTCGCCGAAACAGTGCTCAAGCAGATCGGCACGAAGAAGTAGAGCCAGCCGGGCGATGACCGCCCGCATCCGACACCGAACAGGGGCCGGAGAATCCATCACGGATTCTCCGGCCCCTGCTGTTGTCTGCTCAGTGGATCAGCGGCCGGTCACCTACCCGCAGCTCAGCAACTCGTCGGCTCAGCTCTTCGGTTCGGTCCCCAGGATCATGTTCGTGATCCGCACGATCGACAGCAGCCGCCCTGCCTCATCGGTCATCTTCACTTCATGGGAGACGATCCTGCGCCCCTGGTGGAGCACCTCGGCGCGCCCGGCGACGATGCCGTCTCGAGCAGCCCGCAGATGGGTGGCATTGAGATCGACGCCGACGACGTTCTTCCCACCCGAGATCAGGAACGAATGCATCGAGGCCAAGGACTCGGCGAGCACGACGTGAGCGCCCCCGTGGAAGAGGCCCATCGGCTGCCGGTTGCCGTCGACCGGGGCCGTGGCGACGATGTGATCATGTCCGAGCTCCGTGAACTCGATCCCCATCTTCTCGGACAACTCGCCGCCCTGACCGGGTGAGCGCAGCTGCTCGAGCAGCGCCGCGATCTCCTCAGAGCTGGTGTGTGCGGACAGGGTGGCGTCGGGGCGCAGCATCGGATCTCCTTCAAGTCAGCTTCGACCGCTAGGCTATGCCATGTGAGTCACTCAAACGAATCCCTCCTGCTCATCGACGGACACTCCCTGGCCTACCGGGCATTCCACGCCCTGCCGGTCGAGAACTTCTCCACCAGCACGGGCCAGTCGACGAACGCCATCTACGGCTTCATCTCCATGCTCATCAACGTCCTCCGCGACGAAGAGCCCAGCCACGTCGCCGTGGCCTTCGACCTCGGCCGGCAGACCTTCCGACTCGAGGAATACCCCGAATACAAGGCAGGCCGGGCGAAGACCCCACCGGAGTTCCACCCGCAGATCGACCTCATCAAGGACATCGTCACGGCGATGGGCATCAGGGTCGTGACGAAGGAAGGCTTCGAAGCCGATGACGCGCTGGCGACCATGGCGCGGATGGGCACCGAGGCGGGAGCCGACGTCGAAGTGATGAGCGGCGACAAGGACTCCTTCCAGCTGGCATCGGAGACCGTGACGATCCTCTACCCCAAGCGCGGGGTCAGCGACCTCAATCGGATGACCCCGAACGCAGTGGAGGAGAAGTACGGAGTCACCCCCGCGAACTACCGTGGCCTGGCCGCACTCGTCGGTGAGAAGGCCGACAACCTGCCGGGCGTGCCCGGAGTCGGGGACAAGACAGCTGCCAAGTGGCTCGCCGCTCACGGCGACCTGCCGGGAGTGCTCGACAACGCCGAGAAGATCGGCGGCAAGGTCGGGGAGAAGCTGCGCGACCACATCACCGAGGTGGAACGGAACTACCGACTCAACCGGCTCCTCGACGACGTCGACCTCGACCTGAAGTTCGACGACCTGGTGTGGGGCGAAGGCGACCCGGCTGAACTGTCGAGCCTGTTCGATCAGCTCGAGTTCCAGGCGCTCGGCAAGCGCCTCGCTGCGATTTTCCCCGAGGCCGCCGGTGCCGAGGCCGAGGCGGCCCCGCCACGGGAGACGACCATCGCCGCCGTCGACGTCGACGCGCTGCTGTCCCATCTCGCCGACCACGATGTGCTCGCCCTGGACTCCGATGCCTCCTTCGAACTCGGCCACGGTCAGGCTCGGGTCCTCGCCGTGTCCGCCGAGCCCGGGCAGGCATGGGTCGTCGACCTCGCCGAGGCGGGGGAGAGGTCGCTGACGAAGCTCGGGTCCGCACTGGGCAAGCGGTCGCTCATCCTCCACTCCGCGAAACTCCAGATCAAAGCCTGGGCGTCGATGGGGCTGAGCGTCGCCGATGTCGGCGGAGACACGGCACTGGCCGCCTACCTCCTCGTCCCCGATGCCCGCTCCTATGAACTCGGCCAGATCGCGTCCGAACGCGCCGGCATCGACCTGAGCGAACCCGAGTCCGATTCCGGGCAGCTCGCCCTCGACCTCGATTCGGATGCGACCGCGACCACTCACGGGCAGAGGGCTGCCGCCCTCCTCGAAGTCCACGAGGTGCTGGCCGCAGCGCTCGACGAAGCGAACATGACGCAGGTGTACCGGGACATCGAACTTCCGCTCGTGCCCGTGCTCGCACGCATGGAGTCGACCGGAATCGCCGTCGACGAGGGCGGGCTGTCCAACCTCATCGACGAGTTCACGAAACAGGCCGAAGCGAGTGCGCAGGAGGCGTATGACGCGATCGGCCACGAGGTCAACCTCGGTTCGCCCAAACAGCTGCAGACCGTGCTCTTCGACGAACTCGACATGCCGAAGACGAAGCGCACGAAGACCGGCTACACGACCGACGCCGAGGCGCTGGCCGAACTCTTCGTCAAGACCGAACACCCGTTCCTCCAGCACCTGTTGGCCTATCGCGATTCGACGAAGCTCAAGCAGACCGTCGTCGGCCTGCTCAAGACGGTCGCCGATGACGGACGCATCCACACCACCTATCAGCAGACCGTGGCCGCCACGGGGCGCCTGTCCTCCCTCGACCCGAACCTGCAGAACATCCCCGTCCGCACCGAATCCGGACGCCGCATCCGCGAGATCTTCGTCGCCGACCCCGAGGTGGCCGACGGGTGCCTGCTCACCGCCGACTATTCACAGATCGAGATGCGCATCATGGCGCACCTGTCAGGCGATGCAGCACTGATCCAGGCGTTCAAAGATGGGGAGGACCTGCACTCCTATGTCGGGTCGAAGGTCTTCAACGTCGGCATCGACGAGGTGGACTCCGAGATGCGGTCGAAGGTCAAAGCGATGTCCTACGGGCTCGTGTACGGGCTCTCCGCCTACGGACTCTCCCGGCAGCTGGCGATCGGCGTCGACGAGGCCAAAGGCCTCATGGAGCAGTACTTCGAACGCTTCGGCGCGGTCAAAGACTATCTCGACGAGATCGTCGATCAGGCTCGGGCCAATGGCTTCACAGAGACGATCATGGGCCGCCGCCGCTACCTCCCGGCGCTGCACAGCGACCGTCGACAGCTGCGAGACATGGCCGAACGTGCCGCTCTCAACGCCCCGATCCAGGGGTCGGCAGCCGACATCATGAAGATCGCGATGCTCAAGGTCGCCTCCCGGCTCGAAGATCTGCAGTCGCCGATGCTGCTGCAGGTCCACGACGAGATCATCGTCGACGTGCGTCCCGATGAGATCGACGCAGTGAAGGCGATCGTCACCGAGGAGATGGGGTCGGCGTTCGAGCTCGATGTGCCCCTCGACGTCAACGTCGGCACCGGCCGGTCCTGGCACGACGCCGCTCACTGAAGGAGCAGGTGACCTGAGCGCTGCCCGCGCTCAGTCCTTGTGCAGCGTCGTCGAGAAGATCGCGGTGCCCGGCATGAGCGCGCCGCGCAGAGGCGACCAGCCGCCCCAGGCCTTCTGATTCTCCTCGGGCCATTCGGGTTCGGTGACCGAGTCGATCGTGAACCCTGCGGTCACCAGCAGACGCACCCAATCGCTCATCGTCCGATGATGCTCGGCGTACACCGGCTGACCCGTCGAGGAGAGCTCGACATACGGAGTGCGATCGAAGTACGAATACTCGACCGTGAGACCGGCTTCCCCGGGCACGTCGGGGAACATCCACCGCATCGGATGGGTGGTCGAGAACACCCACTGCCCGCCGGGACGGACGACGCGTGCCACCTCGGCGAAGACCACCTCGGCGTCCTTGACGAAGGGCAGCGCGCCATAGGACGAGAATGCGACGTCGAAGCTGTTAGACGCGAACGGAAGCTGACGGGCATCGGCGAGGAGGAACGTCGGGGGAGTCGCCTCGGTGCTCAGCGGATGCTCGCGCTGCAGGCGTGAGGCCTGCTCGAGCATTCCGGCCGAGACATCGACGCCGGTGGTGATGGCGCCTTCCTCGGCGAGCCACCGCGAGCACTGGCCGGCTCCGCAGCCGACCTCGAGGATCTGCTTGCGGTCGACTGCGCCGAGAAGATGGACGTCGGATTCGTGAATTCCCTCGGGACACCAGATGAAATCCGAGGCACCGAGGAACGTGCCGTGTTCGGCCAGATACTCTTCCGCGGAGTTGTCCCAATAGCTGCGGTTGGCCCGGACTGAAGCCTCTTCATCGATCGGCAGATAGCCGCCGCTGATGACCTCGGCTCCGTCAGTTCCCTCGCTCATCGTTCCTCCGTGGCCTCGGCTGCTGAAAAATAGGTTCCTCGGCGTGCATTCACGCCCCTGTTGGTGCTAGCATTGACAACCGTATGCGCCTGTGCATGCAAGTCCAAATTCGCAATCGAGACCGGATTCGGATCTGTCGGCTACAAATAACGACCTGCCGACAGGGTACCGGATCTGGACCAATATTCCATCGGAGTCCCAACCTATATGACCACCACCACGCCGGAATCGGTGCAGCCGAAGCAGGTCGCTGTCAACGACATCGGAACCGCTGAGGATTTTCTCGCCGCCGTCGATGAGACCATCAAGTACTTCAACGATGGCGACATCGTCGAAGGCGAAGTCGTCAAGGTCGACCGCGACGAAGTCCTCGTAGACATCGGATACAAGACGGAAGGCGTCATCCTCGCACGTGAGCTTTCTATCAAGCACGATGTCGATCCCGGCGAAGTCGTCGAGGTCGGGGACGAGATCGAAGCCCTCGTTCTTCAGAAGGAAGACAAAGAGGGCCGTCTCATGCTCTCGAAGAAGCGTGCTCAGTACGAGCGCGCCTGGGGCGACATCGAGAAGATCAAGGAAGACGACGGGGTCGTCACCGGCACCGTCATCGAGGTCGTCAAGGGCGGCCTGATCGTCGACATCGGACTGCGCGGCTTCCTGCCCGCGTCCCTGGTCGAGATGCGTCGCGTCCGCGACCTCGCCCCCTACATCGGCCAGCAGGTCGAAGCCAAGATCATCGAGCTCGACAAGAACCGCAACAACGTGGTCCTGTCTCGCCGTGCCTGGCTCGAGCAGACCCAGTCGGCCGTCCGCCACGACTTCCTGCAGACCCTGCAGAAGGGTCAGGTCCGTCCTGGCGTCGTCTCCTCCATCGTCAACTTCGGTGCGTTCGTCGACCTCGGTGGTGTCGACGGACTCGTCCACGTCTCCGAGCTGTCCTGGAAGCACATCGATCACCCGGGTGAGGTCGTCACCGTGGGCGACGAGGTCACCGTCGAGGTTCTCGACGTCGACATGGACCGTGAGCGCGTCTCGCTCTCGCTCAAGGCCACCCAGGAAGATCCCTGGCAGCACTTCGCCCGCACCCACGTCATCGGACAGATCGTGCCGGGCAAGGTCACGAAGCTCGTTCCCTTCGGTGCATTCGTGCGCGTCGAAGACGGCATCGAGGGCCTCGTCCACATCTCCGAGCTGGCCGTGCGCCACGTGGATCTGCCCGAGCAGGTCGTCTCGGTCGACGAGACCATCTACGTCAAGGTCATCGACATCGACCTCGAACGCCGCCGCATCTCGCTGTCGCTGAAGCAGGCCAACGAGGGCGTCGATCCCGAGGCCGAAGAGTTCCTCGACCCCGCTCTCTACGGCATGCCGCAGGAGTACGACGAGGACGGCAACTACAAGTACCCCGAGGGCTTCGACCCCGAGACCAACGAATGGGTCGAGGGCTACGAGGCTCAGCGCGAGACCTGGGAGCAGCAGTACGCCGCCGCTCAGGAACGCTGGGAAGAGCACAAGAAGCAGGTCGCCAAGGCCATCGCAGCGGACGCCGAGGCTTCCGCAGCCGATGCCGTCGGTACGACCGAAGCCGCTCCGGCCACCGGATCGTTCTCCTCGGAAGAGGCGAGCGACGAAGGTACGCTGGCCAGCGACGAAGCTCTTGCAGCCCTGCGTGAGAAGCTTGCAGGCAGCTGATAACAGCCATCACAGGGGCTCCCGGTCGGAAGGCCGGGAGCCCTGTGTGTATGCCCCCGCAGCTGCGGAGGCTCCCGGACGCGCGGGGGACACCGCGTCGGACATGACTCCTCACAGTCTCCGCTCACGGCTGCGTCCCTGGCTGTGGTTCACAGTGCTGCTCTGCCTGGGCAGCCTCGTCGTCTTCGGATCCGTCGCAGCAGACCCCGGCGGGTCCGTCGTCGCCTCCAACGACGACACCTCCCTGTTCATCTGGTGGCTCGGCCACGGAGCTGCGGTCCTCGCCGACCTCCTCGGCTTCGGCTCCGGGCACACCGGCGGTCTGCTCTACACCGAGTCGATGAACGCCCTCGGCGGGGGAGTCAACGGGGCCTGGAACACCTCCTTGGCAGGTATCGCGCTCCTGCTCGCCCCGGTGACCTGGGCGGCAGGCCCGATCGTCGCCTACAACCTGCTCATCCTCTCCATCCCCGTGCTGAACAGCCTCGCCACAGCAGTGCTCTTCCGACGATTCATGGGGCGCCTGCCGGCATTCATCGCCGCCGGCGGAGTGGGCTTCTCCAGCTATGTCATCGCCCAGCTCGGCGGGCACCCGAACCTCGCATTCGCCATCACTCCGCCGCTGACCGCCTGGGCGATACTCGCGCTGCTCGGTTCCGCGCATCGTGGCCGCAGACATGTGTCGCTGATCGGTCTCGGCTTCGGCCTGCTGCTGGGCTTCCAGTTCTACGTATCCACCGAAGTCCTCGCCGGAACGTTCCTCGCCGCGGTCTGCTTCTTCATCTGCCTCGCCGTGTTCGGGCACAGGCTCCATCCCGTCCGCGCCTGGCTGTCGCTGGCGCTCGGCTCCCTCATCGCCGCAGCCGTCGCGCTGCTCTGCGCGATCCCGCTGCTGCTGACCATGACGGGTGCGAACGCGCCTGCAGGAGCGATCCGTCCGCACGGAGTGTGGAACACCGATCTGCTCGACCCGATTCTGCCGGCCGCGCCCGCATGGCTGAGCGGAGGAGTCTCCCCGCTGCCGCGTGTCATGGACATCGACCCGGCCGAACTCGGCGCCTACGTCGGCGCGCCGGCACTCTTGGCCGCCCTCATCATCGTTCTCGCAGCGCTGCGGAAGACCCCTCGGGCAGTGCCGGTGCGCATCGCGGCCGCGACGGGTGTGCTCGTGTTCGTGCTCGCCCTCGGCTCGCCGATCCTGCTCGGCGGCAACGTGCTGGCCGAGACCGGGCCGTTCGCGCTCGTCGAAGCGATTCCGGTGCTCAACAACATCCTGCCCATGCGGTTGGTGCTGCATTCGACGATCGCGCTGTTCGCGATACTCGGCATCGGGCTCGACTGGGCGCTGGCGCACCGGCACCTCATCCGTGCCCGAATCCTCAGCGGCCTGCTCGCGCTCAACGTCATCTGCGTCGTCCCCGCCCCGCAGACCGCCCATGACGTGACCGTCCCTGACTTCTACACGCAGTCCATCGCCGAGGTGGTCCCCGCCGGATCCGTCGTCAAGACCTTCCCCCGCCCGTTGGCATGGGCCGAACCCCACGCCGACGAGGCGATGGTATGGCAGGCCGTCAGCGGATTCCGCTACCGAGAGACCGGCGGCTACTTCATCGGTTCGAGCCCCGAATCCCCGGTGACCTACACGGCGCCCGAAGACGCTCTCGATACGCTGCTGCACGGCTCCGTCTTCGACGGCGCTCCGATGCCCGATCCTGAGAGCCGTGAAGTGAGCTCGGCCATCACTGAACTGCGCGAGAGCGGTGTCGATTTCATCGTGCTCGCTCCCGAGGCTCCGCTGTTGCCGGGTGGGGAACGCGAGTACTCAGCGTTCCTCGACACGGCGGTCGGCTCACCCGTCTTCGCCGACGAGGGCGTGCGGGTCTACCGACTGGGTCAGTAGGATGCAACCATGCTGAGAATCGGTCTCACCGGCGGAATCGGCGCCGGCAAGTCAACAGTGTCGAATATGCTCGTCGAGCACGGGGCAGTGCTCGTCGATGCCGACGTCATCGCCCGCGAGGTTGTCGCCCCCGGACAGCCGCTGCTCGAACAGCTCGCCGACGCCTTCGGACCCCAGGTGCTCGATGATTCGGGCGCACTCGACCGGCCCGCCCTCGCTGCCGCCGCCTTCGTCGACGCCGAGCACACAGCCAGACTCAACGGCCTCATGCATCCGGCGATCCGCGACCGCACGGCCGAGCACTTCGCCCGGCACGCCGATGCGCAGATCATCGTCCACGATGTGCCGCTCCTCGTCGAGAACTCGATGACACCCGCCTATCACCTCAACCTGCTCGTCGACGTTCCGGCAGAGGTGCGACTTCAGAGGCTCATCGACTCCCGCGGCATGGACCGTGAGGACGCCGAAGCACGGATCTCCCGCCAAGCCGACGACGACACTCGCAGACGCGCCTGCGACGTCAGCATCGACAACTCAGGCTCTGTGGCCGAGACCGAAGCCACGGTGGCCGAGCTCATCGCATCACGGATCCGTCCCTTCGCGGAGAACCTCGCACTGGAACGACGTGCCGCCCGTCCGGCGCTCGGTCTCACTGCGCCGGAGAACGCGGACTGGGCCGGTGACGCGGCCCGCATCATCGCGAAGCTGCGGCACGGCACCGGGGAGGAATTCGCCATCGAACACATCGGATCCACCTCGGTGCCGGGCCTCGCGGCCAAAGACGTCATCGATCTGCAGGTCCTCGTCCCCGATCTCACTGCCGCTCGAGATCTCGCGCCGCGCTTGGCCGAACTCGGCTATCCGGGGGCAGAGATGAGCGACCACCTCGGCGAGCGTTCGACCGAGGGGAATTGGTTCCACGCGAACACGGATCCCGGTCGGGCCGTGAACCTGCACCTGCGCACTGCGGACTCCGTCGGTGCGCGCTTCGCCCGCGCATTCCGGGACCTGCTCATCGAGGACGCTGGGGAGCGAGAGCGCTATCTGCAGCTGAAGTGCGACCGCATCGCCGAGGCGAAGGCGAACGGCGAGACGGACGCGGAGATGATACGAGCATATGCGGAGTCGAAGGAACCGTACTTCCTCGAGATGCGGCGGCGCCTCGTGCCCGACAGCTTCGACTGAATCAGAGGACAGAGGATGCGCAGTGCCCAATGTCAGGGGCGAGGGCTAGGCTGGGACCATGAGCTCAGAACGCCCCTTGCCAGCGATCGGCCACCGTCCCGACGTCACCCGCGAAGTGGCACCCTTCGAGGTCGTCTCCGAGTACTCTCCCTCCGGTGACCAGCCGACCGCGATCAAGGAGATCTCCGAACGGCTGGACGCGGGGGAGCGGGACATCGTGCTGCTCGGCGCCACAGGCACCGGCAAATCTGCGACGACCGCCTGGCTCATCGAACAGGTGCAGAGACCGACTCTCATCATGGCCCCGAACAAGACACTGGCTGCGCAGCTGGCGAACGAGTTCAGGCAGCTGCTGCCGAACAACGCGGTCGAGTACTTCGTGTCCTACTACGACTACTACCAGCCCGAAGCGTACGTCCCGCAGACGGACACCTTCATCGAAAAGGACTCGTCGATCAACGACGAAGTCGAAAGGCTCCGCCACTCGGCCACGAACTCGCTGCTGACCAGGCGCGATGTCGTCGTGGTCTCGACAGTCTCCTGCATCTACGGCCTCGGCACTCCCGAGGAGTACGTCGATCGCATGGTCACCCTGCACAAGGGAGACGAATGCGATCGCGACGAACTGCTCAAACGCTTCGTCTCGATGCAGTACGCGCGCAACGACATGGCGTTCACCCGCGGCACCTTCAGAGTCCGCGGCGACACCGTCGAGATCATTCCCCAGTACGAAGAGCTGGCGCTGCGGATCGAATTCTTCGGCGACGAGATCGAGTCCCTGCAGACCCTCCACCCCCTGACCGGGGAGATCGTGCGCGACGAGGATACGATCCACGTCTTTCCGGCCTCTCACTACGTCGCCGGTGAGGACAGGATGGGACGCGCGGTCAGCGAGATCGAAGAGGAGCTGCAGAAGCGGCTGAGCGAATTCGAGTCGCAGAACAAGCTCCTCGAAGCGCAGCGGCTGAAGATGCGCACCACCTACGACCTCGAGATGATGGAGTCGATGGGCTTCACCTCCGGGATCGAGAACTACTCGCGGCACATCGACGGTCGCGCACCCGGTTCGGCACCGAACTGCCTGCTCGATTACTTCCCCGAGGACTTCCTCCTCGTCATCGACGAATCCCATGTCACCGTGCCGCAGATCGGCGGCATGTACGAAGGCGATATGTCGCGCAAACGCACCCTCGTCGAACACGGATTCCGGCTGCCCAGCGCCATGGACAACCGGCCGCTGAAGTTCGACGAGTTCCGGGAACGCGTCGGTCAGTCCGTGTATCTCTCGGCCACTCCGGGCAACTTCGAACTCGGCAATGCCAACGGCTATGTCCAGCAGATCATCCGGCCCACCGGGCTCGTCGACCCAGAGATCAAGGTCAAGCCGACGAAGGGTCAGATCGATGACCTGCTCGACGAGATCAGGACCAGAGTCGATGCGAACGAGCGTGTGCTGGTGACCACGCTGACGAAGAAGATGGCCGAAGACCTCACCGACTATCTGCTCGAACACGACATCCGCGTCCAATACCTCCACTCGGATGTCGACACGCTGCGACGTGTGGAACTTCTCACAGAGCTGCGGGCCGGAGAATTCGACGTCCTCGTCGGCATCAACCTCCTGCGCGAGGGCCTCGACCTGCCCGAAGTCTCACTCGTGGCGATCCTCGACGCCGACAAGGAAGGCTTCCTGCGGTCGTCGACCTCACTCATCCAGACCATCGGCCGCGCGGCCCGCAACCTGCACGGGCAGGTGCACATGTACGCGGACACGATCACCGACTCGATGCGCACGGCCATCGACGAAACAGACCGCAGGCGAGCGATCCAGGTCGCCTACAACGAAGAGCACGGCATCGACCCGGCACCGCTGGTCAAGCGGATCGCAGACATCACCGAACGGCTCCAGCGTGAGGACGAGGACACTCGTGAGCTGCTCACCGAATTCGACTACGGCAAGGGCAAGCGCGGCTACAACTCGACGCTCACCGACGAACAGCGGGAAGCCGCAGGCAAACCCGGCTCACTGCGTCCGCCGGCCGCCGACCTCACCGAACTCATCGAATCGCTGACCTCCCAGATGCATTCGGCCGCTGCCGAACTGCAGTTCGAACTCGCGGCCCGTCTGCGTGATGAGCTCTCCGATCTCAAACAGGAACTGCGGCAGATGAAGGAGGCCGGACACGCCTGAGCCGGCACTGCCGGGAACATCCCCCAACGGGGCATGTTTATACTGGTGTGCTGGCGAAAGGGAGTATCCCGTCCATCCGCGGTCGTCATCACGATCCCATTCGGGGTCCGGACGCGGAGCGCACGCATACAATCAGCGTGGGAGAGACTTTCGACCCGGATATAACCTATTCACCACGAAAGGCTTTCATGGATATCGTGTCCTCTACGCTCGCAGCCGGCGGCAACGCCGCGGCGGCAAGCGAATCCCCGATCCCGATGTGGTTCATGATCACCTCGGGAATCGTCGTCGTCGCCATCCTCGTCTTCGACCTCCTCCTCGTCGTCAAACGACCGCACACCCCGTCGATGCGTGAAGCGAGCATCTGGGTGGCATTCTACGTCGCCCTCGCTCTGGCCTTCGCCGGAGCGCTGTTCGCCATCGGCGACACGCAGCACGGCAGCGAATTCCTCACCGGCTGGCTGCTCGAATACTCTCTGAGCATCGACAACCTGTTCGTCTTCATCATCATCATGGGCAGCTTCTCGGTACCGCGGAAGTATCAGCAGGAAGTGCTCATGGTCGGCATCATCATCGCCATCATCTTCCGCGGAATCTTCATCCTCGCGGGTGCGGCGATCATCAATGCCTTCGTCGAGGTGTTCTTCATCTTCGGCATCTTCCTGCTCATCGTCGCCTACCGGCAGGCCTTCGGCAACGAGGATGACGGCGACGGAGAGAACGGTCTCATCCGGTTCCTCCGCAAGCGGATCAACGTCGTCGACGAATACCACGGCAACAAGCTGCGGGTCACTCTCGATGATAATAAGAAGTACTGGACCCCGATGTTCATCGTGTTCGTCGCGATCGGCTCCACCGACGTGATGTTTGCACTCGACTCGATCCCCGCGATCTTCGGCGTCACGCAGAACGCCTTCCTCGTCTTCACAGCGAACGTCTTCGCACTCATGGGACTGAGGCAGCTGTACTTCCTGCTCGGCGGGCTCGTCGACAAGCTCGTCTACCTCCATTACGGAATCGCAGCGATCCTCGCGTTCATCGGCGTCAAACTCGTCATCCATGCTCTGTCTTCGAGCGATTGGGAGTTCCTCTCCTGGGGCCACTCGATCCCCGAGGTGCCGACCTGGCTGTCGCTGACCTTCATCGTCCTCGCAATGGCCGTGGCGACCATCGCCTCGCTGATGAAGATGAAGAAAGAGGGAGTGAGCTTCAAGGACATCCGCGACGACGAGTCCGAAGAGGCCTGAGCCCACCGGCTCCGCCACCCCCCCCCACCGGATGAGGACGAAGTCCTCGCAGCGGAAGTGAGAGCGGGGTCCGTCCTGACATCAGGACGGACCCCGCTCTCGCAGCACCAGCACAGACGGGACGGTGCGAGACCTGCCGTCTGCTCGGTGTGAAGCCCGGTTCGCTGTCCGGAGTCAGTCGTGGGAGAACGGCCCGAAGACCGGGGTCCACCCGCGCACCGACACGGATTCGATGACGCCGACCGAAGCATAGGGGTCATCGGCGAGATGCCGCTCGACCTCCGCACGATCAGCGGCGCTGAAGATGAGCAGCCCGCCCGGCTGCGGCTCGTCGTCCAGGGGGCCGGACGCGAGGATCACCCCGGCCTCGACGAGATCAGACTGCCACTGGCGATGACTCGGACGGCTGTCCATCCGGGTGGAGGTATCCGGACCATAGGTATAGGTGACGGCGAAGACTGGCATCGATGAGCTCCGTTCGGCTTTAGGATTGAACACGAATCAGTCTAATCGGAAAGGTCTGTGCATCAGCGTGGCCAGATTGCAGGAGATCCCGGCGGAATTCGCCGACGACGACTCCATCTACGAGTCCTTCGGCGAATACTGCGCAGACATCGGCGTCGAACCCTACCCGGCACAGGACGAGGCGTTCCTCACCATCCTCGCCGGCGACAACACGATCATGGCCACCCCGACCGGTTCGGGAAAGTCGCTCGTTGCCCTCTTCGCCCTCTACCAGTCGTACACCCGGGGCATCCGGGCCTATTACACGGCTCCGCTCAAGGCCCTGGTCAGTGAGAAGTTCTTCTCCCTCATCGCCGCCTTCGGGGCCGAGAACGTCGGCATGATCACCGGCGACTCGACGGTCAACGGCGACGCCCCCGTCATCTGCGCCACGGCGGAGATCCTCGCCAACCAGGCACTTCGCGAAGGCGGGATGCTCGACGCGGGCATGGTCGTCATGGACGAATTCCACTATGTCGCCGACCCCTCACGCAGCTGGGCCTGGCAGGTGCCCCTGCTCGAGATGCCGCAGTCCCAATTCGTCCTCATGTCCGCCACCTTGGGCGACACCACGGATATCCGCCGGACCATGCGCGAGACGACGGGACGCGATTCATCCGTCGTCACCTCGGCGACCAGGCCCGTTCCGCTCGACTACGAGTACTCCACGGACACGCTCTCGGACACCCTGCGCGGACTCGTCCGACATGACAAAGCCCCGGTCTACGTCGTCTCGTATTCCCAGAACGGCGCCATCGACCTCGCCACGAACCTGCTCTCGGTGGACCTCGCGACGAAAGATCAGAGAGCCGCGATCGCCGCGGCCATCAAAGGCTTCTCCTTCGGCAAGGGCTTCGGGCAGAGCCTGCGCAAGCTGCTCCTCCACGGCGTGGGCGTCCACCACGCCGGGATGCTGCCCAAATACCGGCGCCTCATCGAACAGCTCGCGCTGTGGGGCCTGCTGCTCGTCATCTCCGGCACCGACACCCTCGGTGTGGGCATCAACGTGCCGATCCGCTCCGTGCTGCTGACCGGACTGACCAAATTCGACGGTCGGAAGATGCGCAGACTCAGCGTCCGCGAATTCCAGCAGCTGGCCGGTCGCGCCGGCCGGGCCGGATTCGACACCCGCGGCTACGTCATCGCCCAAGCTCCCGAACACGTCATCGACAACCTCAAGGCCGAAGCGAAGGCCGACAACAACGACAAGAAGAAAAAGAAGAAGGTCAAGAAGAAGGCCGCCCCGGCAGGTTTCGTCGGCTGGTCCGAGGAGACCTTCACCAAACTCATCGAAGGCGAATCCGAGACGCTGCGCCCGCGGATGAAGATCGACCACTCGACCATCCTCAACCTCGTCGCTCGGCCCGGTTCAGATGTGTCGACGATCAGCGACTTCATCGACAAGACGCACGAGAGCCGCGACCGCCGCCTCGATCTCAAACTCACGGCGATCAGCATCGGACGATCCCTCCTCGACGCCGGGCTCATCGAGACCAGGGGAGACGAACTCGTCCCGACCCAGGACCTCGGCCCACAGTTCGCGCTCAACCAGCCGCTGGCGCCGTTCGTCCTCGCCGCCCTCGACCTCCTGCAGGAAGACGACGACACCTACGCCCTCGACATCGTCTCCATCGTCGAATCGACCACCTCGGTGCCGTTCCAGATCCTCAAGGGCCAACTCGACCGGATCAAGGGCGACACTCTGGCCGAACTCAAAGCCGAAGGCGTCGACTACTCCGAACGGATGGCGATCCTCGACGACATCGAGGGACCCGCACCTCTGGCCGAGATGCTCGACCCCGCCTTCGACCACTTCGTCGAGACCCACCCATGGCTGCGCGGCGGAAACTTCGAACCGAAATCCGTCCTGCGCGACATGATCGAACAGTCGATGGGATTCACCCAGTTCGTCGCCTACTACTCCCTGGCCCGCTCCGAAGGAAGTCTGCTGAGATACCTCACCGACGTCTACCGGGCGCTTCTGCACAATGTGCCCGCGGAGAACCGGACCGAGGAACTGGCCGACATCATCGAATGGCTCGGCGAGACCATCGCCCGCACCGACTCGTCCCTGCTCGACGAATGGCGGACCCTGCAGGGTCTCGATCCGACCCAACATGCCGATGAGCTGCCGGCACTGGACCGACGCTTCTCCGAGAACACGAAGGTGTTCACCGCCGAGATCCGCAATGCCCTGTTCCACCGCGTGCTGCTGGCCGAACGCGCCGACTACGCAGAGCTCGGACGCCTCGATGCGGAGTCCGGCTTCGACGCCCGCGCCTGGGAAGACGCGATCGAGGACTTCTACGACGTCTACGGCGAACTCCTCACCGACCAGAAGGCCCGTGGTCGGGAATATATCGACATCGAACCCGGTTCCCCCACGTGGACCGTCCGCCAGATCCTGGCCGATCCGGAAGAGAACCGGGACTGGGCCATCGACGCCGAGGTGGACGTGGAAGCCAGCGACGAAGCCGGAGACATCGTGCTCCGCATCGTCTCCGTCGGCGAGATCGGCGCCACGGGATGAGGTCCGCGAACACGTCGCGGGCCTCGGCTCCGAGAGCCGAGAATGAAGCAATGTCAGTGCCGAGTAATACAGTGGTCAGGTGATGAAAACCAATAACGGCGAGCAAGTGACAGGCGTCTCCCATCTCGACACCCTGTGGGTCAAGGGCGCGCGGGCACACAATCTCAAGAACGTCGAGATCGCCCTGCCGCGTGACTCCATGGTCGTCTTCACCGGACTGTCCGGTTCCGGCAAGTCGTCCCTGGCCTTCGACACGATCTTCGCCGAAGGCCAGCGGCGCTACGTCGAATCCCTGTCCTCCTATGCCCGCATGTTCCTCGGGCAGATGGACAAACCCGATGTCGACTTCATCGAAGGGCTGTCCCCGGCAGTGTCGATCGACCAGAAGTCGACATCACGCAATCCGCGTTCGACCGTCGGCACGATCACCGAGGTCTACGACTTCCTGCGTCTGCTGTGGGCGCGCATCGGCATCCCGCACTGCCCGGTCTGCGGTGAGGTGATCACGAAGCAGTCCCCGCAGCAGATCGTCGATCAGCTGCTCGAGCTCGAAGAGCGCACGAAGTTCCTCGTGCTCGCCCCCGTCGTGCGGTCCCGCAAGGGAGAGTTCGTCGACCTCTTCAGTGAGCTTCAGGCCAAGGGCTTCTCCCGTGCCGTCGTCGACGGTGAGCAGATCAGCCTGAGCGAACCTCCGACCCTGGAGAAGCAGTACAAGCACACGATCTCCGTCATCGTCGACCGTCTCGTGGCGAAGCCAGGCATGCGTCAGCGCCTGACGGACTCGGTGGAGACCGCGCTCGGACTCGCCGACGGACGCATCGACATCGACCTCGTCGACGAAGGCACGACCCGCACGTTCTCCGAACACATGTCGTGCCCGAACGAACATCCGCTGACGATCGACGAGATCGAACCGCGCTCCTTCTCCTTCAACTCGCCGTTCGGCGCCTGCCCCACCTGTGACGGCATCGGCACCCGCCTGCAGGTCGATGAGGATCTCGTCATCCCCGATGAGGACCTCAGCCTCGGGGCAGGAGCGATCGCTCCCTGGTCGGGCGGCAAACAGGTCTCGAAGTACTTCAACCGGCTCCTCAAGGGACTCGGCGACGAACTGGGCTTCGATATGAAGACTCCGTGGAAGAAGCTGCCGAAGTCCGCGAAGACTGCGATCCTGACCGGCAAGGACTACAAGGTCCACGTCAAGTACAAGAACCGCTTCGGCCGTGAACGCACCTACTCGACCGGTTTCGAGGGCGTCTACCAGTACATCCAGCGCAAACACGAAGAGACCGAATCCGATTGGTCGCGGGAGCGCTACGAGTCGTATATGCGCGAGATCCCCTGTGCCAGCTGCCAGGGAACACGCCTCAAACCTGAGATCCTGGCGGTCAAGGTGGGCGAGAAGTCGATCGCCGACGTCTCCGAACTCGCCCTCGACGAAGCCGCACAGTTCCTCGGCGGACTCGAACTCAGCGACCGGGATGCTGCCGTGGCCGCCCAGGTGATGAAGGAGATCAACGCCCGTCTCGGATTCCTCCTCGACGTGGGCCTCGACTACCTCAGCCTCAACCGGGCCGCCGGCACCCTGTCCGGCGGCGAAGCTCAGCGCATCCGTCTGGCCACGCAGATCGGCTCGGGGCTCGTCGGCGTGCTCTATGTCCTCGACGAACCGTCGATCGGTCTGCATCAGCGCGACAATCGACGCCTCATCGAAACGCTCAACAAGCTCAAGGACCTGGGCAACACCCTCATCGTCGTCGAACACGACGAGGACACCATCGCAGCCGCCGATTGGGTCGTCGACATCGGCCCCGGCGCCGGCGAACACGGGGGAGAGGTCGTCTACTCAGGACCCGTGCCCGGGCTCAGGGACGCTGCCGGATCGATCACCGGCGACTACCTGTCCGGTCGCCGCGAGATCCAGATCCCGCCGACTCGACGCCCCGTCGACAAGGAGCGCATGGTCACCGTCGAGAAGGCGGTGGAGAACAACCTCCGAGATGTCACGGTGTCGTTCCCGCTCGGCGTGTTCACCGCTGTCACTGGAGTGTCCGGTTCGGGCAAGTCGACCCTGGTCAACGAGATCCTCTACACGCAGATGGCCAATGTCCTCAACGGCGCCTCCCGCGTGCCCGGACGACACAAGCGGGTGACCGGCCTGGACAACCTCGACAAGGTCGTCCACGTCGATCAGTCGCCGATCGGGCGGACCCCGCGCTCGAACCCCGCCACCTACACCGGCGTGTTCGACCACGTGCGCAGGCTCTTCGCCGAAACGGAGTCCGCGAAGATCCGCGGCTACCTGCCGGGACGCTTCTCCTTCAACGTCAAAGGCGGTCGCTGCGAGAACTGCAGCGGCGACGGCACGATCAAGATCGAGATGAACTTCCTGCCCGACGTCTACGTACCCTGCGAGGTCTGCCAGGGAGCCCGGTACAACCGGGAGACCCTCGAAGTCACGTTCAAGGGCAAGAACATCGCCGAGGTCCTCGACATGCCCATCGAAGAGGCCAATGACTTCTTCGCCGCGATTCCCGCGATCTCCCGTCATCTGAAGACCCTCGTCGAGGTGGGACTCGGATACGTCCGCCTCGGCCAGCCGGCGACGACCCTGTCCGGTGGTGAGGCGCAGCGCGTCAAGCTCGCGGCCGAACTGCAGAAGCGTTCGCGCGGACGCACCGTCTACGTGCTCGACGAACCGACGACCGGTCTGCACTTCGAGGACATCTCGAAGCTGCTCATGGTCCTCCAGGGACTCGTCGACAAAGGCAATACCGTCATCGTCATCGAACACAACCTCGACGTCATCGGCAATGCCGACCACATCATCGACCTCGGGCCCGAGGGCGGCCGCGGCGGCGGTCAGATCATCGCCCAAGGCACCCCCGAGGAGGTCGCCGAGGTGACCGCATCCCACACCGGGCGCTACCTCAAGCCGATGCTCGACGCCTGATCCCATGCCCGATCCATCCAGCTACCGCCCGGCCACGGGGTCCATCCCGACCTCGGCCGGGGTGTACAAGTTCCGAGATCCCGACCGCCGGGTGATCTACGTCGGGAAGGCGAAGAACCTCCGCAACCGTCTCAACTCGTACTTCGCGAACCCGGCCGCGCTGCACCCGCGGACATCGACGATGGTCCACACCGCGAACTCAGTGGAATGGACCGTCGTCGACACCGAGGTCGAAGCCCTGCAGCTCGAATGGACGTGGATCAACGAGTTCAATCCGCGGTTCAACGTCATGTTCCGCGACGACAAGTCCTACCCGTACCTCGCGATCACCATGAACGACGAAGTGCCCCGCGCCTTCATCACCCGCGGAAAGCGCCGCAAGGGCGTGAAGTACTTCGGCCCCTTCGCCCAGGTGTGGGCGATCAAGGACACCCTCGACCTGTTGCTCAAGGCCTTCCCGATGCGCACCTGCACCCCTGGGGTCTATCGGCGAGCAGAGCGCAGTGGTCGACCCTGCCTGCTCGGCTACATCGACAAATGCGCAGCACCCTGCGTCGGCCAGATCACCAAGGACGAGCACCGGGAGCTGGCCCGCAGCATCTCCGACTTCATGTCGGGCAACACCGGCCGGTTCATCAGCTACCGGAAGAAGGAGATGGCCAAGGCGGCCGAAGACCTCGACTACGAACGCGCCGCGGGACTGCGGGACGAGATCACCGCACTGCAGAAGGTGCTCGACAAATCCGCCGTGGTGCTCTCCGTCAGCGCCGACTGCGATATCTTCGCCCTCGTCACCGAAGAGCTCGAAGCCTCCGTGCAGGTCTTCCACGTCCGACAGGGGCGGATCCGCGGCCAACGCGGGTGGATCATCGAGCGCTCCGACGACCACACCCCGGCGGAGCTGACCACCGACTATCTGCGGCAGGCCTACACCGGTCTCGATGCCGACGCGATCCCGAAGGAGATCCTCGTCGACACGCTCCCTGCCGATCAGGAGTCTCTCGAATCCTGGCTGAGCCAGCAGCGCGGATCCCGAGTCACCGTCCGCGTGCCCGAACGAGGTGAGAAGCGCGCGGCCCTGGAGACAGTGGACAAGAACGCGAAGGAAGCGCTCATCCAGCACAAACTCAAACGCTCCTCCGATCTCACCACGCGCAGCCAGGCGCTCAAAGAGATCCAAGAGCATCTCGGCCTGCCCGAGGCTCCGCTGCGCATCGAATGCATCGACATCTCCCACACACAGGGATCGAACGTCGTGGCCTCCCTCGTCGTGTTCGAAGACGGAATGGCGAAGAAGCGCGACTACCGGCACTTCGCCATCCACGGCGAAGCCGCCGCCGATGATACGGCGTCGATGTACGACGTCGTCTCCCGCCGGTTCAGCCGCTACTTGGAGCAGGTGGGCGCCGACGAACCCGATGAGCGCTTCGGCTACCGGCCCAGCCTCCTCGTCGTCGACGGTGCCGGCCCGCAGGTCGCCGCCGCGATGAGGGCGCTGACGGATCTCGGAATCGTCGACATCTCCGTGGTCGGTCTGGCCAAACGGCTCGAGGAGATCTGGGTTCCCGACGATCCGTTCCCGGTGATCCTGCCGCGCAACTCCGAGGGGCTGTTCCTCATGCAGCGGCTGCGCGACGAAGCTCACCGCTTCGCCATCACCTACCACCGGTCGAAGCGCGCGAAGGCGATGACCAGCTCGGTCCTCGACGACATCCCCGGGCTCGGCGAATCCAAACGCACCGCACTGCTGCGGCACTTCGGGTCGGTGAAGAAGGTCCGCGCCGCCTCCGCTGAGGAGATCTGCGAGGTCAAGGGAATCGGTCCCTCCCTCGCAGCGAAGATCGTCGCGGCTCTGGCTGAGTGAGCGCGGCGAATCTGCCCTAGAGTAGTGCGGA
Source organism: Brevibacterium spongiae (assembly GCF_026168515.1). Lineage (NCBI taxonomy): Bacteria > Bacillati > Actinomycetota > Actinomycetes > Micrococcales > Brevibacteriaceae > Brevibacterium > Brevibacterium spongiae. The sequence goes on along the minus strand of NZ_CP093443.1, from coordinate 2,175,219 downwards.
GAGACCCCGTGACCGGCACCGGCCGGGAGCAGCCAGAGGAGGACGTGTGAGTACGCAGGCCGAACCGAACGGTTCCGACCACCCCATCGAGGTCGTTCTCGTCACCGGAATGTCCGGGGCGGGCCGGACGACGGTGGCCAACGTGCTCGAAGACATGGACTGGTACGTCGTGGACAATCTGCCTCCGCAGATGATGCGTCCGCTGGTCGAACTCGTCGCCCGCGCCGACGGTGCCCTGCCGAAGATCGCCATCGTCATCGATGCCAAGGGCCGGACGAAGTACACGGAGCTGCAGGAGACGATCAGCGACTTCGTCGACCAGGGGCTGTCTCTGCGCATCCTCTACCTCGAAGCCTCCGACGAAGTCCTCGTCCGCCGCTTCGAATCGACCCGGCGTCCCCACCCGCTGCAGGGCGACGGCACTCTCCTCGACGGCATCGAGGCCGAACGCAGCCAGCTCGAAACGCTCAAACACCGTGCCGACATCATCGTCGACACCTCGGACCTCAACGTCCATCAGCTCTCCGCCGAGGTGCGCAAGCGCTTCAGCGATGACGACACTCCGCCGCTGCGGCTGACGGTGATGAGCTTCGGCTTCAAATACGGCCTGCCCAAGGACGCCGATCACATCGCCGATGTGCGCTTCCTGCCGAACCCGTACTGGATCCCGCACCTGCGCGGACACAACGGGCTCGACTCCGACGTCGCATCCTTCGTGCTCGAACAGAACGGGGCCGAGGAGTTCATCGAACGCTATGCTGCGACGCTGTCGACCGTGGCCGAAGGCTACCTCCACGAAGGCCGCGGCTATGCGATGATCGGCATCGGCTGCACCGGCGGCAAACATCGTTCCGTGGCGATCAGCGAACGCGTCGGCAAACTCCTGTCGGCGCAGACGGGAATCCCGGTGACCGTGCGCCACCGCGATCTGGGAAGAGAATGACATGGAGACCGAAGACCTGCCTGTGATCACCGCAGGAGCACAGAACGACGGTCCGAACATCGTCTCCTTCGGCGGCGGACACGGACTCTACGCTGCACTGCGGGCATTCCGACTGCTCACCGAAGACCTCACCGCCGTGGTCACCGTCGCCGACGACGGCGGCTCCTCCGGCCGCCTGCGCGACGAACTCGGCGGACTGCCGCCCGGGGACCTGCGAATGGCGCTGGCCGCGCTGTGTGATGACGGCACCTGGGGGCAGACCTGGCGTGACGTCATCCAGCACCGATTCGAATCCGATGGCGAACTCTCCGGTCACGCCGTGGGCAATCTGCTCATCGCCGCGCTGTGGCAGATCCACGGCGACCATGTCGCCGGCCTCGACTGGATGGCCCGGCTGCTGCGCGCCCACGGCCGAGTGCTGCCGATGTCCTCGGTGCCGCTGACGATCGAGGCCGATGTGAAGTTCCCCGGCTCCTTCCAGGTCGTGCGCGGACAGTCCGTGCTCGCCTCCACTCTCGGTCACGTCGAGACCGTGCGCCTCGACCCGGCCGCACCGCCGGCCCGGTATGAGACCGTCGAAGCCGTACACGAGGCCGATGTGCTCAACCTCGGGCCCGGATCCTGGTACACCTCGGTGATGCCGCACCTGCTCGTGCCCTCGCTGGCAGAGGCGATCGTCGCCTCCACCGCGGTGAAATCCCTCACTCTCAACCTCAGCTCCACCGATGGTGAGACCCGGGATCTGAGCCTCGGCGAACACCTCCTCTCACTGCATCGTCATGCACCTGCGCTGACATTGGACTATGTCCTCGTCGATGAGGCGGCGACCGACCTCGAGCCGGATCTGACGCAGCAGGCCGCAGACCTGTTCGGAGCCCAGCTGTGGCAGCGTCCGCTGCGCTCACGCAGGCAGGGACAGCATGACAGCCTCAAACTTGCAGCGTGCTACCGTGACATGTTGGTAGACGCCGGGATCGGCGTCGCCGAGCAGTGGTAAGACATCAGGGGCAGGAGGACGAGCAATGGCACTGACCGCTCAGGTCAAGGACGAATTGGCGCGTGTGAGGATCACCCGCACCTCCGCCCGCAAGGCCGAGGTGTCATCGATCTTCCGGTTCTCCTCCGCTCTCCACCTCGTCAACGGCTCGATCGTGCTCGAAGCCGAACTCGACACCGCCCAGGCGGCGAAGCGCCTGCGCGCCGAGATCAAGGACCTCTACGGCCAGCACGCCGATATCGTCGTCATCAACGCCGCCGGAATCCGCCGCTCCAACCGCTACCTGCTGCGGGTCACCCGCGACGGGGGAGCCCTGGCCCGCCAGACCGGCCTCGTCGACAATCGGGGACGGCCCGTGCGCGGTCTGCCGTCGGCGATCGTCAACGGTTCCGTCGCCGATGCCGAAGCCGCGTGGCGCGGCGCGTTCCTCGCCCACGGCTCACTGACCGAACCCGGACGCTCCTCCGCACTCGAAGTTACCTGCCCCGGCCCCGAGGCGGCACTCGCACTCGTCGGAGCCGCCCGCCGACTCGGGCTGAGCGCCAAGGCCCGTGAAGTCCGTGGAGTCGACCGCGTCGTCATCCGCGACGGCGACGACATCGCCGCCCTGCTCACCCGGATGGGCTCCCACAGCGCTGTGCTCGTGTGGGAGGAGCGCAGGATGCGCCGTGAGGTCCGCGCCACAGCGAACCGCCTGGCGAACTTCGACGATGCGAACCTGCGTCGCTCGGCCCGCGCGGCCGTTGCCGCCGGGGCGCGCGTCGAACGGGCCCTGGAGATCCTCGGCGACGACGTTCCCGAGCACCTCCGCTATGCCGGCCAGCTGCGAGTGACCCACAAACAGGCCTCCCTGGAGGAACTCGGCCAGCTCGCCGACCCTCCGATGACGAAGGACGCGGTCGCCGGACGCATCCGCCGACTGCTGTCGACGGCGGACAAGCATGCGGAGGAACTGGGAATTCCCGGCACCGAAGCCAGTCTGACCCCGGAAATGCTCGAGGATCGCTAAGATCGAGGCATGAGACGAATTGCCATCAACGGCTTCGGCCGTATCGGTCGTGCCCTGTTCCGTCTGTCCCTCGAACCCGGTGCCGACTTCGAGGTCGTCGCCGTCAATGACCTCACCGACACCGCCACACTGGCCCACCTGCTCACCCATGACTCAGTGTGGCCGCGCTTCGACCATGAGGTCGACGCCGACGACGACTCGCTGACGATCGACGGCCGTGAGGTCGCGGTGCTCAGCGAAGCCGACCCGGGATCCATCGACTGGTCGGCGCACGAGGTCGAACTCGTCGTCGAGTCCACCGGCCGCTTCACCCGACGCGACCAGGCCGAGGCCCACCTCGGCGGGACAGTGTCCACGGTGGTGCTCTCGGCCCCCGGCAAGGACGTCGACGCGACCTTCGTCATGGGCGTCAACGAGGCCGACTTCGATCCGAGCACCCACGCCGTCGTGTCGAACGCCTCCTGCACGACCAACTGCATGGCCACCGTCGTCAAGGCCCTCGACGACGGACTCGGCGTCGAATCCGGGCTGCTCAACACCGTACACGCCTACACCGGCGACCAGATGCTCGTCGACGGACCCCACCGGGATCTGCGCCGCGCCCGCGCCGCGGCCGTGAATATCGTGCCCACCACGACCGGTGCAGCACGCACCGTCGGTCGTGTCATGCCCCATCTGGAGGGCAAGCTCGACGGACTCGCCGTGCGCGTACCCGTGCCCGCCGGGTCGATCATCGACTTCACCTTCACCCCGTCTCGCTCTGCCGACACCGACGAGGTCAACGCGATCCTCGCCGCCGCGGCGGAGAACTCGCCCTACCTCGACTACTCCACCGACGAACTGGTCTCCACCGACATCGTCGGCACCACCGCCTCGGCGATCATCGACTCCAAGCTCACCATGGTGCTGGGAGACCAGATCAAGGTCGTCGCCTGGTACGACAATGAGTGGGGCTACACGAACCGACTCAAAGACATGGTCAGCTACATTCTCAGCGAAAGGGACACATGAGGACATTCGACGATGCGGGCATCTTCGCCGGCCACACGGTGCTCGTCCGCAGCGATCTCAATGTGCCGATGGACAACGGCACGATCACCGACCGCGGTCGCATCGCCGCATCGGCAGGGACGATCCGAACACTCGCCGAGGCGGGAGCCAAGGTCATCGTGATGTCGCACCTGGGACGGCCGAAGGGCGCCCCGGATCCGCAGTACTCGCTGGCCCCGATCGCCCCTGAACTCGCCGAGGCGATCGGCCGTCCCGTGACCTTCGCCGCCGACACCGTCGGCGACGATGCGAAAGCACGAGCCGCCGCGCTCAGCGCCGGCGAAGTCCTGCTGTTGGAGAACCTGCGCTTCAACCCGGGCGAGACGTCGAAGGACGACGCCGAACGCCGTGAGTTCGCCGCACAGCTGGCGGCACTGGCCGATGACTTCGTCTCCGACGGCTTCGGCGTCGTCCACCGCCGACAGGCCTCGGTCTGCGACATCGCCGAGCTGCTGCCGCACTACGCGGGCTCCCTCGTGCGCGCGGAAGTCGAGGTCAGCGACCGTCTGCTCAACGACCCGGCCCGCCCCTTCACCGTCGTCCTCGGCGGCTCGAAGGTCTCCGACAAGCTCGGAGTCATCGACAACCTGCTGGACCGAGCCGACAATCTGCTCATCGGCGGAGGAATGGTCTTCACCTTCCTCGCCGCGCTGGGCCACCCGATCGGATCCAGCCTCGTGGAGACCGACCGCATCGACGACGTCAAGGCCCACCTGAAGCGTTCGGAAGCCGGGGACGGCGCGGCACGGATCGTGCTGCCGACCGATATCGTCATGGCTGAGAAGTTCTCCGCCGACGCCGAACATTGGGTCGCCGAATCCGCCGAACTCGAATCCACTCCGGCCGGTGCCTCGGCGCTGGGGCTCGACATCGGTCCCGACACAGCTCAGACTTACGCTGAGATCATCGCGGGCTCGACGACCGTGTTCTGGAACGGCCCCATGGGCGTGTTCGAATTCGCGGCCTTCTCCGCCGGCACCAAAGCCGTGGCTGCGGCACTGACCGATGAGGGCAGGTCCGCAGATATCGATGCGGCGAAGCGGCTCACCGTCGTCGGCGGCGGTGACTCCGCGGCTGCCGTGCGCAGCCTCGGGTTCGCCGACGACGCCTTCGGCCATATCTCCACCGGCGGCGGCGCCAGCCTCGAATACCTCGAAGGCAAGACCCTGCCCGGACTCGACGCACTCGGATGAGGAAGAGGACAGACATGAATGATCGCACCCTGTTGCTGGCAGGCAATTGGAAGATGAACCACGACCACCTCGAGGCGATCTCCAGCGTCCAGAAACTCGCCTGGGCCCTCGAGGACGCGAAACTCGACGAAAGCCACTGCGAAGTCGTCGTGATTCCGCCCTTCACCGACATCCGCTCCGTGCAGACCCTCGTCCAGGGGGACAAGCTGTGGCTGAAGTACGGAGCGCAGGACGTGTCTCAGCACGCTCCCGGTGCGCACACCGGTGAGATCGCGGCATCGTTCCTCACCCGGCTCGGCTGCAGCTACGTGGTCATCGGTCACAGCGAACGACGCGCCGACAACTATGAGACCGATGACGTCGTGGCCGCGAAGATCAGGGCCGCACTGTCCGCGGAGCTCACTCCGATCCTGTGCGTCGGTGAGTCCCTCGAGGAGCGACAGGGGAGGACCCACGTCGAGTTCACGCTCGGCCAGATCGATGAGTCCCTGGCCGGGTTCGAAGGCGCCGAGCTCGACGGTCTCGTCATCGCCTACGAACCCGTGTGGGCCATCGGCACAGGAGAGACCGCCACGGCCGCGGACGCCGCCGAAATGGCGTCGGCCATCCGAGGGCGCATCGCCGAGAAGTTCGGTGACAGCCTGGCCCAGACGACTCGTGTCCTCTACGGAGGTTCGGTCAAGACCGACAATGTCGCCGAGATCGTCGCCTCCCCGGATGTCGACGGAGCCTTGGTCGGCGGCGCGAGCCTCAGCGGCCCCGACTTCGCCGCTTTGTGCAAGGCTGCGGTCGCGAAGTAGACTGACAGACGCATCACTCGACGACATTCTCGACGAAACATAGGTTGAATCCGACGTGGAAATCCTCAACATCATTCTCATCGCGCTGCTCGTGATCACGAGCATCTTCCTCACCCTGCTGATCCTCATGCACAAGGGCAAGGGCGGTGGCATGTCCGACATGTTCGGCGGCGGAATGTCCTCCTCGCTGGGGTCGTCGGGAGTCGCCGAACGCAACCTCAACCGCTTCACTACGCTCATGGCGATCATCTGGGCCGCGTGCATCATCCTGCTGGGTGTCATCACCCGCTTCAACGCCTGAGGCGCTGCTCCAACCCCTGAGACGCCGCCAGGCGAGCCGTCCCGGCCGAGAGAACTGAGCGCCTCGCGATCGGGCCGAAGACGATGAGAAGGACCCCGACCAACGTGGTCGGGGTCCTTCTCATTCTTCACTCCGGCAACCGTTCGAGCCGGCGCCCGAGGTCTCGGGCCTGCGTCTGAGGCTTCCGGTGCCCGAGGTGCAGACGCCGCTCTGCCGGGCGGCAGGGATCAGTCGACGCCGAAGTGGTGGCGGGGGCTGATCCGTTCGATCGCCTCGCGCAGCTGGGCAAGGCCTCGGGACCGATCAAGCAGATGCACCCGCAGAATCGGACGGCCGATTCCGCGCAGCACGGTTGCATCGCCTGCCGCCTGCGCACGCTGGAGCTGCGCGAACCCGTATGAGCGGCCGGGCACGAGCAGATCGGTGCGAGCCTCTCCGGTGATCTGGAGGAACACTCCGTTGGGGTGTCCGCCCTTGTGATACTGCCCTGTGGAATGGAGATACCGAGGGCCGAATCCGAACGTGGTCTGCACCCCGGCGTGAGTCGAGACCAGCGGACGCAGTGCCGCCGCCTCGGCATCGGCGATGCGATCGAGATAGGCCTGAATGCCGACGTAGCCGTACTCGTCGACCTGAGCGAAGAGCTCTTCCAAGGCACCATCGAGATCCGTGGCTTCGTCGATGACCTCGAGAACATCGATGTCACCGGTGGTGAAGATCGACGGCTCCGAGCGACCGGAGTCCGGTCCGTCGAGGAGATGCCGGGCCTGTTCCTTCGCGGCTTCGACATCCGGCTGGTCGAAGGGATTGACGCCGAGGCTGTACCCGGCGATCGCCGTCGCGTACTCCCAGAACAGGAACTGCTCACCGAGGGTGCCGTCGACGGTGGCCTCGAAGCCCGATGGTGCACCCAGTCCCGAATCGTCGACGGCCGGCCCGAGCAGACACAGCAGCGCATCCGCACGGGCATCGGAGAATCCGATATCGGCGGGTGAATCGACGACGACGGGCAGGATGCCCTGTCCGTCCTTGCCCAGGGATTCCGCGATGAGCTGTTCGACCCAGGCGGCCAGGCCACGCAGGTTCGGTGCGGTCTCGGCGAGCACGAGCTTCTCCGTCGTCCGGGCATGGCCGATGCTCAGCCACGTGCCGAACGCCAACGCAGGATTGTCCGCGTCGTCGGCAGCCAACTCGGCCGCGGCGTCAGCCGCCTCGGTGACGACGGTCCGCACATCCGCCCCGGCCAGCCCGGCGGGGACCAGCCCGAACGCCGAGAGCGCGCTGAACCGGCCCCCGACATTCGGGTCGGCGTGGAAGGTCGCGAGGAACCCCTGCTCAGCTGCCAGCCGATCGAGTTCGGTGCCGGGATCGGTGATGGCGATCATGCGCGAAGCCGGATCGATGCCCACGGACTCGAAGGCCGAAGCGAAGCTGCGACGCACGGAGTCCGTCTCCACCGTGGTCCCCGACTTCGAGGCGACGATGAGGATGGTGTGGTCGAGGTCGGTGCCGATCGCCTCGGCGACCTGGTTCGGATCCGTCGAATCGATGACCTCGAGGCGGACTCCCGCTGCTGCGGTCATCACCTCGGGGGCAAGCGAGGAACCGCCCATTCCGGCGAGGCTGATGGTGCGCAGCCCCTGCTCGACGAGCTCGGCACGCAGGGCCTCGATGCGCGTGAGCAGCTCGTCGGCCCGCTGCGGCAGGTCGACCCAGCCGAGACGCTGCGCGGCATCCTGGGCGCCGGCGAAGTGCGACGCATCCTGTCGGCTCAGGGCCGAAGCCAGGCCGGCGTCGACGAGACGTGTCGCCTCGGCGTCGAACTCCTCCTGGACCGGGACTTCCAGATCGAGTCTCATGACCGGTCCAAGGCCGTACGGATGGTGTCCTGCAGTTCGGACCAGCTGACGTCGAACTTCTCCAGTCCCTGCTCTTCGAGCACGGTCATCACCTCCGCATAGTCGATGCCCAGTCGAGCCAGCGCGTCGAAGACCTCATCGGCGGCCCGGTAGTCCTCGGGTGCGATCTCGGCGTTGACCTCGCCATGGTCGGCGAAGGCCTCCATCGTCGGTTCGGGCATCGTGTTCACGGTGTTCGGTGCGACGAGACCGCTGACGTACATGGTGTCCGAATAGTCGGGATTCTTCACGCCCGTCGAAGCCCACAGCAGACGCTGGGGACGTGCTCCGGCGAGTTCGAGGACCTTGAATCGTTCCGAGGTGAACAGCTGCGAGTGGATCTCGTGAGCGAGCACGCAGTTCGCGATTCCTGCGCGGCCCTTGAGCCCGGCTGCGGTCGGATCGTCGAGCGCATCGAGACGGGAGTCGATCTCCGAATCGACGCGGGAGACGAACACCGAGGCGACCGACCTGATGGTGGAGAGATCGTGGCCGGCAGCGCGCGCCTTCTCCAGACCCTGCAGGTAGGCCTCGACGACGTGACGGTAGCGCGAGAGCGAGAACACGAGGGTGACATTGACGCTGATGCCCGCCGCGATCGTGTCCGAGATCGCGCTCAGGCCTGCCTCGGTGGCGGGGATCTTGATCATCGCATTCGGCTCCCCGACGCGCTCCCACAGAGCCTTCGCCGATTCCACTGTGCCGGCGGCGTCGTGAGCCAGCGGGGGAGCGACCTCGATGGAGACCCGTCCGTCATCTCCGTCGGTGGCGTCGAAGACCGGCCGGAACAGTCGTGCCGCCTCGGCGACATCGGCGGTGGTCAGGGACTCGATGGCCGAATCGACATCGGCTCCCTGCGCACCGAGCTCGGCGACCGCGGCGTCATAGGCCTGCGAGGACGAGATCGCGTTCGCGAAGATCGTCGGGTTCGTCGTCACCCCGGTGACCGATGATGCTTCGATGAGCCGGGCGAGATCCCCGGATTCGAGCCGGGTGCGGGACAGGTCGTCGAGCCAGATCGACACGCCCCGGCGGCTCAGCTGGTGCAGTCGTTCGTTCATGCTTCCGCCTTCGCTGCGCTGATGGATTCCTTCGCGGCATCGACGACGGCCGTCGAGGTGATGCCGAATTTCTCGTACAGGGTCGCGTAGTCCGCCGAAGCGCCGAAATGCTCGATCGACACTGCGCGGCCGGCATCGCCGAGGTACTTGTGCCAGCTCATCGCCGACGCGGCCTCGATGCTCACGCGGGCCCTGAGGCTGCGCGGCAGGACCGTGGACCGGTAGTCCTCGGGCTGCGCGTCGAACCACTCCTGGCAGGGCATGGAGATCACCCGTGCGGCGGTTCCCGATGCCTGCAGCGCCTCGGCGGCTTCGAGGGCGATGGCGACCTCGGAGCCGCTGGCGATGATCGCGACCTCGGGCTGGTCTCCGGTGTCGGTGAGCACATAGCCGCCGCGTGCGGCTTCGGACGCCGGGGCGTACTTCTCACGGTCGAGGACCGGCACTGCCTGACGGGTGAGCACGAGACCGCTGGGCCCGTCGGTGCGGTCGAGGATCTTCCGCCACACCACGGCGGTCTCGTTCGCATCGGCCGGGCGGACGACGTCGAGACCGGGGATGGCGCGCAGAGCTGACAGGTGTTCGATCGGCTGGTGGGTCGGGCCGTCCTCGCCGAGGCCGATCGAATCGTGGGTCCACACGAACAGGTTCGGCAGCTGCTGGAGGGCAGCCAGGCGGACGGCGGGACGCTGATAGTCGCTGAAGACGAGGAAGGTGCCGTTGTACGGGCGGGTCCCACCGTGCAGGGCGATGCCGTTGCCGATGAGACCGGCGGAGAACTCACGGACGCCGAAGTGGATGTTGCGCCCGTATTCGTGTCCGGAGAAGGCGCCGGTGGACCGGTGGGCGGGCAGGAAGCTCGGCTCACCCTTGACCAGGGTGTTGTTCGAACCGGCGAGGTCGGCAGAACCGCCCCACAGCTCGGGCATGACCTCGGCGATCGCGTTGAGCACCTGGCCGGACGCCGCGCGGGTGGCGATGCCCTTCTCGCTGGCTTCGAAGACCGGGAAGGCGGCGTCGAGTCCGGCGGGCAGCTCGCGCTTGGACAGACGGTCGAAGAGTTCGGCGCGCTGCGGGTTGGCGCTGCGCCAGGCGGCGAACGACTCGTCCCATTCCAGGTGAGCTGCGCGGCCGCGCTCAAGTGCCTGACGGGTGTGGGCGAGGACATCATCGGCGACGGCGAAGTCGGCCTCGGGGTCGAAGCCGAGGATCTCCTTGGTCGCGCGGATCTCGTCGGCACCGAGAGCGGCTCCGTGTGAACCGCCGGTGTTCTGGGCGTTCGGGGCCGGCCACGCGATGATCGTCGAGAGGCGGATGAACGAGGGACGGGAATCTGCACGCGCTGCCTCGACGGCCGCGTGGAAGGCCTCCATGTCCTCGGTGTAGTCCCCGCCGGCGGTGAAGTCCACGTGCTGCACGTGCCAGCCGTAGGCGGCATAGCGGGCGGCAGTGTCCTCGCCGAAGGCGATGGCGGTGTCATCTTCGATGGAGATCTTATTGTCGTCCCAGATCACCAGCAGGTTCGACAGCTCCTGCGTGCCGGCCAGGGAGGACGCTTCACCGGAGACGCCCTCTTCGAGGTCGCCGTCGGAGGCGAGGACGACGATCGAATGGTCGAACGGGGAGGATCCGGGCGCCGCTTCGGGGTCGAAGAGTCCGCGTTCGCGGCGGGAGGCCATGGCCATGCCCACTGCCGAGGCGAGTCCTGAGCCGAGCGGACCGGTCGTGATCTCCACGCCGGCTGTGTGCCCGACCTCCGGATGACCCGGTGTCAGCGACCCCCACGTGCGCAGCGCCTTGAGATCGTCGAGTTCGAGGCCGAAACCGGCCAGGTACAGCTGGATGTACTGGGTGAGCGAACTGTGCCCGCATGACAGGACGAAACGATCACGGCCGACCCATGTCGGGTCGGCCGGGTCGTGGGTGAGTCCCTGCTGATAGAGGTAGTGGGCGATGGGAGCCAGGCTCATCGCGGTGCCCGGGTGCCCGTTCCCGGTTTTCTGGACCGCATCGGCGGCGAGGAGGCGGGCAGTATCGACTGCGCGGTTGTCGAGTTCAGTCCAGGACAGAGTTGTCATGTCTTCGAGCGATCCTTCGTTCGGCTGAGAGCGTGCACTCAAACTCTACCGCGCCGGCCCCCGGATATCCCGACCCCGTTCGCACACACGTCCGTGCTCAAGCGATCGCGGACGTTCGTCTCCCATTCGCACAGTCCCGCCTCTGGTGGGAGACATTCTCACTACTGACGGGTAGAGTGTGGTCGCGCGCACAGTTGTGCTTGAGCATTCAACTGTCGCAGGCACGTGACGACGAACAGGCGAAGGAAGAGGGCACGACGGTGAGCGATGGGGCGAAGCCGGTGGTCGATGCTGCAGTGGCAGCCGAGGTCGAAGAGCCGCCCACGTGGGCGCAGAACCGCGGAATCGACCTCGCCGAGGTGGCCGCCGGCACCGTCGGTGCCCGCCGTTTCATCGCGCGCATCGGACTCGCCGTTCCGGTTCTCCTCATCCTCGCCACGGTTGCGGTGGCCTCCGCGCTCGGTCAGCCTCTGCGCGGCGGGGTCGACCTCGGCGAGTTGGGGCTGTGGGCACTCGGGACAGCGCTGCTGCTGACTCCGTTCCTCGCCGCCCTGATCGTCATGCTCAACGCCCGCCGCGGCGGGCTGATCTGGACCACCGCGCTCGTCTATTCGGGACTGAGCGGAATGATCGGACTCTGTGTCGGCATCAAGCTGGTGGGATCCGAGGTCTCGGCAGTGTCGCTCGAACTCATCTCCGTCCTCGTCGTCCAGGTGATCGTCCTCGCCCCGGTGTGCGCGGCGGTGGCCTTCCTCGTCCGCATCGTCCGCAGCTCGACGGGCCATCGAACCTCGTGAGGCAGTGTGCGGAACGGCCCCGGATCGACGTGGCGTCGGGGCCTGTCGCGACTGGCAAAAAATTCGACAGCAGGTAGAATCATGGGCGTGAGCAAACTTCGTCAGAACCGGGAAGAGCAGAGTGAACGACCTCTGCAGAGGGCCATCGACGAGCAGAGCCTCTCCACCCGACCGCGATCGATCATCCGCGCCTATATCGCGCTGACCAAGCCGCGTGTCATCGAGCTGCTCCTCGTCACCACCGCGCCCGTGATGTTTCTCGCCGCTGACGGAATGCCGAACATCTGGCTGGTGATCAACACCCTCATCGGCGGAGCGGCCGCGGCCGCCTCTGCCTCGGTCTTCAACTGCTACGTGGATCGCGACATCGACGCGAAGATGGAGCGGACGAAGGACCGTCCGCTCGTCACCGGAGAGATCAGCCCACGCGCAGCGCTGATCTTCGCATTCGTCCTGGGCCTCGGTTCGATCTTCTGGCTCGGCGGCTTCACCAACTGGGTGGCCGCTGGACTGACCGCCTGCGCGATCCTGCTCTACGCAGTCTTCTACACCCTGGTCCTCAAGCGCCGCACCTCGCAGAACATCGTGTGGGGCGGCGCTGCAGGATGCATGCCGGTGCTCATCGGCTGGTCGTCGGTGACCGGCGGAATCGCCTGGGAGCCGGTGCTCCTGTTCCTCGTCGTCTTCTTCTGGACACCGCCGCACTACTGGCCGCTGGCGATCAAGTACAAGGCCGACTACGACGCCGCTGAAGTCCCGATGCTGCCGTCGAAGGTCCCGCCGACGTCCGTCGGCCGTCAGATGATCCTCTACACGTGGGCGATGATCGCCTGCTCGCTGGCTCTCATCCCCATCGCCCCGATGGGCCCGGTCTACACGATCGTCGCCGTCGGTGCCGGAGCATGGTTCCTGTGGTCGTGCTACTCCCTCGTCTCACGGGCGAAGAAGGGCAAGGACGGAACCTCGCTCAAGGCCATGAAGGTCTTCCACGGTTCGATCACCTATCTCTCTCTGCTGTTCCTCGCCGTGGCCATCGACCCCTTCGTCGACACGCTCATCCCCGGCCTCTGGTGACAGCCGCCGAACACTGACGAAGAAGGCTCGCCACCCACACTGGGTGGCGAGCCTTCTTCGTCAGCTGCTGCTGCGGTGCTCAGCCCCAAGTTCGAAAATGGGACGCTCAGTGTGCTGAGCTGAACAGCGCTGACTGGGCCGTTGTATCGGTACGATACGGCGAATCGGCCCACGTTCCTCTGAACAGCACACAGAGAAACGTGATGATTTCAGAGCCGACAGGGCCGAAGCTACTTTGGCCGCCTGCCCATGCCCTCGAGCCGCGGAAATGACGCGGCGGGAGTGCGAAATGTGCGGGGGATCGGTGGCCGTCAGCGGTGCTCCACTTTTCGTGCTGGAACGGTGCTCCGCAGCCGTGCCACGTGTGCGAAATGAGCTGGAACGGTGCTCCGCAGCCGTGCCACCTCGTGTGCTGCAGCGACCGTCGGCCGGTGCTCGCCCCGTCTGTCAGCCGGCGGCCACGAGGTCTGCGATGACGATCTTCTTCATCTTCATCAGCGCCTGCGTCTGCGCCGGTCCGGTCATCAGCTCTGCGAGGTTCGCCGGCACGATCTGCCAACTGAGACCGTACCTGTCCTTGAGCCACCCGCACTGCTCATGGTCGGGGGAGGCCGAAAGGTTCGTCCAATAGTGATCGATCTCTGCTTGGTCCGCGCATTCGACGGTCAGTGAGATCGCCTCGTTGAACGTGAAGACCGGCCCGCCGTCGAGACAGATGAACTCAGTGCCGTCGAGGACGAACCGGCCGCTGAGGACCTTCCCGCTCATCCCGGCGAAATGCTCGTCGAGGGATTCGTCGGGATAGCGTTCGATGGAGACGATCCGCGAGTTCGGGAAGATGGAGCAGTAGAACTCCATGGCCTCCTCGGCGTGATCAGGAAACCACAGACAGGGAACGATCGGAGTGGGCATCGGTGCTCCTCGGGTATGCGCTGTCCAGGACGGCAACGCTTGCCGCAATCGTAGCGGACAGCCCCACCATGTGTAAGGCGACGAGCACTTCGGGAACGCCGAGGAAGTACTGGACATAGCCGATGATGCCCTGGACGATCTCGACGCCGAGGAGGACGCCCAGCGGAGCGATCATTGCCGGGTACGCCTTCCGCTTCGCCAGGACGAGGCCGACGACGGTGGCGATGACGAGCAGCCAGACGGGGAAGCCGTGGGCGCGGGTGATCCAGATGTTGTCGAGGTTGTTCCGCGTCGACATCGTCGATCCGGAGTGGGGTCCGGCACCGGTGGTGAGCACGCCGAAGATGACGACGATCGCGGTGAGTCCGAGGATGATCCACCCGAGCGTCGGAAGAGGTGATGGTGCACGGGTGTCGAGGCGCACCCCCGTGTCATAGGTGCGGCGGACGAAGTATGCGGCCACGCCGACGGCGACGGCCGAGGGGACGAAGTGTCCGGCGACGACCCAGGGATTGAGCTTCGTCCACACGGTGATGCCGCCGACGACGGCCTGGACGGGCACGATGGCGAGCAGGCCGATGTTGAGCCAGAACAGGTCCGGGCGCTTCTTCCGGTGCTTCCACAGCATGAGCGCGATGCACACGCCGAGGATGGCCAGAGCGACCGCGAGGAGGCGGTTGCCGAATTCGATATAGCTGTGGATGCCCATCTCACGTGTGGCGACCAGCGAATCGGGCGTGCACTTGGGCCAATCGGAACAGCCGAGACCCGATCCGGTGAGACGGACGATGCCGCCGCTCAGGATGATCCCGGCCTGGGCGATGAGCATCGCCCACGCGGCGATGCGGATCTTCTTCGTGACCACTTCACTCCTCATTCGAAACGGAACCACCTGCGCGCTGCAAGCGTTCCCACCAGCCCCCACACGAGGAGCACGATGATTGCCTTGATATCGGTGCCGCCGTCTCCGATGGCTGCGCGCATGGCGTCGCCGAGCGCACCGGAGGGCAGATAGCCCACGACTGTGCCCCATTCTCCCGGATGCGCGACGACGAGGCCACCGACGCCGGCCATGAGAACCCAGATGAGGTTCGTCACCGCCAGGGTCGCCTCGGCGCGCAGGGTGCCGGCCATGAGCAGCCCGAGCGACAGCAGGGATGCGGTGCCGAAGACCGTGCACAGGATGAGCGCGAGGACGTCGACGGGTCCCCGGAAGCCGAGGGCGAACGCCACGGCGAAGACGAGCGCGTATTGGATGACCACGACGACGATGACGGCGCCGAGCTTGCCGAGGATGAGCCCGTTCGTGCCCAGCGGGGTCGTGGCCAGCTGCCTGAGCACCCCGTACCGACGGTCGAAGGCGGTGGCGATGGCCTGTCCCGTGAACGCGCTCGAGGCCAGGCTCAGCGCGAGGGCCCCGGGCACGGCGATCGTCAGCGGATCCGCTGCGGAGTCGATGATGCCAAGTCCGCGCAGCAGGGGAGTCGTCGCGAGGAAGATGAGCAGTCCCAGCGGGAACACCAGCGACAGCAGCAGCTGTTCGCCGTTGCGCAGAACGGACAGGGTCTCGAACTTCGACTGTGAGGCGATGCGCTTGACCCTCATCGCAGCGGTCTCCCCGTGAGCTCGAAGAACACATCGGCCAACGACTGCGCGTGCATGCCGATGTCGGTGATCTGCTCATCCGCCTCGGCGATCGCGGTGCAGATAGCCGCGATCTGCACCGAGTCGGGTGCCCCGTCCACGACGACGCGAGAGCCCTGCACCGAGGCGGGAGCGATGGCCCTGATCCGCTCGAGCAGACGATCCGGAACCGGGCCGGCGATGTCGATGCTCAGCGTGCGGGAACCGGCGGAGGCATTGCGCAGCTCTTCCGGGGCGCCCTGGGCGATGATCCGGCCACGGTCGATGACGACGACTTCGTCGGAGAGCTCCTCGGCTTCGGCGAGATCGTGGGTGGTCAGAACCACCGCAACCCCACGGTCGGCGAGGTCGCGGATGAAGCTGTGGACTACCTCCCTGGCCTGCGGGTCGAGGCCGGCGCAGGGTTCGTCGAGGAAGACCAGACGCGGTCGGCCGATGAGCGCGGCGGCCAGGGCCACTCGCTGCTTCTGACCGCCGGAGAGCCTGCGCATGGTGCGTCCAGCGAAATCGCCCAGGCCCAGGGGTTCGGCCAGCTCCTGCACGGGCACCGGGTCTGCGTAGAGAGAGGCGAGGTGGCGCAGCACCTGCAGAGGCTTCGAGCTCATCGGCAGCCCGCCGTCCTGAAGCATGACGCCTGCCAGCTGCGAAGTCGTGACATGGTCACGGACCGGATCATGGCCGAAGATCTCGACAGTGCCCGCATCGGGCCTGCGTGTGCCCACGGCCAAGGAGATGGTCGTCGATTTGCCCGCGCCGTTGGGCCCGAGGACGCCGAGCACGGAACCGGACTCCGCGGTGAGGTCGATGCCGTCGACGACGCGGTGAGCGCCGTAGGAGTAGTGAAGACCGCGGACGGTCAGGGCCGAAGATGACACCAGACCATTCTACGACGTGTCGAAACCAGTGTCGAAACCGCAGGTGGTTAGGCTCACCTAGTTTTACGAAACAAATTACGCAACAATATTGTTGTGTTAGTCAAGGAGGTGGATTATGGCTGCAAACGACACGGAGGATCGCCGAACCCGGCAGAAGGTCTTCCAGTCGGTGCTCGACGAAGGGCCGATCACCGCTTCATCTTTGGCCAAAGCCCTGGAACTGACCCCGGCGGCGATCCGTCGCCACCTGGACGCGCTGGAGAGCGAGGGCCTCATCGAGGTCCGCGAGCTCGCCGGCAAGCAGGCGGGACGGGGGCGTCCGGCACGACACTACGTGGTCACAACTGCCGGACACGACTCGGTCAGTCATTCCTATGACGAGCTCGCCGTGAATATCCTCCGCTTCATGGAGGATCGCCACGGCAAGCCCGCTGTAGAGGACTTCACCGAGGATCTCGTCGACCGTCTGCGGGACCGTCTCGGCCCCGAACTCGATAAGCGCGGCGGCACTACGGTGGCATCGCGCTCTCGGGCGCTGGCAGCTGCACTGACACGGGAAGGGTACGCCGCCTCGGCGACACCGGTTGCGGCCGGCACCCCTCTCGAGGCGATGCAGCTGTGCCAGGGGCACTGCCCGATCCAGGCCGTGGCCGCGGAGTTCCCCGAGATCTGCGAAGCAGAACTCGCGATGTTCTCCGACTACCTCGGCGTGGACGTCAGACGGCTGTCCTCGCTGGCTCAGGGCGACCATGTGTGCACCACCCACATTCCGACTTCGGAACTGACCAGACCACTCATCCACAGCAATGATCGACCTCAAGGAGGTTCACGATGACTGACACAGGCAATCGGATCATCGATGCGAATCCCGAGCTCAAGGACCTCGGGCAGTACGCATACGGTTGGCACGACGAGAACGACGCCGGCGCGACCGCGGTCCGCGGACTCAGCGAAGACGTCGTGCGAAACATCTCGAAGCTCAAGGACGAACCCGAGTGGATGCTCAAGCGTCGGCTCAAGGCCCTGCGCCTGTTCGACAAGAAGCCGATGCCCAACTGGGGCGCCGACCTCACCGGAATCGACTTCGCCGACATCAAGTACTTCGTGCGCTCCACCGAGGGGCAGGCGACCTCCTGGGAGGACCTGCCCGAGGACATCCGCAACACCTATGACCGGCTCGGCATTCCCGAGGCGGAGAAGCAGCGCCTCGTCGCCGGTGTCGCCGCTCAGTACGAGTCCGAGGTCGTCTACCACCAGATCAACGAGGAGCTCGAGGCTCAGGGTGTCATCTTCATGGACACCGACACGGGTCTGCGCGAGCACCCGGAGATCTTCGAAGAGTACTTCGGCTCGATCATCCCCTCCGGTGACAACAAGTTCGCTGCACTGAACACCGCGGTCTGGTCCGGCGGTTCCTTCGTCTACGTCCCCAAGGGCGTTCACGTCGAGATCCCGTTGCAGGCCTACTTCCGGATCAACACGGAGAACATGGGTCAGTTCGAGCGCACCCTCATCATCGCCGACGAAGGATCCTCGGTCCACTACGTCGAGGGCTGCACCGCGCCGATCTACAAGACCGACTCCCTGCACTCGGCCGTCGTCGAGATCATCGCGAAGAAGGATGCGAAGGTCCGCTACACGACGATCCAGAACTGGTCGAACAACGTGTACAACCTGGTCACCAAGCGCGCCATCGCCGAAGAGGGCGCTTCCATGGAATGGGTCGACGGCAACATCGGCTCGAAGGTGACGATGAAGTACCCGGCCATTTGGCTCACCGGCGAGCATGCTCGCGGTGAGACGCTGTCGGTCGCCTTCGCCGGCGAGGGACAGCACCAGGACACCGGTGCGAAGATGGTCCACGCCGCTCCGCACACCCATTCGTCGATCGTGTCGAAGTCGGTGGCTCGAGGCGGCGGCCGTGCAGGCTACCGCGGACTCGTCCACGTCCACCCGGGCGCTGAGGGCTCGTCGAACAACGTCCTCTGCGACGCCCTGCTCGTCGACAACGTCTCCCGTTCGGACACGTACCCCTACATCGACATCCGCGAGGACGACGTCACGCTCGGCCACGAGGCCACAGTGTCGAAGGTGAGCGAGGACCAGCTCTTCTACCTCATGTCCCGCGGCATGGAGGAGACCGAGGCGATGGCGATGATCGTGCGCGGCTTCGTCGAGCCGATCGCGCGCGAGCTCCCGATGGAGTACGCCCTCGAACTCAACCGCCTCATCGAACTGCAGATGGAAGGCGCAGTGGGCTGAGGCCCTGTCTGCACCCACTGCACCCAAAGGAGTAAATCTGTGACTGATACCACCAATCCGCTTGGCCTCTCGGAGCACTCGCACGGTTCCGACGTCCAGGTGCCCGATTCGAAGCGGGACACCCGCACCCGAAGCTTCGATGTCGCCGACTTCCCGGTGCCCACCGGACGGGAAGAGGAGTGGCGCTTCTCGCCCGTGCGCAAGATCAGCGACTTCTTCGCCGATGCTGCCACCGAGGCGAAGCTGAAGATCGACGCGGACCTGCCCGCCGGAATCTCCGTCGAGGAGATCTCGCTCGAATCCGCCCAGGAACTGGGCATCCTCGAGCCGGAGGACCGTGCTGCCGTCGTCGCTGCCAACCGCGCATCGGCCGTGACGCACTACTCGATCCCTGCCGACACCGAACTCGAGCGGGCCGCGATCATCCATGCCGACGGCACCGGTGACACGCTGGGCCACGGCCATGTGGTCGTGTCCGTCGGGGCGAACTCGAAGGCGACCATCGTCGTCGAACACGAGGGACTCGCTCGGTACTCCGAGCTCGTCTCCCTCGTCGTCGGAGACGGCGCCGACGTCACCTTCGTCTCGCTGCAGCTGTGGGACGACGGCACTCAGCACCTCGCCCAGCACGATGCGATCGTGGGCAAGGACGCGAAGCTCAAGCACATCCACATCACCCTCGGCGGTGACATCGTGCGTCTGAACACGAATGTGCGCTACTCCGCGGCCGGGGGAGACGCCGAGCTGCTCGGACTCTACTTCGCCGATGCCGGTCAGCACCTCGAGCACCGCACGTACATCGACCACAACACGCCGAAGGCCAAGTCGAACGTCCACTACAAGGGCGCACTTCAGGGCAAGGACGCGCGCAGCGTCTGGATCGGCGATGTGCTCATCCGTCCCGAGGCGCTCGACATCGACACGTACGAGCTCAACCGGAACCTCATCCTCACCGATGGGGCCCGCGCGGACTCCGTGCCGAACCTCGAGATCGAGACCGGTGACATCGCCGGAGCCGGCCACGCATCCTCGACCGGCCGCTTCGATGAGGAGCACCTGTTCTACCTCATGAGCCGCGGCATCCCCGAGGAGGTCGCCCGCCGGCTCGTGGTGCGCGGATTCTTCAACGAAGTGATCCAGAAGATCCAGGTGCCCGAGATCGAAGACGTGCTCAACGAACGCATCGAGGAAGAGCTGTCCCGGAGCGTTCTGTGACCATGATCGACGTGGCCGCCACCGATGAGGTGGAGCCCGGCGGGACGATGCGCATCGAGATCGACGAGTTCGAGATCTGCCTCGCTCGCGATTCCGACGGCACGATCCACGCCGTCGACGACCTGTGCACCCACGGCGAGGTCTCACTCGCCGAGGGGGAGGTCGAAGGCTGCACCATCGAGTGCTGGCTGCACGGTTCCCAGTTCGATCTCGCAACGGGCAAGCCGGTGAACCCGCCGGCCTTCGAACCCGTCGCGGTCTATGACTGCAAAGAGATCGCCGGGCGCATCCTCGTCGACCCGAACACCACTCTCAACTGACCCACGAATTCAGAAAAGGATCATTATGTCCACTCTCAAGATCGAAGACCTGCACGTCGGTGTCAACACCGACACCGGACTCAAGCCCATCCTCAACGGCATCAACCTCGTCATCGACTCGAACGAGACGCACGCCATCATGGGCCCCAACGGCTCCGGCAAGTCGACCTTGGCCTACGCCCTGGCCGGCCACCCGAAGTACGAAGTGACCTCCGGTTCGGTCACCCTCGACGGTGAAGACGTGCTCGACATGTCCGTCGACGAGCGCGCCAAGGCCGGTCTGTTCCTGGCCATGCAGTACCCCGTCGAGGTCCCCGGCGTGACAGTGACGAACTTCCTCCGTTCGGCCAAGACCGCCATCGACGGTGAGGCTCCGAAGCTCCGCAACTGGACGAAGGACCTCAAGCAGGCCATGGAGGACCTGCGCGTGGATCCTGCATTCGCCTCGCGCAACGTCAACGAAGGCTTCTCCGGCGGCGAGAAGAAGCGTCACGAGATCCTCCAGCTCGAGATGCTCAAGCCGAAGTTCGCCGTCCTCGACGAGACCGACTCCGGCCTCGACGTCGACGCGCTGCGCATCGTCTCCGAGGGCGTCAACCGCGTCAAGGACGCCACCGACGTCGGCGTCATGCTCATCACCCACTACACCCGCATCCTCAACTACATCAAGCCCGATCACGTCCACGTGATCATCAACGGCAAGGTCGCAGAGGAAGGCGGACCGGAGCTGGCCGAACGCCTCGAGAACGAAGGCTACGACCGCTTCTTCACCGCCGGCGTCTGATGTTCTCACGTCTGAGGGGCGACTTCCCGATCCTCGATGTGAGGGTCGGGGAGTCGCCGCTGTCGTATCTCGACTCGGGGGCGACATCGCAGAAGCCGCAATGCGTCATCGACACCTTCGTGGAGTACTACGGACAGCGCAACGCCGCCGTTCATCGGGGTGCGCACTCCCTGGCCGTCGAAGCCACGGACGTGTTCGAGAACGGACGCATCGCCGTCGCGGACTTCGTCGGCGGGACACCGGAACAGGTGTGCTGGACGAAGAACGCCACCGAGGCACTCAACATCGTCGCCATGGGCTTCGACCGGGCCAGCCGCGGCTTCGGGGGAGAGGACGCGCAGCGCTTCGCCCTCGGACCCGACGACTCGATCGTCATCACGGAGATGGAGCATCACGCGAATCTCGTGCCGTGGCAGCAGCTTGCCGCATCGACCGGAGCACAGCTGCGCTGGCTGCCGGTGACCGACGCCGGTGAGCTCGACCTGTCCGAGCTGGACACGATCGTCGATGAGACGACTAAGGTGCTCGCCTTCACACACGTGTCCAACGTGCTCGGCACGATCAACCCGGTCAACCGCCTCGTCGATCGGGCTCGCGCCGTCGGCGCCTTGGTCGTCCTCGACGCCTGCCAGTCCGTCCCGCACATGCCCGTGGACTTCCCGACCCTCGACGTCGACTTCGCGGCCTTCTCCGCTCATAAGGCGCTCGGTCCCACCGGACTCGGAGTGCTGTGGGGGAAGTCCGAACTGCTGAACACGCTGCCGCCGGTGCTCACCGGAGGGTCCATGATCACCACGGTGACCATGGAGTCCGCGGAGTTCATGCCCGCCCCGCAACGTTTCGAAGCCGGCACCCAGCCGGTCGCCGAGGTCGCGGCGTTCGCGACTGCGATCGGCTACCTCGCCGAGGTGGGGCTGGAGAACGTCTTCGAACATGAGAAGGAGCTCGGTCGGCTCCTGCTCGACGGAGTCGCGACGATCCCCGGCATCCGGGTGCTCGGAGACGCCGCAGAGCGGATCGGAACCGTGGCGTTCGACGTCGACGGCGTCCACGCCCACGACGTCGGACAGTATCTCGACTCCCAAGGCGTGGCCGTGCGCGTGGGCCATCACTGCGCGCAGCCGCTGCACCGCCGTTTCGGAGTCACCGCCTCGACGCGGGCGAGCACGTATCTGTACAACAATGTCGAAGACTGCGAACGCTTCCTGACCGCTTTGGCCGAGGTGCGTCCGTTCTTCGGGGTCGACTGAGAGGGGCAGTGAAGCGATGAGCACAGAGATGCAGCAGCTCTACCAACAGGTCATCCTCGACCAGTCGCGGGCACGCACCGGCAACACAGCGCTGCTCCGCGACGCGGCGACCGGTCGCCACGGCTATTCGCACCAGGTCAATCCGACCTGCGGTGATGAGATCGAACTCGAGACCGAACTGGCAGAGGACGGTCACATCGCGGTGCGGTGGAGCGGTGACGGCTGTTCGATCTCGATGGCCTCGGCATCGGTGCTGTCCGAACTGGCCGCCGACGCCTCGGTGGAGCAGATGCTGGAGATCGAATCGGCGTTCCACGAACTCATGCACTCTCGTGGGACAATGGAAGCGGATGAGGCCATTCTCGGAGACGCCGCGGCGTTCACGGGAGTGTCGAAGTTCCCCGCCAGGATCAAATGCGCTCTCCTGGCGTGGATGGCGTTCAAGGACGCACTCAACCAAGCACAAGCAGCTCGTGAGGAGAAACACCATGCCTGAAGTCATAGACGCTCCGCAGAATGCCAGCGTCGACGAAGTGCGCGAAGCGATGATGGATGTCGTCGACCCCGAGCTCGGTGTCAACATCGTCGACCTCGGCCTCGTCTACGGCCTCTCGGTCGAAGACGACGGCACCGCTGTCATCGAGATGACACTGACCTCGGCGGCCTGCCCGCTGACCGACGTCATCGAGGATCAGACCGCCCAGTCGCTGGAGGGCATCGTGCCCGCCTACCGCATCAACTGGGTCTGGATGCCGCCATGGGGTCCGGAGAAGATCACCGAAGACGGTCGCGAACAGATGCGGGCGCTGGGGTTCAACATCTGAATCCGGCATCGACGATTCGATGAGCGAAGCGTCCCCGCGGGGACGCAGACGAACAGATCGCCGAGGTGGGGTGACCCGAGAAGGTCACTCCCGCCTCGGCGATCTGTCTGTGCCGGGGTCATGGAGATCACCGACCCGCGGACGTCGAGTTCGGGTGCGGCGTGAAAGAATGGAAGCCGACTTTCCAAGGAGAACCATTGACGATCATCGCTGCCGCCGACGGCTCCGCGCTCGGCAACCCCGGCCCGGCCGGGTGGGCCTGGTACATCGACGACGACTGCTGGCACGCCGGCGGGTGGAAGAATGCGACGAACAACCGCGGTGAGCTCATGGCCGTGCTCGACCTCCTCAACTCGACGGCCGATGCCGATGAAGATCTCAAGGTGTTCTGCGATTCCCAATACGTCATCAACGCGCTGACCAAATGGATGCCCGGCTGGAAGCGCAAGGGCTGGAAGAAAGCCGACGGCATGGAGGTCCTCAACAAGGATCTTCTCGAACTCCTCGATGCGGCGCTCAAGGGCCGCGACGTCGAGTTCGAATGGGTCAAGGGCCACAGCAACCATGCAATGAACGAGGCCGCCGACGACCGTGCCCGCGCCGCTGCAACCGCCTACCAGAAGGGCACCGCCGTGCCCGAGGGCCCCGGATACGTCCCCGCGGGGACGCCCGAGGCTCTCGCGCCCGCCGCAGCATCCGGATCCGCTGACGCAGCCGCGTCAGAGGCCGAAGACGCGGGGTCGGCTTCCACCGTGGCTGCCGATGCCGGTTCCAGCAGTGCCGGTGATGGGTCTGCGACGACCGTCGTCTCGACCCGCGTACCCACTCATATCGCAGACGAACTCGTCGCCAGGGCGAAGGCCCGCGGCGTCCACCCGCAAGAATTCCTGGCCGAACTCATCGGCCGCAGTTTGGAGACAGAATGATTCAGGCCTCCGGCCTCGAAGTCGCCGTCGGCGCCCGCACTCTCATGTCCGAGGTGTCCTTCCGCGTGGACAAAGGAGACCGTGTCGGTCTCGTCGGCCGCAACGGTGCAGGCAAAACCACCCTGACAAAGGTCATCATGGGCAGACACCCGGCCGCCGCAGGCTCCGTGTCGGTCTCCGGAACCGTGGGGTACCTGCCGCAGGATCCGCGCAGCGGGGACCTCGAGGCCACCGGCATGGAGCGCATCCTCTCGGCCCGCGAACTCGACGTCCTCGTCAAGCGCCTGCGCAAAGCCGAGCGGCAGATGGCGTCACCGGATGAGAAGGTGGCGACGAAGGCCATCGACCGCTATCCGCGCATCGAAGCCGAGTTCATCGCCGCCGGCGGGTACGCCGCCGAATCCGAGGCCTTCGCGATCGCCGCGAATCTCGGTCTCGACGAAACGCTCATCAACCAGGAGATCGGAACCCTCTCCGGCGGTCAGCGCCGTCGTGTCGAATTGGCCCGAATCCTGTTCTCGGCTCCGGATACGATGATCCTCGATGAGCCGACGAACCACCTCGACGCCGAGTCCGTGCTGTGGCTGCGCGACCACCTCAAGGCGTACTCCGGGGGATTGGTCATCATCAGCCACGACCTCGATCTCATCGACGAAGTCGTCAACAAGGTGTTCTTCCTCGACGCCACCCGACAGACCATCGACATCTATTCGATGGGCTACCGTCTCTACCTCAAACAGCGTGAGGACGATGAGCGTCGCCGCCGCCGCGAACGCGCGAACGCGGAGAAGAAGGCCGCCGCGCTCAACGCTCAGGCGAACAAGATGATGGCCAAGGCGACGAAGACCGTGGCCGCCCAGCAGATGGCCAAGCGTGCCGAACGGATGCTCGCCGGGCTCGAGGACGAACGCGCCACCGAGAAGGTCGCGAATCTGCGCTTCCCGGCCCCGGCTGACTGCGGGCGGGTGCCGCTGACCGCTGAAGGTCTGTCCCGCAGCTTCGGCTCGACCGAGGTGTTCACCGGCGTCGATCTCGCGATCGACAAGGGCACTCGCGTCGTCATCCTCGGCTACAACGGTGCGGGTAAGACGACGCTGCTGCGGCTGCTCGCCGGACTCGACGACCCCGATTCGGGTGAGGTCGTGCCCGGCCATGGGCTCAAGCTCGGCTACTACGCGCAGGAGCACGAGACCCTCGACCTGGACCGGACCGTGCTGGAGAACATGGCCAGCAACTCACCGCACCTGAACGATACGGCCGTGCGCAATGTGCTGGGTTCGTTCCTGTTCTCTGGCGATGATGTGCACAAGCCCGCCGGAGTGCTCTCCGGTGGTGAGAAGACGCGTCTCGCCCTGGCAACACTCGTCGTCTCGAGTGCGAATGTGCTTCTGCTCGATGAGCCGACGAACAACCTCGACCCGGCTTCGCGTGAGGAGATCCTCTCAGCCATCCGCCGCTATGAGGGCGCGATCGTGCTCGTCACCCACGATGAGGGGGCAGTATCCGCGCTCGACCCGGATCGGGTGCTGCTGCTGCCCGACGGCGACGAGGACCTGTGGAACGACTCCTACCTCGACCTCGTGACTCTGGCCTGAGCGTGACTCCGGCCTGAGGCGCCTCACCTCAGGCCGGGGTGCGGTTCACCGGGAGCGGAACCGTTCCTCGAACAGCGCGTCCTCATCGGCTTCGGCCTGTCCGTGGACCCCGGGGGAAGCGAACCGGTTGCGGCCGTACCGGCTTCCCGGCTGACTGATCTTCGCACCGGCGTCGAGCGCGGCCTTGTCGATGACGACGAATTCGTTCTCCTGACCTCCGCGCGCCGCCGCCTCGGCGGCTGCCTTGCGTTCTCTGCGGGCGGAGATCCACACGGCGATGATGATCATGATCCCGAACGCGAACCACTGGAGCATATAGGACAGATGGTTGCCGGGATCGAGTTCGGGCATCGGCAGCGGCGTCAGCCTGTCCTCGATGGCGCCCTCTGAGCCGACAGATGAGGCCTCGGCATAGACGTGGGAGTAGGCGTCATCCATTCCGGGTATCCGGGCCGGGTCGATGGCTCTGATCATGCCCTGCGGGTTGTCATCTTCGGACCCGTCCTGAGCCGGCCGCAGATGTGCGACGACGGTCTGCTCCCCGCTCGGGGCCGCCGGCACTTCGTCTTTTTCGGAGGTGAAGCCCCTGACCACGGCGATCTTCGTTCCGTCGGCGAGTTCGAGCGGAGTCACGACGTAGAAGCCCGGGGTGTCGTTGACAGTGCGGTTGCGGGCGAGCACCGTGTCACCGTCGGCGAACGTCCCGCGCATCTCCACCTGCGTCCACTCCTCGGTGGTCGCCAGCGTCGCATCAGGGTTCGTGAGCACCGAATCGAGGGCCACGGGGTCGGCCGAATAGTTCGCGGTGATCGTGGCGATCTCCTGCTCGCGCTGATCGCGGCGGTCCTTCTGCCAGAGGGCGAGGAACACGCAGGCGATGACGACGATGATCGCCATGGCGATGTACTTGAGCCAGCGTGCGGTGAAGAGGAAGGAATAGCGGCTCAACCGGCGTCCTCCGGGATGTCGTCGATGGATACGTCACTGAGATAGAAGTCGCGCAGTGTGAGGAAGTCGCGCAGGTAGTCGAGATGCTCGGCGCAGGCCAACCAGGTCTTCTTCCGGTCGGGAGCGTGCACCCGCGGATTGTTCCACAGGATCGCTCGGGTCGCCGTGGCGCGGCAGCCCTTGGCCGAACACTGCAGCTGTTCGTCGCTCATGCGTTCTCACCCCTGTCCTCGTGGTCATCGATCGTCTCTCCGGCCACGGTCTCGTGGTCGTCGATCGTCTCTCCGGCGATGGTTTCGCCGGCTGCGGTTCCGTGGTCCTCGGCTGCGGTCGCGTGGTCCTCGGCCGCGGCGTGTTCGTCGGTCGTCCCTTCGTGATCGGTCGCCGCTTCCGGGTCTGGGTCGTCGACGGTCTCACCGGCGACGGTGTCGGTGACCGTGCCGTCCTCACCGATCGTCTCGCCCCGTGCGGGAGGCAGCTGCGCCAACGGAGCCTGGTCGAGCAGGGTCGACGGTTCATCGGTGGTGCGTTCGCGACCGGCGTTGGCGAAGATGACAGCAGGGTACGGCAGAATCACGGCGCCGGCCACGCAGATCCACATGAGGATGTGGCGGTCGGCGGCGAAAGCGAAATAGGCGGCCACGAAGCAGGCCGTCCTGATGCCCATGGTGATCGAATACTTGATGATCCGAGACCTCATATCATCATCAAGGGCGGTGTCTGCCGTAGTGATCTGCTGAGAGTGCTTGACCATATCCTTCTTCGATCGATGACTGCCAAACATGATACTCGTCCTTTGTGAAAGTCATATCCATCGGCCAAAGGACAGGATAGGTTTGTCCACGATAGGTTTGCAGAAGACAGTCGATCAACAGGAGTCACACGTGTCAGAACCACGCACCGTCCTCGTCACCGGCGGCAATCGCGGCATCGGCCGCACCATCGCCGAGGAGTTCATCGCTCAGGGTGATCGAGTGGCCGTCACCTCCCGCAACGGTGAGGCACCCGAAGGGGCGCTGGCCGTGTCCGCCGACGTCACCGACACCGAATCCGTCGACCGCGCGTTCTCCGAGATCGAGGAGAAGCTCGGGCCCGTCGAGGTCGTCATCGCCAATGCGGGTATCACCGCCGACAACCTGCTTATGCGGATGAAGGACGAGGAATTCGAGTCCGTCCTCGACACCAACCTCACCGGCTCGTTCCGCACCGTCAAGCGCGCCATCACCGGAATGATCCGTGCTAAGTCCGGCCGCATCGTCTTCATCTCCTCGGTCTCCGGCCTCTACGGCGTGCCCGGGCAGGCGAACTACTCGGCGTCGAAGGCCGGCCTCGTCGGCCTCGCCCGCTCCATCACCCGTGAGCTCGGCTCCCGCGGCATCACCGCCAACGTCGTCGCGCCCGGTTTCATCCGCACGGACATGACCGACGAACTCAGCGAGAAGCAGCAGAACGAGTACCTGTCGACGATCCCGGCCAAGCGCTTCGCCGAACCCGCCGAAGTCGCCAAGGTCGTCCGCTGGGTGGCCTCCGATGAAGCCGCCTACATCTCCGGTGCCGTCATCCCCGTCGACGGCGGCCTCGGGATGGGTCACTGAGACCAGGTCCCGGCCGGGCCACTGAATCCAGGTCCTGACCGGGCCCGGAACCCGTTCGATGCGGCCTCGCCGCGTCACAGCCCGTAGACTTCAGAACAGAGACCCCGCCCTCAGCGGTGTCAGCCACACGCAATCACCCCTTCTTCGAAAGGATCACCATGGGAATTCTTGACGGAAAGCGCATTCTCGTCACCGGCGTGCTCACCGAGGCCTCGATCGCCTTCGCCGCCGCCCGCATCGCGCAGGAGCAGGGAGCCGAGGTCATCCTCTCCAGCTTCGGTCGGCAGATGAAGATCACCCAGGTCATCGCCGAACGCCTGCCCGAGACCCCGAACGTCATCGAACTCGACGCCACCAATGAAGAGGACCTCGCGGCTCTGCCCGAGCGCCTCGGCGGCAACATCGACGGCATCGTCCACGCCATCGCCTTCGCCCCGAAGGACGCCCTCGGCGGCGTCTTCCTCGACACTCCCTGGGAGTCGGTGTCCGCAGCCCTCCAGGTCTCCGCCTACTCGCTCAAGGCGATCACCGTGGCCGCCAAGCCCGTGCTCAACAAGGGTGCCGGCGTCGTCGGCCTCACCTTCGATGCGACCATCTCCTGGCCCGTCTACGACTGGATGGGTGTGGCCAAGGCCGCCTTCGAGTCGACCGCCCGCTACCTCGCCAAGTACGTCGGCGAGGACGGAGTGCGCGTCAACCTCGTCTCGGCCGGACCGCTGAAGACCACCGCTGCCACTTCCATCCCCGGCTTCGGCACCCTGGAAGACATGTGGGGCGACCGCGCACCGCTGGGTTGGGATCAGAAGGACACCACGCCGGCAGGCAAGGCCATCGTCGCCCTGCTCTCAGACTGGTTCCCCGCCACGACCGGCGAGATGGTCCACGTCGACGGCGGCTTCCACTCCACCGGCGCCTGAGACCGCACATGCCAGTGCTCATCCTCGCCCGCCATGCGAAGGCGGAAGCGCACGGTCCCACCGACTTCGAACGGTCCCTCGATCCCAAAGGGCTGGCCCAAGCGGTCGAGGCCGGGGCGGAGATCGCCGAGCGATGGTCACCGGATGTGGCCATCGCCTCGGCGGCTCGGCGCACCGTGCAGACCGGCCAGGCCGTCGTCGAAGCAGTCAACCGGGCACACGGCGGATCGCTCGACGAACCCGGCGTGCTGAGCCTGCGTGAGGACGAGTCCCTCTACGCCGGTGAGGTCGCCGATTGGATCGATGCGATCAATTCGATCCCCGCGGACGCCCAGTGCGCCTATATCGTCGGCCACCAGCCCACCGTCGCCGAGGTGGTCGGCCACCTCAACCCGGAAGGCGGGGTTCCCGATCCGTTCCGTCCCTCCTCGATCGCTGTCTTCGACCTCGAGAGCTGGGACGTGGAGCCGGGAGCATACCCGGCACCGCAGATCCGGGTCTTCCACGGCGTGTGAGTCTTCCGCGGCGTGTGAACCAGCCTGCACTGCGCAGGCGTGACTGATACCGTCGCGACTGATGGCTGTGGCCCTCCGAATCGTTTCGGAGGGCCACAGTCATATCTGCAGGTCAGGGGCGCAGGTGCGGTTCAGACGCCTGTGCGGCTGGTGACGATGGTGATGACTTCGCGCAGGTCTCTTGTCGACACGGCGGCATCGGCGGCCGCGACGAGGGCCGGCTTCGCACAGAAGGCGATGCCGAGACCGGCGGCTTCGATCATCCCGATGTCATTGGCGCCGTCGCCGATCGCCACACTCTCAGCACGATCGCACCCTCCGGCGGCGAGCAGGTCCTCGAAGATCTCTGCCTTCGCTCCGGGATCGATGACGCGACCGCTCGTGCGTCCGGTCAGATGGCCGTCGGTGACCTCGAGCCCGTTGGCGAAGACGTCGGTGATGCCGAGCTCGGCGGCCACGGGAGCGATGATCGCGGTGAATCCGCCGGAGACGAGCGCAACCCGGCCCCCTGCGGAATGGACCGCTGCGACGAGCTCGCGGGCCCCCTCGGTGAGCGTGATCTGCTCCCGCACCTCATCGAGCACGGTCTCGGGCAGGCCGGCCAACAGTTCGACGCGTTCGGCCAAGGACGCGGCGAAGTCGAGTTCACCGGCCATAGCACGTTCGGTGATATCGGCGACCTGGTCGCCGACTCCGGCGTGAGCGGCGATGAGGTCGATGACCTCCTCGTTGATGAACGTCGAATCGACGTCCATGACGAGCAGTCGGACGGGGAAATCGGCGGGCGGGGCCTCTGCGGTCTCATTCACCCCTTCATCGTAGCCACAGCCATGATGTAGTCCGCGGCCGCGGGGTGCAGCTGAGACAGCAGTGCCCCGAACTCCGGCGGTGCCACGGTAGCCGGAGCCAGCACCGTCCGCAGTCGGTGATGGATGTCGAGCGCTGCGTAGATCGCGCGGGAATCGGCCTCGGTGGGGATGAGCCGGGAGATCGGGTGCGTCGTCGACAGCTCCTCCTGCCAGTCCCGCCACGGACCCTGCCGCCATTCCTCGGGGACGACGAGGGTCTCGATGAGGCCCAGACCCTCCATCACCAGCAGACGCAGCCGCCGCAGCGCCTCGGCGGAGGTGCCGACGGTGACAGGACGGAACAGGGTGGGGCGGCAGGCGATGACCTCGACGTTCGCCTCGGCGCCGATGAGGGCGATCGCGGCCTGCTCGTCACCGCGATGGAGGATCACGGGGGCGGTGTGCCGGCCGACCTTCGTCCGGGCGTCCTTTTCGACCGGGGGAGTGGTATGCGGCAGGGACGGATGGTGCAGCGCCAAGCGCGCATGCGTGATTCCGGCGGCGGCCGCCTCGGCGATGAATAGCAGAAGACCGGTGGGAACGGACGTGTCGAAGACCTCATCGGCGACGATGAGAGGAACATCACGATCATCGTCGAGGAACGCGGAGGTGACCTCGTCAGGGGCGAGGGTCGAGCGCAGGCGATGATTGATCGCCAGAGTCAGCAGCAGTGAGTCGGTCGTGAGGTCCATGTCGAACCAGAATAGACGGCTCGCCTGCGATAGAGTCTGAGGATATGAGTGATGTCCTGAATTTGGATTCCGTGTCCGTGCGCCGGGGGTCGAATTTCCTCCTCGACGATTTCTCGCTGACCGTCGCCGAGGGCGAGCACTGGGCTGTGCTCGGACCCAACGGCGCCGGCAAGACGACCCTGCTCGAACTCGCCGCCGGACGCATGCATCCGACGACGGGCACCGTCGGCATCCTCGAGGAGCAGCTGGGGCGAGTCGACGTGTTCGAGCTGCGTCCGCGCATCGGCTATGCCTCGAACGCGCTGGCCAGTCGCATCCCTCGCTCCGAGGCGGTCCTCGACACTGTGCTCACCGCTGCCTACGGCGTCACCGGTCGCTGGGTCGAGGAGTACGAGCAGGCCGATATCGATCGGGCCTATGACCTGCTCGCGGCCTTCCACATCACTGACTTCGCCGACCGCAGCTTCGGCACCCTGTCCGAGGGCGAGCGCAAACGCGTGCAGATCGCTCGCGCGCTCATGACCGATCCTGAGCTTCTGCTGCTCGACGAACCTGCCTCGGGACTCGATTTCGGCGGTCGTGAGGAGCTCCTCGACGCATTGTCGGAGATCCTGGCCTCGAAGTGGGCCCCGGCCACGATCATGGTCACTCACCACGTCGAGGAGATTCCGGCGGGCATCACCCACGTGCTGCTGCTGTCGGAGGGCACCGATCTGGCCGCCGGTCCGATCGAAGAGACGCTGACGGCTGAGAACCTCGCCGCAACCTTCGGCATCGACGTCAAGCTCAGCCGCGACGGTCAGCGCTACCACGCGCGCTCCGCCCGCTGAGCATGGAGTTTCTCTCGAGTCTCAGCCTCGAACCGTGGCAGATCGCACTGATCGTCCTGGCCGGAATCGGTGCCGGCGGCATCAACGCCGTCGTCGGCTCCGGCACGCTCATCACGTTTCCGGCTCTCGTGGCCTTCGGCGTTCCGCCGGTGGTGTCGACGATGAGCAACGCGGTCGGGCTCATCCCCGGCAACATTGCGTCGTCCTTCGGCTACCGTGAGGAGCTGCGCGGCCAGTGGAAGCGGATCCTCGGATTCGTTCCCGCCTCACTCCTGGGGTCTCTGACCGGGGCGTATCTGCTTCTGCATCTGCCCGAGGACGCGTTCGAGACGATCGTGCCGGTCCTCCTCGTCGTGGCGCTCATCATGGTCGTCGGGCAGCCGTATCTGTCCCGGTACTTGAAGAACCGCTCGCTGCGTCGCGCCGAAGCCGCCGGGATCGAACACAAGACCGCCTCGGTGGGGGACCGACTCTCCACCGGCCGGTACCTGGCTGTCCTCCTCGTCGTCTTCCTCACCGCGATCTACGGCGGGTACTTCGCCGCAGCCCAGGGCATCATCCTCATCGCCCTGCTGGGTCTGCTGCTGCCCGATGATCTGCAGCGTCTCAACGGACTGAAGAACGTCCTCGTCCTCGTCGTCAACACGGTTTCGGCGAGCACGTACATCATCGTCGGCCACGACCGGATCAACTGGATCGCCGTCATCTGCATCGCGGTGGGATCACTCATCGGCGGGTACTTCGGTGCGCGGATCGGTCGTCGCTTCTCTCCGGTGCTGCTGCGCACGATCATCGTCATCCTCGGCCTCGTCGCGATCTGGAGGATCGTCACGCTGTGAACACCCCGGCAAAGGCTCCGCTGACGAGGCAGCAGGTCATCGACCGTGCGGCCGAGCTCGGGATCGACGCCGAGCGTCTGCGCTTCTTCGATGAAGCGGATCTGGCCGGCGGCGGTCTGGCCGAGATGCACGATTACACGCAGCTGACCGATGTGGCGCTGCGCAGCGTCCGCGAACCGGCCGAGGGCCTCTTCATCGCCGAGTCCTCGAAGATCATCCGCCGTGCGCACGCTGCGGGGATGGCGCCGCGGTCGTATCTGACCAGCCCGAAGTGGCTGTTCGACCTCGCCGATGTCATCGCGACCAACGATGTGCCGATCTTCATCGGCACGGATTCAGCCGTCGAATCGCTCACCGGATTCCACCTCCACCGAGGCGCTCTGGCCGCTATGGGCCGACCGGCACTTCCCGATCCCGCTGCCCTGGTCGCTGACGCCCGCCGCATCGTCGTCATCGAAGACATCGTCGACCACACGAACGTGGGCGCGATCTTCCGCTCCGCCGCCGCGTTCGGCGTCGACGCCGTGCTCGTGACCCCGCGCTGTGCCGACCCGCTCTACCGCCGGTCGATCCGTGTGTCCATGGGCACGGTGTTCCAGGTGCCGTGGACGCGCATCGACCCGTGGCCTGCCGGGATCTCTGCCCTGCACGACGCGGGCTTCCATGTGGCCGCACTCGCCCTGGACGACGATTCGGTGGGGCTGCGCAACTTCGCTGCCTCGGCACCGGAACGCACCGCTGTCGTCTTCGGCACCGAAGGCGAGGGACTCAAACGATCGACGATCGCCGCCTGCGATTCGACGGTGATGATCCCCATGAGCGGGGGAGTGGACTCCCTCAACGTCGCAGCCGCCTCGGCGGTGACCTGCTTCGCCCTGCAGGAAGAGTGACGGTCGCCGGTGGCGTGTTCCTCCGAGTTCACCTCAGGTGGATAGACGTTCACCTCGGGTGGATAGAGTTGAGTCGAGCCGAACCCGGCTCCGAAAGCCCCGAATGAGGAGATCAGTGGACCGCAGCACCTTAGCCCATGCCCTTGAAGCCGGACGCATCACCGGAGAGGTCGCGACACCGCGGGAGAACAACCTCTCCCACATCCATCGGTTCCTCAACCAGGAACGGCAGTTCGACTTCGGAGTCGACCTCACCCGCGACTGGGACTATGACTCGGTGTTCGCCCTGATGGTCGACCGTGCCGGTCTGCGGCCCGATCCTGAGTTCGTCGAAGGTGTGGACACGATCTCCACCGACAGGTGCATAGAAGCCCTGGACAAGCTCGCCGAGGCGGTCGGCCAGGTCTCCCGCGCAGGCGGTCGGATCCTCTTCGCCACCGGACACCCGGCAGGACTGCTGCCCGTGCACATGGCCATCGCCGCTGCCGCGAAGGCCGCTGGCGCTGTCATCGACGTCCGCGACCACTTCATCCCGGTACCCGAGATCGGCGGCGACGTCCGCCAGATCCACAATGTGTGGACCTGGCACCAGCACGGCGGCAGCCCGCACACCCACCTGGCCGAACCGATGCATGCGCTGCTCAACGACTTCGCTGCCCGAGGAGGGTCGGCGCCGGAACTCGTCGTCGCCGACCACGGGTGGGCCGGCGCCGCCTCGAGTCGGGGCCTGCGGACTATCGGCTATGCCGACTGCAACGATCCGGCGCTCTTCGTCGCCGAGGCGCAAGGGCAGATCGAGGCCACCATTCCCTTGGACGATGATGTGGTGCCCAACCTCTACGCCCCGCTCATCGACTACGTCATCGGTCGCGCGGGACTTCGCTGAGGTCGTACGGGACTTCGCTGAGGTCGTACGGGACTTCGCGAAGGTGGCACACTTCGCCGAGACGGCGCCTGACCGCGCGAAGGTGGCGCACTGCGCCGTGCTGGCGGGGATCTGACCCGAGTCAGGACTCAGTCGATGTCGTTGGCCAAGCCTTCGACCACCTCGGCGCCGGGCAGGGACGCAAGCGCGGCCCCGGTCAGGAGCAGCTTCGACCCGCGGATCCCGGATCCGATGATGAGCTCTTCTGCCTCGGCGACCCGGGAATCGATGAGCACCCGATAGTTCTCCGGCAGCCCGATCGGGCCGATGCCGCCGTACTCCATCCCGGACTCGCTGACGGCCCGTTCCAAGGGCAGGAATGACGCCTTGCGCACGTCGAGGAGCTTCTTCACCCGCTTGTTGACGTCGGCGCGGGTGTTCGCCAGCACCATGCACGCCGCGATGCGCTCTTCGCCGGATCGAGATCCGGCGACGAGGACGCAGTTCGCCGAGGTCGCCGGGGGCAGATCAGTGGCGTCGAGGAGTGCTGCGGTGTCCGCGATCTGCGGATCGATGGCGAAGACCTCGACGTCGCCGGAGATCGTCGGCAGCGCCTCGGCGGTGGATTCGGCCATGAGCTCGGGCGCGGTCGATGCGGGTTGGAGGGTGAACTGCGTGGAGAGTCGTTCCTTGGTGGTCATGGCCACAGTGTAGGAGATGAGTGTCGAATCGCTTTGTTCTCGCCCATCGGTTAGACTGGGCTGTCGCTTCGTGTCCGGTTCCTACGGTTCGAAGCGTGTCCAGCAGACGAATTCGGGCACTGGCAGATGGGTCGGACCCATATCAGGCGCCTGAAAGAATTCAGCAGAGGTAAGAATATGAAGAAGGACATCCACCCGGAATACGCGCCGATCGTGTTCAACGATCTGGCTTCCGGCACCAAGTTCCTCACCCGCTCCACCGCCAAGAGCGATAAGACCATCGAGTGGGAAGACGGCAACACCTACCCCGTGATCGACGTCGAGATCTCGTCCGCTTCGCACCCGTTCTACACGGGCAAGCAGCGCATCCTCGACTCCGCCGGCCGCGTGGAGAAGTTCAAGGACCGCTACAAGGGCTTCGGCAAGCGCTGAGCCTGCGCGTCCCGCACAGTTTCACTCAGACTGCCCCGCACACCATTTCGGTGTGCGGGGCAGTCTGCTGTGTCTGCAGTCCTGTCTTCTGGTGCCCTGCCGCCGGCAGGACATCTGCGTGTCGTGTGACGTCCCCGCGGGGACGCACGCATCAGGTCGCGCTTATGTCCCCGCGGGGACGTGACCATATGCGCTGATGCCCCTGCGCGAAGGAAATGGGTTGCGTCACCGCGGGGACGCAACCCATCCAGAACAGGATCAGTCGACAGTGACCGAGACCTCGGGGGAGGGGCTCACCCGGGCTGCCGGGTGGTAGAGCGATGCGACGCCTGTGGCGTTGTCGAGGCAGTTCGCGATGCCGTGCGCGACCTTCTCCTTGGCAGAGACGACGGCGTCCTTGATGTCGAGTCCGGTCGCGAGACCCGCCGCGATCGAGGATGCGAAGGAACAGCCGGCGCCGTTGACGAGTTTGTCATTGACCTTGCGCGAACGCAGAGTCGTCACCGTCGCACCGTCGAAGAGGATATCGATCGCATCGTCGCCTGCCAGACGGGCACCGCCCTTGACGACGACGTACTTCGCGCCCTGGCCATGGATGATCTTCGCGGCCTCGACCATGCCCTCGACGGAATCGATGGGGTCGATCCCGGCCAAGGTGGCGGCTTCCTCGAGGTTCGGGGTCACGACCGTGGCCAGAGGCACGAGGTTCTCGACGAAGAGATCCTTGAGATCGACCATGGTGCCTGCACCCTTGCACACGAGCACGGGGTCGAAGACGTAGGGCAGCTCATTGGACTTGAGCTCCTCGGCGAGGACCAGAGCCGATTCGACGGAGCCGAGCATGCCGGACTTGATGGCAGTGAACTCGTGGACCGCCAGAGTCGACTCGAGCTGCCTGTTGACGACCTCGGGCTCGATGAACTCCAAGACGTGTGCGAACCCGTCATCGGGGTCGAACGTGACGATGCAGGTGACGACGGCAGTGCCGAAGGCGCCGTACTCGTCGAACATCTTGAGATCGGCTTCCAGCCCTGCTCCTCCGGAAACGTCGGAGCCTGCGACGGTGAGCACTTTTGCAGTCATGATGGTCCTTTCAGGTAAAGCGTTCGCGAAGAAGTCTACGCGGGTTCAGGCCCCTGCGTATCCCTGCTGCCGCCAGGCCTCGTAGATGGCGATCGAAGCCGAGTTGGCCAGGTTGAGAGAGCGCCGGGCCGGCAGCATCGGGATGCGCACGGACATGTCCACGTGCTCGTCGTCGACGACCGAGTCCGGCAGGCCCGTCGACTCGCGACCGAACAGGAGGACATCGCCGTCCTGGTAGTCCACCTCGGCGAAGGAATTCTCCGTATGCGTGGTGAACGCGATCACCCGACGGTCGCCGAGGCGGTCCCACAGATCCGCCAGTGAGGAATGGACGCTGACGTGGGCGAGGTCGTGGTAGTCGAGCCCTGCCCTGCGCAGCTTCGCATCGGAGAGGTCGAATCCGAGGGGTTCGACGAGGTGGAGGTGGGCACCCGTGACAGCGGCGAGCCTGATGGCATTGCCGGTGTTGCCGGGGATCTCTGGAGTGTGGAAGACGATGTCGATGTTCATATCCCTCTCATCTTCTCACCCCGCGGCCCGCTGGTCAGACACCGCGATGGCACTTTCGCGGCGGCTGCTCCTCCGGTGCGGTGACCATGATCACCGGCCCTCACTGCGCACGAGCAGATATCCCTGCCGGCTCGCCTCCGGAAAGCGTCCGATCCGGTCGGGTTCGCGTTCGAGGCGCGTGGCCGGAGCGAAGCCGTGCGGTTCGAGAGCGGAGAGGACCGCCTCGATCGAGCGACGGTGGAAATCGAGATCGACCGGGAGTCCGGCGAGATCGGAGACATGATCGACTCGGTCGCCGAGCTGGAATGCCAGCTGGAACCAACCGCCCGGACGGAGGACACGGGCCGCCTCGGCGAAGGTGAGAGACAGTGCATCATCGGGGACGTGGATGGTCGAATACCACGCGACGAGACCGGCGAACGAGTCATCGGCATAGGGCAGGGCGGTCATCGTCCCGACGTCGAAGCCGAGTTTCGGATAGAGGCCCTGGGCGAGACCGATCATGGCAGGTGAGAGGTCGAGACCGCGTGGGATGAGTCCGAGAGCGGCGAGGAATGACGTGATGCGTCCGGGACCGCAGCCGATGTCGAGGACCTCGGCCGATCCGGTGCCGAGAACGAGTTCGGAGAAAGCCCCGAGGACGGCCCGGTATGCGGTTTCGCAGTGAGCTCATCGGCGATCCAGTCCGTGTAGGGCTGCGAGATCGCATCATAGGAATCACGTGTGGACGCCTCACGCACAGGCATCTCGTCGCTGCCATCGGTCATGGCTTTCACCTTACCCGTCGGTGCTGACACGACCGGATCGAGGAATCCGACGTTCCGCCGGGCCGGCGTGGTTCGGCGCGGTCACCTGCATAAACGAAACTCAATCGAATCCAGATCACGTTCTGGATTCACAGAGCTTCGTCGATGGAGTTCTCGTGTCAGTGCCGACGCCTAGAGTGATGGCACGGTTGGTGGTCATGGGGATCGCCGGACCGGAGGGCCTGAGAGGTCTCGGAAGGGCGGAGCTATGAGAGACGACAAGCCGATTGATACGAAGTCCGCAGAATTCGACGGGCTGAGCGTCGACCCGAAGGACTATGGAGGTGCCGAGGTCGATGTGGACCTCAGCACTCTCACCTGTGCGCAGATCGTGACCGCTATCCAGCGCAACATCTCGTGCATCTCCTTCTGTCATGCGCGTGTCATCGCCCTCATCGATGAGGTCGAACGGCGGGGGCTGTGGGCGGAATGGGTCGGAGTGAAGACTCTGACCGAATGGGTGATGCATGTGGCGTCGGTGACCATGCACACGGCACGCGAATACGTCCGCGTGACGGCGGCGCTGCGAGAGATGCCGAAGGTGAAGAAGGGCCTGGCAGACGGTGACATCAGCTTCTCGAAGGTGCGGGAAGTGACCCGGCTGGGGGAGCGGATCGGCGATGATGAGGCGCTGCGTCTGGCGACTCTTGCCACCGGTAGCCAGATCAGCCGGATTTCCCAGAACTACCAGCAGCTGGCTGGCAAGATCGACAACGGACCGTTCCCGCTGTTTCTGGCTCAGGACAGCGTGAGCATGCGTCAGGTGGGGCCGGGGCGGACTCGCATCACGATCGAACTTGAGGAGGACGAGGCGGCGGAGATCGCCACGATGATCGACGCCGCCCGTCAGGTTCTCGAACGTCCCGTAAGTGAGGCGGCAGAAGTCGACGCAGGGGATGGAGCCGAAAATGGTGTCGAGGGCAAGACCGGCGGCACTGAGGAAGCGCCGTATGAGCCGGTCTCTCAAGCGATGTGTCTGATGGAGATCATCCGTGCCTTCCCTCGTGCCGCACCTGCCGGTTCGGTCGATGCCGACCGTGCCCGCCTGCTCGTCCATGCTTCCGCCGAGGTGATCACCCGCAGCGGCGCCACCGTGGAAGCCGCCCCGGCTTTTGAACCCCCGATGGTGAGCATCCCCGCGAGACCCGCGACCGAAACCGGCGTCCCCGCGGGGACGGAAACCGGAACCGGCGTTCCCGCGGGGGCAGCGACCGTGGTCGAGGAAGACGTCCCCGCAGGGACGCCGGAAGGGCGGGCGGACACGACCTGCCGGATCGAAGGATTCGGCGGCATCACCGCGGCGACGGCAGAGCGCCTGAGCTGCGAGGCGCTCATCAGCGGGGTGATCAAGGACTCCGGAGGCGACGTCCTGATGCTCGGGCGATCGAAGCGCCTGGTGAGCAGGCGGCAGCGACTGGCCCTGAGTGTGCGCGATGTCTGCTGCCAGTTCCCCGGCTGCCGCACCCGCAGGCGATGCGATGCCCACCATATTCGTCCCTGGTCGCAGGGCGGGGCGACCGATATGGACAATCTCATCCTGCTCTGCCGCCGGCATCACACCGTGGTGCACAAGTATCAGCTGCGCATCGAACGCACCGACGCCGACTTCGCCGGAGCGATGCGCGGGGCTGCCGCTTTCACCTTCCACCTGCCCGACGGCGCTCAGCTGCTGCCGCTGGAGAGCCGAGTGGCCGGTCGCAGGATGTTCAACACCGCGATCGAGGTCGCCGAGATCAAGAAGGCCACGGCCGATGCTGATCCGGGCACCACCGGCGGTGGCTACGGCTTTCACCTGGGGCTCTGCATCGACTGGATGTTCGAAGCCGAACGGCAACACGCCCGGGAGAAGAATGCAGCTGCCTGAATCTTGCCAATTTAGAACACCAGTTCGATAATGGATGTCATGTCAGCAGCACCAGTCGTCGAACAGCTCAGCCGGGAGATGGGGATCTCCACGGCCACGGCTCTGTTCGACCGGATCGCACCTCATCCGGTCGATCCGGTGCTCTCTCCGCTGTTCCGCCATGGTGGGCTGCCGCGGGGTGAGCTCGTCACCGTCACCGGTGAGCTGTCTCTGAGCTGTGCCCTGGCGACGACCGCTGCGGCAACGCGCGAACAGAAATGGTGTGCCGGCATCGGGCTCGGCGAACCTGCGGTGTCCTCGATCGCCGACCTCGGTGTCGACCTCGACCATTTCGTCAACCTGGCCACTCCCGGCGAGGACTGGCTGCGTGTGGTCTCGATCCTCATCGAATCCTTCGACATCATCCTCGTCGATCCCGGATTCGCTCCCAGCGCCTCGGAGCGGGCTCGACTCCTGGCCAAGGTCAGAGAACGGCGAATGAGCCTCATCAGCCTCCGGCCCCTGTCCGGCAGCACGGAGCAGATCGAGATCACAGACACACAGTGGTCCGGTGCCGATCGCGGTCGCGGTCGCCTGCAGTCCTGCCTTGTTCGGGCTCGCTCACAGACAGGCATCCACCGCTTCCTGCTGCCGGGGCCGAGCGGCACCCCCGCCGCAGCTCCCGCTCTCACCGGCGTCCCCGCGGGGACGCAGGCCGCACCTGCGCCGGCTCCCGAGCCGGCGGCGAGCGCAGAGCCGACGAATACGGGGCCGAAGAACGCAGAGTCGACGAAAACGGAGTCGGTCGAGGACGATCCTCGTTGGAAGACGATCACACATCTGCGGCAGGTGATCAGCCATGCCGGCTGAGGTGAGGACACCAGATGAGGCGAGGGCACCGGCTGAGGTTCGGCGCACTCTCGTCCTCACCGTCCCCGACTGGCCTGCGGTAGCCGCTGCAGCCGAACACCAAATCGGCCCGGGTCGCCCGGTCGCCGTCCTCCACGGAGGCAAGGTCATCGCCGCCAACGCCCCGGCCCGCTCGGCCGGAGTCGCCGTGGGAAACAACAAGCGAGCCGTCGGGTTCCGCTGCCCGGAAGCTCGGGTCGTGGTCTGGGACGAAGACGTGGACAATCGCCACTTCAGCGCCGGAGTCGGAGCTCTCGAGGACCTCGTCGCCCGGTTCACCCTGCTCAGCCCGGGCACACTGGCGATCCCGCTCGATTCGCTCAAGCACGGCTACCGTGACGAAGCCGCAGCTGTCGAAGCCTTGGTCTCCGCGCTTGTGGCCGAGACCGGGTGGGAGTTCTTCCCCGGCATCGCCGACACGGTGTTCGCCGCGGTCCTCGCCGCCGGACAGACTCGCAGAGTCGCTCCCGGTGAGACCGTCGACTTCCTGGCCGCCCAACCGATCACCACCTTGGAATACGCCGGACCCGAGGCGACCGGGCTGATCGAGGTCTTCTGGCAGCTGGGGCTGCACAGCCTCGGTGACCTGGCTCGACTCGAGGCCAAGGACGTGAACGCACGCTTCGGGACCTTCGGACGGCATGTGCATGATCTGGCCTCCGGCAAGGAAGGCACACTGCCGGCCGATCATGTCCGCGGAGAGGAGCCCGCGGTCGAGCTCGGCCTGGACACCCCGACGACCCGCAGCGACACCCTCGGGTTCCTGGCACGCCAGCTCGGTGCCGAACTGCTGGCCAAGGTGCGCAGGCAGGGGCTGATCTGCACTCAGATCACGATCGAACTCGACGCCGCAGGCGGAAAGTCCTCGACCCGGACCTGGCGGATCGAAGACATGCAGGAGAATACGATCGCGGATCGACTGCGCTGGCAGGCAGAAGGCTGGTTGGCCGGTTCCGGTCGGTCGGCAGCGTCTTCGCCCCGCAGTGGTGCCTCGGTCCGGGGACGACACCGGAACGACGGTGAGTCTGCAGGCGCCGACGATCCGCAGAGCCTCGATGCCATCGATGACCCGGCCCCCGACGTCGAGGACTTCTCCGAGGACGGCATCATCGCGCTGCGCCTCATCGCAGCGGAGCTGACCACTCCGATCGGTGCCACACGGAGCCTGTTCGAAGAGAACACCGGCCAGATCAGCCATACGCTCGAACGTCTGCAGGGACTGTTCGGCCCCGACTCCGTCCTGGTTCCCGGGATCCAGGGCGGTTGGGATCCTGCCGAGACGAATCTGTGGACCCCGTGGCAGCAGAAGGCTGTGCCCGAACGCAGCCCCACCGCGCCCTGGCCGGGTGCCCTGCATGCTCCCAGGCCGACGACCGTCGAGCATTCGGCCGTCGACGTGCTCGCCGCCGACGGGACCCCGGTGGAAGCACGACCCTCGGGGCTGGGAGCGGCACCGACGACGATCAGGTTCCCCACCGGACGGACCGAGACCATCACCGACTACTCCGGCTCCTGGCCCATCGAATCCGGATGGTGGGACCCCGAACGCGCGGTCTACCGGACCCGGCTGCAGGTGGTCACCGATACCGGTCGTGCCCTGCTGCTGAGCAAGGAGCACGGCCAGTGGTATCTCACCGGACGCTACCGCTGACCATTGATCACTGCTGCCCACCGGCTACCGCTGACCACTGACCGCAGCTGACCACCGACCGCACCTGAGAGGAGGAGAACCTGATGGGATTCTCGAACCCGCGCACACCCTGGTCGAAGCTCGCCCGCCGGCTCGAAGGCAAAGGCGAGGTCGACAGACCGGCTGTCGACAAACATGCCGACGGCTCCGACGCGCCGGCGTTCTCCCGCCCCGACCGCTACCAGGTCTCCGTCGGACCCGGCGGCTCGGACGGACCAGGCCGCTATCAGGCCCCCGCGACCGACGGAATCGGACAGGAACCGGGTCACGGACCGACGCTGCTGCGGACGACCGTGGAGTGGGCGGAGCTGCATGTGCATTCCCAATTCAGCTTCCTCGACGGGGCGTCCGAACCCGAAGAGCTCGTGACCGCCGGTGCCGCAGCCGGACTGACCTCTCTGGCGCTGACCGACCACAACGGTCTCTACGGTGCGGTCCGCTTCGCCCATGCCGCCGCCGAGGCGGGACTTCCCACCGTGTTCGGCTCCGAACTGTCCATCGGGTTGGCTGAGAAGATCCCCGGCCAGACCGATCCCGATGCCACACACCTGCTCGTCCTCGCCCGCAGCGTCGACGGCTACCACGAACTCTCCCAAGCCATCACCGAGGCGAACCTGCGCGGGGAGAAGAACCGCCCCGTCTTCGACATCGCAGAGCTGGCGGCGATGGACGGGGACTGGATGATCCTCACCGGCTGCCGCAAGGGACCGCTGCGACGAGCCCTGGGCGATGATGACGGAGGGCTCGGTGCGCTGCGCGAACTCATCGCGCTCTTCGGCACCGACCGAGTCGCCGTCGAACTCAGCCGGGACGGAACCCCGGATGATGAC
This sequence comes from Brevibacterium spongiae, assembly GCF_026168515.1. Taxonomy (NCBI): domain Bacteria; kingdom Bacillati; phylum Actinomycetota; class Actinomycetes; order Micrococcales; family Brevibacteriaceae; genus Brevibacterium; species Brevibacterium spongiae. The sequence goes on along the minus strand of NZ_CP093443.1, from coordinate 2,131,668 downwards.
GAGAGGCTGCGCCACCTCGGCGATCTGGCGAAGCGTACGCATCTGCCGATCGTGGCCAGCAACGCCGTCCACTTCGCCACCCGCGCCGGATGGAAGTCCGCGCAGGTGAGAGCCTCGGTGCGTGCTCGGCTCTCCCTCGACGAGCTGACCGGATGGCTGCCGGCGACGGCGAGCGCCCGCATCCACACCGGCGAGGAGATGGCCGCAAGGTTCCCGCGTGAGGCCTTGGAGAACGCGGTGCGGATCGGGAGGGAATGCTCCTTCGTCCTGTCCTCGGCCCGCCCCGATCTGCCGAAGGCGCCGATGCCCGATGACAGCGATGGGGAGGCCTATCTGCGCGGTCTCGTCGCCGAACGCGGCCGGCACCGCTACGGGACCAGAGCCGAGAACCCGAGAGCGTGGGAGCAGCTGGATCGGGAGATGGACATGATCGCGCAGCTGGGCTTCTGCGGATACTTCCTCATCGTCTTCGACATCACCGAGTTCTGCCGTCATATGGGGATCTTCTGCCAGGGGCGGGGCTCGGCGGCGAACTCCGCAGTCTGCTTCGTGCTCGGCATCACCGCCGTCGATGCGGTCAAACACGGGCTGCTCTTCGACCGGTTCCTGTCCCCGGACCGCAAGGGGTACCCGGATATCGACATCGACATCGAATCGGGCCGCCGCGAAGAGGTCATCCAATACGTCTACGACCATTTCGGCCGGGACCGGGCCGCCCAGGTCGCCAATGTCATCACCTACCGGGCGAAATCGGCGATCCGGGATGCGGCCTTCAGCCTAGGCTACGCGCCCGGACAGCAGGATGCGTTCTCGAAGGCGAGCAACCGGTGGTCGAGCCTGCCCGATGCCGCCGATTCGCCGGTGCCCGCCCCGGTGCTCCGGATCGCCGGGGATCTGCTCGGCTCACCCCGGCACTTGGGCATCCACTCCGGCGGCATGATCCTAGCCGACCGCGCCATCGGCGAAGTGGTGCCGATCGAGAAGGCCACAATGGGCCACCGCACCGTGGTGCAGTGGGACAAAGACGACTGCGCGGCGATGGAACTGGTGAAGTTCGACCTGCTCGGCCTCGGCATGCTCACCGCCCTGCACGAGATGGTCGGTCTCGTCCACCGCCACACCGGTGTCCTCATCGACCGGGCAGAGATCGACGACACGGATGAAGCCGTCTACGAGATGCTCTGCCGCGCCGATGCCGTCGGAGTCTTCCAGGTCGAATCCCGCGCTCAGCTGGCGACCCTGCCCCGCCTGCGACCCGAGACGTTCTACGACCTGGCCGTGCAGGTCGCACTCATCCGGCCGGGACCGATCCAGGGCGGATCCGTCCACCCCTACATCCGCAGAAGGCAGGGCCTCGATACTGTCGAATACCTCCACCCGCTGCTCGAGAAGTCCTTGTCGAAGACCTGCGGGGTGCCGCTGTTCCAAGAGCAGCTGATGCAGATGGCCATCGACGTCGGCGGGTTCACCGGAGCCGATGCCGACCGTCTGCGACAGGCCATGGGCTCACGCCGATCGGAGAAGCGGATGGCCGAACTGGCAGAGAAGTTCCGTGCAGGTGCCCGTGAGCGCGGAGTCGACGACGATACCGCCGAGGCGATCTTCGCGACCATCGCCGCATTCGCGAACTACGGGTTCCCCGAATCGCACGCCATCAGCTTCGCGAACCTCGTCTATCAGTCCGCCTGGTTCAAATACCACCACCACGCGGCCTTCACCGCGGGACTGCTGCGCAGCCAGCCGATGGGCTTCTACTCCCCGCAGTCGCTCATCGCCGATGCCCGCCGGCACGGGGTGAAGATCCTGCCCGTCGACATCCGCTATTCGCAGGCCGCGACCGACCTCGAACGGGTCGGAGCCGAGGAAACGACCACCTCGGCGGGGGACGGCGGGGAAGGTGCAACCACCTCGGCGGGGGATGGGGAGGGAACGACCGCCTCGGTGGGGGACGGGGAAGCGACGACCGCCTCGGCGGGGGAGCTGGGGATCCGTCTGGGACTGGACACGGTCGCGCATGTCGGCACCTTCGCCGAGGTGATCGTGAGCGAACGCGAATCCGCGGCCTTCACCTCGGTGGCGGATCTGGCCGAACGCACGGGAATCGGCAAACAGGCCTTGGAATCCCTGGCCACGGCCGGGGCTCTGGCCGGATTCGACCTCGACCGGCGGCAGGCCCTGTGGCTGGCCGGGGGAGTCGCCGGAGCCCATCCGGGGCTGCTGCCGGGGACGGCGAGCGTGGACTCGGCGCCGACCCTGCCGGCCATGGACGCCTTCGACGTCACCCTGGCCGAGCTCTTCTCCACCGGGATCACCGTCGACGGCTACCCCACGCAGATGATGCGCGAGCAGCTGACCGCACGCGGATACTCCTCGACCGCGGACGCGGCGCGCGCTGCGGACGGGACCCGGATGACGGTGGCCGCGATCGTCACCCACCGGCAGCGCCCGGCCACCGCCTCGGGGATCACCTTCATCAACCTCGAGGACGAATTCGGGATGCTCAATGTCGTCGCCACGGCCGGGCTGATGAAGCGCTTCCGCACGGTCGCGACCTCCCGCAACGCCCTCGTCGTCACCGGGCTCATCCAGCGCGGGGGAGACGTCGTGAGCCTCTACGCGCACAAACTCATCCCGCTCGAGGTGCAGCTGCCGACGAAGGCGCGCAACTTCCGCTGACCCTGCACGCCGACTCTGCACCTCCGACAGACGACAGACGACTGACTGCACGTCAGTATGCGACCGACCGGGCCGTGTGACGATCTGCCACGTTCGTCGGTGACGGATCGCCGCGTGAGCATATGACGGTCCGTCACGTCCGGGTGTGACGAAAGATGACACACGATGACACCAACATGACACACAGGCGGGCGGACGGCGGCGAAGTCGATGACAGTAGACACATCACATCGACCTCAACCAGCGACACCACCGACGCACTCACAGAGGAGAGACACCATGACCCAGGCATTCGAAACCCGCCAGATCCATGCGGGACAGGTTCCCGATCCGAACACCGGATCGCGCGCCCTGCCCATCCACCAGACCACCTCGTTCGTGTTCAACGACGTCGATCACGCTGCGGCGCGCTTCGCTCTCACCGACGTCGGCCCCGTCTACAGCCGTCTGACCAACCCGACGAACGAGGTCGTCGAGAACCGCATCGCCGACCTCGAAGGCGGCGTCCACGCCGTCCTCACCGCCTCGGGCCAGTCTGCGGCCTTCCTCGCGATCACGAACGTCGCCGGAGCCGGCGACCACATCGTGGCAAGCTCCAGCCTCTACGGCGGAACCGTCAACCTCTTCGACGTCACCCTGCGCAAGCTCGGCATCGAAACCACCTTCGTCGATGTCGATGACCACGAAGCGTGGAAGAACGCGATCCAGGACAACACCAAGCTCCTCTTCGGTGAGGTCGTGTCGAACCCGCGCTCGGACATCCTCGACATCACAGCGATCGCTGACATCGCCCACGGAGCCGGCGTCCCGCTGTTCGTCGACAACACGCTGGCCAGCCCGTACCTCGTGCGTCCCATCGAATTCGGCGCCGACGTCGTCCTCCACTCGGCCACGAAGTACCTCGGCGGACACGGCAACTCCGTCGCCGGCGTCCTCGTCGACAGCGGCAACTTCGACTATGGCGCACAGCCGGAGAAGTTCCCCGGCTTCAACGAACCCGATGCCTCCTACAACGGACTCGTCTATGCTCGTGACCTCGGTGCCGACGGACCCTTCGGCGCGAACGTGTCCTTCGGACTCAAGGCCCGTGTCCAGGGTCTGCGCGACCTCGGGCCTTCGCTCAGCCCGACGAACGCATTCCTGCTGGCCCAGGGCATCGAGACCCTGAGCCTGCGCATCGAACGTCACGTGGAGAACGCGAACAAGGTCGCCGACTACCTCGAGGCTCATGACCAGGTGGACTCTGTCGCCTACGCCGGACTCGAGTCGAGCCCATGGAACCATCTGGCCAAGAAGTACCTGCCCAATGGTGTGGGTTCGGTGCTCGCCTTCGACATCGCCGGCGGATACGACGCGGCCGTGGCCTTCGTCGACGCCCTCGAGCTGCACTCGCTGGTGGCGAACATCGGCGACGTCCGCTCACTCGTCATCCACCCCGCCTCGACGACGCACGCGCAGCTCGACGAAGCCGCTCAGAAGGCGGCCGGAGTCAACCCCGCACTCGTGCGCCTGTCCGTGGGCATCGAAGGCATCGACGACATCATCGGCGACCTCGACAAGGGCTTCGCGGCTGCAGCGGCGAAGGCAGCGACCGCGGCCTGAGATGACCACCCAGAGCACCTCCGTCGAGCGGATCCTGGGCTTCGGCACGGATTCGGGGCACACGTTCGGAACAGTCGAGATCGCCTATGAGACCTTCGGCTCCCTCAACGCCGACCGGTCCAATGCGATTCTCATCGAACATGCCCTGACCGGCGACACCCGCGTCACCGAATGGTGGGAGGGTGTCGTCGGTCCCGGCGAGGCCGTGGACACCGACGAATACTTCGTGGTGTGCGCGAATTCGCTCGGCGGGTGTTCGGGAACGACCGGTCCCCAGTCGATCTACGACGACGGACTGGCCTACGGGTCCCGGTTCCCCCAGGTCTCGATCCGAGACATGGCCCGGCTGGAACACAATCTCGCCCAGATCCTCGGCATCGACTCCTGGGCCGCCGTCATCGGCGGCTCGATGGGCGGTGCACGGGCACTCGAGTTCGCTCTGCTGGACAATCGGAAGGTGCGCAAATGTGCCATCATCGCCGCACCGGCATTCTGCGAAGCCGACCAGATCGCGTGGGCGATGATGCAGGAGCGGGCGATCGAGCTCGATCCCGACTACTATTCCGGGGACTATTCGGCCGTCGGACGCTTTCCGCAGCAGGGTCTGAGCCTGGCCCGGCAGATCGCGCACCTGACCTACCGCAACGATGCCGATCTCAACGAGCGCTTCTCCCGCCGCCTGCGGTCGGAGAACTACTACGAAGTCAGCTCCTACCTCGATCACCAGGCGAAGAAGCTCACCGCCCGGTTCGATCCGCAGAGTTACCTCGTGCTCACCCGCGCCCTGCGCGACCACGATGTGCGCCACGGCCGATCCCGTGACCTTGCGACAGCACTGGCCGACGCCTGCACGGACAACCTCGTCATCTCCGTGTCCTCGGACCGACTGTTCCCGCCCGAACAGGTGAGCATCCTCGCCGAGGCGCTGCCGGGCAAGGTCAGCCACGAGGTCATCGGCTCCGCCGTCGGCCACGACGGCTTCCTCACCGAGACCGAGAAGATCTCAGCGGCACTCGCGAACTTCCTCGCAGCCTGACACGACCACAGACACCAGCAGAGCCCCTGCAGACCGTTCGCTGCGGGGGCTCTGCTGTATCCGTTTGCTGTACTTCTTCCGCTGGGCCAGTCCGACCCTGCCCGGCTGAGCCTGCCCGGCTGAGCCTGCCCGGCTGAGCCTGCCCGGCTGAGCCTGCCCGGCTGAGCCTGCCCGGCTGAGCCGGAGTGACCCGGCCGCCCGGACAGTCCGGCTGAGACTCGGTGTCAGTGACTACTTCGCGGCCTGCTTGGCCTTCTTCGCGGCCTTGCGCAGCTGCTTCTCGTCGACGGGGAAGTCCTCACGAGCCCGGGCCCGGCGGTAGTAGTCAGCGGCCTCGGCCTGACGCTCCGCCTCCACCCCGGAGGCGATCGTCGCACGACGGTGGATGTCGTCGTAGCCGAACGCTTCGACGAGGTCGAGGGCATTGGCTGCGAGCTTCTGGCACAGGCGGCCCATCGTCTCGTTGATCTGGCGGGCACGGGACATCGGCAGCCGACCGTACATGAGATGCCAGGCCATGTGCTTTTCGATGAGTCCCAGACCGTAGGTGTCGCGCAGACGGCGGAAGACCTTCGCCTGAGCGGGATCGGACTGCTCCTTCAGCTTCTCGTCCAGGGCCTTCCACTTCTCGAGCTCGACATAGGCGCGCGCCATCTCGATGAGCTCGTGCTGGTGGACGTTGAACAGTGCGGCAGCCTTGTCGGCAGGCATCTTCGTCGCCGGGCGCAGGGCCTGCGCGACACCGGCGACCATGACCTCGAGGCGGGTCTCGAGCAGGGTGCGCTGCAGTCGACCCGAACGGATCCGCTTATCCCCGAGGTTCGGTGTGAACGCATCGGAGATCGCGCGACCCGCATTGGCCAGTCCCGTCCGGTAGAGCGTGTGTTCGGCGGCCTGAGTGCCGATGAAGCGGGCCGCACCGCCGACGTCGAGGTTCGCGAATTCCTTCGCATAGTCGCCGAGGAGGCGCTTGGCCACCAGCTGCAGCAGCACAGTGTTATCGCCTTCGAAGGTGACGTAGACGTCGAGGTCGGCACGCAGCCCCACGAGGCGGTTCTCGGCCATGAAGCCGGCACCGCCGCAGGCCTCGCGCGATTCCTGGATGACGTCGAGGGCCATCCATGTCGAGTCCGCCTTGAACGCGGCGGCCCGGGTCTCGAGCAGAGCACGGTTCTCCTCGGAGTCATCGGCTCCGGAGAAGACCTCTTCGAACGAGGTGAGCAGCTTCTCATGGGCGAACGACGAAGCGTAGACGGCGGCCAGGGCCGGCATCAGCCGACGCTGGTGCTGTCCGTAGTCCAGCAGCGTCGTCTCGACGAAGTCATCGCCGGCGGTGAACTGCTTGCGTTCGAGGCCGTAGCGCACAGCGATGTCGAGCGCGATCTTGGATGCGACGATCGAAGCACCGTCGAGGGACACACGGCCCTGGACGAGGGTGCCGAGCATTGTGAAGAAGCGACGTCCCGGCGACTCGATGGGGGAGGAGTAGACACCCTCGGCAGTCACATCGCCGTAGCGGTTGAGCAGGTTCTTCCGTGGGATCCGCACCGAGTCGAAGACGATGCGGCCGTTGTCGACTCCCTTGAGTCCGCCCTTGTAGCCGTCGTCCTCGATTGAGATGCCCGGCAGCGGCTGCCCGGCGTCGTCGCGGACGGGGACGAAGAAGGCGTGCACTCCGTGATTGACGCCCTGCGTGACGAGCTGAGCGAAGACGACTGCGGCACGCGCGTCACGGGCGGCATTGCCGATGAATTCCTTCGTCGCGGCCCGGAACGGAGTGTGGACGACGAACTCTTCGGTCGCAGCATCGTAGGTGGCGGTCGTGGCGACATTGGCGACATCGGAGCCGTGGCCGATCTCGGTCATCGCGAAGGAACCCAGCAGCTTGCCGGCCTGCGCATCGAGGAGCCACTTCTCATGCTGTTGGGCATCACCGAGGTGGAGGATCGCTCCGCCGAAGAGTCCGAACTGGACACCGGCCTTGATCTGCAGGCTGGGGTTTGCCGTGACCGTCTCCTCGAAACCGGCGACATTGGTGGCGTGCTCGTTCTTTCCGCCCATCTCCGGGGGCAGTCCCGTCATCGGCAGCCCGGTCTCGGCCATCTTGGCGACACCCTCGAGCGTCTTCGACCGTGCGGTCTCGAGATCGTCGGCCGGATCATCGTGGGTCGTCTGATCCTCTGCCAGGGTGCGACCGCGGCGGCGGGCCTCGGCCCACTGCCCGTCGAGCACGTCGTTGATGGCCTTCGGGTCAAGAGACAGCTTCATAGTTCTTCTCCTCGTTGTTCGGGCAGGGATGCCCAGAGCCAATCCGTGATGGTGGTGGTGAATTCTTCGGGACTGTCCGGGTTCGACAGCCAGGTTTCCGTCGCTGCGCGGACGAAGCCGATCGCGCCGGCCGACCACAGCCGGGCCCGTTCTCCGTCGATGCCGAGCCGTTCGGCCAAGAGTGTGGCGATCGAATTGAAGAAGCCGCCGGTCTCCTCAGGGGCGAATCGGTTCACCGCGGTGTCGCAGAACCGATAGATGTTCGGCGATTCGCCGGCGAGGTTGACGAAGGCCCGGATCATCGCGGCCAACGCCTCGTGACCGGTCGGCGAGTCGTCATCCCGCACCGAACCGTCCTCGCGCACCGAGGCGGCTGCCGCGTCATCGAGAGAGCGGACGATGAGGCCCATCGCCCATTCGCCCATCGCAGCCTGCAGACCCGCCCGGTCGGTGAAGTATCGGTAGAGCACGGATTTCGTGGTCCCCGAATATTCCGAGATCTGGTCCATCGAGAGTTCGTCGCCGTGTTCGTCGACGACGAGTCGGACCGCTCGCAGCAGTTCGCGACGACGTTCATCGCGGTGCTTCTGCCACCGCGTGGAACGACCGTCTGTGATCGATTTCATGGAACAGACGGTATCAGGTACTGTCGGTAACAGCTAAATCAACCATTCGGAGGTGCACATGTCCGCTCCCACCCAACGCGCCGTCATCCTCGGCGGCAACCGCATTCCCTTCGCGCGCTCGAACAAGCAGTACGCGAAGGCCACCAATCTCGATATGCTCACATCGGCCATCGACGGGCTCGTCGCCCGTTTCGGGCTGGCCGGCGAGAACATCGGAGAGGTCGCCGGTGGCGCCGTCCTCAAACATTCGAAGGACTTCAACCTCACCCGTGAGGCAGTTCTCGGATCCGCGCTGTCCCCGACGACCCCGGCCTTCGATCTCGGCCAGGCCTGCGCCACCGGGCTGGAGGCCGTGGTCAGCCTCAACAACAAGATCAACGCCGGCCAGATCGAATCGGGCATCGCCTCGGGCGTCGACTCGGCCTCGGACGCCCCGATCGTCGTCAACGATTCGATGCGCGAGATCCTGCTCGAACTCACCCGAGCGAAGACGATGGTGCAGAAGGCCAAGATCGCCTCGCAGATCCGTCCCGCCTACCTCGCCCCGCAGGCCCCGAGCACCGGTGAGCCGCGCACGGGTCTGAGCATGGGCGAACACCAGGCGATCACCACTGCGGAATGGGCCATCACCCGCCAGGCTCAGGACGAACTCGCCGTGGCCTCGCACCGCAACCTCGCCGCGGCCTGGGAGTCCGGATTCTTCGACGACCTCACCACCCCGTACCTGGGAGTCAGCCGCGACACGAACATGCGTGCCGACTCGTCGATGGAATCCCTGGCGAAGCTCAACCCGGTCTTCGGCAAGAAGCTGTCTGCCGAGGCGACGATGACTGCCGGCAACTCGACGCCGCTGACCGACGGAGCCTCTTCGGTGCTGCTGGGCAGCGAAGACTGGGCTGCCGAGCACGGCTTCACTCCGCTGGCGCGTCTCGTCGACGCCGAAGCCGCGGCGGTGGACTTCGTCGACGGAGCCGAGGGTCTGCTCATGGCTCCGGCCTATGCTGTGCCGCGTCTGCTGGCCCGCAATGGACTGACGTTCGATGACTTCGACGTCTTCGAGATCCACGAGGCCTTCGCCTCCACCGTGCTCTCCCACATGGCAGCCTGGGAGTCCGAGGAGTTCTGCAAGGAGAAGGCCGGACTCGACAAGGCACTGGGCACCATCGATCGGGACAAGCTCAACCCGCTGGGCTCGAGTCTCGCCGCCGGTCACCCCTTCGCGGCCACCGGCGGACGCATCGTCGCCAGCACCGCCAAGCACCTGAAGACCACCGGCAAGAAGCGTTCCCTGGTCTCGATCTGCGCCGCAGGCGGACAGGGACTGACCGCGATTGTGGAGGCAGTATGAAAGACACATATCTCTCCCTCGTCAACGGACCTCTGAAGCAGGTCGCGAAGACCCTCGGCCTGCCGCAGCCGGTCGAACTCAATCGGTTCGGCTCCACCCCGGCCAGCTACACCAACAGGCCGGTGCTGGTCCTCGGCACCGGAGCCGGCGCACAGAGCCTCGCCGACCTCCTGCTGGAGAACGGCCTCGAGGTGCGCCGGAACGCCCAGACCGGTGAGAAGGTGCGTGCGATCATCGCCGTCCTCGACGATGCGCAGTCGCCGGCGGCGCTCTCACCCGTCGTCCTCGAAGTCGGTGCGGCGCTGCGATCGCTGGCGACCTGCGGTCGCATGATCACGATCTCGACCGCACCGGATCCGACGAACCAGACACCGGAACAGGCCGCCACCACTCAGGGCATCACGGGCTTCACCCGTTCGGTCGCCCACGAGATGCGCGCGGGTGCCACCGCCAATGGGATCCTCCTCGACGGTGTCGATCTCACCGCACCCTCGGTGACCGCAGCACTGTGGTTCCTGCTCTCGGGCAAGTCCGCCTATGTGTCCGGGCAGTTCCTCACCGTGTCCTCCGCCGCCGGTGACCGCCTGAGCCTCAAGGACTTCATGTCCACGGGCGCCCAGGGACCACTGGCCGGACGCACCGCCGTCGTCACGGGTGCCGCCCGCGGCATCGGAGCGGCGATCGCCCGCAACCTCGCCCGAGACGGCGCCTCCGTCATCGGTGTCGACATGCCGCAGGCCGGTCAGCCCCTGGCGCAGGTGATGAATGAGATCGGCGGCAAGTCCGTCCAGCTCGACATCACCGCCGCAGACGCAGCGGACAAGATCGCCGAGGCGGTCGCAGCTCCCGTCGACATCCTCATCCACAATGCGGGCATCACCCGCGATAAGATGCTCGCGAACATGGATGCCGGCAAGTGGGACTCGGTCATCGCGGTCAACATCGCCGCGCAGACGATGATCAACGCCCATCTGGCCGATAAGGGCCTCTTCGCCGACGGAGCCCAGGTCGTGTCCCTGGCTTCGACCTCGGGCATCGCCGGAAACCGGGGGCAGACGAACTACGCCACCTCGAAGGCCGGTGTCATCGGACTCACGGCCGCCTCGGCGGACGACTTCGCCTCCCGCGGCGGAGCGATCAACGCCGTCGCCCCCGGCTTCATCGAAACGGACATGACCGCGAAGATGCCGACGCTGACCCGCCAGGTCGCCCGCCGACTCTCCAGCCTGCAGCAGGGCGGACAGCCGGTCGACGTCGCCGAGGCGATCAGCTTCCTCGCCTCGAGCGGAGCCCGCGGCATCAACGGTGAGACCCTGCGCGTCTGCGGACAGAACATGGTGGGTGCATGATGGCAGGATCGATGCTCCCCGTCTACGCCCGCGCACTGATCAAGACCCTGCCCGTGGGACCGCGGACCGGACCCGACCTGCCGCAGCGGTCGCTCGACCGCAGCATCCCGCTCGAGCCGGTCGCCTATTCCGGTTTCGCGCACGTCGTCGAGCAGAGGCTGGGCGATATCGTCCACCCCGGCTACCTGCACGTACTCGCGTTCCCCCTGTCCATGCAGCTGCTCTCGGACCCCGATGTGCCTCTGCCGATGCTGGGCATGGTCCACATCCACAACCGCGTGGACATGCTGTCGCCGGCCCGCCTCGGCGAGGTCGTCGACTTCCACGTCGAACTCGCAGGACCGTTCGAGCACGCGAAGGGCACGACGATCGAGGTGCAGGTCACCGCGCACGTCGAAGGACGTCCCGTGATGGACGAGGTCTCGACCTATCTCGCCAAGGGCAAGAAGCTGCCGGGTGTCCAGGCGCGAGCCCAGGTTCCGCACGCACAATTCGAGGCTCCGCGCCCGAGCGCGCTGTGGCGTCTGGATCCGATCATCGGGCAGCGCTACGCGCAGGTCTCCGGCGATTTCAATCCCATCCACCTCAACGGTCTGGCGGCGAAGGGCTTCGGCTTTCCGAGGCAGATCGCCCACGGCATGTACACGGCCTCTCGGGCACTGTCGGCGATGGATCCGCGACTGGAGTCCTACCGCTGGGACGTGTCCTTCGCGAAGCCGATCCTGCTGCCGGGCACAGCCGGTTATGCGCTGCTGGAAGGACGCCGTCACGAGGCCTCGCGGTCGGCGGTGTTCCACCCCAAATCGGGCAAACCGCACGTGCTCACGCAGGTGGCACACCTCGAAGGATGACCTGAAAAGTGGAGTGCGTCACAAATGCCGATTTCGATTTTGCGACGCCCTCTCGCGCATGTAGAGTTATCTCTGTTGCCAGCGCGAGTGGCGGAATTGGTAGACGCGCTAGCTTGAGGTGCTAGTGCCCAACTTATCGGGCGTGGGGGTTCAAGTCCCCCTTCGCGCACAACATGGAGATGGCCTCCGGATTTCGATCCGGGGGCCATCTTCGCATTCTGCAGTCGGAGTTTTCGCGGCATAGGGGCTTCCGGAGCTTCCGCGGGTTCAGAACTCATTCGCCGCGTCCTGATCACGAACACCACGTGTGAACTTCTGACCCGCTGATACACGCCCGTTTGTCTGTGAGCCGGGCTCGCGGGTGGGATACGGTGGGAGACAGCCGTACGATCACCGCGCAGAAGCGTGATCGGATCACCACCGACGGGAGTCCCTGTGTCTGATTTCAGCGCCGCCGAGGCGGAAGTCACCGAACTGTGCCGCCAGCTCATCCGCATCGACACTCAGAACTGGGGCGGCAACAAAGCCAACCCGGAGCTGCCTGCCGCGGAACTCATCGCCTCCTGGTTCGCCGAGGTGGACCTGAAGTCCGAGATCGTCGAATCCTCACCCGGCCGGGCCAATCTCGTCGCCCGCGTCGAGGGCACGGATCCGAGCGCGCCCGCGCTCGTCGTCCACGGTCACACCGACGTCGTGCCCGCGGCTGCCGAGGACTGGAGCGTCGATCCCTTCGAAGGCGTCATCAAGGACGGCCTGCTGTGGGGCAGGGGAGCGGTGGACATGAAGGATATGGACGCGATGATCATCGCCTCTGTCCGGGCGATGATGGCCCAGGGTCTGCGCCCGCGCCGCGACCTCATCATCGCCTTCTTCGCCGATGAGGAAGCCGGCGGCAACTACGGCGCCCGTCATATGGTGCGCAATCGCCCGGAGCTCTTCTCCGGTGCCACCGAGGCGATCTCCGAGGTCGGCGGCTACTCCGTCGACATCCGCGGTCAGCGCGTCTACCTCATCCAGACAGCCGAGAAGGGCCTGGCCTGGCTCAACCTCATCGCCCACGGCACCGCCGGGCACGGCTCCCAGCGCAATGACGACAACCCTGTCACCCGTTTGGCCGAGGCGATCTCGCGCATCGGCAACCATCCCTGGCCGCAGGACATCCCGCTGGCCACCCGGAAGCTGCTCGAGGGCGTCTCGGAGCTGACAGGCATCGAGTTCCGGTCGGAGACGATCCCGCAGCTGCTGGCCGAACTCGGCTCGGTCGAGAAATTCGTCGCCCCCACCCTGCAGAACACCTCGAACCCGTCCTTCCTCGACGCCGGCTACAAGCACAATGTCATTCCCGGCACGGCCACGGCCTACGTCGACTGCCGCACCCTGCCCGGCCAGCACGAAGACGTCATGCTCACGATCAAGGAGCTCGCAGGGGAGGGCATCGACATCTCCGCCGAGGACGAAGGTGAGGCACTCGAGGCCCCGTTCGACACTCCGCTCGTGGCGCAGATGAAGGCGAGCCTGCTGGCCGACGACCCGAGTGCGAAGGTGCTTCCGTACACGCTCTCCGGCGGAACGGACAACAAGTCGATGGCAGAGCTGGGCATCACCGGCTATGGTTTCGCACCGCTGCAGCTGACCGGCGACCTCGATTTCCCCGCGATGTTCCACGGCGTCGACGAGCGTGTGCCGATCTCCGCCCTCAAGTTCGGGACTCGCGTGCTCGGGGACTTCCTGATGAAGGCATGACGGTGACGACGATCCCGGCGAGCACACCGACGGCGCTGACAACCGTCGTGAGCGTGACCACCGACCCCGGGATCGGCAACAGCACATCGAGCAGGAGCGCGCCGAGAAGATTGCCGAAGAGCGCGAACAGGCTCAGCAGCAGCACCCCGAGGCGGGCCACCGTCACCGTCGTCAAGGCGATGAAGATGACCCCGAAGACCCCGCCCAGTATGATCCACCACTCATCCGGTGCGGTGGGAAGACCGGCCCACGGGACCCCTGCGACCAGCAGCACCGCGGTGCCGAGGACAAGGGCGGCGAAGCCGACGGTGAAGTTCACCGTCGTCGCGACGACCGCAGACCCGGTGGCGGCGCGGATGCGGCCGTTGAAAGCCTGCTGGACACTCGTCAATGCTCCGGAGGCGAACGGCAGCAGGGGAGCCCACAGCGGGATTCCCGTCTGCAGCCGCTGACCGGCGCCGAGCGCCAAAGACCCGAGCACGATGAGCACGCCGATCACACGGAGGACATCGAGTCGCCGGCGACCGCCGGGCGGCAGATCGGTGGAGTCGACGATGAGTCCACCGGTGACCTGCCCGGAGACGAAGGCCATCGTGAACATCGCCACGCCCATGAGCGGCACGGTCAGGGCCTGAGCGATGACGACGAGTCCGCCGCTCAGCCCACCGAGCATCACCCACCACGGCAGGGACCGCTGCCGCAGCAGTCCGAGCAGCCGCCATACGGCCCCGCGCGAGCGCGGCGAGACGATGAGGGCGGTGCCGACGACGAGGAGTCCGACGACGAATGAGACGAGTGCGGCGAAGACAGCATGGCCGAGCACCTGACCGAGCAGGCCGTTCGCGCGTCCCTGCAGGGACATCGCCGCTCCAGCGACGACCGTGATCAGCCCTGCGGAGAGGACGGGGAGGAGAGGCTGAGACCTCACACTCTCAGCTGCTCAGTGACAGCGGCATGATTTTGCGGCGCAGCCAGACGGTGCGGACTCCGCCGACGGAGATCCGAGTCCGGGCGAGCTCCCATTTGCCGTATTCCGCCTCGTCATTGAGCTCCTGCAGGCTCACCGAGCGCGGTACATCCTTGGAGAACGAGACCTTGCGGAACTCGTAGGTCATACGTGGACGCTGACGTTTCATAGGCCCACCCTAGACGATCTGGGCTAATCTGGATGGTATGCCCGTCATCGTTCTGCTGCGGCACGGCCTCTCCAGTGCCAATGTGTCCGGAATCCTGGCCGGACGAGCTCCCGGCGTGTCCCTGACCGATGCGGGAGCGTCAGCGCTCGAAGCGAACCTGGCGCTGCTGCCGAACCGGCGTTTCTCCCGTCTGCTGCATTCGCCGCTGCAGCGCTGTGCGGAGACGGCGGAGATCGCACAGCGGGCAGCGGAATTCGATTCTGTGTCCGCCGACGAGTCCGTCATCGAACTCGACTACGGCGACTGGACCGGGCGGACGCTGAAAGAACTTGCCGAAGAACCGCTGTGGGCCACGGTGCTGCGACGTGCATCGCAGGCCGAGTTCCCCGGAGGGGAATCCATCGCCGAGGCGGCCCGCCGATCCGTTGACCGCGTCCGTTCGCTTGTGGCCGAGCTCGGCGCGGAGGAGTCGAAGGAGTCACCGCGGTGGGCGATGGTCGTCTCTCACGGCGACATCATCAAGGCGATCATCGCCGATGCTCTGGGCATGCCCCTCGATGACTTCCAACGACTGAGTGTGGCCCCGGGCTCGTTCACCGTCATCGACTACTCGGGTGCGGTCCCCGTGCTCGCGGCGATGTCGGTGACCGCTGCCGGACTCGCCCAATCAGGTGCCGTCGGCGGGGGCGGAATCCGCTGACCCCGGCCTCCGCGCATGAAGGCCGAACTCAGAGGATTCGCTGAAGGCCGAGCTCAGCAGATTCGCTAAAGACCGAGCTCGGCTACCCGGGATCAGACGGCGGCGAGGACGCCGGTGCCGAGCAGAATGTAGAGCACGATGCCCAAGGCCACGCGGTACCAGACGAAGATCGCGAACGACTTCGTCTCGACGTAGCGCAGGAACCAGTGGATGACGACGAGTCCGAGGCCGAAGGAGATGATCGTGGCGAGGATCGTCGGCCCCCAGCCGAGCACCATATCGGTGCTGCCGAGTGTCTGATAGACCCCGTAGAGGCCCGATCCGACGACGGCCGGGATCGCCAGCAGGAAGGAATAGCGGGCTGCCGAGGGGCGATCGAAGCCCATGAACCGACCGGCCATGATCGTGCCGCCGGAACGCGATACGCCGGGGATGACGGCCAGGGCCTGCGCGAGTCCGTACAGGATGCCCTGTCCCCAGGTCATGTCGTCGAGGGTGCGCTGGCGTTTGCCGACCCAGTCGGCGAGGCCGATGATGAGGCCGAAGACGATGAGCATCGTCGCGGTGATCCACAGGCTGCGCAGTGCGCCCTCGATGTAGTCCTGGAACAGCAGTCCGATGATGACGATGGGAATCGAGCCGACGATGATCAGCCAGCCCAGGCGCACCTCGGGATCTCTGCGATCGTGCTTGCCGACCAGGGCCTTGCACCATTTGGAGATGATCGAGACGATATCGTGCCAGAAGTAGACGATGACGGCGGCTTCGGTGCCGATCTGGATGATCGCGGTGAAGAAGGCGCCGGGATCGGAACCGGGCAGCATGAGTTCGCCGACGATGCGCACATGCGCCGAGGACGAGATCGGGAGGAACTCGGTGAGTGCCTGCACGATTCCGAGAACGGCAGCGACGAGCCAGTCGTACATACGACTCCTTGAGAATGTGGGTTGGGAACGAAACCACGGTAGTCGCCTGATCAGGTAACCTCAAGAAGCATGAAGCACCAACGCCTCGGCACCACCGGTCTTGACGTCAGCGATGTGGGTCTCGGAACCTTCGAATGGGGGCACCGGGTCGACGACCGGACCGCTCAACTTCTCGTCGACGACTATATAAGTGCTGGTGGGAACCTTATCGAGCTGCCAAGTTCGGCCACGGTCGCGGCGTCGGTCCTGGGGGAGCTGAGACTTCCCGAAGAGATCCTGGTCATGGCCCGTGTGGGCGTGTCCATGAGTGATGCGGACCATATCGAGGTCGGACTCGGGCGGGCGCGCATCCTGTCCCAGGTGGACTTCCTGCTGCGCACGACCGGACGCAGCCACCTCGACGTACTCGTCCTCGATGTCTTCGACACCGACGTCGATCGGTCGGAGACCGCCTCGGCGATCGATACGCTGCTGACTCTGGGCAAGATCCGCTACGTGGGAGTCTCCCACCACACCGGGTGGCAGCTCGCGGAGATGCGCGGAGCCGGGATTCCGATCGCCTGCGCCGTCGCCGAATACTCGCTGCTCAACAGGGACGCCGAAGACGATCTCATCCCTGCCGCCGACTACGCCGGAGTCTCACTCATCGCCGGCGCCGGGCTGGGCCGCGGAGTGCTCACCGACAAATATGCCGCGTCGACACCGTCCGATTCTCGTCTGGCCGGCGAACTCGGCGACTATGTCGGCGCTTATCTCGATGACCGGTCGAACCGGGTGCTCGCCGGGGTCCGGAAGGCCGCTGCCGCCTTGGGCGTGTCGACGACCGATATCGCCTTGGCATTCAACCGGCACCAGGGCATCGCCTGTTCGCTGGTCTCGCCGCGAACACCGGCTCAGCTGGCCGAGATCACCAGCAGCGAGGTCGAACTGGCCGAGGAGATCGCCGAGGTGCTCGACCAGATCTCCTGATCGGCTGCGTCAGTTGAGATGCTGGATGAGTTGGGACGCTGGGTCAACAGCGAGGCTGGTCCAGCTGCGAGGCCGCGTCATTCGTCCTCGTCGTCGTCATCGATGATGAAATCGTCGTCATCGTCCTTCGCATCCTCGACGTCGTCGAAGAGTTCGAAGGGAGTCACTTCGTCGAACGCGGTGTAGATCGCGTCTTCGTAGATTTCGAAGGCATCGGCCAAAGCCATATAAGCGGCTTCGACTCGGGGGTCTTGGTCACCGTTGCGGTGCGCGGATGCAGCGTAGTGCTCTCTCACTGCTTCGAGGAATGCGTCCAGGGCCTCACGAGGATCAGTGCTCATGACTCAAATGTATCCCAGGCCGGAGTCACATGTAAGGGTTTGAACTAGGCTGAAGACATGGCAGCTCTCTACGACCACCCCGCACCTGACCGTTTCGTCGTCGGCACGATCGGACTGCCGGGGGAGAGGACCTTCCTCCTCCAGGCGAAGTCCGGCAGCGCGCTCACGACCGTCGTGGTGGAGAAGGAGCAGGTGGAGATCCTCGCCGATCGGATCACCGAGCTGCTCGACATGGTCATGGTCAAGGATCCTGCCGCACGGGTGCCGCAGACAGCGTTGGATGACCGGATCGACAATGCCGGGCTCAATGTGCCCATCGAACCCGAATTCCGCGTCGGCACCATGAGCCTGGGATGGGATACGGTCAAACACGAGCTCGTCATCGAATGCTTCGAACTCACCGAGGCGGACGCACAGGCCGGGACCTCTGCGGACCCGGACGACGACGAGGTCGAACGCGAAGTGCTGCGTGTCGTCCTCGACGCCGCAGCCGCCCGAGAGTTCTCCCGTCGCGGCGAACAGGTCGTCGGGGCAGGGCGCGGGGACTGCCCGTTCTGCTCGCTGCCGCTCGAACCCGACGGGCACCTGTGTCCGCGGGCCAATGGGATCCCGCGCGCCTGAACCGTGATGGACCACAGCTTTCTCCTCGACGCTCTGACCGCGGGGGAGTGGACGGAGATGGGCGCGATCCCGCGGGCCAGCAACGACACCCGCCTGCTCGTCATCGAACAGGCAGGTCGAGCGATCAAAGCCGTGTACAAGCCGATCTCCGGGGAACGACCGCTGCACGACTTCCCAGAAGCGACCCTGGCCCTGCGCGAGGTCGCGGCTTTCCGGCTCAGCGACTCACTCGGCCTCGACGTCGTCCCGCCCACGGTCCTCCGCCACGATCTGCCCGCCGGTCCAGGCTCCCTGCAGGCCTACATCGAGGCCTCTGACGACGATGAGGCGGTGACCCTGACCTCGGTCCAGACGATCCCGGCCGACCACACCCCGATCTTCGCTCTGCGCACCGAGGACGGGCGCGACCTGGTCCTGTCCCATGCGGTCGGCGAAGGCCTGCGGGCCATCGCCTTCTTCGACCTGCTCGCCAACAATGCCGACCGGAAGGCCGGCCACGTCATCACCGGCAGCGCCCTGCCGAGCACCGATGCGCGGGATGTCGGAATCTTCGGCATCGACAACGGTCTGACCTTCCACCACGAGGAGAAGCTGCGCACCGTGCTGTGGGGCTTCGCCCGCACCTCCTTCCAGGCCGAGGAGATCGATGCCCTCGAAGAGATCGTCGACATGGGCCAGGCCCTGCAGAACCGACTCTCCGACTGCCTGTCGACGACGGAGATCGCAGCGCTGCGCGGGCGCGCCGAGACTCTTCTCACAGCGGAGTTCTTCCCCGAAGCACCCGAGAACCGCACAGCCATCCCCTGGCCGCCCATCTGAGGACACACATCCCGTGGCAGGGTTCGCTTCGGCCGCTTTCGCAGTGAAGTGCCGAACGCCTGACTCTCGGTTAGGCTGGTGGCCGTGAAGTCATGGCCCGAACCTCAACTGCCCCGTCTGACCAGCACCGGCAAGGTGCCCACGGTCTTCGACACGAGCACCCGCAGCCCGCGTCGTCTGCGCGGCCGCGAGCAGACCGCTCGCCTCTACGTGTGCGGGATCACTCCCTACGATGCGACGCATCTCGGTCACGCCGCCACCTATGTGGCCTTCGACCTGCTCAACCGCATCTGGCGTGATGCCGGACTCGACGTCAACTACGTGCAGAACACCACCGATGTCGACGATCCGCTGCTGGAGAGGGCCGACGCCACCGGAGTCGACTGGCGCGAGCTCGCCTCCTCCCAGATCCAGCTCTACCGCGAGGACATGGAGGCACTGCGGGTGATCCCGCCGCAGAGCTTCATCGGCGTCGTCGAGACGGTCGCCGAGATCGCCGCGGCCGTTGAGGACCTCGTCGCCAAGGGTGCCGCCTACACACTGGACAACGGCGACGTCTACTACCGGGTGTCGACCCCGATCACCCCACCCTTCGGCACCGTCAGCCATGACGATGAGAAGACGATGGCGGCGCTGTCCGCCGAACGCGGCGGCGACCCGGACACACCGGGCAAGGACAACCCGATCGATCCGCTGCTGTGGCGTGCCGAACGTGAGGGCGAACCGGCGTGGGACGGAGGCTCGCTGGGCCGAGGGCGGCCCGGCTGGCACGTCGAATGCACCGTCATCGTCGACAAGTACGCGGGCCTGCCGGTCGATGTGCAGGGCGGTGGAAACGATCTGATCTTCCCGCACCACGAGATGAGCGCAGCACACGCCGCGGCCTGGCGGGACACCCCGATGGCCAAGACCTACATGCACACCGGCATGGTCGGTCTCGACGGCGAGAAGATGAGCAAGTCCAAGGGCAACCTCGTGCTCGTCTCACAGCTGCGCGAACGCGGAGTCGACCCGATGGTCATTCGGACCGTGATCCTGTCCAACCACTACCGCAGCGACTGGAGCTTCACCGAAGAGCAGCTCGAGACCGCCTCCGCCCGTCTGGACGCGTGGCGGCATGCGGCGAAATGCGAGTCCGAATGCCGCGAGGGCCTGCGCGGACACATCATCGGTCTGCTCCGCGAAGCACTCACCGACGACCTCGACAGCCCGCGTGCGCTGGGAATCCTCGACGAGTGGGCCGACCACTACGCAGACTCCGAGCCCTCGGCCACCGCCTCTGTCAGCGGTGACCGGGTCGCCGACGCCGTCGACGCGCTGCTGGGAATTCGTCTCCTCGACTGAGATTCGGCCAGGGAGGCCGAGATTCCGTCTGCTCGACTGAGACCTCGCCTGTTCGGCTGAGATGCGTCGCTATCGGTCGCGGCCGCGTTTGCGCAGATAGCGTTCGAACTCGGCCGCGATGGCGTCTCCGCTGGCTTCGGGCAGTTCGGCGGAGTCGGTTCCCTCTTCCAGCGCTCGAACGAGTTCGGCCAGCCGCGGATTGAGGGAGACGAGCTCATCGGCACCGAGCTCCCACGCACGGCTCTCCTCTTCGAGGACATGGATGTCGACTTCGATCTCCGCATAGTGCTCGACCGCCTTCGCCAAGGCGAGCTCCGCCTTCGGCGAGGGGGAGTCGGCAAGGTAGTCGGGCACTCCGACCCACAGGTTGACGGCACGCAGATTCCGCCACTGACAGGCGACCCCGAGGAGGCCGAGGATGCCGATCGGGCCCTCATAGCCGTTGGCGTCGATGTCGAGTTCATGGGCCAGCGCCCGATCCTCGGTGTTCGCGACGACCGGCAGCGGGCGGGTGTGCGGCACTTCCGCGTGGAGTGAACCGAGGAGGACGACCGCATCGTCCGGCCCGATCTGGCCGAGGATGAGGGAGAGGAACTCCCGCCATTTCAGCCCCGGCTCATGACCGTGGATGATGGTCACCGGCAGTCCGCCGTGATGGCCGCGATGGACGGCGATGCCCGGCCAGGCGATCGATGCGGTGCCGTCCTCGTCGCGGAGGATCTCCGGTTCGGAGAAGCGGAATTCGTAGAACCCGTCGGTGTCGAGGATCTCCGCGTCGTTCAGCGCCCAGACTTCGACGAGATCCTTGGCCAGCGAACTCGCCGCTTCGGAAGCATCGGCATCCTGACCTTCGAAGGCGATGAACACGAGTGCCCCGGACCCGGATGGAAGAAAGCTCATGGTTCAAGACTACGCTGGCACTATGACGAATTCTGCCTCAGCCGAACCTGCCGCAGTCCTCTGGGATATGGACGGAACCCTGGTCGATACGGAACCGTACTGGATCAGAGCCGAAACCGAGCTGATGAACGCTCACGGGCTTCCCTGGTCGGAAGAGCAGGGACTCGAATTCGTCGGCAACGAACTGACCACCTCGGCGGCGATGATGCAGGACGCCGGCCTCGACCTGCCGGTCGACGACATCGTCGAGACCCTCATGAGCACAGTGATCGACGCGATCCGCACCTCCGTGCCGTTCCGCCCGGGGGCACTGGACCTGCTCGCAGAACTGACAGCGGCGGGGATCCCCAACGTCATGGTCACGATGTCCTACCGCCGACTCGCCGAGGCGGTCATCGCCAGCTGCCCCGCAGGCAGCTTCGCAGGGCTCATCGCCGGTGACGAAGTCTCCGCCGGCAAGCCCGATCCCGAGCCCTATCTCAAGGGTGCCGCCCTGCTCGACCTCGCCCCGGGCGATTGCGTCGCACTCGAGGACTCGAAGCCGGGCCTGGCCAGTGCCGAGGCGGCGGGGACCATCGCCGTGGGCATCCCGCATCTCGTCGACCTCGAAGCACGACCGGGCCGGATCCTGTGGGACAGCCTCGAGGGCCGCACCGTCGAGGATCTGCGTCGGCTGGCCCAGCGCAGCTCCGTCTGAACCGGGTCGGGCGCCTCAGGCGCCGACGATCTTCGTGATCTCCGGGGTCGGCGGGGCGGTGTTTCCCCAGGCCGGGCACAGCGGTTTGAAAGTGCACCAATTGCACAGCGGTGACTTCTTCGGCCGCCACCGATCCGCCTCGGCGGAGGCGATGATGTCCTTCCAGATGGCATCGATCTCGAACTCCGTCTGCTCGACCTCGGCCATCGTCGGGTGCGATTTGAGCACGCTGCGCGAACCGAGGTACATCAGCTGCAGCGTGTGGACGAGCTCTCCCGAGAGCCGGTAGACGACGAGGGCGTAGAAGCCCATCTGGAACTTCGCCTCCCGACCGTACTGCGGTTTCGGCTGCTTGCCCGTCTTGTAGTCGACGAGCCTGGTCTCCCCACCGGGGGCGACATCGACCCGATCGATGAACCCGCGCAGCTCGAGCCCGTTGTCAAGCGTCGTGCGCACGTACTTCTCCGTCTCCTCGGGCTCGAGGTGCTCGGGGAACTCGAGGACGAAATAGGAATCGATGAGGCGACGCGCCGATGTGAAGAACGTCTCCTTCTCCGATTCAGCGGTGAAGATGTCGAGCACCTCCGGATCCTTCTCCACGAGTTCGTCCCAGGCGGGCATGAGCATCGACTGGGCCAGTTCGGCGGTGCGCTCCGCGGCCGGCGCGGTGAACAGCTTCTCGAGCACGGAATGGACGACGGTGCCGCGGAAGGCCGCCTGCGAGGGCGGTTCCGGCAGCTTGTCGATGCTGCGGAAGCGGAACTTCAGAGGACATTGGATGAAGTCGTTGGCCCGGGAGGGCGAGAGACTGGTGAGCTCGGCCATATCACCACTGTAACGACCCGCCCTGACACGTCGTGGCGACCAGCGCCCGGCACTGTGTCGCTGTTAGGCTGAGTTACCGACCCACAGTGGTCCGCTCACCTCGACATCGACCGGAGGAATCCCTTCCATGGCCGCGAAAAACCACCAGCCCGGTGCCTCATCGGGTCTGCGTCTTGGCACCGTCCTCGGCGCACCGGTGATTCTGGCGTGGTCGTGGTTCCTCGCCGCCATCGTCATTACGATCCTCTTCACACCGTGGCTCAACCAGGTGCGACCGGATCTGGGCATCGGCGCATGGTTCGTCGCGTTCGCCTATGCGGTGCTGCTCTTCGCCTCGGTGTTCCTCCACGAACTCGCTCACGGCGTGGCCGGGCAGTTCTACGGTCAGAAGGTCGCCGCCATCGAGCTGAACATCTGGGGCGGCTTCACCCGCTTCGAACCCCAGATGGACAATCCGCGCGACAAGGCCGCGATGACGAGCTTCGTGATCTCGATCGTCGGCCCCATCGTCAACATCGTCCTCGCCCTGCTGGGATGGTGGTGCCTGAGCGCGGCAAGCCCCACCTCGGTGCCATGGCTGCTGCTCATCGCGGTCACCTTCGCCAATGTCGCCCTCGGCGCCATCAACCTGCTGCCGGGCATCCCTCTCGACGGCGGGTGGGCGCTGCAGGCGATCATGTGGCGCATCACCGGCTCCCAGTACCTGGGCACGATCGTGGCCAGCTGGGTCGGACGCATCATCGCCATCGGCTTCATCGGCTGGTCGGTCATCACCCCGCTGCTGGCCGGCGAACGGCCGGCCCCGCTCACCGTGGCCTGGATGTCGCTCATTGCGATCATGTTGTGGTTCTCCGCCGGGGACGCTGCCACCCACGCCAAACGGGCGCGGAAGATGGAGACCTACGACCTCTCCCAAGTCATCCAGCCCGCCATCGCGGCCACCTGGGATGCCGACCTCGCCGACACCCTCGACTACGCGAACACACTCGGCAACGCCAAGGAACGCACCCTCATCGTCGTCCTCGACCAGAAGGGACTGCCCTATGGGCTGGTCGACCGGCACGCTGCCGCCGGCCGTCTCGCCGAAAACCTCGACGCCGTCCCCGCAGGCGAGGTCGCCCGCCCCCTCGTCGGCTGGATCGGCGTGCCCAAGGACATCACAGCCCCGCATCTGCTCGAATCGCTCACCCACCGGCCCAAGGCGCAGTTCAGCCTGGTCATGGACGGGAACACGCTCGTCGGCGTCATCGACCTGCAGGAGTTCTTCGACGAGCTTCTCGCCGCCTGAGCCGGTTGTGTGAGGCAATCCTCACCAGCGTAGAGTGGTGACATCATGACTCAGCCACTCCATACCCGACCCGTCCGCGTCCTCGACCGCGGCGAAAAGGTCCAGCTCACCGACCCCAAGGGGCGCATGCACACCTTCGTGCTCGCCCCGGGCGAGCACTTCCACACGAACAAGGGACTCATCAGCCACGATGACATCATCGGGCGAACCGAGGGCATCATCGTGTCGAACTCCGGGGGAGTGGAGTTTCAGGTCTTCCGTCCCCGCTACGAGGACTTCGTGCTCTCGATGCCGCGCGGCGCCGCAGTCGTCTATCCGAAGGATTCGGGACTCATCGTCACCCTCGGCGATATCTTCCCCGGCGCAGTCGTCGTCGAGGCAGGCGTCGGCTCCGGAGCACTGTCGATGGCTCTGCTGCGCGCCGTCGGCCCGAACGGATCGGTCCACTCCTTCGAACTGCGAGAGGAATTCGCGACGATCGCTGCGGGCAATATCGCTGACTTCTTCGACGGTGAACCCGAGAACTGGTCGGTCACCGTCGGTGATCTCTCCGACATTCTGCCGCAGACGTTCGCAGCCGACAGCGTCGACCGCGTGGTCCTCGACATGCTCACTCCGTGGAACACCCTCGACGCGGTCAGCGAAGCCCTGACTCCCGGCGGCATCGTCATCGCCTACGTCGCCACGGTCCCGCAGCTCTCCCGCTTCGTCGAGGCACTGCGCGCCTCGGGGAAGTTCGCCGAACCGGAATCCATGGAGGCCATGGTCCGCGGCTGGCACGCCGACGGACTCGCCGTCCGCCCCGACCATCGCATGATCGCCCACACGGGCTTCCTCATCATGGCCCGCAGGATGGCCGCAGGGGTGGCTCCGCTGGAGAAGAAGAGGCGCCCGCAGGGGGCTACCGCGGCTGCCGAGGACGTCGCCGCGTGGACGGAGCCCGAAGTCACCGAGGCGGCCATCGGCACACGCACCGCACACGGAAAGAAGCTGCGCCGAGTCGTCCGCGAAGCCGGGAAGCGCCTGCGCACCGATGACGCCGCAACGTCTGCCGCCGGCGCGAGCGCGACAGACGCTGCCGCAGGCGCGACCGAGAGCGACGGCCCAGCCGCCGCAGACTCGACAGGACACACCACCACTGAGACCACTGGGCCGAAGGAGGATCGATGACTGAGACCACGACCGAGGTGAAGAAGCTGCGCGAGGACACCGCGTCCCTGCGCCAGCAGCTCTACTCCGCGGGCAAACGCAATGAGGCCTTGTCGAAGACCCTGCGCACCGCCCGGGACGAACTGGACCGGATCAAGGAAGAGGCCCGGCGGCTCACCGAGCCGCCGAACAACTGGGGCACTCTCGTCGCCCTCGACGACAAGGGGGTGACCGCGGACGTCATCGTCGGCGGCCGCCGCATGCGCGTGGCCGTGGCCCCGGAGGTCGAACCGGCCGGTCTGCGCGCCGGAGCCGACGTCCTCCTGTCCGAAGGCCTCGTCGTCATCGGCACCGGAGACTTCCCACCCGTGGGATCCGTCGTCAACGTCCGCGAATTCGTCGATGCGACGCGCATCCTCGTCGGCGCCCCTGGTGATGACGAACAGGTATTCACCCTCGCCGCGGGCCTCGTCGACTCCGGCCTGCGCGTCGGCGATGCCGTCGTCGTCGACACCCGCACCCATTACGCGCTGCAGGTCGTCGAGAAGCCCGAAGTGTCCTCGCTTCTGCTCGAAGAGGTCCCCGACATCACGTATTCGGACATCGGGGGACTGTCCGACCAGATCGGCCTCATCAAGGACGCCGTGGAGCTGCCCTTCGAACACCCCGAGCTCTACACCGAACACGGCCTCAAGCCGCCGAAGGGCATTCTGCTCTACGGCCCTCCCGGCTGCGGCAAGACGCTCATCGCGAAGGCCGTGGCGAACTCGCTGGCCGATCGCACCGGTGAGGAGAGGACGAGCAAGACCTACTTCCTCAACATCAAGGGACCGGAGCTGCTGGACAAGTACGTCGGCGAGACCGAACGTCAGCTGCGCCTGATCTTCGCCCGCGCTCGGGAGAAGGCATCGGCCGGCTTCCCCGTGGTCGTGTTCTTCGACGAGATGGAATCGCTGTTCCGCACCCGCGGCACCGGCAAGTCCTCGGACGTGGAGACGACGATCGTGCCGCAGCTGCTGACCGAGATCGACGGAGTCGAACAGCTCGACAACGTCATCGTCATCGGCGCCTCCAACCGTGAGGACCTCATCGACCCGGCGATCCTGCGCCCGGGCCGCCTCGATGTGAAGATCCGCATCGAACGGCCCGATGCCCAGGCCGCACGCGACATCTTCGAGAAGTACCTCACTGCCGAACTGCCGCTGCATTCGTCCGTTCTCGCCGGTCACACAACCCCCGCCGAGGCGGTCGCCGCCCTCATCGACGACTGTGTCGAGCGGATGTTCGCCGAGACCCCGGAGAACGAATTCGTCGAGGTCAGCTACGCCGACGGTTCGAAGGAGGTCCTCCACTTCTCGGCCTTCGCTTCGGGAGCGATGATCCACAACATCGTCGACCGGGCGAAGAAGTCCGCGATCAAGTCACTGCTCGAAACGGGTGAGCGGGGCCTTCAGCGGGCACACTTCGAAGCCGCCATCGCCGAAGAGTTCAGCGAGCACGAGGACCTGCCGAACACGACCAACCCCGACGAATGGGCACGGATCTCCGGTCGCAAGGGCGAGCGGGTGACACATCTGCGGATGATGCACCTCGACACGACCAGGGGAGCCCCGACCGTGCCGTACGAGACCGAGATCGCCGAGGTGCGGCCGAACTCGGACCTCGTCTGAGACGCCGAACGGGCCCACCTGCACTCAGCAGGCGGGCCCGTCCGTTCATTCGTCAGCGGCTGCGCTTGCGGCGGCCGGATCCGCCTGAGACGGCGGTGGCGATGATGCGCCAACCGACCAAGGTGATGAGGTTGAGCGAGGTCGCCACGATCATGAAGCTCACCGGAACCGTGCCGGGATCGCCGCCGGCGCCGGTGACGCCGCGCAGCACGAGACCCACCAGCACGGTCACCGCCCACACTCCGGTGCCGGTGGCCAGGGGCGAGATCGGTCGGTCCCAGACCGCGCTCAGCAACCAGGCGAGGACGAGGGCTGCGACGAACGGCCACGCTGTGGTCATCAGCCCCTGCGGGTCGAAATTATGAGAATGTGTGTAGTGACCGACGATCGTGAACAGAATCACGAGGATGAGGTCGACGATCAGTGCGATCGGGAGATGAGATTTCTTCGTTGCCACGTCCCCGAGTCTAATCCTTGGAGGAGATGCAGATGCTCAGAGTCAGACGCGTCATGGGTTCCGAGACCGAGTTCGGCCTCAGCCAGCCCAATAATCCGCGGGCGAACCCGATGCGGGATTCAGCGCGCGTCATCGACGCCTATGCGGGACCGCGCGGGCTGAAATCGTCCCAGAGCTTCTGGGACTTCGCCACCGAATCCCCGCTCGCCGATGCCCGCGGCTTCTTCATGAATGTCGCCGACGCCGACTCCTCGCAGCTGACGCACATCCCGTCCGAGGATGTCGAAGCCCAGTACCTGGCGAATGTGGTCACAGAGAACGGTGCCCGCTACTACGTCGACCATGCTCACCCCGAGTACTCCTCCCCGGAGGTGCTCACCCCACGCGATATCGTCACCTTCGACCGGGCCGGCGACCTCGTGGGGCTGGCCTCGGTGAGGGCACTGGAGACGACCGACGAACCGGTCAACCTATACAAGAACAACACGGATTCGAAAGGTTCGTCGTACGGCACCCACGAGAACTACCTCGTCGACCGCAGCACCGACTTCGACGACATCGTCGCAGGCCTCGTCCCGTTCTTCGTGACCCGCCAGATCCTGTGCGGTTCCGGGCGGGTCGGCATCGGCCGCGAAGGCGAGGGCAAGGGCTTCCAGATCTCGTCTCGTGCCGACTTCTTCGAAGCCGAGGTCGGCCTGGAGACGACTCTGCGGCGGCCCATCGTCAACACCCGCGACGAACCGCATGCCGACCCGGCGAAGTACCGACGACTGCACGTGATCATCGGCGATGCCACCATGGCCGAACCGGCCACCTATGTGCGCTTCGGTGCGACCTCGCTGGTCCTCGGCCTCATCGAGGCGGGGCTGGCACCGAGGATCGAACTCGACGATGCCCTGCAGTCGCTGTGGGACGTCAGCCACGACCTCAGCCTCAGCGCCCCTCTGCGCCTGGCCGACGGCACCACGATGACTGCCCTGGAGATCCAGGAGACCTTCTACGCCGCCTGCGCGCAGCACGCCGACCCCGAGGATGCCGACACCGCTGCAGTGCTCGCCGAATGGCGTCGTTTCCTCGACGGACTGGCCGCCGACCCGCGCAGCCTCGCCGATTCCATCGACTGGATCGCGAAATGGGTGCTGCTCGAGAGCTACCGGAGCCGGGAAGACATCGACTGGGACCACCCGAAGCTGGCTCTCATCGATGTCCAGTACCACGATGTGCGTCCTGAGAAAGGACTCTTCCACAAACTCGAGCGGGCCGGACGGATCCGCCGGATGACCACCGACGCCGAGGTGGAGGCCGCAGTGACGAACGCCCCCGACGGCACCCGCGCCTTCCTCCGCTCGGTGGCGGTCAGCCGCCTCGGCGATGACCTCGTGGCCGCGAGCTGGGACTCCCTCGTCCTCAACGCGGGCGAACTGGGCATCGTGCGTCTGCCCATGCACGAACCCCTCAAGGGCACGCGTGAGCTGTTGGCAGAGCGGGTCGCGGGAATCGAGACTGCCGAGGGCCTGCTCGAGGCTCTCGGAGTGGATAGACTGAAGACGAAGAACGACTGAAGAGGTGTGAGATGAGCTCGCAGGAACAGGTCCAGAGGGACAAATCGAACGGCGGATCGGATGCGCCCGTCGACCCGCCGGAGGCCGTGCAGGGTCAGATCAATACGCAGAACGTCGACTCCATCCTCGACGAGATCGACGGCGTGCTGGAATCGAACGCGGAGGAATTCGTCAAGAACTTCGTGCAGAAGGGCGGCCAATGAGATGTCAGGATTCCCTCCTGCATTTCTGAGCTCGACGAGCAATTCGTTCGTCGACCTCGCCCGCTCCCTGGCCCCCGAGTCGCTGCCGCAGACCAGCGGACGTGATCTGGCCGAGCAGACGCCGGAAGGCACGACGATCATCTGCTTCCGCACCGCCGCGGGCATCCTCATGGCCGGGGACCGCAGAGCCACGATCGGCAACCTCATCGCCTCCCACTCGATGGAGAAGGTCAAGGCCGCCGACGACTACTCCGTCATCGGCATCGCCGGCACGGCCGGGGTCGCGCTCGATCTCATCCGGCTCTTCCAGCTCGAACTCGAACACTACGAGAAGATCGAAGGGGCCAGGCTCTCTCTGCACGGCAAGGCCAATCGACTGGCCGCGATGCTGCGCGGAAACCTCGGACTGGCCATGCAGGGGCTGGCCGTCGTCCCGCTGTTCGCCGGAGTCGACGAGTCGACCCCGCACGGGCAGATCTTCAGCTTCGACGTCACCGGCGGCAAATACGAAGAGCACCGTTTCCACTCGATCGGCTCCGGTTCGGGCTTTGCCCGCGGGGCGCTGAAGAAGCTGTGGCAGCCGGACCTCGACCACGAGCAGGCGATCGGCGTGGCCGTCGAAGCGCTCTTCGACGCCTCCGACGACGATTCGGCGACCGGGGGACCGGACTTCGTGCGCCAGATCGCACCGACGATCTTCACCGTCGACCTCGAGGCCGGCGTCACCGAAGTCGACTCGGCCACGGTGCTCGAGACCGCCACAGAGGTGGTCGCTCGCCGCACCCACAGCGCGCGGTCATGAGCCTCGAACGGGCACACACGCGGCCTGACCAAGCGCCACGCGTCGAATCGTCACCGCGAAAGGATCGGACATGAGCCAGGCACCGTTCTACGTCTCACCGGAACAGCTGATGAAGGACCGGGCGGACTTCGCCCGCAAGGGCATCGCCCGGGGTCGGTCGGTCGTCGTCATGCGCTTCGACGAGGGAATTCTGCTGCTCGCGGAGAACCCGTCGCCGACTCTGCACAAGATCGCCGAGATCTACGATCGGATCGGCTTCGCCGCCGTCGGCAAATACAACGAATTCGAGACTCTGCGCCAGGCCGGGGTCCGCTATGCGGATCTGCGCGGCTACTCCTACGACCGCACCGATGTCACGGCGCGCGGTCTGACGAACGCCTATGCGCAGACCCTCGCCGGTGTCTTCACCACCGAATCGAAGCCGTTCGAAGTCGAACTCGTCGTCGCCGAACTCGGTCTCACCGCTGCCGGCGACCAGCTCTATCGACTCAGCTACGATGGTTCGGTCATCGATGAGTCCGAGCATGTGGCCATCGGCGGTCAAGCCGATGCGATCACCGCTGCCCTGGCCGGAGTGGCGACTTCGCAGATGACGCTTCGCGAGGTCTTCGCCCACGGCGTGCAGGCCCTGGGCGCCGCCACCCAAGCGACTCTGGCCACAGAGGCGCTGGAGGCGGCGATCCTCGACCGGACGACGACCAAGCAGAGGACGTTCCGGCGCCTCGATGATGCCGCAATGAGCCGGCTGCGGGAGGCCTGAATGGCACGCATCTACGGAATCGAGACCGAATACGGGCTCGCCCACACCGCTGATCCCGACGGGCGTCGGATCGGGCCGGAGGAGATCGCCCGGCATCTCTTCCGCCCCATCGTCGAATGGGGACGGTCCTCGAACGTGTTCCTGCCCAACGGCTCACGCCTCTACCTCGACGTCGGCTCCCACCCCGAGTATGCGACCGCAGAATGCGACGACCTCTCCGATCTGCTCGCTCAGGACCGGGCCGGCGAGGCCCTCATGGTCGACCTGCTGGGTCAGGCGCAGACCGCTCTCGAGGACGAAGGCATCGGCGGGCGCGTCCACATGGTCAAGAACAACACGGACGCGGCAGGCAACTCCTATGGGTCCCACGAGAACTTCCTCATCCGCCGCACCCTGGACTTCAACCGGCTGACCACTGTGCTGCTGCCGTTCCTCGTGTCCCGGCAGCTGCTCGTCGGTGCCGGCGCCATCATTCCCAGCCGTTCATCGTTCTCTCCCGATGAGGAGTCCGATCGCTCGGAGATGATGTTCGGACTCTCCGCTCGCTCCGATGTGATGTGGGAGGGGCTGTCCTCGGCGACGACACGTTCGCGGCCGATCATCAACGCCCGCGACGAACCGCACGCGGATGCGGAGAAGTACCGTCGGCTGCACGTCATCGTCGGTGATTCCTCGATGTCGACGGCCACCTCGGCGCTCAAGCTCGGATCGGCGATCCTCATGCTCGACCTCATCGAACAGGGCGCGCGGATCCCGGAGAACGGTCTGCGCCACCCCGTGCGCGATATCCGGCTCGTCGCCCGCGACCTCACAGGCACCGTCGTCCTCGAGCGCACCGACGGGACCACGACGACTCCCTTGGGTCTGCTCGCCGATTACCGGGATCGGGCGCAGCGGATCGTCGACAACGGCGATCACAGCCTCGGCGATGAGAAGCTCGCAGGCTATGTCATCGACCTGTGGACGCGGATGCTCACCGCGGTCGAGTCACAGGACTTCTCGACCGTGGACACGGAGATCGACTGGGTGATGAAACGCGCACTCATAGAACGGTCCATGCAGCGCGGGATCAGCGACATCACGGATGCGCGCATCCACCGACTCGACATCGCCTACCACGACATCACCCCGGCGACCGGCCTGTTCCCCAAACTGGAGGCGGCGGGAATGGCGAAGAACCTCGTCCCCGCCGAAGCGGCCACCCGCGCCAAAGACGTGCCCCCGGCAACGACCCGCGCCGCCGTCCGCGGAGAATTCATCCGCGCCGCCCACGACGCCCGCCGCGACTACACAGTCGACTGGGTGCACCTGCGCCTCAATGACGAATCCGGTCGCGCCGTCGCACTCAAGGACCCATTCGCCACGACTCACCCGCAGGCGGAAACACTCATCGCCGGCCTGTAAGATCGCCCTGTGATCCGGTCGCACCCGCCATTCGGTGCGGGCACGGCCACGCGTGACGAAAGGAAACCAGTGCGCACCAAAGTGCTCAGCGCCATTGCGGCCGGCCTGCTGCTGCTCTCGGCCTGCGGGCAGGGCGACGAGTCAGATGATTCGACCACACCTCCGCCCTCAGTGGCTGCCCAGGACGCGAAGTCGACAAGCCTCGACGACATCACGGTCGAAGGCAAGAAGGGCGAGAAGCCGAAGGTCAGCTTCGAGTCCCCGCTGGTGATCGAGAAGGCCGAGAAGAAGGTGCTGGAGAAGGGCACGGGAGACAAGATCGCCGACGGCGAACAGGTCACCGCCCAGATGACTCTGGTGTCGGGCACGAGCGGGAAGGTCGTCGAATCCAGTTACGATTCGAAGTCTCCCGCCGGATTCCCCATGGACAAGTCCCAGATCTCAGAGGACCTGTACAACGCGCTCCTCGACGTCAAGGTCGGCTCCCGGGTCATGCTGTCGCTCAACGGCAGCGCCCAGCAGGGGGAGGCCGCGCAGACGCTCGTCTACATCATCGATGTGGAGAAGACCTCTCGCCCGCTCACCCGCGCCGAGGGTGAGAAGGCCGACCAGTCGGACAACCCGGTGACGGTGAAGTGGGGCGATGACGGGGCCCCATCGATCTCGAAGCCCAAGGGTGAGAAGCCGAAGGACCTCGAGACGTACACGACGATCGAAGGCAAGGGGCCCGAGGTCAAGAAGGGCCAGAGCGTGGCCGTGAAGTACTCCGGCTGGCTCTGGGACGACACCTCGAAGACCTTCGACTCGAACTGGAAGAGGGGCGGGCAGCCGTTCGCCGTCGAACCCGTCGGAGAGGCACCGGTCATCGACGGCTGGAACGAAGGCCTCGTCGGACAGAAGGTCGGCAGCCAGGTCGTCCTCGTCATCCCGCCGGACAAGGGCTACGGCAAACAGGGCAGCGAACCCTCGATCCCGGGTGATGCGACCCTCATCTTCGTCGTCGACATCCTCTCCGCCCAAGGCTGAGGCAAACCGCTTCCAGGGCTGAGACGAACCGAGTCCGCACCGCACACGAGACTGAAACACACCCATCCGAACAAGGAGGAAGAGCATGAGCAAGCAGAAGCCAGAAGTCGATTTCCCCGGCGGCGACGCCCCCACCGAACTCATCATCACCGATGACATCGTCGGCACCGGCGCCGAGGCGGGACCCGGCGACACCGTGAGCGTGCACTACGTGGGAGTCGCCCATTCCACCGGTGAGGAGTTCGACGCATCCTACAACCGCGGCACCCCGCTGGAGTTCCGTCTCGGTTCCGGGATGGTCATCTCCGGTTGGGACCAGGGCATCCAGGGGATGAAGGTCGGCGGCCGCCGCACCCTGCAGATCCCTCCCCACCTCGCCTACGGAGACCAGGGAGCCGGCGGAGTCATCCGCCCCGGCGAGTCACTCATCTTCGTCTGCGATCTCGAGAACGTGCGCTGACCCAGCGCGACACCGAAGTGGCCGGGCCCTGTGGGACCCGGCCATTCGTGTCAGTGCTGTGCGGAAGTCAGCAGTGCGCAGTGCTCAGAGTATTCGTATGCTCGTGCGCGCAGGGATCGCAGCTTCGCGGTGCAGGGATCACAGTTCGGCGGCGCAGCGTCCGGCGGCGGCTGCGGCCAGGAACGACGCTGCATCGGCCGGCAGCTTCCGTCCCATCGTGGACAGGCCGACGGGGGAGGAGCGGAGCGCCGCCCACAGACCGCCCAGGTCGACGTCGACGAGATCATGCATGGCCAGGCCACCCAGCTGTGCCCCGACGACGTCTGCC
Source organism: Brevibacterium spongiae (assembly GCF_026168515.1). NCBI lineage: Bacteria > Bacillati > Actinomycetota > Actinomycetes > Micrococcales > Brevibacteriaceae > Brevibacterium > Brevibacterium spongiae. The sequence continues at coordinate 2,097,782 of NZ_CP093443.1, read as the reverse complement.
ACGACGGCAGGATCCGGATCCATCTCGGCCCGCTCCGCCTCGGTGAGGGTGGAGAAGTCGGGCACCGGAACGATCATTCCCGGCCGCGCGATCTCTCTCAGCGGCGTCAGAGAATGGTGGGAGATGCCGAAGTGACGACCGCGGGCATCGGCGTTCGACATCCGCAGCAGCCCCACGGGACGTCCGGCGAGCAGAGCCGCGGCATTGAGATGGTCGCCGGTGACGAGACCCGAATACCCGTACTTCGTGCCGGTGCCGAGGTTCCCCGGCCCCTGCGCGACGATGGTGATATCGGCACCCATGACGTGTTTGGCGGCGAGGAGACCGGAATGGATGGTCACCGCTTCGAGGTCACCGCCCCAGGACTGCCCGGTGCTGATCGTCCCGGTCAGCCATCCGGCTTCCTTGAGACCGGCTGCCGCCTGTGAGAACGGGGCGGGCAGTGCCGCGCCGTCGCTGAGCACATACGCCACACGCAGGCCGGGATCGACGGCACGGATGCCGGCGATGATCGCCGGCAGGGCCGAATGCAGATCGGCCACGACCACTGGCATGCCGTCGAGGTGCTCCGCCTCGGCGAGGACAGCATGGTGTTCGGATTCCTGATCGTCGACGCCGAGCACCATCGTCTGCAGAGGCGAATAGCGGTCCTTGACCAGATGCCCGGGTCCCTCCGGCGGATCCTCGGGCAGCGCGTCGGGCAGCGCCACGATGAGCCCGAAACCGCCGGTGCCCAGGCGCTTGGCCAGGGCAGAGACATTCACGAGCACGGTGTCTCCGAGGCTTGGCTGCCCGACGGCATCGGTGTAGGCGACCGCGCGGATGGACGTCACATCTGTGTCGGGCAGCGCCTGGTCCAGTTCCACGTCGACATCTGTGTATCCTGGCCGGGTGGAGCGAATCGCTGTGACGATTCCTTTGCGCCAATGAATCATGGTCCCCAGACTATCGCCCGGCCTAGGTTACGGTGGAATTGTGACAACACCCCGCAGCAGCAGACAGAGACAGCAGACGGAGCGTCTGATGAACCTGCTCATCGCACTGCGCGCCTCGCGCGGTTGGGTCTCCCGCAAAACGCTGATGAGCGTCATCGACGGCTATTCCGGACTCGACGAAGTCGCCTTCGACCGCAAATTCTCCCGCGACAAAGAGCTGCTGCGCCATATGGGCATCACGATCGCCACCCGCGCCGAACACGACGCGTACGGAGACGCGGGGGAGACCGGCTACCGGATCTCCACTGCCGACTACGCGATGGACGAAGTCGACCTCACCCCGGCCGAGGTCGCCGCCGTCACCGTCGCCGCCTCCTTCTGGTCGGAGACCGAGCTCGGCGAATCCAGCGCCCAGGCACTGACGAAGCTGCGCGCGCTGGGCATCGACCTCGACCAGCAGGGTCTCGGACCGGCGCAGATCGAACCCGGCTCCGCCGCCCGCCGTCTCGCCAGCGCGAACTTCGCCGATGCCCTCCACCACATCAACGCCCGCGAGGCCATCGGCTTCCGCTACCACAAGCCGGGACAGAGTGCTCGGAAGGTGCGGCTGGAACCCTACGCTCTGCTCAGCCGCGGCGACCGCGTCTACCTCATCGGCTTCGACCTCGACCGGCAGGCACGGCGGACGTTCCGCCTCTCCCGCGTTGAAGGCGGCATCGCAAAGCTCGGCGGACGCGAGCCCGGCGACTACACGATCCCCGCGGACTTCTCGCCCGAGCTGGCGCTGCAGTCGAGTTCGGAGATGGCGGTGGTCGCCGAGGCGAAGCTGAACATCCGCGCCCACCGGGCCGACCCGCTGCGACGTCGCCAGGTGCGCGAGGACGGCGCTGACGTGATCATCGAATTCTCCGACGTCGACACACTCGCGGCGGAGATCGTCGGCTACGGCGATGCCGTCGCAGCCGTGGAACCGCCCGAACTCGTGCGAGCTGTGGACCGACGCCGCGAGACGATCCGCGATTCCCTCAACCGACTCGGAGGTGCCAGTGTCCTCAGCGCGTGAGCGACTGACGAGGCTGCTCAGCCTCGTGCCCTACCTCGACGCCCACCCGGGCGCCGACCTCGAGGACACAGCCGCCTACTTCGGCATCGACTCCGACACCCTCATCGACGATCTGCAGCTCCTCTTCGTCACCGGACGTCCGGGGCACATGCCCGATGACCTCATCGACGCCAGCTGGGAAGGCGGGCAGATCTTCATCTCCAACGCCGAAGAGGTCTCCGTGCCCGTGCGGCTGAGCGCGGAGGAAGCCGGAGTCCTCGTCCTCGCACTCGAACTGCTCTCCTCACTGCCGGGACTCGACTCGGAGGCTGTGGCCACCGCCGCGAGCAAGCTGCGCCTCGCGGCGGGGGAGAACCTGCGCACCGCCGTCGACGTCAGCCCCATCGACGTCGACGAAGAGCTGCTGAGTGCGATGCGGCAGGCCGTCGACGACGAGTCGGCGCTGCAGATCGAGTACTATGTGGCCTCCCGTGACGAGCTGACCACGCGGATCATCGCTCCGACGAACCTCGTGCCCGGTTCAGACTGGTATGTCGACGCCTGGTGCTATTCGGCCGGTGCTCCGCGCCGATTCGCCCTCGGCAGCATCAGAACGTGGGAACCGGCGGATCATCCGCCGCTGTCCGTGAGCGAATCGTCGTCCCGATCCCATGAGGTCACACTCGGATTCGACGGCAGGGGAGCCTGGCTGGCCGATGAACTCGACGTGACGGAACGTGAATACTTCGACAACGGTGAGACGAGTGTGCGGGTGCGTCTGCTGGTGCATTCCGTCGACTGGCTGAGCCGGTTTCTGCTCTGCCATGCCGATGTCATCACCGAGGTCGATGACACCGACGCGGTGTCGGCCGCCCTGCGACGACTCGGCTGAGCGGAGAACCGCCTGCGGATGAGGATGAAAGGCTCAGCCGCACAGCGTAGAATCGTCCACAGCATCAACAATCCAAGGAGCTCCCAATGAGACCAAGTTTCGTGCAGATCGCGATCGTGATCCTCATCATCGTGATCATCTTCGGCGCGCCCAAACTGCCGCAGCTGGCCCGGAGCCTGGGACAGTCGATGAAGATCTTCAAGTCCGAGGTCAAGGACCTGCGCGACGACGATGAGGACTCGACGACGAAATCCACCGAACCGGGAGCACTCAACCAGAACTCCTCGAACGACTCGACCACGGCGACCGGTGGGACCACCGGTGCGGATGCGCCGAGTCGGGAGAAGCAGGACCCGCAGTCTCACGAGAAGTGAAAGAGAACAGTCAGCGGAGAGCCTCTCGTTCACGGAAGAAGAATCCTGAGAAGAAGATGCCCGTCGTCGGGCACCTCGTCGAGCTGCGCAACCGCGTCATCATCGCGGCCATCGCCATCGCAATCGGTGCGGTCGGCGGCTGGTTCCTCTACGATCCCGTCCTCGACATCCTGCAGGAGCCGATCCGGACCATCCGTGACAACGGGGGACGAATGGCGGAGATCAACTTCGCCGGAGTCGCCTCTCCGTTCGATCTGAAGATCAAACTCTCGTTCTTCATCGGGCTCTTCCTCTCCTGCCCCATCTGGCTCTACGAGATCTGGGCCTTCATCGTCCCAGGACTCAAAAGCAAGGAGAAGCTGTACTCGCTGGGGTTCCTCGGCGCTGCGATTCCGCTGTTCCTCGCCGGGTCGACGATGGCGTTCTTCGCCCTGCCCAATGCCGTGAAGGCGCTGACGTCGTTCACGCCCGAAGGCGGAACGAACATCATCCCTGCTCAGGACTATCTGAGCTTCGTGATGGTCATCATCGTCGTCTTCGGTCTCGCGTTCGTCCTGCCCGTGCTCATGGTGGGACTGAATATGCTGGGCATCCTCTCGGCAGAGCGGATCAAGAAGTCATGGCGCATCATCGTCATGCTCGTGTTCCTGTTCGCCGCCATCGCCACCCCGACGCCCGACGCGATGTCCATGTTCTTCCTCGTCATCCCCATGATGACGCTGTTCTGCCTGGCATGGGTGATCTGTGTGTTCAACGACCGACGACGCAAGAAGCGCCTCATCGCTCAGGGCCTGTGGGTCGATGAGGACGAATTCACCGACGAAGAGAAGAATGACTGATTCCACTCGCCCCTCAGATCCAACCGCTGCGGAAGAGACGCTGAGTCCCTCCGCCGCCTACGCCGACTTCCGGGCGCGCGCGGACTTCGCCCGCACTCCCTTGGGGCGGTTCATGGCGCGCACCGACTTCGAACTCGACGACTTCCAGATCGAGGCCTGCAGCCACCTGCAGGAAGGTGAGGACGTCCTCGTCACAGCACCCACCGGAGCGGGGAAGACGCTCATCGCCGAATTCGCGGTCGAACTCGCCCGCGACGAAGGCAAACGGGTCTTCTACACCACACCGATCAAAGCGCTGAGCAACCAGAAGTTCAATGACCTCGCCACCGTGCACGGGGCCGAGAACGTCGGCCTGCTCACCGGTGACACCTCGATCCGGCGGGATGCGCCGATCATCGTGATGACCACCGAGGTGCTGCGCAATATGCTCTACAACGATCTCGGGGGCCTGTCCGACCTCGGCTTCGTCGTCCTCGACGAAGTCCACTACCTTGCCGACAGGTTCCGCGGACCCGTGTGGGAAGAGGTCATCATCCATCTGCCCGATCGGGTGCAGATGGTGTCGCTGTCGGCGACGGTGTCGAATGTCGAGGAGTTCGGTGCGTGGCTGCGGGAGGTCAGGGGCCCCACGACGATCGTGTCGACCAGTCACCGCCCCGTGCCGCTGGTCAACCATGTCCTCGTCGGCCATCGCATGTTCGACCTGTTCACCCACGCCGATTCCGACCGGATCGACCCCGCGCTCAATCACGCCACCCGCACCCACGGGGGACCGCGTTCGAAACGCGCCCGTGCCACCCGAGCCCGGTTCCGGCGCCCCAGCCGCACGCAGGTCGTCGCCTCCCTCGCCGAGGCGGCCATGCTGCCCGCGATCATGTTCATTTTCTCCCGCAACGGCTGCGATGAGGCCGTCGAGCAGTATCTGAGCACCGGAGTCGATCTGAACTCGCGCGAGGAGAAGACGATCGTCAATGCTGCGCTCGAGGCGCTGCGGGATGACATCGCCGACGAAGACCTGGGCATCCTCGGCTACCACACGTTCCGCGAGGGACTGCTGCTCGGTGTGGCCGCACACCATGCGGGCATGATCCCCCAGTTCAAACAGCTCGTCGAAGAGCTGTTCTCGCAGGGCATCATCAAGGTCGTCTTCGCCACGGAGACCCTCGCTCTGGGCATCAACATGCCTGCACGCACTGTCGTGCTCGAAAAGCTCGTGAAGTTCAACGGCGAAGCCCATGCGATGATCACTCCGGGGGAGTACACGCAGCTGACCGGACGGGCCGGACGCCGCGGCATCGACCGGATCGGACATTCGGTCGTCGTGTGGCATCCGACCATCGAAGTCAGCGAACTCGCCGCCTTGGCGTCGAACCGGTCGTATGCCCTGAACTCGGCGTTCGGACCGACCTACAACATGACTGCGAACCTGCTTTCTCGGATGAGTTCGGCGGAGGCGGCGAAGGTCCTCGAGACCTCGTTCGCGCAGTTCCAAGCCGACAAGGCCGTCGTCGGTCTGGCACGGAAGGTGCGCAAGAACGAAGACACGATCGCCGCGTATGAGAAGTCGATGCACTGCGACCTCGGGGACTTCGCCGAATATGCGCGTCTGCGCCGGGCGATTTCGGACACGCAGAAGCAGGAGACGCGGACGAAGTCGCGCAATCGGCAACGCGATATCGTCGAATCCCTCACCGCGCTCAAGGTCGGTGATGTGGTGACGATGCCGGCCAAACGGGTCGGCGGCCGTGCCGTGATCATCGCCCCGATGAGCAGCCGGGATGGAATCTCCCGACTGCCCACAGTCCTCACCGAACAGGGCAAGGTCTGGCACCTGCGCCCGCATGAGGTGACCGAGCCGGTCGCCTCACAGGGCCGCGTGCGGGTGCCGAAGAAGTTCAACCACCGGCAGGCCGGCGATCGCAGGCAGCTGCTGGCCATCCTCGAATCCGCGATCGCCGACGGCCGAGTCGACCCCGACGCGCACTGGGAGTCGAGTCGGGAACGTCACGGTGAGAGCACGACCGTGGCCGAACTGCAGGCGCAGATGCGCGCGCACCCGTGCCACGACTGCCCGGATCGGGAGATGCACGCCCGGTGGGCCAACCGCGCCGACAAGCTCATTCGGGAGAACGATTCCCTCATCGCCCGCATTGAGGGCCGCACGACCTCAATCGCCCTCGTGTTCGAACGGGTCCAGGACGTGCTGCGCGGCCTCGGCTTCGAACCTGCCGAGTCGACGATGCTGCGTCGCATCTACGGCGAACGGGATCTGCTGGTGGCGCTGACGATCCGCGCCGGGCTGTGGGAGAAGCTCAATGAGCCCGAACTCGCAGCGTTCGCGTCGATCTTCGTGTTCCAGTCGCGCAGAGACACCTTGCATGCGCATCGGGCTCCGAGCGCCGATCTCAAGGTCGTCTGCGATGAGGCGGAGACGATTTGGCGTCGGCTCTTCCACCTCGAAGAGCAGCACGCGTTGGAGACCACCGATGAACCGGATCGCGGGCTCATCAGACCGATGTACCGGTGGACGGAGGGCAAGAACCTCTCCGAGTCGCTGCGCGGCAGCGACATCGCCGCAGGCGACTTCGTTCGCTGGGCGAAGCAGAGCCTCGATCTGCTCGGTCAGGTCGCCGAGGTCATCGACGACGACACCGCAGTGCGGATCCGACGGACGATCGACGCCATCCGTCGCGGAGTCGTCGCCGACTCCTGACCGTGACCGCTCAGCGGCGGATCAACGTTCGGCGATTCCCCAACGCTCAGTGACGCTTCATGCTCAGCGGCGGACCTTCTTGACGATGTTCTCGATGTCCGAGCCGAAGGCGTTCTCCGTCGTCAGGTAGGTCCACGTCGACGAGGGTCGCTTGAGGCCGTGGGACTCGAGATCGATTCCCTCGGCCGTGATCTCGGCCTCCGCGATGGTGGTCTTCGAATCCTCGATGACATCGGACCAGAATGAGGAGAAGACGCGGATGGATTCCGCGTTGAACGCCTCATGCGGCTTCTCCCGCGCGAAGGTGCGCAGGTGGATGCCTTCGCGCAGATCGTTGAGGAACGCCAGATGATCGACCCAGCGGGAGTCGAGGTGGAAGAGCATGACTTCCCGCAGCACCTCGTCGAGGAGCTCTTCGGAGTGTTCGGCCGCGATCTGCTCGGCTCTGTCGCCGAGTTCGCTGCGCAGCTGTTCGACAGGACCGTCGTCCTTGCGGATCTCCGTGCGACGTTCCAAGACGAGTTCTCGCTGCTTGGCCATGAGCTCGTTGAACCGCCAGGTGTCGCGGTGCAGTGCCGTGTTCTGTCCCTCTGCGATGCGCTGAGCATGTTCGACGAGGCCGAGGGCGCGCTTGGAGTCGATGAGTCCGGTCTCGTCGCCTTCGGAGACGAACCGTTGGATCTCCGGGACGCGAGTGACCAGCTCATCTTCCAGACTTGTGAAGAACACTGAGGTTCCCGGATCTCCCTGTCGCCCGGCACGACCGCGCAGCTGATCATCGAGGCGGGAGGACGGATAGCGTCCGGCTCCGATGACGAGCAGACCGCCTGCCTCGGCGACGTCGTCATCGGCGAGCCGGATATCGGTGCCGCGCCCCGCCATCTGCGTGGACACCGTCACGGCTCCCGGCGCACCGGCTCCGGCGATGATCTCGGCCTCATGAGTGTCGTCCTTCGCGTTGAGGACTGCGGCGTCGATGCCGCGTTCGCTCAGGCGCTGGGCGAGTGATTCGCTTTCGGCCACCGACGAGGTGCCGATGAGCACCGGCCGACGGCGGGCGTGGTTGTCCGCGACTTCCTCGACGATCGCGCGCTCCTTCGACTCCTGATAGGTGAAGAGGCGGTCGGGTTCGTCGATGCGGACGACCGGCAGGTGGGTGTCGATGGGCACGATCTCGAGATTGTAGAACTCGCGCAGATCGTCGCCGACGGCCAGAGCCGTGCCCGTCATTCCGCACACTGTCTCATAGCCGTGGACGAGTTCTTCGACGGTCATCTGGTCGAGGATCTCACCGCTGTCGGTGGTGCCGAGGTTCTCTTTGGCTTCGACGGCGGCCTGGAGTCCGTCGGGCCAGCGCTGCAGCTCCGCGACGCGTCCGCGGGACGAGGAGATGAGTTTGACCCGACCATCGACGACGAGATAGTCGACATCGCGTTTGACCAGGGCTCGAGCGTAGAGTGCGAGGTTGACGGCGGCCAGCGTCTCGGAGTCCTCACCGAAGAGTTCGACATCGAGTTCCTCTTCGACACGGTCGACTCCGGCATCGGTCAGTGACACGGCGTTCCGGTCGGGGCTGACCTCGAAGTGGGTATCGGGGCTGAGTTCGGCCACGAGTGCTGCGATCGCGGCGTCGGCGTCTTCGACGCTGGCCGACCCGGCCAGGACGAGGGGGACACGGGCCTCATCGATGAGCACGGAATCGGCTTCGTCGACGATGACGACGTCGCGGTCGGGAACACGCAGGTCCGCATCATCGGTGAGGAAGCGGTCCCGCAGGACATCGAATCCGACCTCGGTCACCGAGGCGTAGACGACCTCGGCCTGATACGCCTGACGTCGTTCGTCGTCGTCCTGCGCCCCCGAGATCGCCGCCGACCGCACACCGAGGAGGTCGAAGAGCGGTTTCATCCACTTCCGGTCGCGCACGGCCAGGTAGTCATTGACGCTGACGACGTGGACGCGGCGTCCCTGCAGGGCGTATCCGGCTGCGGCCAAGGCTCCGACGAGGGTCTTGCCCTCACCGGTCGCCATCTGCACGATGCTGCCTTGGAGGAGCCCGATGAGTCCGCGCAGCTGTGTGTCATACGCGGTTTCGTCCAGGGCACGCGAACCGGCCTCGCGGGCGAGAGCGCAGTAGCGGGTGAGCATCTGCTGCTGGCTTCCCGAGGCGAAGACCTCGCCGGCGGCCTCGGTGAGTTCGGCATCGCTGAGCTCGGAGTATTCACGTCCGGCAGCGGCGAGGTCCTCGGCCGCGCGTTCGAACCAACCCGTTGCCTTCTCCGCGTGAGCGCCGGGTCGGTTGAGCAGGCGTGAAAAGAATCCCATTGTCGTCCTTCGTCGTAAGTGCGTCGGTGTCGAGTCTAACGTTCAGGGCATCGGCCACGAACCGTCGACGACGGCTTCGGCGTTGCCCTTCTTCCGCAGCCAGGCCTGGAGTCCCGCGGCCTGTGAGCGTTTCCATTCGGCTTGGGCGCTCATGATCTCGCCATTGCTCAGACCCGCGATTTCCGTGGACTTTTCGGCCAACGCTCGGGAAATGTCCAGTGCCGCGAGCGCGTCGGCGGCAGCATCGTGGGCGTCGAGGAGGTCGACTCGGTAGGTCTTCGCAGTGTCGACGAGTGTGCGCTTTCCCCTGCGGTACGGATCGATGTGCTTGTCGAGGACGAAGGTGTCGACGATCGTCGGGATGATCGATGCGAAGTCGATGTCCGGGCGATGGCGGGCCACCTCGGCGGCCATCACGCTCAGATCGTAGACGACGTTGTGACCGACGACGACGGCACCTTCGTCCTTGAGCGCGGCGAACTCATCGCAGAGTTCGGTGACGACTGCGGCCGCCGGCGCACCGTTGGCTTGAGCGTACTCGGTGGTGATGCCGTGGACGGCGCGTGCCGACTCGGGGATGTCGATGCCGGGATCGGCCAGCCAGGTCCGCGTCTGCGTCGCCGAGTCGACGAAGGCGGCGGTGACGATGCGGGCCGTGGCCGGGTCGACTCCGGTCGTCTCGAGGTCGAAGCCGACGAGCCGGGACTGCACCCACGTGCCTGCCGCGCCGCCGGACCGCCCGGTCTCCGAAGACGGTCCACGCGCCGAGCCCGGTGCCGTTGAGGACTGTGCGAGCGGGGGAGTGCCGTCCTGCTCGGCCCTCGCATCGTTGATCCCCGGACCGTCGGCCCTCGACTCACCGGGGTGCGAATTGTCTGCGCTCGAACCAGCGGTCTCCGAACCGCCGCCTGCAGATTCGAGTGCACCGATGAGATTGTCGACGGAACGGCGGATGTTCTGTCCTTCTGCGGCTGCGAGGACCGAGGCCCGGTCGAAGCGGTTCGGCACGGCACTGAGATCCACGCGATGGTCGACATCGGTGAGGCAGCGCATGACTTCGAGCGTCTTGTACAGGGTGTCTTCGACGTCGATGATGGTCGCCGCCCGCTTCGGACTCAGACCGCCGGTCTTCACACCGGCCTTCGCAGCCTTGATGATGGACTCGAGCGAACCGAAGTTCGCCAGCAGCGTGGCAGCGGTCTTCTCCCCGATCCCCGGAGCCCCGGGCAACCCATCCGACGGGTCGCCGCGCAGGGCCGCGAGCTCACGATAGCGGGGCCCATCGGGCACTCCGTAGGCACTCGGCAGATCGGCCTGAGTCACTGACTCCCATTCCCCGCCCTTACGAGGACGCAGAACGCTTACGTCGGTGTCCGCATCGATGAGCGCGAGCAGGTCACGGTCGGGGGAGACGATGATCACTGGAGTGGTCGACTCGGCCGCCATGGTTGCGATGACATCATCGGCCTCGGTTCCGGCCACCTCGGCGATGGGGATGCCCGCGGCAGCGAGCACGCGGTTCAAGATCGGCAGCTGCCCGGCCAATTCGGGCGGGATCTCCGTGCCGGCGTCCTCGTCCTTGACCCGGGCTGCCTTGTATTCGGGCATGATCGCGGTGCGGAAGGCCGGGCGCCAGTCCGCGTCCATCGTCGCCACCACACGGGCGGAATCGAAGCGGCGGATCATCTGGGCGACGGTGTCGAGCACCCCGCGAACAGCATTGACCGGCTGACCGTCATCGTTGACGATCGAATCCGGCACCGAGTAGAAGGCGCGGTAGTACAGTGCAGGCGTATCGAGCAGAACCAATGGCTTCACATCAGGTGACGATACCCGACCCTCCTGACACAGGTGTAGCCGCGTGTGCGGACGGTGTAGCCTGTCGGCTGTGACTATGTACTTTGGTGGAGATGTTTACAGCAGTGTCGACCCGTTTGCCACGGCACTGGGATGTGCTGACGGCAAGGTCTCGTTCATCGGTTCCGATGAGGCGGCCAAGGCCCTGGACCCCGATGCGATCGACCTGGAGGAGGACTTCCTCACACCCGGATTCGTCCACGCCGGGCTCGTCCTGGACGAGGCGGCCCTGAGTGCGCAGGAGCTGTACGACGCGGGCTTCACCCATGTCCACGCCCTCGGCAGCGCCGAGGCAACCGCCCGGTTCACCGCAGGAGCACCGGAGGGCCTGTCGGTCGTGGCCTATCCGACCCTGACCGACGAGGGTGCCGATCCCGCTGCTGCCGGTGCCGGTGCAGTCGGCGGGCGGGCCTCGATCGATGCCGCACGGCTGCTCAGCGAACAGACCCTGCCCGAGCTCAGCCTCTTCGTCCTCATCGATTCGAATGAGCGCCTCGGCGAGGTGCTCGAAGCACTGTGTGCCGACCCGGCGTTAGCGCAGCGGTGCGGATACCGACTGCGCCTCGACTTCACCATCGCCGACGAGCTGGTCGAAGCCCTGGGCCGCAGCGGGGTCGCGATCACCGTCGACCCGGTGCGCCCTCAGCCTCTGGCGCAGCTGTTGGCCGCCGGCGCGCAGGTCTCGTTCTGCCATTCGGAGTCTTCTCCCTGGGCAGGAGTGCGCGCCGCCGTCGTCGGCGATCACGGCATCGGCGCCCGCGCCGCCTTCAACGCAGCGACTCGATTCGCCCATCGAGCCGCCGGCAACCCCGAGGGCGGAGTGCTGGCCCCGGGAGCCGACGCAGACATCGTGCGCTGGCAGATCGAACGTCTCGTCGTTCAGGTCGCCGATCCGCGTGTCGCGGCATGGAGCACCGATCCGCGTTCGGGAACACCCGGGCTGCCGGAGCTCGCACCGGACGTGTCGCTGCCCACACGAGTCGCCCTCTGACTCGATATCCGAGACATGATGTCCAGCCGACACGCCAGCGAAGTGAAACTTTCTTCGGCTAGTTGTGAGCCTCTGACCTGGGGATTCACTCATCAGCCCAGGTCACAGCGATTTTGCAAAGTCGTGCCCGGCATCTAGATTCGAGGAGAACATTCTGCGAGAAGCGGGATGGAGTCGACACTCCCGTCATTAGACAACTCGCTGCGTCCGCGGCGTGGCCCGAAGGCGGGGGTGTCGACTCAATATCACAGGCACCGACCGCGTATCGTGGAGTCCGTGCTTTCCAAGATCCTCGTCGTCATTCCGACCTACAACGAACGACTCGCCCTCCCCGTCACCCTCTCCGGGCTCTTCGAACAGCAGCCGGAGATCGATGTCCTCATCGTCGATGACGGCTCGCCCGACGGCACGGGGGAGTGGGCAGACGAACAGGCGCAGTCGGATCCCCGCATCAGCGTCCTCCACCGGAGCGAGAAATCGGGCCTGGGCATGGCCTATATCGCCGGATTCGAATGGGCTCTGGAACGCGACTACGAGATCATCTGCGAATTCGACGCCGACGGATCGCACCGTCCGCTCGATCTCGAGCAGCTGCTGTCCGTGGCTCGGGCGGGTGAGGCCGACCTCGTCATCGGATCACGGTGGGTGCCGGGCGGCACGATCGTCGACTGGCCGAAGTCGCGGTTCTTCCTCTCCCGGGGAGCCAACGTCTACGTCAATGCCGCGATGGGTCTGGGAGTCAAGGACGCGACCGCAGGTTTCCGCGCCTACACCCGCGAGGTGCTCGAAGAACTCGACCTCTCCGGTGTGCAGTCGCAGGGGTACTGCTTCCAGATCGATATGACCTACCGCACCGTCGAAGCCGGCTTCCGCATCGCCGAGGTTCCCATCGTCTTCGTCGAACGTGAGCTCGGCGAGTCGAAGATGAGCGGATCGATCATCTCCGAAGCTTTCACGAAGGTCGCCGGCTGGGGATTGGCTCGTCGCCGCAGACAGCTGCGCCGACTGCTGACCCGCACCAGCGCACTCACGTGATTCCCCTCCACGTACTACCTGGCGGGTCGCCAGCAACCCGGGCTGCTGGGGACCCGCCAGGACTATTCAATTCTTGTCAAGCGGCCTGGTTTGTGTAGTTCGGTGCCTCGAGAATGCGTTAAATGGACCGTGCGGAATACGGCTTCATGCACCAGATGGCACTCATCTTCGTCGTCTCTTCCCCGAGCCGATTGGCCATACAAGTTCTGATCTACCAGATTTTGGGTCGACAGGTTCGCTTAACCAGCGTTGGTACACTGGTTCCTATACGTGCACCTCTCTGTCGTGTCATCCGAGCCCGCACCATCCGGCACTGCTGGGACCGTATTGATGGTGTCAGAGCTGCTTGCTGGGTCGTTGCCTTTTAAGCGAATCAGCGCCGCTGCTCGCCGTGGAGTTCCAAAGTCCCTTCAGTGTTGCCTTCTCCTGTGGTCCGAACAACTCAGTCGGGTGCATCATAGATATGCCTGCCGCGTCGACACTGGTTCCTACTTGGTGCGGGCCAGCCCGATTTTAAGCGTGGTGCGGAATCGGTGACAACTGCCTGAACCGACCTGACTCGAAGTGCCTGATCAGTCTGGGAGAAGGTCCCGGACCGATCGTCCCGGTTCTTTCGGGTCCTACCGATCTTCTTGAGGAAACTCGTGCCTGCCCATTGACCTAAAACATAGGCGCACCCCCGGCATCGGCCTGATCCCGCTTGACTCACGACCGCAGCGTTTCCGGGAAAGCGCCGAGCGTATCACCGGTGCGGTGGGAAGATGCCGCGGCGGGCACCGCGGGTCGTCCTCGAGAGCGTCGAGGACCATGTTGACAGCTCATTCAGGAAGTCCGGAGCGGGTATCTCATTTTGGGGGTATGACAGTGAAGTTCTCTCCGTGGCTTCACTGTCTCCATCATGGTTCACTACTCGATTTCTGAGATCGACCCGCTTGAGACTATACTGCTAACAACAGGGCCGATTGAGAGGCGAGGGACAGTGAACGACGCTGCTGACTTGTTGCAACAGGTACCGCTCTGGCTCCGTTTCGACTTCACTTCTGCGTCATGGATCGTCGCCGTAATTTCCTTAACTTTATGCTCGCTCTATCTGGCAGGAGCATTCAAGCTATGGTCTCAACGGCGATTTTGGAATCCGGCCCGGTTGCTTTCCTTTGTTTTGGGTTGCGTTATTGCATTCCTCGTAACGACTTTGGGAGTGAACGCGGCCGCGCCGCATTCGCTGACCGCGCTGATGTTTCAACAGATCACTTTATTGACCGTGGTCCCTCCGCTTCTACTCACTGGTGCCCCCGGTGTGCTTTTGCTCCGAACGATGCCACACGGCGGATTTGGTGGAACCATCCTCCGAGCGGCTCTCGGCGGGCTACGCTCGAAGTGGACAGGCATGTTGCTCCATCCCGCAGTTCCAATTATTTTTGCTCTTCTGGCATTTCCCGTCCTGTACCTGAGCGATGCAATCAGCATATTCGTATCAACTCGGGCCGGAATGGAGTTCCTGCTGGTGATGTTTCTACTCGGTGGAATCCTTGCCGCTGTTCCACTCTGGTCGGTTGATCCACTGCCTCGAGCGCAGTCCTTTCCCTCCCGATTCTTAGACATTGCCATTGAACTGCAGATTCACGCCATACTCGGACTAACCTTTCTGCGAATGGGTCGGCCTATTTTCGAACAGTATTCAATGGCGACTAACGGAATCGATCCTGTCTACGACCAGGCGGTTGCGGGTGCACTTCTATGGACATACGCCGAAATGCCGTTGTTCCTCGTGCTTATCATCTGTCTGGCTCGCTGGTTTGCGCAGGAACAGAAATCACACAAGATCAATCAGTCGAGTGAGGACGCGGCAATGGATTCTTACAATGAATACCTTTTAGATCTTAGCGACCAGGATAGAATGCATAAACAGCACTGAATCTGTTCCCGTCTGAATCTCGTGAGCAACATCGACAAGTTGCTACAGCCCCTTGGCAGCACCCTCGCTGACCGGCAACACCCCGAAGCCATCGATGACGACAAGATCGGCTCGCAGCAACCGATCCAGGTTCCTCGTCATCACATCATCGGTCTCATAGGCACGGATCAGCGCACCTAAGCCCTGATTCACAGTTCTCGTGATGTCCGACGACGGTGGCCTGACTGGGAGTTGTTCCTCTGACGGGGGAATATAGTAGTGCCTAAGTTGACATCCCGACGCGCAGGAGGTAGTGTTCGCCATTGCGCGTTATCACCCATTCGTCACTGATAGTCACTTGTCGCCAGTCGAGGCCGATCGCCGACATGCGTTCAATTTTGCCTCGGCTCCTGCCCCGGCGCCGGGTATGGGGCTGGTCCGGGGCGATTCACTCCACAGAAGACGATTCTTGCTATCACTGCACGGTTGGCAAGAACGGACAGACGCCTCAACATTCATTTCACCTTCTTGGACAACTCAGGCGTAGAGTCGGTTTACAGGCTCTTCACATTTAGGAGTGTAATCGGGGCCTGAATCCTCCCGTCTCGAGCAAGCTCCTGGCGATGTAGTGGGTGAGGTTGCGGAACCCCAGCGGCGACCCGCGCAGGTGTTCCAGCCTGCCGTTCAACGCCTCCGTCGGACCTGACTTGCTTCACTTAGGCTGATTTTGGGTTTTGATTCGGCATCGGTGCTGGTGAGAGTGCTGTCATGCGCGGAACTGGGACACTAAACGGGTCCGTAGAATGAGTGTATGAGCCTGCGACTGAGGAAAGTCCCGACCGCGTCCGGGGCAACCGCGGTCCAAATCGTGACGAAACGCCACGGCAAACTCACCGTTATCGAACACCTCGGTTCCGCCCACACCCCGGCACAGTTGGCAGCACTCGAAGAAGCCGGCCGCGAGAAGATCAACGAGTCCACCGGTCAGCTGTCTTTGGACCTCGACACCGGAAACAAGGTCTCTGCTGGTTCACGTCGACGGGTGAAGGGATCGGCATCGCGTGTGCTTATCGATACGGTCCGCACCGCTTATGACAGGCTGGGCTTCCACGTCGTCGACGACGAAGCCTTCTTCCAGATCGTCCTCGCTCGCATCGTCGAACCCACCTCGAAGTCCGACAGCATTAGAGTCCTTGACGAACTCGGTGCCGATACCAAACAGGCTCATCGTCGCTGATGCTGGAATGCTCTCAGCCGCGAACCTGAAGGCCATCGATGACGCCGGGCTGAGGTTCATCGTGGGATCACGACAGACGAAAGCACCAAATGATCTGGCAACCTACTTCACCTGGAACGGCACGAACACCGAAGACGGGCAACTCGTCGATACCCTGACACCACGAGCCACCGTGGCGTTGAATAAGAACCGGACTCTGACTCGTGCCGAACCTGTGTGGTCACCTGCGGACCATCCGCACGCCTGGCGAGCAGTGTGGCAATACCGGCGGAAACGAGCCGTGAGAGACCGGGAGACGCTGAATCTGCAACGCAACCGCGCCATACGCATCATCGATGGGGAATCGAAACCGAAAGCAGCACGGTTCGTCAAAACCAAGGGGTCGACGAAGGTCTTCGACGAATCTGGGTATGACAAGGCCGTCGGGTTGGCCGGTTGGAAAGGGCTACGTCACGAATATCGCAGCAAACGTGATGTCGGCCAACGATGTCGTCGGGTCTTATCATGACTTGTGGCATGTCGAGCAGTCATTTCGGATGTCGAAGACTGACCTTCGAGCCCGTCCGATCTTCCATCGCACTCGTGACGCGATCGAGGCGCACCTGACGGTTGTGTTCACGGCGTTGGCTGTATCGAGGTTCATGCAGGAAGCGACGGGGCTGTCCTTGAAGAAGATCGTGACCACACTGCGGCCTTTGCGTGAGTTCGTGGGCGAGATCGATGGGCACGAGCTCGTGTTCCCACCCGACATCCCTCCAACCGCCGCGAAGCTAATCGAAAATGTCGAGAATTTCGGGCCCGGGTCGGGACACTAAAGTGAAGCAACTCAGGTCAGACCATTCGACGTCCCCGGCCGATCGAAATACGCCAACACATCGACAACGCGCTTCTTCAATGTCCGACCCAGCCGGCGCAACTCAACAAGACCGGCAGGCACCCCCGACGAGATCGACTCGATGATCGCCTGCAGCGACTTCTTCCCCGCGGCTCGGTCCGGGTTGCGGTAGGCGGTGATGATGTCCTGGAACACGCTCCAGGTCACTTCGACATCAGCATGATTGTCATCAGCGAAGAGCGCGACGATTCGCTGTTGCTGCCGCTCGGTGAGTAATTGACACCCGGTGTGCAGGGTCCGCCGGGCCTGATACAACGGGTCACCCTTTTTGCCGCGGTGTCCGGTCGTTTCCTGCTGAACACGCCTGCGGACCTCGTCGAGACTGTCCCCGGCGAGACCCACGACGTGGAACGGATCCATCACTTCCACCGCGGCCGGAAGCTCTTCGACAGCCGCGGTCTTGAACCCGGTGGACCCATCCATCGCCACGACCTCGATACCATCGCGGAACTCCTTCGACCGTCCGGCCAGCCACGACTTGAACACCGCTTTCGACCGTCCCTCGACCATGTCCAAGAGTCTGGCTGGGCCTGTCTTATCGCGGATCGGGGTGAGGTCGATGATCACGGTCACGTACTTGTCGCTACGTCGGGTGTGCCGCCATACATGCTCGTCAACACCGATGACGGCGACGTTGTCGAACCGGGAAGGATCGTCGATGAGGACCCGCTGTCCTTCAGCAAGGATGGCGTCGTTAGCGGTATGCCAAGATACGGCGAGCTTGGCTGCGATGACGGAGATAGTGGCGTGATCGACAACGAGTGCTTTCAGCGCCCAGGCGAGACAAGTTCGGGAGATCTTCGCCCGGGCCGGGGCGGCTTGGTCGGTGTCATGGCGCCACACACGTGAGCAGAGTTCGCATTTGTAGCGCCGGAGTCGGATGACCAGGGTGGTTGGACGGTGTCCGAAGGGTTCGTGAG